>NZ_KE136726.1:63794-64021 GCF_000407925.1 Escherichia sp. KTE31 | reverse complement strand
TTTCCCGATGCATCCGTAGCTCAGCTGGATAGAGTACTCGGCTACGAACCGAGCGGTCGGAGGTTCGAATCCTCCCGGATGCACCATTTCTTATTTGATATGGCTTTAGCAGCGGTATCAATATCAGCAGTAAAATAAATTTTCCCGATGCATCCGTAGCTCAGCTGGATAGAGTACTCGGCTACGAACCGAGCGGTCGGAGGTTCGAATCCTCCCGGATGCACCAT
>NZ_KE136726.1:0-63784 GCF_000407925.1 Escherichia sp. KTE31 | reverse complement strand
AAATAAATTTTCCCGATGCATCCGTAGCTCAGCTGGATAGAGTACTCGGCTACGAACCGAGCGGTCGGAGGTTCGAATCCTCCCGGATGCACCATATTCTCCGTAACCTTCAGCAATGAAGGTATCGAAGAGATAGCGGTATTAACCGCAGGCAGCAGGGAGGATAACGTTGCGCTAGCAACGGCCCGAAGGGCGAACGCCAGTGAGTCATCCTCCCGGATGCACCATATTCTCCAAAAATTTCCTCCAAAAACATCTCATTTCTAAATAACTATTTTATCCATATCCTGAATAATCTTCCCCTTCGCATCGGCGACAAAATCAAGCAATTACGCTAAAGTAGCGTCATATTTTTCGACTTGCGAGAAGACAATGTACGAGCGTTATGCAGGTTTAATTTTTGATATGGATGGCACAATCCTGGATACAGAACCCACGCACCGTAAAGCGTGGCGTGAAGTATTAGGACGCTACGGTCTTCAGTACGATGTACAGGCCATGATTGCGCTTAATGGCTCGCCCACCTGGCGTATAGCCCAGGCGATCATTGAGCTGAATCAGGCCGATCTCGATCCCCATGCATTAGCCCGCGAGAAAACCGATGCCGTAAGAAGCATGTTGCTCGATAGCGTCGAACCGCTTCCCCTTGTTGAAGTGGTGAAAAGCTGGCACGGTCGTCGCCCAATGGCTGTCGGTACGGGGAGTGAAAGCGCCATCGCTGAGGCGCTGCTAACGCACCTCGGATTACGTCGTTATTTCGATGTAGTCATTGCTGCCGATCACGTCAAACACCATAAACCTGCACCAGACACGTTTTTGCTGTGTGCGCAGCGTATGGGCGTGCAACCAACGCATTGCGTTGTCTTTGAAGATGCCGATTTTGGTATACAGGCCGCTCGCGCCGCAGGGATGGACGCCGTGGATGTTCGCTTGCTGTGAGTGAGTCGCTGTCGCTCTTCTCGTTGTTTGCCAGTAGTTTTCTCAGCGCTACACTATTACCCGGCAATTCGGAAGTTGTGCTGGTCGCAATGTTACTTTCTGGGGTGAGTCATCCCTGGGTTTTAGTATTAACAGCAACAATGGGTAATAGCCTTGGAGGGTTAACTAACGTTATCCTTGGGCGTTTCTTTCCATTGCGCAAAAGATCGCGCTGGCAAGAAAAAGCCATTGGCTGGCTGAAACGCTATGGCGCAGTCACACTCTTATTAAGCTGGATGCCAGTGATTGGCGACTTACTGTGTCTGTTAGCGGGATGGATGCGCATCTCGTGGGGACCAGTAATCTTTTTTTTGTGCCTTGGTAAAGCGTTGCGCTATGTTGCGGTTGCAGCAGCCACCGTTCAGGGCATGATGTGGTGGCACTAATTGTAGGCCTGCACACATGGCCACCATTACAGTTATGCTAATTAAAACGATTTTGACAGGCGGGAGGTCAATTTGATCCCGGACGTATCACAGGCGCTGGCCTGGCTGGAAAAACATCCTCAGGCATTAAAGGGGATACAGCGTGGTCTTGAGCGCGAAACTTTGCGTGTTAATCCAGATGGCACTCTGGCAACAACCGGTCATCCTGAAGCATTAGGTTCCGCACTGACGCATAAATGGATCACCACCGATTTTGCCGAAGCGTTGCTGGAGTTCATTACGCCGGTCGATGGCGATATTGAGCATATGCTGGCCTTTATGCGCGATTTGCATCGCTATACCGCACGTAATATTGGCGATGAGCGGATGTGGCCGTTAAGTATGCCATGTTACATCGCGGAAGGTCAGGATATCGAACTGGCGCAGTATGGCACTTCCAATACAGGGCGCTTTAAAACGCTGTACCGTGAAGGGCTGAAAAATCGCTATGGCGCGCTGATGCAAACCATCTCCGGCGTACACTACAACTTCTCGTTACCAATGGCATTCTGGCAGGCGCAGTGTGGTGATATCTCGGGCGCCGACGCCAAAGAGAAAATCTCTGCGGGCTACTTCCGCGCTATTCGTAACTACTATCGCTTCGGTTGGGTGATCCCGTACCTGTTTGGTGCTTCTCCGGCAATTTGTTCTTCTTTCCTGCAAGGTAAACCGACGTCTCTGCCGTTTGAGAAAACCGAATGCGGCATGTATTACCTGCCGTATGCGACATCGCTACGCTTGAGCGATCTGGGCTATACCAATAAATCGCAAAGTAATCTTGGTATTACTTTTAATGATCTCTACGAGTATGTAGCGGGTCTGAAGCGGGCAATTAAAACGCCGTCGGAAGAGTACGCGAAGATTGGTCTTGAGAAAGACGGCAAGCGGCTGCAAATCAACAGCAACGTGCTGCAGATTGAAAACGAGCTGTATGCGCCGATTCGTCCGAAACGCGTTACTCGCAGCGGCGAGTCGCCTTCTGATGCGCTGTTACGCGGCGGCATTGAATATATCGAAGTGCGTTCGCTGGATATCAACCCATTCTCGCCGATTGGTGTTGATGAGCAGCAGGTGCGTTTCCTCGACCTGTTTATGGTCTGGTGTGCGCTGGCTGATGCGCCGGAAATGAGCAGTAGTGAACTTGCCTGTACACGCGTCAACTGGAACCGGGTGATCCTCGAAGGACGTAAGCCGGGGCTGACGCTGGGAATTGGCTGTGAAACTGCGCAATTCCCGTTGCCGCAGGTGGGCAAAGATCTGTTCCGCGATCTGAAGCGCGTCGCGCAAACGCTGGACAGCATTAACGGCGGCGAAGCGTATCAGAAAGTGTGTGATGAACTGGTGGCCTGCTTTGATAATCCCGATCTGACTTTCTCCGCCCGTATCTTACGGTCTATGATTGATACTGGCATTGGCGGAACTGGCAAAGCGTTCGGTGAGGCTTATCGCAATTTGTTACGTGAAGAGCCGCTGGAAATTCTGCGTGAAGACGATTTTATTGCCGAGCGCGAAGCGTCTAAACGCCGTCAGCAGGAAATGGAAGCCGCAGATACCGAGTCGTTCAAGGTGTGGCTGGAAAAACACAGCTGACAGAAAAGAAAAAGGCCACTCGTGAGTGGCCAAAATTTCATCTCTGAATTCAGGGATGATGATAACAAATGCGCGTCTTTCATATACTCAGACTCGCCTGGGAACAAAGAGTTCAGAATATTTTAAAAAAAATTACCGGAGGTGGCTAAATGCCGTTGTTAGATAGCTTCACAGTCGATCATACCCGGATGGAAGCGCCTGCAGTTCGGGTGGCGAAAACAATGAACACCCCGCATGGCGATGCAATCACCGTGTTCGATCTGCGTTTCTGCGTGCCGAACAAAGAAGTAATGCCAGAAAAAGGTATCCATACCCTGGAGCATCTGTTTGCTGGTTTTATGCGCAACCATCTTAACGGCAACGGCGTTGAGATTATTGATATCTCACCAATGGGTTGCCGCACCGGTTTCTATATGAGTCTGATTGGTACGCCAGATGAGCAACGTGTTGCTGATGCCTGGAAGGCGGCAATGGAAGATGTGCTGAAAGTGAAGGATCAAAATCAGATCCCGGAACTGAATGTCTACCAGTGCGGTACTTTCCAGATGCACTCATTGCAGGAAGCACAGGATATTGCACGTAACATTCTGGAACGCGACGTGCGTATCAACAGCAACGAGGAGCTGGCGCTGCCGAAAGAGAAGTTGCAGGAACTGCACATCTAGTCCGTTTAAGCAGAAGAAGCCGGGCGGTGATATCACTGTCCGGCTTGCCTGATGTGCGCCACCCGTACGTGACGGGCGGCAAAGTGGCATTAAAAGAGATATTTCATGCCCAGCATTCCCTGGGTATCGCTGTAACCATTGTCCCCCAACTGCTGGGCGACGTTGCCCCACAGTTGCAGACGCGGATTAAGCTGACCTTCCACCCCAACTTTTAACTCGCCGATGTTACGCGTGCCGATGATTTCATCGCTGATGCCATCCATCTTCACGCTGTAATTGCGGGAGTTATAAATCCAGTTGGTTTCCACGAAAGGCTGGAAGGAACGCGCTTTATGATCATCAATAGCATTATGACCTTGCAGGTACGCTTTCACCCCCAGACGCGTTTGCAGGTTACCTTCGGTGCTGTCCTCAACCAGAGTGCCATTGTCTTCAGTATGATTGTCTGCCTTCACATCCATCCACGTCAGTTGCATTTTAGGCTGCAACCAGTAGCTGGTGCGGGCATCTGAGCTTTCACCAAGACGGAAGGTATAACCCGCTTCAATGGCGGCGGTGATACCGTCAGAGTGATATTTTTCACTGGGCAGATACTCACCGGAAACGGTGTTATCAAACCAGTTATAGAGCAACCAGCTATCAACATAAGTCCCTGTTTTATCTGCTTCGTTAGCGTACCAGGTGCCATACACGCCAACACTGTAGCCGTCGATTTGCCCGCGTGAGTTGTACCCGGTCAGGTTGGAATGTGTGTGACTCTTACTGTTGGCATAGCCAGCCATCAGGCCGAGATGCCAGCGATCGAGAGCATTACTGCTCCATTGCGTAATATCGCCGCCAAGTTGCAGAACATAACGGTTGCTCTGGGTGTTCAGTTCATCCGAGCGATCCTTAAAGCGGTTATGCCCGCCAATGTTACGTAACCACAGGCTGGTCACTTTCTGCTCGCCGGTCAGCAGGTCGGTGTATTGTGTTTCCCCCAGACGGTCATGCAGTCGGGTATTAAACAGCGTATTTGCCGCCTGAATATTGGCCAGATAGCTGCCAATCTCCGGGCGATACTGATGCTTTCTTTCCGGCTGCGGTTCAGGTGAAGCGGGTGTGTAAGGCGAAGGCGTGTAAGGTGAAGGTGTATCGGGAATTACAGGGTCAACAGGTGGTATAAGTGGGGTTTCACTGGTTAAGTACCAGTTCTGATCGTCACTTTTCGTCACGTTATAATCATAGGCTCCGGCAACAATACGGCCTTCTTTACTAAACGTCCCCTCAGATGCCCCCGTTATTTCAACAATGCGGATACCTTCAAGCGTATCGGCGCCCTGACCACCGGCATTGTGAACACTCACACGGGTATGACCAGACGTGTTGCCTTTTACAATTAATTTATCGGTCGTGGAATTATCATCGCCGAGTTCGGTACGCATAACTAACAAACCGTTATTAGCGGTGTAATTGCCATTGATGGTGAGTGTGGCAGGCGTCAAATTGTTGCCATTTTTTGAGGATGATAGCGTTGCCGTACCTGCCAAATCCAGCGCATTTAAGGTTTGTGAAAAACCGTCTAAATCGATATTTCCTCCACTGGAGACGGCATAACTGGAGTTCGGGCTAAAGGTATCGTTGATACCGGCGCGCAGGGTGCCTTTACTAATATTTGTTTGACCAGAATAAGTATTTGCGCCAGTTAAAGTAGTGACTCCGGAACCCGCCTGGTTAACCTCGCCTTTGCCAACGATATCTGCCGCCAGGATAAAATCTTCGCTGGAATGGTTGAAATTAATCTGGGCAGTACTATTCCCGACATCGCTTCCCATATGGATAATCGGCGTCTTGATTGTTCCCGCTTTCTGTTCGGCTTCTCCCTGCGCTCCACCAATGTTTAGAATACCGGTGCTGGTTTCGTCCATTCCAAGCCAGATAAATTGATTCGCGCTGACCGTGGCATTATTACTAACGGTAAGAATACCTTTTGCATCGTTCAGCAATGAGCCCAATCCCCCAAGGGAGATAAACTCATTCACGGCTAATGAAGAATTGTCACCATCAACCAGGGTTTCGCCGTATCCCGTTCCCTGAAAATTCTCCATATTTCCATTAAAGCCAATGATCATATCAACCGATGAGGTAAGATGACCGCCATGAGTGATTTCGAGTTTACCCGTCCCCTGATCGCCTACCATCACATACCGTGCGGCAACGGATGACCCCTCACCGTCAATAACGACCTGTCCCTGCGCCTGGTAATTAAATTCACCAATTCTGAATTCATTTAAATCGGTGATAGTACTGCCGCTAAGGACCATTAAGGTTCCTGAGCCGCCATTGGTTCCTAAATAAATATCACGTTGGTTAGGCGACGCATGGCTAAGTGTCAGATGAGAGTTATTTTCTAATTTTATTGTCCCTGACGTCGCATTACCTATGACGATTTTAGAAGTAGTCAGATCCCGCCCATCTATATTCAACGTTCCTTCACTTGTTGTTCCAACATTAAGATAACGAAATTGATCCCATACTGGTGAGTTATTTTCTGATGAAGATAAGGTTACGACATCATTATTATTGATTGTCACATCGCTGTTGATAGTGGTTGGTGGTGTCCATGCCTGGGAAACTGGTATTGATAACACGGTCGAAATAGCTATTGCCAGCGTTGACAAGGGATGCTTTTTGATATTCATAAAGTTCCTTCTCATCCTTATGATTTAATTTTAGATAAATAATCAACTCACAGTAACTACGTAAAAAAATAGATTTTAACGTCTTTGGAACAGGTTACTGTTCTATCAAATGAAGAGTAGTGCGTGAAACCAATGTTTATAAATCAGTTTAACTTATGATTAATTTGATATTAATTTATTTTGATGGTTTAGGCGTTGCGCTGAAAAATAAGTTGCATAGTCTTCTGTAGTAAAAATCTTTAAATATCTTAATTGGTAAAAAATGATAAAAAGAAAAATGAGAAAAATCATCGAGATGTTTGTTGTCGATTTGTTTTGAATTTAATAATAGTAATGAATTAGTTTCATGTTTATTGTTTACACATCTTTTTAGAGATGAAAAACACCAGGATTTTTATCAAAAAATATAGTTGTCGTACATCGATGAAATGTATTCAAAATATGAGATAAAATACACCATTATTAGGAAAGATATAAATATGTTTTATTTTTCTGTCTATTTTTCCTGATTACTCAACTGTTTATTAAGCAATCCTGAATAATGGCATCATTTGGCGCTGATAAAAAACGTTTACAGAATAAGCAAAGAAAAAGGGAGCCGCAGCTCCCTTTGACAACGTTAGTGCGCACCGCCTCCGCCACCACCTGCACCAAATGGCGGCCTGGCAAACCACACCAGCCCCAGCAGGACGAGGAATATCCCGGCTGACATCCAGAAGATCTCATTGGCGGAAATAATCAGCCCCTGATTGGTGATCTGCTGGGCAATCCAGCCGGAAGCCTGCTGTTGCGTCATTCCCAGTCCTTCCAGTTGATGGTACATCGCCTGGGCGTTCGGGTTATATGGGTTCACTGATTCGGTCAACTGCGCATGGTGCAGCGACTCGCGGTTAGTCCACATAGTCGTCGTAATGGACGTGCCGATAGAACCCGCCAGCGTTCGCGTAAAGTTGGAGAGACTCGACGCCGCTGCCAGTCGTTCCGGTGGCAAACCAGAGAGCGTAATGGTGGTCAGCGGCATAAAGAAGCAGGCCACCGCGAAGCCCTGGATAAACTGCGGCCAGGCCGATGCACCAAAATCCATACCCGGTTCAAAAGTATAAGCACGCCAGTAAAAGCAAACGGCATACATAATAAAGCTGAAGGTTACCAGCCGACGCATATCCAGTTTATGCGCAAAACGACCAATAATCGGCGACAGGATCACCGGAATAATCCCTACCGGCGCAGACGCCAGCCCTGCCCAGGTTGCCGTGTAGCCGTATACCTCCTGCAACAACTGCGGCAACAGAACAATAGCGCCGAAGTAGAGCATATACGCGAGGCTGATACACAAGCAGCCAATAGTGAAGTTGCGCGACTTAAACAGTGACAGATCGACTATCGGGTTATCGTCGGTCAGCTCCCAGACAATGAGGAAGCTGATAGCCACCACTGCCACCACGGTGAGGACGATAATTTCCTGTGATGAGAACCAGTCCAGCTCTTTACCCCGGTCGAGCATAATCTGCAGACTGCCGATACCAATCACCAGCAGTGCCAGCCCCACAGCATCAATTCGCCGCCTTTCTGTGCGGGTTTCGCGTCCGCGCAGGGTTTGCAGTGTCATCAACACCACCGCCACGCCAATTGGCACGTTGATGAAGAATATCCAGCCCCAGTGGTAATTGTCACTGATATAACCGCCGAGGATTGGGCCGCAAATTGGCGCGACAATTACCGTCATCGACCACAACGCCAGCGCGATCGAGCGTTTGGCAGGCGGGTAGTTATTCAGTAATAGACTTTGCGAAAGCGGGATTAACGGCCCGGCGACAATCCCCTGAATCACGCGGAAGAAGATCAGCATATTCAGGCTGCTGGAGACACCACACGCCCACGAAGCAATAGCAAAGGCGATGGTTGACCAGAGGAACAGCTTCACTTCCCCGACGCGCTTTGCCAGCCAGCCGGTAAGGGGGATCGAGATGGCGTTTGCCACCCCGAAGGAGGTGATCACCCACGTTCCCTGGCTGAGCGATGAGCCCAGGTTTCCGGCGATAGTAGGGATCGCCACGTTAGCAATGGTGGAGTCCAGCACCTGCATGAATGTCGCCAGTGACAGCGCAATGGTCATAATGACCAGTTGCGCGCCTTCCAGCGGTTTTTGCTGTTGCATCACACGCACCTCTGGATTAGCCAGCGTTAGCTTTTACGATATCGTCGATCAGTTTATTGACAGGTGCCAGGCTGATTTCACGCGCAGTGCTTACCGCTACCGGCATAGAACGTACTTTGTTTGCCAGTACCTGACCGTCACGGTTAGTGGTATTGACACTCACCAGCGTGGACAAACCGATGCGCAGTGGGTATTGCTCCAGCTGTTTCTGATCCAGTTCAATACGAACAGGCAGACGCTGAACGACTTTGATCCAGTTACCGGTGGCGTTTTGCGCCGGAAGCAGCGAGAACGCGCTACCCGTACCCATATCCAGACCGACCACTTTACCGGTGTATTTCACATCATCGCCGTAAATATCAGTGGTAATAGTGACCGGCTGACCGATGCGCATATTGGCAATCTGCGTCTCTTTAAAGTTGGCATCCACCCACATATTGGTCGCCGGAACGACCGCCATCAGCGGCGTTGTTGGGCTAATTTGCGCACCAGGCTGTACGGCTCGGCGGGAGACATAACCGGTCATTGGGCTGACAATACGGGTACGTTCCAGCGCCAGCCAGGCATTACGTACTTCAGTTGCGGCCTGTTGCACGGCAGGCTGATCTTCCAGTTTAGTTCCCAGAATCATCGCCTGATTAGCATTGTATTGTTGAATGGCGACATCCAGTTGCGCCTGGGCGCTGGTGACGGCATCGCGGGCGTGTTGCAGTTCTTCACGACCAATCAGGTTGGCATTGCCCAGCGGCACACGGCGGTTGTAGTCGCTCTGTGCTTTAGCGAGGGCGATTTTCTGCACCTCAATATTCGCCTGCAACTGCTTGCTGTTAATCATCAGCTGGTGGGTTTGACGAACGCTGGAAGCCAGTGCAGTTTTGGCTTTTTCAAACGCCTGGCGAGCATCAGTCGGGTCGAGAGTGACCAGCACATCGCCTTCTTTTACAAAATCGGTGTTATCGGCCCAGACTTTCGTCACGCTGCCTGACACCTGAGACATAATTTGAATCTGATTCCCTGCCACGTATGCGTCATCGGTCTCTTCAAAATGACGCAGTACCAAAAACCAATAAATTCCTATCGCTACGGCAATAATGATAAAGAGCAAGGTGAGAAGGAGGAGCAGACGCTTACGTTTGCCGCTCTTCTTTACCGGTTGCTGCGGGTTTTGAGTCTCCGCATTTGCGCTCATATTGTTCTCCACGATCTTCTTAACTCATCGGCTGAGCCGACCTGCTTGCCAAAAAGGCCAGCACGTTGCGATGCTGGCCGGTCAGTTTTTCTTTTATAAATCTGGATTTTTGAGCGAGATGACGCGTTAGCTCATCGCTTCGAGGACCATGCCGTCTTGTTCCATCTGGTCGAGACGGGAGAGCAACTTGCGGGTGATTTGCTCAAGCTGATCTTTTTCGCTAGTGCTGAGTGCGGACCAGAGTTGATGCAGGCAGTTATGCTGCGGCGGTAAAACCTCGCGCAAAAACTCGTGACCTTTTTCCGTTAATTGCAGATGCAGACAGCGGCGATCGTTATCGCTTTCACGACGCTCGATCCAACCGCGTTTTTCCAGTTCATCGGCAATACGCGTCGCATTGGTACGGGATGATCCAAGAGCACAACTTAATTCAGAAGGCTGAATACTGTGGTTTTCCTGAGACTCCAGCGTAATCAACGCCATAAACAACGTCTCGTTAATCCCCTGAGCCTTCAGCATTTTATTGCGGTTCTCCAGCAGCTTGCTCTGCATATGCATACAAAGACGGGTCAGAAGGATTTCCTGGTAAGGAAAATCTTCGTGGCGGCTGGCGCGAAATTTTAGCATTTGTTCAATGGGCGTAAACGAACTATCCATTTGGGTATGACCTCATTAATTTCAGCCGATATAGTAACGACAGTGACAAATAAAGTAAATGTATTGTTTTAGAAAAATGATTCTTGTGGGTTATATAATCGCCATCACTTTCCAGGCGAGCCCGTAGGCCAGCGCACTTAGCAGTGTCGGGACGATAATGCTGCGTGTTTTATAGAAACTGGCACCCAGTACCGCAAAGCCGACCAGCGTGGGCACGAAACGACGTGTATCGTGCATCACTTCTGGTGCGGTAGAGACAACCAGCAGAGCACAAATCGAGGCTATGCCAATGGTGTCGAGCAAAATACCCACCGCACCACGTTTGGTTGGGCGGGCATTACCCACACGCAGGCGCAGCGGCAAATAGCGAAAGCAGTAATTAACCGCGCCAACCAGTAACCCAAGCAGCAGAACCTCATAGCTCATCGGGCGCTCCTTGCCAGAATGCCTGAATTAGCGCAGTGAGGCAGCCACAGACAATGCCTGCCAGAATGGCGACGGGGATAGAAAATAGCGTTACGCCCGCAAGGGCGCCGATTAACGCTGCGGTAACGCAAAGGGATTGTTTGCGCTGGAAAGAGGCGAGCAGAAAACTCATAAAGAGCGCCGGTAGCATAAAGCCTAATGCTGCTTCAACGGCTGGATAACCTTGCAGCAAACCGCTGCCGGAGAATGCCCCTATAACCGTACCAAATACCCACGATGACCATGAACTGAAGGCAATGCCAATCATCCAGTTCTCGCTCCAGCGGCGATTATTGCGCACCAGCTTTGCCGTTGCTGCGGCAAAAACTTCATCCGTCAGGCCAAACGTCCACAATGCAGTTTTCGATTTTTGCAGACGCTGAACAATGCGGCTACGCAACGATGGGCCATACAGAACATGGCGAACATCCATTGCCATGACGGTCAGCGCAGCGACCCATAAACTACTCCCGGCTGCCAGCATCGTGGTAATGACGAACTGACTCGCGCCTGCATAAATGATGCAGGAGAAAAAAACGCTTTCGAGAGGAGAGAATCCCAGACGGGTCGCATTCAGACCGAAAGCAAAGGCCACCGGAATATAACTAATAACAATCGGTAAACTGTCTTTGCATCCTTCCATGAAGGTCGCCGAACCAGAAGCAGGCAGAGGAGTAGGGCTTACCATAGAGTGTACGCTTAACGACTGTTAAAATTATAAATAGACTGAATGAATATCTTAACCTTATCAGACTGATGGGCTTCTTAACACCCTTATAAGTGTAAAGCCACGAAAACGGTTGCTGATTGTCTAAATAGCGGCTTCCTGACGATGAAAACCTCGCCACCAGACTAACAGATTAACCAGGGCAATCGTCGCACCAGCCAGACAAACGCCAGCCCAACCGGCATGTTGCCAGGCAGAGGCCGAAATCAGTGAACCGGCGGCACCGCCAATAAAGTAACTGGTCATATAGCCTGCGGTCAGACGATTACGTGCATCAGGATAAATACGATAAATCACGGTTTGATTGGTGATATGCACGCCCTGTACGGTGAGATCCAGTACCAGGATGCCGATAATCAGCGCCAGCACGGAAGTGTGACCAAACCAGATCGCCAGCCATGAGAGCAACAGCAGCAGTAGGCCGAAAGTTGTTGTCAGGTGCGATTGACCCTTATCGGCAAAACCACCTGCCGGACGTGCGCCCAGCGCCCCAGCGGCTCCTGCAAGGCCAAACAGACCAATCGTTCCATCGCTGTAGTTAAAAGGCGGTGCGGCAAGCAAAAAGGCCATTGATGTCCACAGAATGCTGAAGTTAGCAAAGGTCAGGCAGCCCAGCACCGCGCGGGTGCGCAGGATCTTATCGCTGATAAACATGCTGAAAACGGAACCTAACAACTGTGGGTAGTTGAGGTGCGTCTCAGATTTCATCTGCGGCAGGCCGCGCCACAACGCCAGCGCCATTAGCGCCATTAATACTGCTGCGACCCAGAAAACGGTGCGCCAGCCGCCGAGATTTGCCAGCAACCCGGCAACGGTACGCGCCAGCAAAATGCCCAGTAGCAGGCCGCTCATAATAGTGCCAACCACCTTGCCGCGTTTTTCTGGTGAGGCCAGTGTTGCCGCCAGCGGAACCAGAATTTGTGCCACGACCGAGAATAAACCCGTTAATGCCGTACCGAGGATCATCATCGCCAGTGACTGACTGCTGGCAGTGATTAACATGCCACCGGCTGCCAGTAAGGTCATTGAGACGATCAGCCTGCGGCGTTCAAACATATCACCCAGTGGAACTAGAAATAGCAGACCGGCGGCATAACCTAGCTGCGCGGCGGTGACAATAAAGCCCGCCGAACTGGCAGAAAGGGAAAAGTTACGCGCGATGGTGTCGAGCAATGGCTGGGCGTAATAGTTGCTGGCGACCGCCAGACCGGTGGCGATCGACATCAGCACGATCAGCGCCGGGCTAAGCTCGTGATTGGGTTTAGTCATTATTGTTGTTTATCAGGTGATGATTAGTCTGAAAAGCAATAATAGCGGATGTTTATGGATGTGGGGTGAAAGATTGATTGTTGAAATGTGCGGTGTGATTTGTAGGCATGATAAGACGACGCCAGCGTCGCATCAGGCATTGTGCACAGAAGGCGGATGCGGCGAAAACGCCTTATCCGCCCGAATAAAAATTACTTCTGCGCTGCCAGCGCCTCATTTACCCAGCCATCGAACTGCTGCTGGTGGGCTTTGATCCAGCCATCAACGTGACCCTGAATATCGCCTTCTGAGGCCTTGCCGTCATGCATAATGGCGTTCTGGGCGTTAATGTCCGCAACCGGTAACTGCATAATGGCAAACAGTTTCGCTGCCGCCGGGTTTTTCTCGGCCCAGGCTTTGTTGGCAACGATATGCATGGTGCTGACCGGGAAGCCGTAATTTGCGCCATTCGGCAGTTTAGTGTCAGCATTTTTATCGCCCGGCAGTGCGGAGAACGGCACCTGCAACCAGACCACATCTTTCCCTGGCTTCAGCTCATTACTCACCCAGTACGGCGTCCAGGTGTAATAAAACACCGGTTTGCCCTCTTTGTAGCGACTGATGGTGTCGGCCATCATCGCTGCGTAGTTCCCCTGATTATGCGTCACGGTGTTGGTCAGTTCATACGCAGCAAGCTGGTGATTAATGGCACCTTCGCAGCCCCAGCCGGGGTTACAGCCGGTTAAATCCGCTTTGCCATCGCCATTGGTATCAAACAGTTTGGCGATCTTCGGATCTTTCAATTGTGCGATGTTGGTGATTTTGTACTGGTCGGCGGTTTTCTTATCGATCAGGTAACCCTGTGCCGCGCCGTTAACAAATACCCCTTCACGATAAAATTTCTTATCGCCACCGGCAGCTTCGTACATGTTGTCATGCAGCGGCGTCCAGTTCACTGCGGTAAAGGTCGCATCGCCGGAAGCAAGCGAGGTGTAGCCAACGTTGTAATCCACTTCGCTGGGTTTATTGACGGTATAACCTAATTTCTCCAGCGCACGGCTGACCAGCAGCGTCTGGAAAGTTTCTTCAGTGATGGTGCTTTGAACCGGATTAACGGTAATGCCTTTGCCCGGCAGATCGGCAGCAAAAGTTTGTGTAGAGATAAGCGTGGCAAACGCTGTCGCAAAAAGTACGCTATGTCGCATTGTTATTCCTTTTTTTGGCAGGGTGATAATGCCCGGCGTCACCGGGCAAGTGCAGAGTTACTTAATGAATGGGCGGGTCAGCAGACCAACAGGGCCAGTGGTGTACCAGCGACGGTTGCCGCGACTGCGTGAGTCGCGCCCAACGGCCTGCGTCAGGCGATCGAGGATAATGGCGAGGATCACAATCCCGACGCCGCCAACGGTGGCAAGCCCCATATCCAGACGACCGATACCGCGCAGAACCATCTGACCCAGCCCACCGACGGCAATCATCGAGGCAATGACCACCATAGAAAGCGCCAGCATCAGCGTCTGGTTGACGCCCGCCATAATGGTCGGCATCGCCAGCGGTAACTGAACTTTGAACAGCATCTGGCGCGGGCTGGCACCGAATGAGCGCGAGGCTTCAATCAGATCCGCCGGAACCTGATTAATCCCCAGAATGGTCAGACGGATAATCGGCGGCAGAGCAAAGATGATGGTCACCACTACGCCCGGCACGTTGCCGATACCAAACAGCATGACGATTGGCACCAGATAAACAAACGCGGGCGTAGTCTGCATGGCATCAAGCAGTGGACGGATTATTTTCGCTGCTCGCGGACTTCTCGCCAGCCAGATCCCCAGCGGCAGACCAATGACGATACAGAACAGCAGGGCGGTTAATACCAGCGCCAGGGTGACCATTGCTTGCGACCATGCGCCAATCGCGCCGATAGCAATCAGTGAAACTAATGCCGCAACGCCCATACCGACGCCGGAAATCTGCCAGGCGATTAGAGCGAAAACGATAATCGCCACAGGTGCGGGCATACCCAGCAGCAGTTGCTGGAAACCGTTGAGGATGTAATCCACCGGAACACGCACGCCCTGGAAGAGGGGACGGAAATGGGTGACTACCCAGTCGATCCCTTCGGTTACCCAACTGTCGAGCGGGATCAGCGTCTTATGGAACGGATCGAGAATATTAAAATGCTCGACGTTTGGCGCAGGCGTACTGGTCAGCCAGTCAGCGCCACCGCCATCAGTTGGTGCAGGAGCCGGTGTACCCCAGGCGTCTGCGGATTGTGCGGCGCTGTCCGCCGCTGGCGTGGTATCCCACGGATTGTTTTGATCAGCCATTGTTTACCCCCTCACGATCTAAAGCGCGCAGCAACATTCCTTTCGAAATGATGCCGACATACTGTTGGTCCTCGTCGACCACGGGCACCGCACAGGGCGCCTGTCCGACATGAGAGAGCAACTCGCTAAGAGGCGTTTGCGCATCGACCGCTAACGGCGCATCAATCAGCGCCGCATCAAGACCTTGCTGCTGTGTTAATGCTGCTTTTAACGAATCGATAGAGACTGCGCCGACAAACTTATTACCGCGTTCGATGACGTAACCATATTCGCGGTCTTCATCCTGCAATAATTTCAGTGCCGAACGCGGGCCGAAACCGGGCGTTTTACGAATTAAGCCATTAGGGCTGCGGCGGGCAATATCTTTTGCGCTGAACACCTGGCTAATATCAACACCACGGAAGAAGGTACGGACATAATCATTCGCCGGATTATTGAGAATTTCATCCGGTGTACCGACCTGAACGACTTCACCATTTTGCATAATGGCAATTCTGTCGCCAATACGCATAGCTTCGTCGAGATCGTGAGAAATAAATACAATGGTGCGCTGATGTTTCGCCTGTAATTTTACCAGCTCATCCTGCATCTCGGTGCGAATTAGTGGATCGAGCGCCGAGAAGGCTTCGTCCATTAATAAAATATCCGGATTGATGGCTAACGCGCGGGCTAATCCCACACGTTGACGCATCCCGCCAGAGAGTTCATCCGGGTAGCTGTGGGCATAATTTTCCAGCCCGACCTGACGCAGTGCATCAATGGCTTTTTCCCGGCGTTCTTCGGCATTAATTCCGGCCAATTCCATACCAAACGCAGTATTGTCCAGCACGGTCATATGCGGCATTAAGGCAAAGGACTGGAAGACCATCGCAATCTTTTTTCTGCGCACCTCACGGAGTTCGGCGTCGGATATTTTGGCAATATCCACACCGTCAATTAGTACTTGTCCACGGGTGGGTTCAATCAGGCGATTGAGAAGGCGTACCATTGTGGATTTACCCGAACCGGATAATCCCATGATGACAAATATCTCGCCTTCTTCAATGGCCAGACTGGCGTCTTTTACGCCAAGCGATAGCCCTGTTTTTTCCAGAATTTGTTCTTTTGAAAGTCCTTGTTCGATATATTTGAAAGCTCTCTGTGGATGCTCCCCAAATATTTTATAAAGATTTTTAATTTCTAATTTAATTGCCATGCAATAGAAAGATTCCTGTTATTTGTTTATGTCGATATATTACCCGATGGAAATAGTCACTTTTTTCTACCCTAACATACTGAGAATCTGAGGCAACCCCTGAGGGCAAATGTGGCATGAATATTGACGTGAGCAAATTGCCGGAATTTCCCGTGATATAAGGGCTGAGAGCAAATCGAGAAAAGTTGATATTTTTTGTTATAGATAGCGAAAAAACTCCTGAATATTGTAGTTTCAGGCGAATAATGCAACAGAGTATCAGTGTAGATCACCACAAAATACTTGTGTGATAAAAAGCTACTTAATGGAAATTATTTCCCTGCTGTGGTTGATGATATTTTTTAAAATAACCGTGTCAGAAATTCCAGTCTTCGTCTTCTGTTTCGACCGCTTTTCCCATCACATAAGAGGAGCCAGAACCGGAAAAGAAATCGTGATTTTCATCGGCATTCGGCGAAAGCGCGGCGAGGATTGCCGGATTCACTTCCGCCATTTCTGCCGGGAAAAGCGGTTCGTACCCCAGATTCATTAATGCTTTATTAGCGTTGTAGCAGAGAAACGCTTTTACATCGTCAGCCCACGGGGTTTCGGCGTACAGCTCATCGGTGTATTGCAGTTCGTTGTCGTAGAGTTCCAGCAACAAATCGAAGGCAAAACTCTTTAACTCTTCGCGTTGTGCCTGGGAGGTTTTTTCCATGTTTTTCTGATATTTATAACCGATGTAATAACCGTGCACTGCTTCATCGCGGATAATCAGACGGATCAGGTCTGCGGTATTGGTCAGCTTACCGCGACTGGAAAAATACATCGGCAGCCAGAAGCCGGAGTAGAACAAAAATGATTCCAGAAAGACACTGGCGATTTTCTTTTTCAGCGGATTATCGCCGCGATAATGTTGCTGAATAATCTGTGCTTTTCGCTGCAACGGCGCGTTTTCTTCACTCCAGGCGTAGGCGGCATCGACATCTTTTGTCTGGCACAACGTCGAGAAAATCGAGCTGTAAGAGCGGGCATGAACCGCTTCCATAAAGCTGATATTCGATAATACCGCCTCTTCATGGGGCGTGAGCGCATCGGGCATCAGCGAGGGTGCGCCGATAACATTTTGCAGCGTGTCGAGCAGCGTCAGGCCAGTAAAAACACGCATCGTCAGTTGTTGCTCTACGGCGCTTAATGTCTGCCAGGCGGGGATATCGTTCGACAGCGGCACTTTTTCCGGTAGCCAGAAATTACTGGTCAGGCGATTCCACACCTCCAGATCTTTATCATCAGTAATCTTGTTCCAGTTGATGGCGCTGATACGTGAGAGTTTCATAAGCAATCCTTAGAGCGCGCAGGAGACGCAGCCTTCAATTTCAGTACCTTCCAGCGCCATCTGACGCAGGCGAATGTAATAGAGCGTTTTGATTCCCTTACGCCAGGCGTAAATCTGCGCTTTGTTGATATCGCGGGTGGTGGCGGTATCGGGGAAAAACAGCGTCAGCGACAGCCCCTGATCGACATGGCGTGTCGCTTCGGCGTAGGTGTCGATAATCTTTTCCGCGCCGATTTCGTAAGCGTCCTGATACAGCGCCAGATTCTCATTCGTCATAAACGGGGCAGGGTAGTAAACGCGCCCGGTTTTGCCCTCTTTGCGGATCTCCACTTTCGCCACAATCGGATGAATACTCGATGTGGCATGGTTGATATAAGAGATGGAACCGGTTGGTGGCACCGCCTGGAGGTTCTGGTTGTAGATGCCGTAGCGCATCACGTCGTCGCGTAACTCTGCCCACATTTCACGAGTAGGTAATGTGATACCGCTACGAGCAAACAGTTCGCCAACTTTCGCCGTTTTCGGCTGCCAGTTACCTTGCAGATATTGGCTAAAATATTCACCGCTGGCATAGCGCGACTGTTTGAACCCGGCAAAGGTTTCACCGCGTTCGCGCGCCAGCAACATTGAAGTACGCAGGGCGTGCCAGGTGATGGTGTAGAAATAGAAATTGGTGAAATCCAGAGCTTCCGGTGAACCATAGGCGATGCCTTCCCGCGCCAGATAACCGTGTAAATTCATCTGCCCCAGCCCGATGGCGTGCGAGGCGGCATTTCCGGCCTCAATAGACGGCACGCTGCGGATATGACTCATATCTGACACCGCCGTCAGACCGCGCACGGCTGTTTCTATCGTGCGGGCAAAGTCAGGGGAATCCATGGTGTGGGCAATATTCAACGAACCTAAATTGCAGGAAATATCATGGCCTGTGCGTGCATAGTCGAGATTCTCGTCATACTCTGAGGCGCTGTTAACCTGCAAAATCTCTGAGCAAAGATTGCTCATATTTATGCGTCCGGCAATAGGGTTAGCACGGTTAACCGTGTCTTCATACATGATGTAGGGATAGCCGGATTCAAACTGGATCTCCGCCAGCCGCAGGAAGAAATCACGCGCATTGATATATTTTTTGCGGATGCGTTCGTCGGCAACCAGTTCGTCATAGTGTTCGCTGATGGCAATATCGGCAAACGGCTTGCCGTAAACCCGCTCAACGTCATAAGGCGAAAACAGTGCCATCTGCGCATTCTCTTTCGCCAGATGGAAGGTGATATCCGGGATCACCACGCCCAGCGACAGCGTTTTAATGCGGATTTTTTCGTCGGCATTTTCCCGTTTCGTGTCGAGAAAACGCAGAATATCGGGATGATGAGCATGTAAATAGACTGCACCAGCCCCCTGACGAGCGCCGAGTTGGTTGGCATAGGAAAATGCGTCTTCCAGCATTTTCATCACCGGAATTACGCCAGAAGATTGATTTTCAATACGTTTAATTGGCGCGCCCGCTTCCCGCAGATTCGACAGCAAAAATGCTACGCCGCCGCCGCGTTTCGACAGTTGCAGTGCGGAATTTACCGCCCGACCAATCGACTCCATATTGTCTTCAATACGCAGCAAAAAACAGGAAACCAGTTCGCCGCGCTGCTGCTTACCGCAGTTGAGGAATGTTGGCGTGGCTGGCTGAAAGCGTCCTGACAGCATTTCATCGGTCAGTTGCAACGCCAGCGTCTCATCGCCTTGTGCCAGCGTCAGCGCCACCATCGTTACTCGATCGGCAAAATCTTCCAGATAACGTTTACCGTCGAATGTCTTCAACGTATAGCTGGTGTAAAACTTCCATGCCCCGAGGAATGTCTGGAAACGAAAACCGCTGGTGTGTGCGTGGGCAAACAGCGTAATGACAAAGTCGCGAGAGTAGCGATTAAGAACGCTTTCATCATAGTAACCTTCGTTGACCAGCCAGTTCAGGCGCTGCTGCTGGCTACTGAAGGTCACACTGTTCGGACGCACATGCGTCGCCATAAAGGCGTCAACGGCCTGGCTGTCTTTATCGAACTGAATGCGGCCTGCGCTATCGTAAAGGTTAAGCATCGCATTCAGAGCGTGGTAATCCATCGTTTCCTGCGTCAGGCATTCTGCGGTTGTCGTTGCCAAAATTCTGTTACTCCTTTACGAACGTTTTCGATATCGCTTTGCGTACCCATAAGTTCAAAGCGGTACAGCCTCGGCACACCGCATTTCCGGGCAATTACATCTCCGGCGCGACCATACGCCTCACCAAAGTTGCGATTACCCGAAGCAATAACGCCGCGAAGCAACGCCCGGTTATGCTCGTCGTTTAAAAAGCGAATCACCTGTCGTGGCACAGCGCCAGCCGTACCGCCACCGCCGTAAGAGGGCACGATCAGGATGTAAGGCTCGTCTACCTGGATCCGTTCCCGCTCATTGAGTGGAATGCGCACGGCGGGTAGCCCTAAACGTTCGATAAAACGCTGCGTATTTTCGGAGCTGCTGGAGAAGTAGACGAGCTGGCTCATGCACTGGCCGCGTGTGGCGCTGGATGCAGACGGTTGATCATGTCCGGGCGGAAACCAGACCAGCTAAGATCGCCTGCAATCACTACCGGCAACTGACGAAAGCCCTGAGCACGCAACGCTTCCGCCGCTTCAGGAACGCGATCGACATTAATCATTTCAAAATCAAAGCCCCGGTTTTCCATCGCCCGTTTGGTGGCGTGGCACTGAACGCAATCGTTACGAGTGTAAATAGTAATGCTCATGATTCGTATTTCCGTTTAAAATGAAGATACGGCGCGATGATACGCGTCGGGTTGTCTCTCTGTTGATACAGGGATACTAGATGTAGTTGAAAAAAGATTCAACCATACAAGATATGGGAAATTTCGATAAATCTCACCGCCGTTGAGTGGCTCAACGGGGTAGGGGGTTTTGTGTTCTATAGCCGGGTGATTACCCGGCATCAGGAAATTACATCCGCATGGAAACGGCCAGGCGGTTAAAGCAATTCATCAGTCCGATGGCAAAAGTCAGGTCGCTGATCTCTGCTGCGCTGAAATATTCAAGCAGAGGTTGATAAACGTCGTCTTCTGCATGGGTTCGGGCAATATCGGTCACCGATTCCGCCCATGCCAGCGCCGCCCGCTCGCGATCGTCAAAATGATGGCTCACCCGCCAGCCTGCAAGAGCGTCCAGCTTGTGCTGTGGCACACTGGATTTGCGTAATGCTTTACTGTGCATCTCCAGACAAAATGCGCAGCCGTTGATTTGCGAGACGCGCAAATAAACTAACTCCATCAGTGTGGTATCCAGCGCACTATTTTCCAGCGCCGTTTTGGCCTGCACCAGCGCGCTATACACTGCCGGGCTAAGTTCGTAGTAAGGCTGACGTAATGTAGTCATACAGTTTCTCCTCTTATTAACGCCCGCAATGTAGCACTATAATGGACTGCTAAAGAGAGCCATAAATTACCTAAAAAAGCAGACCATATGCCGCGCTATCAGGATATCGCCCGTCAGTTAAAAACGGCTATTGAGCAAGGGGAACTGAAACCCGGCGCAAGGCTACCTTCCAGTCGTACCTGGTCGCAGGAGCTGGGCGTGTCTCGATCCACCGTCGAAAATGCTTATGCTGAGCTGGTGGCACAAGGATGGCTGGTACGGCGGGGGCAGGCAGGCACCTTTGTCAGTGAGCAGATACATCCCCAACAATCCGCTGTGGATGTGCTTGCCTTTGCCGGTGAAAGCCAGCAACCGCTGCCATTCCAGATGGGATTACCCGCACTCGATCTCTTTCCGCGTGAGCTGTGGGCGCGGGTGATGGGGCGTCGCCTTCGTACCCAGACGCGCTTTGATTTGGCGTTAGGCGATGTCTGTGGTGAGGTGGCGTTGCGCGAGGCAATTGTTGATTACTTACGCGTCTCACGCGGGATTGAATGCCAGCCAGAACAGGTCTTTATCACTCATGGTTATGCAGCCTCAATGGCCTTAATTCTGCACGCGCTGGCGAAACCGGGAGACAGGATGTGGATGGAAGATCCTGGTTTTCCGCTGATTCGCCCGATTGTTACTCGCCACGGTGTGGAAATTTTACCTGTGCCTGTTGATGACAACGGACTGGATGTCGCAAGCGGAATGCAAAATTATCCTGATGCACGTTTTGCTCTGATAACTCCTGCGCATCAAAGCCCGCTCGGTGTTGCGCTCTCTCTGGCGCGCAGGCATCAGGTGTTGGCGTGGGCAGAGCGTGCGCAGGCGTGGATTATTGAAGACGATTACGACAGTGAATTCCGTTATCACGGTAAGCCATTACCGGCACTGAAAAGCCTCGACGCGCCGCAGCGGGTGATTTATGCCGGAACATTCAGCAAATCGCTATTTCCTGCATTGCGCTGTGCGTGGCTGGTGGTGCCGGTGGAGCAGATTGCACAATTCCGCCAACAGGCGTCACGGGAGCCATGTGCAGTGCCTGTTCTATGGCAGAACACACTGGCAGACTTTCTTCACGAGGGGCATTTCTGGCGGCATCTGAAGAAAATGCGTCAGCACTATGCTCAGCGTAGGCAGTGGATTGAGCAGGCGCTTACGCAACAAGGATTCCAGGTTGTGCCACAAAAAGGGGGCATCCAGATGGTTATCAGCATGGTGGGCGACGATATTGTCCACGCGCGTAAAGCCAATGCTGCTGGCCTTGCGGTACAGGCACTTAGCGACTGGCGTATCTGCTCAAGTGGGGAAGGAGGATTGCTTCTCTCGTTTACCAATATCGTTAGCGAAAGCATGGCGCAGCAGGTGGCACAACAATTACGCGGTGCCTTAAGTTAAAAACCCCGAAGTCAGGCTTCGGGGTCAAAGACGCGTATTTATTATCATTGTTGCATTACGATTTGCGTATGCTTAACAGCGCGCCGATAAAAATACCTACCGCAGCTGCTGTACCCACGCTACACCAGGGTCTTTCACGAACAAAAGAATCTGCGCAGCCAACTGCATCGCGCGCGGCTTGCTGGACGCGAGTACGACCATGCATCCGCGCTCTGGTTTCTTTCAGTAGAGCCTGAGCTTTACTGCGTGCGGCTTCGGCTTCACCTTTTGCGTCGCTGCCCCAGGACCTCAATACAGATTCGAGACTGTCGGCTAATTGATTGACATCATTCTGAATATCCTGCACGCCATCATCGACGTCGTTGCGGTTCGGTCTGTTAAACATATGATCCCCCATTAGAATTCGATGTAATTTTCAGTGTAGACCATAATTTTCTTAACAGAGATTCATCGCGGCTTTATGGACTTTTCTGAAAGCGTTGGGAATGCGCAATCAGGTAAGGTAGGCGCGCAGTAGATAATAACGAGGATAAAATATGTATTTACGACCAGACGAGGTGGCGCGCGTACTTGAGAAAGTCGGTTTTACTGTCGATGTAGTAACCCAGAAAGCATACGGTTACCGCCGTGGGGAACATTATGTCTATGTTAACCGCGAAGCGAGAATGGGACGTACCGCACTGATAATTCATCCAACATTAAAAGAACGTAGTTCCACACTGGCTGAACCTGCTTCCGATATTAAAACTTGCGATCATTACCAGCAATTTCCGCTCTATTTAGCGGGTGAACGTCATGAGCATTACGGTATCCCGCATGGCTTTAGTTCGCGTGTTGCGCTTGAACGTTATTTGCATGGCTTATTTGGCGAAGCCAGTTAAAGACGCGACTGGCGATGCCAGTCGCGAAAAGAAGGGTCAGGCTTTTACCTGCTGGTAGCTGCTCACTTTGAACAAGCGGCGACAGTAATCAAGGAAGTAGCCATAGACCGCCCCCATCAGCATCGAAACAACGATGTTTGAACTGACCGCAGCCATAATCTGGTGCCAGTCTGCGCCTACCACTAATAAGATCGCCATATATACCGGTGACTGGAACGTCACATAAGCCAGAATATCAGCCAGATTTTTTGTCCAACCAGAGTGGCTAACTTTGCGTGCCGCGCGCATAAACAGATCGCGGTACATGCCATATGGCCATGCAATTAAGATATTCACCGGAACGGCCACTAGCCTGGAATAAAAAGACTGTTCGAAGCTCATCCCGGAGAGGAAAACTTCAATACACATGTTCACGACAGTACAATAAACAACCATCGCGAACGTGTCTGCAACTGCATGACGCAAGCGTGACTGCGGTGAGAACATGTTAATGCTCCTTAATAAAAGCGAAATCGGATATGAATGGAAATGGAAGCAGTGCTTTAGACTGCCTGTTTCATTTTTGCATAGCGTATATTGCTGGTTGCCAGTAATCAATTAGTGAAAAATTTTTATTTATTTTGTTTTTGTAGATAAAATGTTCCGCAATGGCGTGTTTTTTATACATTATGGATTTTTAAATGCCTTCATGAATAATTTTATTTAAAATCATATCATTACGTGGTTATTTTGAACTGTGCTGGTGGGGCGGTTAAGAGATGTTAACGCTATAAAGCGTAGACAATCCGGCTTAAGTAGGGGGTTGAGCTCATTTAGCATTTTTAATGACCTGAAGCCACTAATGTCAGCATAAAACTTCAGTTGCTGAAAATTTGTTTTATTCTTTGTTTATGCATTTTTATTCACTTGTCTTTAATCTACATTCGGTGATGATGGCGCAGAGAGCACCCGATTATTCGCAAATGTCTGGAATGATAAGCCAAATGGCTAATATATAAACTGAAAATAATTATTAATTTGTCTGGAAATAACGGTTGAAATAATATCGCACGCGACTGTAAATAGATTAAATTTTGTGGAAATATAATAAGTGATCGCTTACACTACGCGACGAAATACTTTTTTTGTTTTGGCGTTAAAAGGTTTTCTTTATTATGTCCGTAATGTTACAAAGTTTAAATAACATTCGCACCCTCCGTGCGATGGCTCGCGAATTCTCCATTGACGTTCTTGAAGAAATGCTCGAAAAATTCAGGGTTGTCACTAAAGAAAGACGTGAAGAAGAAGAACAGCAGCAGCGTGAACTGGCAGAGCGCCAGGAGAAAATTAGCACCTGGCTGGAGCTGATGAAGGCTGACGGAATTAACCCGGAAGAGTTATTCGGTAATAATTCTGCTGCACCGCGTGCAGGTAAAAAACGCCAGCCGCGTCCGGCGAAATATCAATTCACCGATTTTAATGGTGAAGTCAAAACCTGGACCGGTCAGGGTCGTACACCGAAACCGATCGCTCAGGCACTGGCTGAAGGTAAATCTCTCGACGATTTCCTGATCTAATGACTGCTGCCGGATGCCGCCACTATGGCGCGTCCGGCGTCGCTTCTTACGTTCGCTGATTCCACGGCATCTTATCTAACAACCTTGCCATCCCGCAAAAACCGCTGATACCCGCAAATATTAATCCCGCACCGACAAAGCCGCTTAATAAGAAGAACGCGCTATTCACGGCATAACCCAATACGACGCCGATTAATATTAAGCCACCAGCTGTGATCTGTACCTGACGCATTAATGGTAAAGGCTGTGATTTATTTTCGGCTACCGGCAATCCCGCTTTTTTCCAGCTATCAATTCCGCCTTCCAGTAAAAATATCTCTGCGGGGGCGGCAATCGCTGCTAATTTTTGTGCATTATTACTGGTGCGTTTTCCAGCCTGACAGTGGAATATAATTTGTTCTCTACGTAATTTTTCCGGAAGACCAGCCTGTTCCAGCACGGATAATGGTGCCAGATCCGCTTCAGGAATATGTTCACGAAGATATTCATCGGCATCGCGAATATCGATTAACTTTGCACCGCGTGAGATTAATTCTTGTGCATCATGCGGTGAAATTGTTGTTAAAGCCATTGCTACTCCTTACGGACAATAGACGTTTTTCAGGGTGGCGATAATGGCATTTACCGCCTCATTTTTAATGAAATAAAGAATGCGTTGGGCATCCCGTTGGCTGTCGATAAGCCCTTCGTCACGCATCCGTGCCAGATGCTGTGACGTTGCAGAGGCACTCAGTCCGGTAATACGCGCCAGTTCACCGGCGCTGGTGCCGGGGGAACCGCAAATCATGCACAGAATCAGCAACCGTTTGGGGTGACTCATTGCTTTCAGTAAGGCCGCAGCCTGTTCGGCGCTGGCCTGTAGTTGGGCTAGTTCAGTCATATTTATTTAAGTGTTTTCTAAATTAAGTAAACTCTAAACTAAAAATGTAACGTATACCAGCGTCAGCAGCGTAAATGAGGGTAAAAGCATAGGCTGAAACGGGCAGACTCCGCTAAAATTACTATGCTTAAGAGATAAAATCTCTTTTTAAACAATGATTAATTTTCTTATAGGGAGGAAATATGGGGTTCTGGAGAATCGTCATCACCATCATTTTGCCACCGCTCGGCGTGCTGCTGGGGAAAGGATTTGGTTGGGCATTTATTATTAATATTTTGCTGACACTTCTTGGCTATATCCCTGGTTTAATTCACGCTTTCTGGGTGCAAACCCGCGATTGATCCTGTGCTCATCCTGCGGCGTTAACGCGCCGCGTTCCTCTGCTACACTTTCTGAGTGTTTCCGTTAACGAATGAGGTAATTATGGGTCTGTTCAATTTTGTGAAAGATGCCGGAGAAAAGCTCTGGGACGCGGTTACTGGTCAGCATGATAAAGACGATCAGGCGAAGAAGGTGCAGGAACATCTGAACAAAACCGGTATACCTGATGCCGATAAAGTGAATATTCAGATTGTCGATGGTAAAGCGACGGTTACAGGTGACGGCTTAAGTCAGGAAGCGAAGGAAAAAATCCTTGTTGCAGTGGGGAATATTTCCGGTATTGCCAGTGTTGATGATCAGGTAAAAACGGCGACGCCAGCCACTGCCAGCCAGTTTTATACTGTTAAGTCTGGCGACACCCTGAGTGCCATTTCCAAACAGGTCTACGGTAATGCCAATCTCTACAATAAAATCTTCGAAGCGAATAAACCGATGCTGAAAAGCCCGGATAAAATTTATCCGGGGCAGGTGTTGCGTATTCCTGAAGAGTAGTTAATTGCCAGCCATCGCCTGCTGGATAATCGGAATTGGCGTCAGTAAATGCTGGCGCATTAACTCACTGGCGCGCGCCGTATCTCGCGCCAGCACCGCCGCAGTCAGGGTCTGGTGCTGATCGTGTTTATCTTCCAGCATTTCTACAGAAAGAACCGTTTGCCGCAGCCAGATGAACCGATAGCGCGCCGCCAGATCAAACAAACGCTCGCGCATTTGCAGTAAATAGTGGGAACCGCAGCCCGCCACAATCGCAGTATGAAATGCCTGATGGCGCTGATCCCACTCATCAAGCATTTTCTCGCTGGCGTCAGAGGCTTCAAGTTTACCGAGCAAGTGTGCCTTCGCGAGAACGTCAGCCTCCCACTCATCGCTGCCACGGGCAATTGCCAGACTCACCAGCATCGCTTCCATATTGGCGCGGGCGTCGAAAATATCGAGTAGTTCTTGCTCTGACATAGACGCCACCCGATACCCTTTTTGATTCACCACCGTGACCAGCCGTTCCGCCACCAGTTGCGAAAGGGCTTCCCGCAACGGCCCGACGCCGAGTGCATAACGCGACGTTAGCGAACTCATCCGTAATTTTTCATCCGGCTGAAAATTGCCGCGAATAATATCGTTTTTCAACCAGCGGTAGCCATCCAGAGACGTAATGGTCATGGTGTGACTCCTGAACATTATCAGCGCGTATTATGAACGGGTGTTTTTTGCCACAATATCAGCTTTTTCCAGCGTGCCATAATTGGCACGGTACAGATAATCCCTATCGCTAATAAGCCGGTGGAAATTACCTCGAGTTGTTGCGCCGGGCGGAATAACATCACCACCAATACAAAGGTAATAAAGCCAATCACCAGCCAGGTGAGCCACGGATAAAGCCACATGCGCAGGCGAATTTCGCCGCCTTCCGCCAGCAGGATTTTACGCATCCGCAATTGCGAAACGGCGATGACTAAATAAACCAGCAGGGCAATAGCACCGGAGCTGTCGATCAGGAATTTAAACACTTTCGCAGGCGCGTAATAGTTCACTACCACCGTTAAAAACGCCGCGCCGGTCGAGAGTAATACTGCCACATACGGGGTTTTGCTACGGTTGATTTTGCCCATTACCGCTGGCGCATCCCCGCGACGGCTTAAGGAGTAGAGCATCCTTGACGCGGTATACAGCGCCGAGTTCAGGCAACTGGTCACTGACAGCAAAATAACGCAATCCATAATGAATTTTGCATGTGGAATATTCAGCAGCTCCAGCACGGAACGGTAGGAACCCACGGTTTTCAGTCCTGGCATATTCCACGGTATGAGTGCCACGACGACAAAAATAGAACACAAATAGAAAATGGAGATACGCCAGATAACCGAGTTGGTGGCGCGGACAATATGTTTATCCGGCGTGTCGGATTCTGCTGCGGCAATGGTGACAATTTCCGCGCCCATAAACGAGAACATGGTGATCAGCATCGCGCTTAATACGGCGCCAAAGCCGTTCGGCATAAAGCCGCCGCTATCCCACAATCTTGAAATACCGCTCACTTCGGCATAAGGGTAAAAACCGCTAATTGCTACAGCTCCAAGGAAAATAAACGCCAGAATGGCAATCACTTTGCATATCGCCAGCCAGAATTCAAATTCACCGTAGTTTTTAACGCTTAATAAATTACTGCCGGTTAAGGCGAGGGTGATGACCAGAGAAAATAACCAGATGGGAATGCCGGGAACCCACGAGTGCAGGATCATGGCGGCGATGTTGGCTTCCAGCGGAATGACCAGTACCCAAAACCACCAGTACAGCCAGCCGATGGTATAGCCCGCCCAGCGGCCAATGGCTTTGTCGGCATAGGTGGAAAACGAACCGGTGTCGGGCGTGGCGACCGCCATTTCCGCCAGCATCCGCATAATCATAACCACCAGTAATCCGGCGAACAGATAGGCCAGTAAGACCGCCGGACCCGCTTCGGCGATAGCGACGCTCGAACCGACAAACAGACTTGCGCCGATAACACCGGCAATAGACAACATGGTGACGTGGCGTGATTTCAGCCCGCCGCCTAGCTCATGTGGTTGCGATGATTGCCCCATCCTGAATCCTCTCGAAAGTGTGTCACTTGGGAGAGCGCCCCGACATTTCCCGCGTCGGGTCACGCGTTTAATTGTTATTAATTCTTTTTGCCGGAGAGCGGCTCCGCCTTATCCGGCCGACATAGATTTATTCCTGTTCACGTACGGATTGTCGGATGCGACGTAAACGCCTTATCCGACCTGGATTCCCGTAGGCCGGACAAGACGCGTAAGCGTCGCCTCCGGCATGGGTGCGGTGCTACTGTTTCGCCTCATCAAAACACTGATCGATGATCTCCAGACCCTGACGGATCTGATTATCTTCAATGGTGAGCGGTACAAGGATGCGCAGCACGTTGTAATACGGGCCGCAGGAGAGAAGAATCAGGCCTTTGTCACGGGCGCGCGCCACGATCTCAGCGGTGAGTTTGGCGTTCGGTTTACTGTGATCGCCACCTTCAAACAGCTCGATGGCGATCATCGCTCCCAGACCGCGAACATCGCCGATCTCCGGGTGTTTTTCGGCGATTGCCAACAATCCGTCTTTCAGCTTCTGGCCCAGGTCATTGGCTTTTTGCAGTAGATTTTCCTGCTCAAACACCTTCAACACTTCCAGCGCCGCCACGCAGGCTATCGGGTTACCCGCATAGGTGCCGCCCAGGCCGCCTGGAGCGACGGCATCCATCACTTCCGCGCGCCCGGTGACACCCGCCAGCGGGAAGCCGCCCGCGATGGATTTCGCAAAGGTGGTAAGATCCGGTGCCACGCCCATCTGCTCCATCGCAAACAGCGTGCCGGTACGCCCCGCGCCGCTCTGCACTTCATCGGCAATCAGCATGATCCCGTGCTCGTCACACAGCGCGCGTAAACGCTGCATAAAGGCTGGCGTCGCGGCGTAGAAACCGCCTTCGCCCTGAACCGGCTCAATCACGATGGCGGCGATATCTTCCGGCGCGGCGTCATTTTTGAAGATCCGGTGGATGCTGGCGATAGCGTCATCCTCGCTTATGTCGTGCAGCGGGCAAGGATAAAGCGCGCGATAAACATGGCCCGGCATCAGCCCCATGCCCGCAGAGTACGGATTCACCTTGCCGGTCAGCGCCAGCGTGTAATGCGTGCGCCCGTGATACGCGCCGCTAAAAGCGATGGTGCCGCTACGTTTGGTGGCGGCGCGGGCGATTTTCACCGCGTTTTCCACCGCTTCGGAACCGGTCGTAACCAACAGCGTTTTCTTGGCAAAATCGCCCGGCACCTTCTGATTCATTATTTCGCACAACTCCAGATACGGCTCGTAGGCCAGCACCTGGAAGCAGGTGTGCGACAGTTTTTTCAACTGCGCTTCCACCGCAGCAACCACTTTCGGATGCAGGTGTCCGGTGTTGAGCACCGCAATCCCGCCCGCGAAATCAAGATACTCACGGCCTTCAACGTCCCACACCCGGCAGTTTTCCGCGCGGTCAGCGAAAATCGGGTGGATCTGCCCAACGCCACGAGGAACTGCCTGACTGCGGCGCTGCATTAACTCTTTATTGCTGCTCATTCGCGTTCTCCAGTTAAAGACCGATGCACATATATTTGATTTCTAAGTAATCTTCGATGCCATACTTCGACCCTTCACGACCCAGTCCCGAGGCTTTGATTCCGCCGAACGGGGCGACTTCATTGGAAATAATGCCGGTATTGATGCCGACGATGCCGTATTCCAGCGCCTCGCCCACGCGGAAGACGCGGCTTAAATCGCGGGCGTAGAAATAGGCGGCAAGACCAAACTCGGTGTCATTGGCCTGTGCAATCACATCGGCTTCATCTTTAAAGCGGAATAGCGGGGCGAGGGGGCCGAACGTCTCTTCTTTCGACACTTTGGCGTTGGCCGGAACGTCCACCAGAATGGTCGGCTGGTAGAAGTTGCCGCCGCGTTCGTGCGCTTTACCACCGCAAACCACGCGCGCGCCTTTCTCCAGCGCATCGGCAATATGTTCTTCCACTTTTGCTACCGCTTTTTCATCGATCAGCGGCCCGATGGTGACGCCTTTATCCAGCCCGTCGCCGATGTGCAGTTTGCTCACTGCCTGCTGCAATTTTTCAGCAAAGCGGTCATATACGCCGTCCTGCACATACAGGCGGTTGGCGCAGACGCAGGTTTGCCCGGCGTTGCGGAATTTTGAGGCCAGCGCGCCTTCCACGGCTTTGTCGAGATCGGCATCGTCAAAGACGATAAACGGTGCGTTGCCGCCCAGCTCCAGCGACACTTTTTTGATGTCTTTCGCGCACTGTTCCATTAACTGGCGGCCAATTTCGGTCGAGCCGGTAAACGACAGCTTGCGCACCAGCGGATTGCTGGTCAGTTCGTTACCGACCGCCCCCGCTGAGCCAGTGACGACGTTAAATACGCCAGCCGGAACGCCCGCGCGGATCGCCAGCTCCGCCAGCGCCAGCGCAGAGAACGGTGTTTGACTCGCAGGTTTCAGCACCATGGTGCAGCCTGCCGCCAGCGCCGGGCCAGCTTTACGGGTAATCATCGCCGCCGGGAAGTTCCACGGGGTAATGGCGGCGGTCACGCCAATCGGCTGCTTGATAACAATCAGGCGCTTATCGGCCTGATGACCGGGGATAGTGTCGCCATAAATGCGTTTACCTTCTTCGGCAAACCACTCAATAAAGGAGGCGGCGTAGCTGATTTCGCCTTTCGCTTCAGTCAGCGGTTTGCCCTGTTCGAGGGTCATCAGGCGCGCTAAATCGTCCTGATGCTCCATCATCAAATTGAACCAGTTACGCAGAATGGTGGCGCGTTCTTTGGCGGTGAGCGCACGCCAGGCGGGTAGGGCGCGGTTGGCGGCGTCGATAGCGGCGCGGGTTTCATCTGCGCCCATTTTCGGCACGCTACCCAGCTTGTCGCCGTTCGCCGGATTGGTGACGTTGATGACCTCGCCATTGTTGGCGTCCAGCCATTCCCCGTTAATCAACGCCTGCTGGCGGAATAAGTTACTGTCGTTAAGTTTCATCGTTACGTCCTGTTTTCAAAGGTTATTGATTAAATGCGGCGTGTAAGGCATCCACACTACGTGCCGCTCGCAGCGTGCGTCCGGGGTTACTCTGGCTTGCCAACAGCGTTTGTACCTTGCTGACAATATGCGCACCAATAGGAATTGCTGATGTCGCTGCCGGGGAGGGCGCATTGCAGGTGTGGATCGTGCGCGGGGTGGTGACAAACAGAAAATCGTCAATCAGCTTGCCGTCCGGCGATACCGCCTGCGCCCGCACACCGGCGGGCCAGGGCTGGAGATCGCTTAACGAAAGCCGGGGACAATACTTTTGCACCAGCCGCAGATAGCCGCTTTTGCACAGCGAGTTTTTCATCTCGCCCAGTCCTGAGCGTAGATGGTTTTGCAGCACCCGGCGAATCCCCGACGAGCCCAAAATCTCCAGCGTGTCGCTAAATGAGAAGTCGCGCTTGCGATAACCCTCGCGTTTAAAAGCCAGCACCGCGTTTGGCCCGACGGTGACGCTGCCGTCGATCATCCGGGTGAGATGAACGCCTAAAAATGGCATTGCCGGGTCGGGAATGGGGTAAATCAGGTGGTTAACAATCTGGTTATGCTCCGGCGCAAGGCGGAAATACTCGCCACGGAACGGGCAGATGATAAAGCCGGGTTCAAGGCCGAGCATTTTCACCAGCCGGTCAGCCATCAGCCCGGAACAGCTAATCAGCGTCGACGCTTCATATTCGCCGCCCTGACGGGTACGTATCACCACGCTATTCTTATGCTCATTAAGGCCGCTGACTTCGGCGTTATAGATAATCTCACCGCCTCTGGCCTGGAAGATTTTTGCCATCGCCGCTGTCACTTCGCGGTAGCTGACAATACCGCTGGACGGCACAAAAATGCCGCCGAGCCCGGTGATATTCGGTTCACGTTCGCGAAGCTCGTCGGCGTTTAACCACTCGCGCTCGATCCCGTTCGCCGCTGTGCGTTCCCATAACGCGCGCATCCGCTCCATTTCGAGTTCGGATGTGGCGACCAGCATCTTGCCGCAGTTGTCATAGTGGATGTCGTTTTGATCGCAAAAGGCTTTGGTGGCGCGGTTTCCCGCCAGGCAAAACTGCGCTTTCAGGCTGCCGGGCGTGTAATAGACCCCGGCATGGATCACGCCGCTGTTGTGGCCAGTCTGATGGCAGGCCGGGCCGGACTCTTTTTCCAGCAATGCAATACGGGCGTCGGGATAGACATCAATCAGTTGCATGGCGGTCGACATGCCGATGATGCCGCCGCCAATAATCACAAAATCATACATCCGCTCAATTCCTTTGCGTTTACTGATGCGTCTGGTAGTGGTTAGTGGCGTAAGCGAAATAGCCGCGCTGGCGCATCAGTTCACGACGCAGATCCGGATGTGCGGTAAAGCGGTCGCGACCGTGCAGCCAGAACAGATTGTTAATCAACAGGAATTTGCCAACGGGAACCGGCACAGACAGGATGCCTTTGCTGGTTTCAATGGCGTCCGAAAGCTCGCTCAACCACACGCCTTCTTCAAAATCTTTTGGCTGGACGAACTGGTCGATATAGCGCATCACCGGGCGACCCTGCTGATCGACGTCGAACACAGGATGGAAGACATCTTTACTGACGTTTTTACTCGGCGGCGCGGCAAAGCGCATCGGGCGACGCGCCAGCGGATGGCGGAAATAGTGGTCCAGATGTTCCCAGTCATCGAGATGCAGCAGCAGCGAGTTTCCGCCCTGCATGTTCTGTTCGTCGATTTTCATCATCAGCACGTAGTCGGTGATCTCTTCGACGTAGGTGCCGTCGTTGTGCAGTTCCATCACACGGTGTGGTTGACGCAGATAGCTGTCTGAGTTATCGACATTTTTCACCACAAAACGCGCGTAATACTGACCGCTCATGGCATCGAAATTGGAACGACCAATCAGATGCGCCACCGCCGTTGCCAGCTTCACCATCTCGTCCGCCTGCTTCACATCATCGACACCCACGGCGTTGATTAGCAGTGCACCTTCAGCACGGTTTAGTAGCGTCTTCAACAGCAGTGGTTGCAGCTGATTTGCACACAAGTCGTCAAGAATTTTGCCCACACGGAAACGCAGGAAAGATTTGTACTCCAGCGCCTGCACGGGCCATTCGGCAACCTGTTCGAGGAACTGTTTGGTCGTCTGTTCGGTGAAGGTGAGTTCCAGAAGACGCGGGGATTGCGCCGACGGGGTGAGGGTGAATCCGCTATAGTCCTGGCCTGAATCGACAGCGTTTGTGTGTACGGCGGTCAGTGCATTCATCAGAAGCGATCCTCTTATGAGATGTAGGGTGACATGGCGATGCTCATTTCGTAGCCATAATCTAAAAATATCTACATTTCTGAAAAATGCGCACAAAAGTGACATATTGTTTTCTTATTGTGATCGAAAACAACAAATAGTTAACATTTGGTTTGGTGAGTACCTTCAATGGGCTAAAAAATTCGGATTTAAGTCAGGAATGTATTAATGCAATTCAGTACGGGGCACAGAGAATACAGCCAGATATTTGTTACATTGGCGATGGTTTTCTCTCTATTGAAAAAGGAGAAGGAAGACTGTGATTGTAAAACAGAAGAGTAATACGGGGTCGTTAAATCCGTCGCCATTTTGCCGCCACAACCAAAGAAAAAGGGGCTACGTTTTCACGTAACCCCTTGATTTATTTGGTGGAGCTGGCGGGAGTTGAACCCGCGTCCGAAATTCCTACATCCTCGGTACTACATGCTTAGTCAGTCTTTACATTCGCTTGCCAGCTGCGGACGGACACGCCACTAACAAACTAGCCTGATTAAGTTTTAACGCTTCAACCCCAGGCAGGGCTTCCACGCGATCTCTTTTGGGTTTGACCTCTCTTGATCCCCGTCCTAAGAGCGGAGGCTAGGGAGAGAGGGCTCTAAGCAGGTTATTAAGCTGCTAAAGCGTAGTTTTCGTCGTTTGCGACTATTTTTTGCGGCTTTTTACGAGGCCAACCGCCCCTCGGCATGCACCTTGGGTTTCGCAAATCCCGTCGAATCCAGAATCAGCCCCAATGTGTAACAGCGAGTATACCAGATTTGTGAGCGTCATGACCAGCCCCAATGGCGTTATCGTTCAGGATTTAGCGCCCGCCTGGCATGATTTTTATTCGATTAAGCAAAGGGATGACGACATCTGTATCAAATATGATAGCCGATAAGATGTGCATTCGCGCCACCGGAGAGGGGAGGCGCGGTGAGGATCTGGTCAGAATATGTGATGCAGGTTTAGCGGTGAGCGTTTTTCATGATACGCGCTTTATCAACCTGCCATTCACGTTCTTTGATGTCGGAACGTTTATCGTGCTGTTTCTTACCTTTCGCGACGCCGATTTTCACTTTGCACCAGGCATTTTTCCAGTACAGAGAGAGCGCCACTACGGTATAGCCTTCACGATTGACGCGACCATATAATGAGTCCAGTTCGCGCTGGTTGAGAAGTAACTTGCGGGTACGAGTAGGATCGCACACCACATGTGTGGAAGCCACAGCCATCGGCGTGATATTCGCGCCAAACAGGAACGCTTCTCCGTCGCGCAGAAGGACATAGCTGTCACTAATATTGGCTTTTCCTGCGCGCAGGGATTTAACTTCCCAGCCTTGCAGGGCAAGTCCCGCTTCGAACTCTTCTTCAATAAAGTATTCGTGACGGGCGCGCTTGTTAAGCGCGATGGTCGCTGAACCAGGTTTATGTGCTTTTTTCTTCGTCATAAGCGTCGTGAATCATCGGTAATCTGAAATCGAAAGTACCCCATATCAATCCTGCGGGGGACAAGGCTCTATCTTAGCATGAACACGATGTTACCCAGCACCGGGATAGCGTTTTTTTTACAGCAGGATAAATGATATTATTTGTTGGATTTTTGTTGATGGAATTTGTTATGCCTCAAATTAGCCGGACCGCACTCGTTCCCTACAGCGCGGAGCAAATGTATCAGTTAGTGAATGACGTTCAGTCTTATCCTCAGTTTTTGCCAGGTTGTACTGGAAGTCGGATTCTGGAGTCCACTCCTGGACAGATGACCGCTGCGGTAGATGTTTCTAAGGCTGGGATCAGCAAAACGTTTACTACCCGCAATCAGTTGACCAGTAACCAAAGTATTCTGATGAATCTGGTTGATGGGCCGTTCAAGAAATTGATCGGCGGCTGGAAGTTTACACCGTTGAGTCCGGAAGCGTGCCGTATCGAGTTTCATCTCGACTTTGAGTTTACTAATAAGTTGATTGAACTTGCCTTCGGGCGCGTGTTTAAAGAGCTGGCGGCTAATATGGTGCAGGCTTTCACCGTGCGAGCAAAAGAGGTTTATAGTGCCAGGTAAAATTGCTGTAGAGGTAGCTTACGCGTTACCAGAGAAGCAGTATTTGCAGCGTGTAACATTGCAGGAGGGCGCGACGGTTGAAGAGGCAATTCGCGCCAGTGGTTTGCTGGAATTACGTACAGATATCGATTTAACTAAAAATAAAGTTGGCATTTACAGTCGTCCGGCAAAACTGAGCGATATCGTGCGCGATGGCGATCGTGTAGAGATTTATCGACCACTGATTGCCGATCCGAAAGAGCTTCGTAGACAGCGCGCAGAAAAATCGGCGAATAAATAGCAGGCAGAAAAAAGGTGCTCACTGAGCACCTTTTTTAATCGCTATAAACAGCAAGTTTTATTCGTTGCCACTCAGCGCAGGTTTGTTATCAATATTGGTCAACACACCGCTACTGTTAAAGGTCAGCGTCAGCGTTTGCTGCGTTACACCTTCATGACCAGGTTGCTGGCGGAAGACATAGAACCAGGTATTCGTACCAAATGGATCGGACATCAGCGGTGTACCCAATGCGTACGCAACTTGTTGTTGCGTCATGCCAACACGTATTTTGGATACGTCGTTAGCGGTCAGATAGTTCCCCTGGTTGATGTCAGGACGGTAAACCACTCGCTCCAGAGTGGAACAGCCTGCGGTCAACATCAATAGTACTGCTGCTGCAGCAGTCAGCGTTTTACAGCGCATAGTGATTTGATTCCTTTTCGGGCCCGAGCAGTACGTGGCTCATCTGTAATATGCCGATGATAATAGACCTTTCATCACTTTAAAACCTTTTGCTTTCCGGTCTTACGGCGTTTTGCTGTTTACTCTGACCGTGAAGCAGGAAAAAAGTTTACGCTGCAAGCAGTTCTTTCGCATTCGCCAGTGTATTACGTGTGACTTCACTGCCACCAAGCAGGCGCGCCAGCTCTTGTAACCGCGCTTTTTTATTCAGGGCTTGCATATGCGTTTCTGTCATCGCACCATCGGTTTCTTTGCTGACAAAATAGTGTTGATGACCACATCCCGCGACTTGTGGCAGGTGGGTAACACACATCACCTGAGTTGATTCGCCGAGTTGACGCAGCAGTTTGCCGACAACTGCCGCTGTTGGACCGCTAATCCCTACATCCACTTCATCAAAAATCAGTGCCGGGGTTTCCATTTTACGCGCCGTGATGACCTGGATTGCCAGTGCGATGCGGGACAATTCACCACCGGATGCGACTTTGGCAATAGGCTGCATTGGCTGACCTGGGTTGGTGGTTACCCGAAACTCAATACGATCGGCACCGTCAGCGCCCAGGTGATGCTCGTCAAATTTAACATCGATCGTAAACTGCCCATGCGGCATTGAGAGCGCATGCATACTGTCGGTGATCAGCTGTGCAAGTTCTTCTGCATATTGCTGGCGTTGTTGGTGTAATGCGCGCGCGGTTTCCAGTGCCTGCTGATGATGTTTCGTTACCGCCAGCGCGAGCGTTTCTTGTGAGTCGGCCTGATCGTCCAGTTGCTGCTGTTCTTCCAGTAGCGACTGGTAATACTGTGGTAATGCCTCAGGGCTGACGTGATGTTTACGTGCCAGCGAAATCTGTTTTGAGATGCGCTGTTCAAGTTCAAACAGTCGGTTGGGATCGAGATCCAGACGATCGCAGTAGTGGCGCAGTTCGTCGCTGGCTTCAGCAATCTGGATGGTAGCTTCTTCCAGCATATCAAGTACGCCGGACAGTTTGCTGTCCATGCCAATCAATTCGCTCACCAGTTGTTTAGCCGTGTAAAGCTGACTTTGCAGGTTTGCGTCTTCACCGTCGGCCATTAATGCCAATGCATTCTGGCTGGTGGTCAGCAATTGACCGCTGTTCGCCAGACGTTTGTACTCTTCGTCGATTTGCTCAAACTCTCCGGGCTGCGGATTAAATTCGTTAAGTTCTTTTAATTGGTATTGCAGCAGTTCCGCACGGGCGGCGCGTTCCTGACTTAACTGTTGATGATGCGCGAGGTCACGGCAGCTTTGATGCCACAATTGATAACGTGCGGTCATTTCCTGAAGTAGAGAGGTTTCATTGGCATAGCCATCAAGCAGGAATTTTTGGTGCTCAGGTTTGGTGAGTAATTGATGAGCGTGCTGACCATGGATCTGAATGAGCAACTGACCCAGTTCGCGCAGTTGTGACAGAGGAACAGCTGTACCGTTGATAAACCCACGAGAGCGGCCATCGCTACTGATAACGCGACGAAGCAGGCATTCGTGGCCATCTTCCAGTTGGTTTTCTTCCAGCCAGCGCAGTGCTGCGGGCGTATCTTTCAGTGAAAAACGGGCGCACAGATCAGCGCGGGCAGCGCCGGTACGCACCATGTCGGCTTCAGCACGACCACCGAGACACAGGCCGAGAGCATCTATCGCAATAGATTTACCCGCGCCGGTCTCGCCGGTTATTACGGTCATGCCGCTGTGAAAATCAATCTCAAGCTCACGAACGATAGCAAAGTTGCTGATGGTCAGTTGTGCCAACATAGTTGTTTTCCTGTATGAAAAACCATTACTGTTATTGTGTACAGTATAAACTGGTTTTATATACAGTAAAGAGGCTGGCGTAAAATTAGAATAATTTTTTTGACCAGCCGAGCTTGGTACTTAATGTGTTGAAATAGCTGTAATCTTTCGGGTGAATCAGATTCAGATGGTAATCACAGCGCCGAATCAGGACATCTTCACCTTCCTGAATCGGCAGTGCTATTTGACTGTCGCAACTGATTTCCAGGTCGTTACGGCGATGCGAAAAACGCAGGCGGATCGTGCTGCTGCTGTTTATGACCAGTGGTCGCGCTGACAGCGTATGCGGGAACATGGGTACCAGGGTAATCGCATCCAGAGAGGGGGTCAGAATCGGGCCACCCGCCGACAGAGAATAGGCGGTAGAGCCTGTAGGCGTCGAAATAATCAGTCCATCGGAACGCTGAGAAAACGCAAAGATCTCGTCGATGTACACTTCGAACTCAATCATATGCGCCACTTTGCCAGGATGTAGTACCACTTCATTAATCGCGGTGCTGATGCGTTTCTGGCAATCTTGCTGGCAGACCTGCGCTTCCAGCAAAAAACGTTTCTCGCTGATGTAATGACCTTCCAGCACATCGGCTAACTGTTGTTGGGCGTTATCAGGGTCAAGGTCGGTCAGGAAACCCAGGTTACCACGGTTGATGCCGATGACTTTAATGTCGTAGCGCGCGAGTGTGCGCGCTGCGCCCAGCATATTACCGTCGCCACCAACGACTACCGCGAGATCAGCCAGTTGCCCAATCTCCGCGAGCGTGCCAGTTTTCACATTCTTCAGTTGTAGTTCGTGAGCGATTTGCTGCTCGACGATGACCTCGTAACCTTTTGTGCACAGCCAGCGGTAGAGCATTTCATGTGTTGTCAATGCAGTAGGGTGCCGTGGGTGTCCCACAATGCCAATACACTTGAAATGATTATTCATTTTTCCGAGGTCCTTGTTGCGAAGATTGATGACAATGTGAGTGCTTCCCTTGAAACCCTGAAACTGATCCCCATAATAAGCGAAGTTAGCGAGATGAATGCGAAAAAAACGCGGAGAAATTCATGAGTAGTAAAGAACAGAAAACGCCTGAGGGGCAAGCCCCGGAAGAAATTATCATGGATCAGCACGAAGAGATTGAGGCAGTTGAGCCAGACGCTTCTGCTGAGCAGGTGGATCCGCGCGATGAAAAAATTGCGAATCTCGAAGCTCAGTTGGCTGAGGCCCAGACCCGTGAACGTGATGGCATTTTGCGCGTAAAAGCGGACATGGAAAACCTGCGTCGTCGTACTGAACTGGATATCGAAAAAGCGCATAAATTCGCGCTGGAAAAATTCATCAACGAATTGCTGCCGGTGATTGATAGTCTGGATCGCGCGCTGGAAGTGGCTGATAAAGCTAACCCGGATATGTCTGCGATGGTTGAAGGTATTGAGCTGACGCTGAAGTCGATGCTGGATGTAGTACGTAAGTTTGGCGTTGATGTGATTGCCGAAACGAATGTACCGCTGGATCCGAACGTGCATCAGGCTATCGCAATGGTGGAATCTGACGACGTTGCGCCGGGTAACGTACTGGGCATTATGCAGAAAGGTTATACGCTGAACGGTCGTACGATTCGCGCGGCGATGGTTACTGTAGCGAAAGCAAAAGCTTAATTACTGTTTTCGTAATAAATTACGGCCCGGCATGTGAATGCTGGGCCGTTTTCGTTACTCCGCCACACTCTCGCGCAGCGGTTTCACAGGAAAAACTTTTACCTGCTTAATCATATTGTCCTGTACGTCGAGAATATCGATATCGTACTCGCCAATACGCACGCGAGTGCCTGCGACAGGAATCTCTTCCAGTGCCTCAAGAATGACGCCATTAACCGTGCGAGCATCATCTTCTGGCAGATGCCAGTTAAAGGCTTTGTTGATTTCTCGCACGTTGGCTGTGCCATCAATAATCACCGAACCGTCGTTTTGCGGCGTCACTTCTTCAGCAAGCGTTGGCGACATCGACGTGGTGAAATCACCGACAATCTCTTCCAGAATATCTTCAACCGTCACCAGTCCCTGAATATCGCCGTATTCGTTGACGACCAGGCCGACTTTCTTTTTATTGCGTTGAAATTTAACTAATTGCGTACTGAGCGGCGTGCCTTCCGGCACAAAATAGATTTCGTCCGCAGCGCGTAGCATGGTTTCTTTGGTGAACTCTTTTTTCTCCGACATGAGCCGCCAGGCTTCACGCACACGCAACATGCTGATGGCGTCGTCCAGCGAGTCGCGGTACAGCACTATGCGCCCGTGAGGAGAGTGGGAGAGCTGGCGGAGAATCGATTTCCAGTCATCGTTGATATCGATGCCGATAATTTCACTGCGCGGCACCATGATGTCATCGACGGTCATTTTTTCCAGATCGAGTACCGACAGCAGCATATCCTGATTGCGACGGGAAATTTGTGACCGCGATTCGTGCACAATGGTGCGCAACTCTTCTTTGCTTAAAGAGCCGCTGACCACGATATCAGTTTTGATGCCCATCATGCGCATTAACATGCGGGTGATAGCGTTCAGTAACCATACCAGCGGCATCATCAAAATTTGCAGCGGTGCTAACAGAAAACTACTCGGATAGGCGACTTTTTCCGGGTACAGCGCGGCAATGGTTTTCGGCAATACTTCGGCAAAAACCAGTACTACAAAAGTCAGCACACCAGTCGCAATTGCCACGCCCGCATCCCCGTACAAACGCATACCGACAATGGTGCCCAGTGCGGAAGCGAGAATATTGACCAGGTTATTGCCGATTAATACCAGGCTTATCAGGCGGTCTGGTTTGCGCAGTAATTTTTCGACCCGTTTAGCCGAACGATTACCCTGCTTCGCCATGTGCCGCAGGCGATAGCGGTTGAGTGTCATCATTCCGGTTTCGGAGCCGGAAAAATAGGCTGAAATGACCACCATGATGATCAGAATTATGATCAACGTGGTAGTAGATATGTGTTCCAGGGGAAACTCCTTTTCTGGTTTAGCTGATTAACTGCTGGACAATTCGGCTGCCGAAGTAGGCCAGTGTCAGAATGACCGCACCCGCGACGTTAAACCAGACGACGCGGCGTCCACGCCATCCTTCATGATAATGCCCCCACAGCAGCACAATATAGACAAACCACGCCACGATAGAGAGCACAGCCTTGTCGATATTTTCCATGCTAAATAAGTTGTGCATGTAGAACAGGCCGGTACAAAGAGTGAGCGTTAACAGCACCACGCCAATTTGCGTGATGTGGAACATTTTACGCTCAATACTCATCAGCGGAGGCATTTCCTGATTAAACGCCAGCTTCTTGTTCTTCAGTTGGTAATCAATCCATGCCAGTTGCAACGCGTACAGGGCTGCAATAATCAGCGTGGCATAGGAAAAGAGCGATAAGCCAATGTGTACCAGCATTCCTGGCGTCGCTTCCAGATGAGTGATGTATTCATTGGGCATGAAGGTTGCCAGCGCCAGATTGATGAGCGCAAAGGCATAAACAATCGGCAACAGCAGCCAACCACGGTTGCGTGAGGCCACGATGGTCATTACCGTACAGATCATCAGGCTGACCAGCGAACCGACATTCAACAGGCTAAGGTTTTGTCCGCTATCGCCGCCTGGCAAAATGCGGGCTTCAAGAGCGATAGCGTGGCAGACCAGCGCGATGACCGCAGAAATAATAGCCATTCGCCGCCAGCCGCCGTTTTTTTGCAGCAGACCGGGAACAATCAGCGCGAGACTGACGGAGTAGGCGACGAGCGCGAGCAGAGCAAAAACGGGCATAGTGATGTCGACAGTTTGAGCAATGAGAAAGAAAAGCAGTATAGCGTCAGGTGAACGCTGCTCCAACCGTTGCATAACAACAAAGACGCCTTCATGTTATACTGCGGCAAAATACAGATGATGTGTCGCGATTGCGACCAACCGTTTCCACCCCAGGCGAGAGACAATGTTTGATAATTTAACCGATCGTTTGTCGCGCACGCTGCGCAATATCAGTGGCCGTGGACGCCTTACTGAAGACAACGTTAAAGATACGCTGCGCGAAGTGCGCATGGCGCTGCTGGAGGCGGACGTCGCTCTGCCTGTAGTGCGTGAGTTTATCAATCGCGTAAAAGAGAAAGCGGTTGGTCATGAAGTTAATAAAAGCCTGACGCCGGGGCAGGAGTTCGTCAAAATCGTCCGTAACGAACTGGTTGCGGCGATGGGCGAAGAGAACCAGACCCTGAACCTGGCTGCGCAACCGCCTGCGGTGGTGCTGATGGCGGGCCTGCAAGGTGCCGGTAAAACAACCAGCGTGGGTAAACTCGGTAAGTTCCTGCGCGAGAAGCACAAGAAGAAAGTGCTGGTGGTTTCTGCCGACGTTTATCGCCCGGCGGCAATCAAACAGCTTGAGACGCTGGCTGAACAGGTAGGCGTCGATTTCTTCCCTTCAGATGTTGGTCAGAAGCCGGTTGATATCGTTAACGCGGCGCTGAAAGAAGCTAAGCTGAAATTCTACGACGTGCTGCTGGTGGATACCGCCGGTCGTCTGCACGTTGACGAAGCGATGATGGACGAGATCAAACAAGTCCACGCGTCGATTAATCCGGTTGAAACCCTGTTTGTGGTTGATGCCATGACCGGTCAGGATGCTGCCAATACGGCGAAAGCATTCAATGAAGCGTTACCGCTTACCGGCGTAGTGTTGACTAAAGTGGACGGCGATGCGCGTGGCGGTGCGGCGCTTTCTATTCGCCATATTACCGGCAAGCCTATCAAGTTCCTCGGTGTTGGCGAGAAAACAGAGGCGCTGGAGCCGTTCCACCCGGACCGTATCGCTTCCCGTATTCTCGGCATGGGCGATGTTCTGTCGTTGATCGAAGATATCGAAAGTAAAGTTGACCGCGCGCAGGCAGAGAAGTTAGCCAGCAAGCTGAAAAAAGGCGACGGCTTCGATCTTAACGATTTCCTTGAGCAGCTGCGCCAGATGAAAAATATGGGCGGCATGGCCAGCCTGATGGGCAAACTGCCGGGTATGGGGCAGATCCCGGATAACGTGAAATCGCAAATGGACGATAAAGTGCTGGTGCGTATGGAAGCCATCATCAACTCGATGACGATGAAAGAGCGCGCTAAGCCAGAAATCATCAAAGGTTCGCGTAAACGCCGTATCGCTGCCGGTTGCGGTATGCAGGTACAGGACGTTAACCGTCTTCTGAAGCAGTTCGACGACATGCAGCGCATGATGAAGAAAATGAAGAAGGGCGGAATGGCGAAGATGATGAGAAGCATGAAAGGGATGATGCCGCCGGGATTTCCTGGTCGCTAAATGACCTTATGCGACAGAGTTATTAACTGCTGATTGCATTTTCTCCAGAAATCAGTAAAATTTTCGGGCTTTTAATATGACACCGGACTCCGTTCCTCGATGGGGTCCGGTTGTTTTATTCACACAAGAGGATGTTATGGTAACTATTCGTTTAGCACGTCACGGCGCTAAAAAGCGTCCGTTCTACCAGGTTGTTGTCGCTGACAGCCGTAATGCACGCAACGGTCGCTTCATCGAGCGCGTTGGTTTCTTCAACCCAATCGCTAGCGAAAAAGAAGAAGGCACTCGCCTGGATCTGGATCGCATCGCTCACTGGGTTGGCCAGGGCGCAACTATTTCTGATCGCGTTGCTGCGCTGATCAAAGAAGTAAACAAAGCAGCTTAATCTGTCACGGTGGTCATGATGAGCAAACAACTCACCGCGCAAGCACCTGTTGATCCCATCGTTTTGGGAAAAATGGGTTCGTCTTACGGTATTCGTGGGTGGCTCAGAGTGTTTTCTTCCACCGAAGACGCCGAAAGCATTTTTGACTATCAGCCCTGGTTTATCCAGAAGGCGGGTCAGTGGCAGCAAGTCCAGCTGGAAAGCTGGAAGCACCACAATCAGGACATGATCATCAAGCTGAAAGGTGTTGACGATCGTGATGCGGCGAACCTGCTGACGAATTGTGAAATTGTCGTGGATTCATCGCAGCTGCCCCAGCTTGAAGAGGGTGACTACTACTGGAAAGACCTGATGGGCTGCCAGGTAGTGACCACTGAAGGCTACGATCTCGGTAAAGTCGTCGACATGATGGAAACCGGATCTAATGACGTTCTCGTCATTAAGGCAAACCTGAAAGATGCGTTTGGCATCAAGGAACGTCTCGTACCGTTCCTCGATGGGCAGGTTATCAAGAAAGTCGATCTCACTACTCGTTCAATCGAAGTAGATTGGGATCCTGGTTTTTAAACCACCGGATAAACGGTAAAAGACGGCGCTATGTGGATTGGCATAATTAGCCTGTTTCCTGAAATGTTCCGCGCAATTACCGATTACGGGGTAACTGGCCGGGCAGTGAAAAATGGCCTGCTGAGCATCCAGAGCTGGAGTCCACGTGACTTCACGCATGACCGGCACCGTACCGTGGACGATCGTCCTTACGGCGGCGGACCGGGGATGTTAATGATGGTGCAACCTTTACGGGACGCCATTCATGCAGCAAAAAGCGCGGCGGGTGAAGGCGCTAAGGTGATCTATCTGTCACCGCAGGGGCGCAAGCTTGATCAAGCGGGCGTCAGCGAACTGGCAACGAATCAAAAATTGATTCTGGTGTGCGGTCGCTACGAAGGTATAGATGAGCGCGTGATCCAAACCGAAATTGACGAAGAATGGTCAATCGGCGATTACGTTCTCAGCGGTGGTGAGTTACCAGCAATGACGCTGATTGACTCCGTTTCCCGGTTTATTCCGGGCGTACTGGGTCACGAAGCCTCGGCAACGGAAGATTCCTTTGCTGAAGGATTGCTGGATTGCCCGCACTATACGCGGCCTGAGGTGTTAGAAGGGATGGAAGTTCCGTCAGTGTTACTGTCGGGCAACCATGCCGAGATACGTCGCTGGCGTTTGAAACAGTCGCTGGGCCGTACCTGGCTTAGAAGACCTGAACTTCTGGAAAACCTGGCTCTGACTGAAGAGCAAGCAAGGTTGCTGGCGGAGTTCAAAACGGAACACGCACAACAGCAACATAAACATGATGGGATGGCGTAAGCCCCCGAAATATCAGTTTACCCAGGATAAGAGATTAAATTATGAGCAACATTATTAAGCAACTTGAACAAGAGCAGATGAAGCAGGACGTACCTTCCTTCCGTCCGGGTGATACCGTGGAAGTGAAAGTATGGGTTGTTGAAGGTTCCAAAAAACGTCTGCAGGCATTCGAGGGCGTGGTTATCGCTATTCGTAACCGCGGTCTGCACTCTGCATTCACTGTTCGTAAAATTTCCAACGGCGAAGGCGTTGAGCGTGTCTTCCAGACTCACTCTCCGGTAGTTGACAGCATTTCTGTCAAACGTCGTGGTGCTGTTCGTAAAGCTAAACTGTACTACCTGCGTGAGCGTACTGGTAAGGCTGCTCGTATCAAAGAGCGCCTCAACTAAGATTTCGCTCAGGCGACATCCTGTTAAGAAGGGCTGGCCAATTGGCTGGCCCTTTTTTTATCTATTGGAATTGCGTTTACGGTGCACTAATCACCACCGCAACGCGGCGGTTTTCAGCCCGGCCCTGTGCTGTCTTGTTGCTGGCGATAGGATATTTTTTCCCTAAACCCTGAGTAGTGAGATTACTGCGCGGAATTTGCCCACCTTCAGCCCAGGCATCGGCGACGACATTCGCTCGCTTCAGTGATAAGGCTTCGTTGTAGCTATCTTCACCATAGTTATCGGTGTGACCATCCATACGGGCGTGTGTTAGCCCGGTAGAGGTCAGTTTTGCCGCCATGGTCTGGATTTGTTGCTGACTTTCCGGAAGCAGTTTGTAGTCATTTTTAGCAAACAAAATAGTGTCGGATAAGCCAAGCGACCAGTCACCTGCAGATTCAGTAAAACCATAAGACTGCATAGCAGCGACTTGCTCTGGGGTGAATTTGCCTTGTGGAGTCTGGCAACCAGCCAGTATCAGAGTGGAGAAAACCAGAGGTGCTACCAGTTGCTTTATCATGTAGATATTTCCTTGTTATTTCACCAGCTTTTCGGCGCGCTGATGTTTGGCCTGATACATATTACGATCGGCAAGCTCTTGTAATTTTTCCGCAGAAGCGTGTTCGCGAGTCAGAGCGTATCCAATACTTAAGGTCATACTTGTCTGGTGACCGTTATGGAGATCGAATGGGCGATGAAAGGTTTGTGTGAGAGCTGTACAGATACGCTGCACTTCATATTCTGACAGTACGCCATACAGAATCATGGCGAACTCATCGCCTCCTATACGGTACGCTTGATGCCGTTTCCCGCTAAATTCCATTAACCGTGTTGCTATCTCGATCAAGACCTGATCGCCCGTCGCGTGACCCCATGTGTCATTGATATATTTAAAATTATCGCCATCAAGAAAAAGTAAGGCTGAGGTTTCCCGAACGGTAGAATCACTCATTAACGTATTGATGCAGTTGCGGAATGCTGCGCGGTTAGCCAGGCCGGTTAACGGATCATGCAGGGCAGTACGTAAGAGTTGCGCATTTTTTGCCTGTAAACGAAGCTGCCACTCTTCCATTTCATCCAGCAGACTATTGAAGTCGAGGGCAAAGCGGTGAAACTCTGCGATACGCTCTTCCGAAACTCGTCGGGAAAAATTGCGGTTAGATCGCACATCATGAACTACATCAGTAATGTTTTTTAGCGCCTCCACCAGTCCGTTATGCAAATGGCGGGTGAGGGTGATTGCAATGCCTGATGCCAGCAGAATACAACCGGTAAGCACAGCGAGTGAAAACCAGATGAAATGGCTGATTGAACTGTCGCGAGCGGTTAACTGGACTTCGCCGATGATTTTTCCATTGTGGCGAATGGGCTGAATTACCGGTGCGGGAAAGAGCCAGTGGCTAATGAAATTACTGAATCTATCTCCCGGTTCTCTGGCTGTGTAGTGCCAGGATGCAATGATATTTTGCTGATTATCACGTACTTCAGCGGTTGAAAATTGACCTTGCTGCCCCAGCGCGGCCAGGGTTTCTGTCGCTGCCGAACCATCGGCAAAAACGACCGCTGCTTCCAGACTATAAGTCATGGTTGCTGCGGTGAGCGCCAGATTTTTTTGCGCATATTGTTTCAGTGTCAGTACCGACGTCACGGAAAGCAGCAGCCAGATCAGCGTCATGGTGATAAAGATGCTGGTCATGCTGATGTTGCGTAATGCTCTTTTAAACGTTGGTCGCTTATTAAGAGAATTATCGTTATCCATCTTTTTTCTTCCGAGCGAGCATTAAGACATCCGGGTTGACCTTCACACCACTACGCGATAAGGCATCCAGGTTTACGGCAAATCTGACATCATTATTGTTGATGATCAGACAAAAGGCGCTGCCAATAATGCACTCTGCATTTTGTTCGGCAATTAATAATAACGCCTTAGACGGATATTGTTTGATTAATTCCATCTGGAATGTCGGTGATTCGTTGCCAAAATAAAAACCATTGCAGTCTGAAATCAGTGCTTCTTGTTTGCTGTGAATGATGACGGGCAGATAAGGTAAAGAAGTCGCGCCATTATCTTGCAGGGTGGTACTAAAACGTGAAGATGAAAAAATACATAGCTTTGGCGGGCCAGATAACGCTGGCCAGCGAGTGTAGCTGACAATACCGGAAACCATCTGGCGCACATTTTTCGCAGCGTCAGTGGTTTCCTGAGCAAGTAATGGTGCGCTCGGCAGGAGGGAAATTAGCAGTAAAAACAGCCGGTGAGAAAAACGCATTCAGGGATCCTCACCACCGTCGCTCGAAATGCATCGATAATTTTTTCAGAATACTCATTAAAATATCATTATTCTATGCGGGCGTCATCACGATGAGAATTAAAGTTTGAGTGAGTTAAATCTCATGACTAATTTGTTGATGACGCTCCAGTTAATTTAATCGCATCGTGCTGGCATTTTCCTCTGCCCCTTTTTGCCATGCTTCATGTAGTTGGTTGGCATTTTCAACATTGTTGCAGCTGGCAGGGAAACTTTTACCGGAAAGCCCTCTGGCATAAGTAAAATCGATTTGGCAGGTTTTCTTTTGTCCTTCGGCATATCCTTTAAGGTATACCCTCCGATCAGCCTGTGAATCGCTAAATGTATCGCCATCTTTTATGGCAATACCAGATATTGCATCTTCCATACCAACATCATACCAGTCGGTGCTGGTTAAGTTTGGCGCGTGAGTATAAGGATCAATCTGGCACCCACAAACCACTAAAGCCAACAAGGAACCGATAAATTTTTTCATCATTTTCTCTCCTTTTTCAAAGCATAGCGGATTGTTTTTAATGAAGGTGTAAATTTATTTATACGAATTTTGAGGCTTTTAGCTTATTAAAATTGCATGTGTAAAGTAATATTTACGAAATATGGATTGAAATCTTTACTTGTTGTGTTATCGTTACGTCATCCTCGCTGAGGATTGACTATCGCAAACGAGCATAAACAGGATCGCCATCATGAAAAAAGACGCGCTGAATAACGTACACATTACCGACGAACAGGTTCTGATGACCCCGGAACAGTTGAAGGCAGCTTTTCCATTAAGCCAGCATCAAGAAGCCCAGATTGCTGATTCGCGTAAAACTATTTCAGATATTATCGCCGGGCGCGATCCTCGTCTGTTGGTAGTTTGTGGGCCTTGCTCCATTCATGATCCTGAAACCGCTCTGGAATATGCTCGTCGATTTAAAGCTCTTGCCGCAGAGGTCAGCGATAGCCTCTATCTGGTGATGCGCGTCTATTTTGAAAAACCCCGTACTACCATCGGCTGGAAAGGGTTAATTAACGATCCTCATATGGATGGCTCTTTTGACGTAGAAGCCGGCCTGCAAATCGCGCGTAAATTGCTGCTTGAACTGGTGAGCATGGGGCTGCCGCTGGCGACGGAAGCGTTAGATCCAAACAGCCCGCAATATTTGGGTGACCTGTTTAGCTGGTCGGCAATTGGTGCTCGTACCACGGAATCGCAAACGCACCGTGAAATGGCATCCGGGCTTTCCATGCCGGTTGGTTTTAAAAACGGCACTGATGGCAGTCTGGCGACAGCAATCAATGCTATGCGTGCCGCTGCACAACCGCATCGCTTTGTTGGTATTAATCAGGCAGGACAGGTGGCGCTGCTACAAACTCAGGGTAATCCTGACGGACATGTGATCCTGCGCGGCGGTAAAGCACCGAACTACAGCCCTGCGGATGTCGCGCAATGTGAAAAAGAGATGGAACAGGCGGGACTGCGCCCCTCACTGATGGTAGATTGCAGCCACGGTAATTCCAATAAAGATTATCGCCGTCAGCCTGCGGTGGCAGAATCCGTGGTTGCTCAAATTAAAGATGGCAATCGCTCAATTATTGGTCTGATGATCGAAAGTAACATCCACGAAGGTAATCAGTCTTCCGAGCAACCGCGCAGTGAAATGAAATACGGTGTATCCGTAACAGATGCCTGCATTAGCTGGGAAATGACTGATGCCTTGCTGCGTGAGATTCATCAGGATCTGAACGGGCAGCTGACGGCGCGCGTGGCTTAAGAGGTTTATTATGGTTGCTGAGTTGACCGCGTTACGCGATCAAATTGATGAAGTCGATAAAGAACTGCTGAATTTATTAGCGAAGCGTCTGGAACTGGTCGCCGAGGTCGGCGAGGTGAAAAGTCGCTTTGGGTTGCCCATTTATGTTCCGGAGCGCGAGGCATCGATGCTGGCCTCGCGGCGCGCTGAGGCGGAAGCCCTCGGCGTGCCGCCAGATCTGATTGAAGATGTTCTGCGTCGGGTAATGCGTGAGTCCTACTCCAGTGAAAACGACAAAGGGTTTAAAACGCTTTGTCCTTCACTACGTCCCGTAGTCATTGTTGGTGGCGGCGGTCAGATGGGGCGCTTGTTCGAGAAGATGCTTACGCTGTCTGGCTATCAGGTGCGGATTCTTGAACAACATGACTGGGAACGTGCGGCTGAGATTGTTGCCGATGCCGGTATGGTGATTGTCAGCGTGCCTATTCATGTGACTGAACAGGTCATCGCCAAATTACCACGTTTACCGCAAGACTGTATTCTGGTCGATCTGGCATCAGTGAAAAATGGGCCGTTACAGGCCATGCTGGCGGCGCATGATGGTCCAGTGCTGGGGCTTCACCCGATGTTTGGTCCGGATAGCGGCAGTCTGGCGAAGCAGGTGGTGGTCTGGTGCGATGGACGCCAGCCGGAAGCATATCAATGGTTCCTGGAGCAAATTCAGGTCTGGGGTGCGAGGCTGCATCGGATTAGCGCCGTCGAACACGATCAGAATATGGCGTTTATTCAGGCACTGCGCCACTTTGCCACTTTTGCTTATGGCCTGCACTTGGCAGAAGAAAATGTTCAGCTTGAGCAACTTCTGGCGCTCTCTTCGCCCATTTACCGCCTTGAGCTGGCGATGGTCGGGCGACTGTTTGCTCAGGATCCGCAACTATATGCTGATATTATTATGTCGTCGGAACGTAATCTGGCGTTGATCAAGCGTTACTATAAGCGTTTTGGCGAGGCAATTGAGCTGCTGGAGAAAGGGGACAAGCAGGCGTTTATCGACAGTTTCCGCAAGGTGGAAAACTGGTTTGGCGATTATGCGCAACGTTTTCAGAGTGAAAGCCGCGTGTTATTGCGTCAGGCGAACGACAGTCGCCAGTAGTCATCTTGTGCCGGGGGAGACATCACCCGGCACGATTTCATCACGCCGGATCAACAGGCACTACGTTCTCACTTGGGTAACAGCCCAATACCTTCATCGAACGGGTGATTTCACCTAATTCTTTCAATGCTTTTTGCATTTCCGCTGATTCAAGATTGGCCTGAATATCCAGATAAAACATCTCTTCCCACGGATTACCGTGAATCGGGCGTGATTCCAGACGGGTCATAATCAGATTATGGTTGCGCAGTACCAGCAATGCTTCAACCAGTGCACCTGCTTGTTGTCCGGTCGCTATTAACAGCGTGGTTTTTGCCGGAACCTGGTCAGACACATTAATGGCTTTACGTGCCAGCACCACAAATCGGGTGAAGTTTTGTCGCTGGTTTGCCTCAATACGCTCCAGTACCTGTAAACCGTACAAGGTGCCGCCGGCCTCGCTCCCCAGTGCAGCAATATGCGGTGATTTTGCCTGTGCAACCTTTTCCATCGCCGCAGATGTACTTTCGGTATATTCAATTTTCCAGTGCGGGTAACGATTAAGGAATTTACTGCATTGCTGGAACGGCTGTGGATGGCTGTAGACTGTAGTGATGGTTGATAAATCTGTAGTACCAGAAACCAGCAGGCAGTGGTCGATGGTCAGCGTCATCTCGCCGACAATCGATAAGCTGGTATGTTGCAGTAGATCGTAAACGTCGTTTATGGCACCTGAGCTGGTATTTTCAATCGGTACAACGGCATAGTCGGCCTGACCCGTTTCCACCTGATTAAAAATATCGGCAAATTTTGCGCAACCGCTTTCAATAAATTGTTCGAAATGGCGGGCGGCGTACTGACGTGCGGCAAGGTGTGAATAGGAACCTTTAGGGCCGAGAAAAGCAATACGAGCTGAATGTGGATTAATTTTATTGAGATGCTGCTGGAGCAGTGCCTGCTGAGTTAATACGGAATCTTCAATGATGAGCTGGAACAGGCGAGTAATGTAATGGGCGTCCAGATGGTGCGCTTTACCGAGCGTAATTAATCTTTCCAGTAAATCGCGTTCACGATCAATATCACGTACCGGGCGATGCGAGAGCAGTTTGGCTTTTCCCACCTCGACGGCCAGTTCGCGCCGCTCTGCCAGTAACGCCAGTAATTTTTCATCCAGCGCGCTGATTTTCTCGCGCAGCGCCAGTAATGGGGTTTCCGATGTCATAGTGTTGCCTTTTTTGTTATCAATAAAAAAGGCCCCCCGGTTTGGGAGGCCTTATTGTTCGTCTTCGCATTCTGTTTCACACGACGAAACGCCTCCCATTCAGGGGAAGGTAAAAAAGAATGCGAAGAAGAACGGCGTGTGTTTCATGTTTGTTTCCTTAAGCGACTTCAGTACAGTACCTGTACTGTTTTCACGCTGTCAACAAAAAACGCGCCCGAAGGCGCGTTGGCGATACACTCAATATAAAGGACTACTCTTCTTCAACTTCTTCGACGAAGTTGGCGTCTTTCACCGATGTTGCGGCACGACGTGCTTCGCCTTTGTGCTGCAGTTTATTGAGCTGCCGTTCCAGCTTGTTGATCAATTCGTTAATTGCGGTGTACATATCTTCATGTTTACCACTGGCAACCAGAACGCCGTTAGGTGTATTGATTGTGGCGTCAGCAACGAACCCTTGTGGCTCTTTGGACAGAATGATATGTGGATTAATCAGATGTGTTTGCCATTTTTCCAGTTTGGCGAGACGGTCTGCGACATGTTGGCGGATGGCCGGAGTAATTTCCATTTGTTTGCTGGTAATGTTCATTGTCATAAATTTTACCTCTTGTCTTCCCGTCTTGGTGAATTCAGCATACCGTTCCTGATGTCAAAATATGTGATGGAAATCTCATAATTTTGTCACTTTTTGTCAACGAAGCTTTTTTGTGAGAAATCGCAGGAAGAGGTGTTTTTTTACTTGAGGAATGTCTCAAACCGAGCCATATTTGATGAGATCGGTCGCGACTAAATAGCTTCAGTCACGGTTGTTATAGAATAAAAAAACGGCAGCTTAAGGGCTGCCGTTTTGCGTCTCAGAATTCTGTTATGTATTGCTGCTATTTGCGGCGATGATTTTCGCTACTTTTTCAGCTTGCGCATTCATCTGCATCTGACGGTATGCATTTTCCATCAGCGGCAGCGCATCACGCGTAGCCTTGGTATCCGGGTAATCGCGCAACATGCCTTCTACACGGTTAACGACGGCAACCCATGCACCACGTTCTGTATAGTACTCAGCAACGGAGTATTCATATTTCGCCAGACGATCTTTCAGGAATACCAGACGTTTGGTGGCATCGGTGGTGTACTGACTGTTCGGATAGCCGCGAACCAATTTGGAAAAGTCACTAAACGCAGCTCGTGCATGTTGAGGATCGCGATCGCTACGGTCAACGCCAAAGAACCCTTGCAGCGCACTGTCATCCAGCGCCATATTGGTCAGGCCACGCATGTACATGACATAATCGATATTCGGATGGGTCGGGTTAAGGCGAATAAAACGATCGATGGCAGCCTGCGCTAACGGCAAATCGGCGTTTTTATAGTAGGCGTAGATGAGATCCAGCTGCACCTGCTGCGAATACGGACCAAACGGATAGCGATTATCTAACGCTTCCAGTTGCGTTATTGCCTGTCTCCAGTTACCGTCCTGCAGCTTTTGTTGTGCAGTCGCGTAAATTTCATTTGGCGGATTATCAGGTACTTCTTCCTTTGACCCCGAGCAACCCGCCAAAAACAGGCTTAGTGTGGCGGCTGCCACCAGATATTTCATGCGCGTCATGACGTTTTGACTTTCCTCAAAATGTAATACGGGAGATTCTCTGTTCCTGCTCCCGGTTAAGACCAGCTACAATAGCACACTATATTAAACGGCAAAGCCGTAAAACCCCAACGATAAACGAAGAAGCAGTATATATGGCACAACGAGTACAGCTCACTGCAACGGTGTCCGAAAACCAACTCGGTCAACGCTTAGATCAGGCTTTGGCCGAAATGTTCCCGGATTATTCACGTTCGCGAATAAAAGAATGGATCCTCGACCAGCGCGTGCTGGTAAACGGCAAAGTTTGTGATAAGCCGAAAGAAAAAGTATTGGGTGGCGAGCAGGTTGCCATCAACGCTGAGATTGAAGAAGAAGCGCGTTTTGAACCGCAGGATATCCCGCTGGATATCGTCTATGAAGATGAAGATATCATCGTCATTAATAAACCGCGCGACCTGGTGGTACATCCTGGCGCGGGTAACCCGGATGGCACGGTACTGAATGCGTTGCTTCATTACTATCCGCCCATTGCTGATGTTCCACGTGCGGGCATTGTCCATCGTCTGGATAAAGACACCACTGGTCTGATGGTTGTCGCAAAAACCGTTCCGGCTCAGACGCGTTTAGTCGAATCTTTGCAAAGGCGTGAAATTACTCGTGAGTATGAAGCGGTGGCAATTGGTCATATGACCGCTGGCGGGACAGTAGATGAACCAATCAGCCGCCACCCGACCAAACGTACTCACATGGCGGTGCATCCGATGGGCAAACCGGCGGTGACTCACTATCGCATCATGGAACACTTCCGTGTGCACACGCGTCTGCGGTTGCGTCTGGAAACTGGACGTACGCACCAGATCCGCGTGCATATGGCCCATATCACTCATCCGCTGGTGGGCGATCCGGTTTATGGTGGCCGTCCGCGTCCGCCAAAAGGTGCTTCGGAAGCGTTTATCTCCACATTGCGTAAGTTTGACCGCCAGGCGCTTCATGCAACCATGTTGCGTCTTTATCACCCAATCTCCGGCATCGAAATGGAATGGCATGCGCCTATTCCACAAGATATGGTGGAGTTGATTGAGGTGATGCGCGCCGATTTCGAAGAGCATAAGGATGAAGTTGACTGGTTATGAGTAAGCTGATTGTCCCGCAGTGGCCGCTGCCAAAAGGTGTTGCGGCCTGTAGCTCTACCCGTATCGGCGGCGTGAGCTTGCCGCCTTACGACTCGCTCAACCTCGGCGCCCATTGTGGCGATAACCCGGATCACGTTGAGGAGAATCGCAAGCGGCTTTTTGCTGCGGGCAATTTGCCTTCAAAACCGGTTTGGCTTGAGCAGGTGCACGGTAAAGATGTGCTTAAGCTTACTGGCGAACCTTATGCTTCAAAACGAGCGGATGCCTCTTATAGCAACACGCCCGGCACAATTTGCGCAGTGATGACTGCCGACTGCCTGCCCGTGCTGTTTTGTAATCGTGCGGGAACGGAAGTGGCTGCAGCCCATGCTGGTTGGCGTGGGCTGTGCGCTGGGGTGCTGGAAGAGACGGTTTCCTGTTTTGCTGATAATCCAGAAAATATTCTCGCCTGGTTAGGGCCAGCAATCGGTCCACGCGCGTTTGAAGTGGGGGCGGAAGTTCGCGAGGCATTTATGGCAGTAGACGCCAAAGCGAGTGCAGCTTTTATTCAGCATGGTGATAAGTATCTGGCGGATATTTATCAGCTTGCCCGCCAGCGTCTGGCGAGCGTTGGTGTTGAGCAAATTTTCGGCGGCGACCGCTGTACATTCACGGAAAATGAGACTTTCTTCTCTTATCGTCGCGACAAGACCACGGGTCGTATGGCAAGTTTCATTTGGCTGATATAACCTAAAGAATCAAGACGATCCGGTACGCGTGATTTTCTTTTCACATTAATCTGGTCAATAACCTTGAATAATTGAGGGATGACCTCATTTAATCTCCAGTAGCAACTTTGATCCGTTATGGGAGGAGTTATGCGTCTGGATCGTCTTACTAATAAATTCCAGCTTGCTCTTGCCGATGCCCAATCACTTGCACTCGGGCACGACAACCAATTCATCGAACCACTTCATTTAATGAGCGCCCTGCTGAATCAGGAAGGGGGTTCGGTTAGCCCTTTATTAACATCCGCTGGCATTAATGTTGGCCAGTTGCGCACAGATATCAATCAGGCATTAAATCGTTTACCGCAGGTTGAAGGTACGGGTGGCGATGTCCAGCCTTCACAGGATCTGGTGCGCGTTCTTAATCTTTGCGACAAGCTGGCGCAAAAACGTGGTGATAATTTTATTTCGTCAGAACTGTTCGTTCTGGCGGCACTTGAGTCTCGCGGCACGCTGGCCGACATCCTGAAAGCAGCAGGGGCGACCACCGCCAACATTACTCAAGCGATTGAACAAATGCGTGGAGGTGAAAGCGTGAACGATCAAGGAGCCGAAGACCAACGTCAGGCTTTGAAAAAATACACCATCGACCTTACCGAACGTGCCGAACAGGGCAAACTCGATCCGGTGATTGGTCGTGATGAAGAAATTCGCCGTACCATTCAGGTACTGCAACGTCGTACTAAAAATAACCCGGTGCTGATTGGTGAACCTGGCGTTGGTAAGACTGCCATCGTTGAAGGTCTGGCGCAGCGTATTATCAATGGCGAAGTGCCGGAAGGGCTGAAAGGCCGCCGCGTACTGGCACTGGATATGGGCGCGCTGGTGGCCGGGGCGAAATATCGCGGTGAGTTTGAGGAACGATTAAAAGGCGTACTGAACGATCTCGCTAAACAGGAAGGCAACGTCATCCTGTTTATCGACGAATTACATACTATGGTCGGCGCGGGTAAAGCCGATGGCGCAATGGACGCCGGGAACATGCTGAAACCGGCGCTAGCTCGTGGTGAACTGCACTGCGTGGGAGCCACGACGCTTGACGAATATCGCCAGTACATCGAAAAAGATGCTGCGCTGGAACGTCGTTTCCAGAAAGTGTTTGTTGCCGAACCTTCTGTTGAAGATACCATTGCGATTCTGCGTGGCCTGAAAGAACGTTACGAGCTGCACCACCATGTGCAAATTACTGACCCGGCAATTGTTGCAGCGGCGACGTTGTCTCATCGCTACATTGCTGACCGTCAACTGCCGGATAAAGCCATCGACCTGATCGATGAAGCAGCATCCAGCATTCGTATGCAGATTGACTCAAAACCAGAAGAACTCGACCGACTCGATCGTCGTATCATCCAGCTCAAACTGGAACAACAGGCGTTAATGAAAGAGTCTGATGAAGCCAGTAAAAAACGCCTGGATATGCTCAACGAAGAACTGAGCGACAAAGAACGTCAGTACTCCGAGTTAGAAGAAGAGTGGAAAGCAGAGAAAGCATCGCTCTCTGGTACGCAGACTATTAAAGCGGAACTGGAGCAGGCGAAAATCGCCATTGAACAGGCTCGCCGTGTGGGTGACCTGGCTCGGATGTCTGAACTGCAATACGGCAAAATCCCGGAACTGGAAAAGCAACTGGAAGCCGCAACGCAGCTCGAAGGTAAAACTATGCGTCTGTTGCGTAATAAAGTGACAGATGCCGAAATTGCTGAAGTGCTGGCGCGTTGGACGGGGATTCCGGTTTCTCGCATGATGGAAAGTGAGCGCGAAAAACTGCTACGTATGGAGCAAGAACTGCACCATCGCGTTATTGGTCAGAACGAAGCGGTTGATGCGGTATCTAACGCTATTCGTCGTAGTCGTGCGGGGCTTGCCGATCCAAATCGCCCGATTGGTTCATTCCTGTTCCTCGGCCCAACTGGTGTGGGTAAAACTGAACTTTGTAAGGCGCTGGCGAACTTTATGTTCGATAGCGACGAGGCGATGGTTCGTATCGATATGTCCGAGTTTATGGAGAAACATTCGGTGTCTCGTCTGGTTGGTGCGCCTCCGGGATATGTGGGTTATGAAGAAGGTGGCTACCTGACCGAAGCGGTGCGTCGTCGCCCGTATTCCGTCATCCTGCTGGATGAAGTAGAAAAAGCGCATCCGGATGTCTTCAACATTCTGTTGCAGGTACTGGATGATGGGCGTCTGACTGACGGGCAGGGGAGAACGGTCGACTTCCGTAATACGGTTGTCATTATGACCTCTAACCTCGGTTCCGATTTGATTCAGGAACGCTTCGGTGAACTGGATTATGCGCACATGAAAGAGTTGGTGCTCGGTGTGGTAAGCCATAACTTCCGTCCGGAATTCATTAACCGTATCGATGAAGTGGTGGTCTTCCATCCGCTGGGTGAACAGCACATTGCGTCGATTGCGCAGATTCAGTTGAAACGTCTGTACAAACGTCTGGAAGAACGTGGTTATGAAATCCACATTTCTGACGAGGCGCTGAAACTGCTGAGCGAGAACGGTTACGATCCGGTCTATGGTGCACGTCCTCTGAAACGTGCAATCCAGCAGCAGATCGAAAACCCGCTGGCACAGCAAATACTGTCTGGTGAATTGGTTCCGGGTAAAGTGATCCGCCTGGAAGTTAATGAAGACCGGATTGTCGCCGTCCAGTAAATAAGAAAAGCGAGCCCCTGGGGGCTCGCTTTTGTCTATAAGTTAGACGGAAAAGACTATATTTAAGATGTTTTGCCTGAAAAATGAGCGAACGATAAAGTTTTTATATTTTTCGCTTGTCAGGCCGAAATAACTCCCTATAATGCGCCACCACTGACACGGAACAACGGCAAACACGCCGCCGGGTCAGCGGGGTTCTCCTGAGAATTCCGGCAGAGAAAGCAAAAATAAATGCTTGACTCTGTGGCGGGAAAGTGTATTATGCACACCCCAGCGCCGCTGAGAAAAAGCGAAGCGGTACTGCTCTTTAACAATTTATCAGACAATCTGTGTGGGCACTCGAAGATACGGATTCTTAACGTCCTCGGACGATAAATGAATACCAAGTCTCAAGAGTGAACACGTAATTCATTACGAAGTTTAATTCTTTGAGCATCAAACTTTTAAATTGAAGAGTTTGATCATGGCTCAGATTGAACGCTGGCGGCAGGCCTAACACATGCAAGTCGAACGGTAACAGAAAGCAGCTTGCTGCTTTGTTGACGAGTGGCGGACGGGTGAGTAATGTCTGGGAAACTGCCCGATGGAGGGGGATAACTACTGGAAACGGTAGCTAATACCGCATAACGTCGCAAGACCAAAGAGGGGGACCTTCGGGCCTCTTGCCATCGGATGTGCCCAGATGGGATTAGCTAGTAGGTGGGGTAACGGCTCACCTAGGCGACGATCCCTAGCTGGTCTGAGAGGATGACCAGCCACACTGGAACTGAGACACGGTCCAGACTCCTACGGGAGGCAGCAGTGGGGAATATTGCACAATGGGCGCAAGCCTGATGCAGCCATGCCGCGTGTATGAAGAAGGCCTTCGGGTTGTAAAGTACTTTCAGCGGGGAGGAAGGGAGTAAAGTTAATACCTTTGCTCATTGACGTTACCCGCAGAAGAAGCACCGGCTAACTCCGTGCCAGCAGCCGCGGTAATACGGAGGGTGCAAGCGTTAATCGGAATTACTGGGCGTAAAGCGCACGCAGGCGGTCTGTTAAGTCAGATGTGAAATCCCCGGGCTCAACCTGGGAACTGCATCTGATACTGGCAGGCTTGAGTCTCGTAGAGGGGGGGAGAATTCCAGGTGTAGCGGTGAAATGCGTAGAGATCTGGAGGAATACCGGTGGCGAAGGCGGCCCCCTGGACGAAGACTGACGCTCAGGTGCGAAAGCGTGGGGAGCAAACAGGATTAGATACCCTGGTAGTCCACGCCGTAAACGATGTCGACTTGGAGGTTGTGCCCTTGAGGCGTGGCTTCCGGAGCTAACGCGTTAAGTCGACCGCCTGGGGAGTACGGCCGCAAGGTTAAAACTCAAATGAATTGACGGGGGCCCGCACAAGCGGTGGAGCATGTGGTTTAATTCGATGCAACGCGAAGAACCTTACCTGGTCTTGACATCCACAGAACTTTCCAGAGATGGATTGGTGCCTTCGGGAACTGTGAGACAGGTGCTGCATGGCTGTCGTCAGCTCGTGTTGTGAAATGTTGGGTTAAGTCCCGCAACGAGCGCAACCCTTATCCTTTGTTGCCAGCGGTCCGGCCGGGAACTCAAAGGAGACTGCCAGTGATAAACTGGAGGAAGGTGGGGATGACGTCAAGTCATCATGGCCCTTACGACCAGGGCTACACACGTGCTACAATGGCGCATACAAAGAGAAGCGACCTCGCGAGAGCAAGCGGACCTCATAAAGTGCGTCGTAGTCCGGATTGGAGTCTGCAACTCGACTCCATGAAGTCGGAATCGCTAGTAATCGTGGATCAGAATGCCACGGTGAATACGTTCCCGGGCCTTGTACACACCGCCCGTCACACCATGGGAGTGGGTTGCAAAAGAAGTAGGTAGCTTAACCTTCGGGAGGGCGCTTACCACTTTGTGATTCATGACTGGGGTGAAGTCGTAACAAGGTAACCGTAGGGGAACCTGCGGTTGGATCACCTCCTTACCTTAAAGAAGCGTTCTTTGAAGTGCTCACACAGATTGTCTGATAGAAAGTAAAAAGCAAGGCGTCTTGCGAAGCAGACTGATACGTCCCCTTCGTCTAGAGGCCCAGGACACCGCCCTTTCACGGCGGTAACAGGGGTTCGAATCCCCTAGGGGACGCCACTTGCTGGTTTGTGAGTGAAAGTCGCCGACCTATGTATCTCAAAACTCACTTACGAGTGATGTTTGAGATATTTGCTCTTTAAAAATCTGGATCAAGCTGAAAATTGAAACACTGAACAACGCAAGTTGTTCGTGAGTCTCTCAAATTTTCGCGACACGATGGTGTTTTACGAAACATCTTCGGGTTGTGAGGTTAAGCGACTAAGCGTACACGGTGGATGCCCTGGCAGTCAGAGGCGATGAAGGACGTGCTAATCTGCGATAAGCGTCGGTAAGGTGATATGAACCGTTATAACCGGCGATTTCCGAATGGGGAAACCCAGTGTGTTTCGACACACTATCATTAACTGAATCCATAGGTTAATGAGGCGAACCGGGGGAACTGAAACATCTAAGTACCCCGAGGAAAAGAAATCAACCGAGATTCCCCCAGTAGCGGCGAGCGAACGGGGAGCAGCCCAGAGCCTGAATCAGTGTGTGTGTTAGTGGAAGCGTCTGGAAAGGCGCGCGATACAGGGTGACAGCCCCGTACACAAAAATGCACATGCTGTGAGCTCGATGAGTAGGGCGGGACACGTGGTATCCTGTCTGAATATGGGGGGACCATCCTCCAAGGCTAAATACTCCTGACTGACCGATAGTGAACCAGTACCGTGAGGGAAAGGCGAAAAGAACCCCGGCGAGGGGAGTGAAAAAGAACCTGAAACCGTGTACGTACAAGCAGTGGGAGCCTCTTTATGGGGTGACTGCGTACCTTTTGTATAATGGGTCAGCGACTTATATTCTGTAGCAAGGTTAACCGAATAGGGGAGCCGAAGGGAAACCGAGTCTTAACTGGGCGTTAAGTTGCAGGGTATAGACCCGAAACCCGGTGATCTAGCCATGGGCAGGTTGAAGGTTGGGTAACACTAACTGGAGGACCGAACCGACTAATGTTGAAAAATTAGCGGATGACTTGTGGCTGGGGGGGAAAGGCCAATCAAACCGGGAGATAGCTGGTTCTCCCCGAAAGCTATTTAGGTAGCGCCTCGTGAATTCATCTCCGGGGGTAGAGCACTGTTTCGGCAAGGGGGTCATCCCGACTTACCAACCCGATGCAAACTGCGAATACCGGAGAATGTTATCACGGGAGACACACGGCGGGTGCTAACGTCCGTCGTGAAGAGGGAAACAACCCAGACCGCCAGCTAAGGTCCCAAAGTCATGGTTAAGTGGGAAACGATGTGGGAAGGCCCAGACAGCCAGGATGTTGGCTTAGAAGCAGCCATCATTTAAAGAAAGCGTAATAGCTCACTGGTCGAGTCGGCCTGCGCGGAAGATGTAACGGGGCTAAACCATGCACCGAAGCTGCGGCAGCGACACTATGTGTTGTTGGGTAGGGGAGCGTTCTGTAAGCCTGTGAAGGTGTGCTGTGAGGCATGCTGGAGGTATCAGAAGTGCGAATGCTGACATAAGTAACGATAAAGCGGGTGAAAAGCCCGCTCGCCGGAAGACCAAGGGTTCCTGTCCAACGTTAATCGGGGCAGGGTGAGTCGACCCCTAAGGCGAGGCCGAAAGGCGTAGTCGATGGGAAACAGGTTAATATTCCTGTACTTGGTGTTACTGCGAAGGGGGGACGGAGAAGGCTATGTTGGCCGGGCGACGGTTGTCCCGGTTTAAGCGTGTAGGCTGGTTTTCCAGGCAAATCCGGAAAATCAAGGCTGAGGCGTGATGACGAGGCACTACGGTGCTGAAGCAACAAATGCCCTGCTTCCAGGAAAAGCCTCTAAGCATCAGGTAACATCAAATCGTACCCCAAACCGACACAGGTGGTCAGGTAGAGAATACCAAGGCGCTTGAGAGAACTCGGGTGAAGGAACTAGGCAAAATGGTGCCGTAACTTCGGGAGAAGGCACGCTGATACGTAGGTGAAGCGACTTGCTCGTGGAGCTGAAATCAGTCGAAGATACCAGCTGGCTGCAACTGTTTATTAAAAACACAGCACTGTGCAAACACGAAAGTGGACGTATACGGTGTGACGCCTGCCCGGTGCCGGAAGGTTAATTGATGGGGTCAGCCGCAAGGCGAAGCTCTTGATCGAAGCCCCGGTAAACGGCGGCCGTAACTATAACGGTCCTAAGGTAGCGAAATTCCTTGTCGGGTAAGTTCCGACCTGCACGAATGGCGTAATGATGGCCAGGCTGTCTCCACCCGAGACTCAGTGAAATTGAACTCGCTGTGAAGATGCAGTGTACCCGCGGCAAGACGGAAAGACCCCGTGAACCTTTACTATAGCTTGACACTGAACATTGAGCCTTGATGTGTAGGATAGGTGGGAGGCTTTGAAGCGTGGACGCCAGTCTGCGTGGAGCCGACCTTGAAATACCACCCTTTAATGTTTGATGTTCTAACGTGGACCCGTGATCCGGGTTGCGGACAGTGTCTGGTGGGTAGTTTGACTGGGGCGGTCTCCTCCTAAAGAGTAACGGAGGAGCACGAAGGTTGGCTAATCCTGGTCGGACATCAGGAGGTTAGTGCAATGGCATAAGCCAGCTTGACTGCGAGCGTGACGGCGCGAGCAGGTGCGAAAGCAGGTCATAGTGATCCGGTGGTTCTGAATGGAAGGGCCATCGCTCAACGGATAAAAGGTACTCCGGGGATAACAGGCTGATACCGCCCAAGAGTTCATATCGACGGCGGTGTTTGGCACCTCGATGTCGGCTCATCACATCCTGGGGCTGAAGTAGGTCCCAAGGGTATGGCTGTTCGCCATTTAAAGTGGTACGCGAGCTGGGTTTAGAACGTCGTGAGACAGTTCGGTCCCTATCTGCCGTGGGCGCTGGAGAACTGAGGGGGGCTGCTCCTAGTACGAGAGGACCGGAGTGGACGCATCACTGGTGTTCGGGTTGTCATGCCAATGGCACTGCCCGGTAGCTAAATGCGGAAGAGATAAGTGCTGAAAGCATCTAAGCACGAAACTTGCCCCGAGATGAGTTCTCCCTGA
>NZ_KE136725.1:328303-518938 GCF_000407925.1 Escherichia sp. KTE31 | reverse complement strand
TTGTAAAGTACTTTCAGCGGGGAGGAAGGGAGTAAAGTTAATACCTTTGCTCATTGACGTTACCCGCAGAAGAAGCACCGGCTAACTCCGTGCCAGCAGCCGCGGTAATACGGAGGGTGCAAGCGTTAATCGGAATTACTGGGCGTAAAGCGCACGCAGGCGGTCTGTTAAGTCAGATGTGAAATCCCCGGGCTCAACCTGGGAACTGCATCTGATACTGGCAGGCTTGAGTCTCGTAGAGGGGGGTAGAATTCCAGGTGTAGCGGTGAAATGCGTAGAGATCTGGAGGAATACCGGTGGCGAAGGCGGCCCCCTGGACGAAGACTGACGCTCAGGTGCGAAAGCGTGGGGAGCAAACAGGATTAGATACCCTGGTAGTCCACGCCGTAAACGATGTCGACTTGGAGGTTGTGCCCTTGAGGCGTGGCTTCCGGAGCTAACGCGTTAAGTCGACCGCCTGGGGAGTACGGCCGCAAGGTTAAAACTCAAATGAATTGACGGGGGCCCGCACAAGCGGTGGAGCATGTGGTTTAATTCGATGCAACGCGAAGAACCTTACCTGGTCTTGACATCCACAGAACTTTCCAGAGATGGATTGGTGCCTTCGGGAACTGTGAGACAGGTGCTGCATGGCTGTCGTCAGCTCGTGTTGTGAAATGTTGGGTTAAGTCCCGCAACGAGCGCAACCCTTATCCTTTGTTGCCAGCGGTCCGGCCGGGAACTCAAAGGAGACTGCCAGTGATAAACTGGAGGAAGGTGGGGATGACGTCAAGTCATCATGGCCCTTACGACCAGGGCTACACACGTGCTACAATGGCGCATACAAAGAGAAGCGACCTCGCGAGAGCAAGCGGACCTCATAAAGTGCGTCGTAGTCCGGATTGGAGTCTGCAACTCGACTCCATGAAGTCGGAATCGCTAGTAATCGTGGATCAGAATGCCACGGTGAATACGTTCCCGGGCCTTGTACACACCGCCCGTCACACCATGGGAGTGGGTTGCAAAAGAAGTAGGTAGCTTAACCTTCGGGAGGGCGCTTACCACTTTGTGATTCATGACTGGGGTGAAGTCGTAACAAGGTAACCGTAGGGGAACCTGCGGTTGGATCACCTCCTTACCTTAAAGAAGCGTTCTTTGAAGTGCTCACACAGATTGTCTGATAGAAAGTAAAAAGCAAGGCGTCTTGCGAAGCAGACTGATACGTCCCCTTCGTCTAGAGGCCCAGGACACCGCCCTTTCACGGCGGTAACAGGGGTTCGAATCCCCTAGGGGACGCCACTTGCTGGTTTGTGAGTGAAAGTCGCCGACCTATGTATCTCAAAACTCACTTACGAGTGATGTTTGAGATATTTGCTCTTTAAAAATCTGGATCAAGCTGAAAATTGAAACACTGAACAACGTAAGTTGTTCGTGAGTCTCTCAAATTTTCGCGACACGATGGTGTTTTACGAAACATCTTCGGGTTGTGAGGTTAAGCGACTAAGCGTACACGGTGGATGCCCTGGCAGTCAGAGGCGATGAAGGACGTGCTAATCTGCGATAAGCGTCGGTAAGGTGATATGAACCGTTATAACCGGCGATTTCCGAATGGGGAAACCCAGTGTGTTTCGACACACTATCATTAACTGAATCCATAGGTTAATGAGGCGAACCGGGGGAACTGAAACATCTAAGTACCCCGAGGAAAAGAAATCAACCGAGATTCCCCCAGTAGCGGCGAGCGAACGGGGAGCAGCCCAGAGCCTGAATCAGTGTGTGTGTTAGTGGAAGCGTCTGGAAAGGCGCGCGATACAGGGTGACAGCCCCGTACACAAAAATGCACATGCTGTGAGCTCGATGAGTAGGGCGGGACACGTGGTATCCTGTCTGAATATGGGGGGACCATCCTCCAAGGCTAAATACTCCTGACTGACCGATAGTGAACCAGTACCGTGAGGGAAAGGCGAAAAGAACCCCGGCGAGGGGAGTGAAAAAGAACCTGAAACCGTGTACGTACAAGCAGTGGGAGCCTCTTTATGGGGTGACTGCGTACCTTTTGTATAATGGGTCAGCGACTTATATTCTGTAGCAAGGTTAACCGAATAGGGGAGCCGAAGGGAAACCGAGTCTTAACTGGGCGTTAAGTTGCAGGGTATAGACCCGAAACCCGGTGATCTAGCCATGGGCAGGTTGAAGGTTGGGTAACACTAACTGGAGGACCGAACCGACTAATGTTGAAAAATTAGCGGATGACTTGTGGCTGGGGGTGAAAGGCCAATCAAACCGGGAGATAGCTGGTTCTCCCCGAAAGCTATTTAGGTAGCGCCTCGTGAATTCATCTCCGGGGGTAGAGCACTGTTTCGGCAAGGGGGTCATCCCGACTTACCAACCCGATGCAAACTGCGAATACCGGAGAATGTTATCACGGGAGACACACGGCGGGTGCTAACGTCCGTCGTGAAGAGGGAAACAACCCAGACCGCCAGCTAAGGTCCCAAAGTCATGGTTAAGTGGGAAACGATGTGGGAAGGCCCAGACAGCCAGGATGTTGGCTTAGAAGCAGCCATCATTTAAAGAAAGCGTAATAGCTCACTGGTCGAGTCGGCCTGCGCGGAAGATGTAACGGGGCTAAACCATGCACCGAAGCTGCGGCAGCGACACTATGTGTTGTTGGGTAGGGGAGCGTTCTGTAAGCCTGTGAAGGTGTGCTGTGAGGTATGCTGGAGGTATCAGAAGTGCGAATGCTGACATAAGTAACGATAAAGCGGGTGAAAAGCCCGCTCGCCGGAAGACCAAGGGTTCCTGTCCAACGTTAATCGGGGCAGGGTGAGTCGACCCCTAAGGCGAGGCCGAAAGGCGTAGTCGATGGGAAACAGGTTAATATTCCTGTACTTGGTGTTACTGCGAAGGGGGGACGGAGAAGGCTATGTTGGCCGGGCGACGGTTGTCCCGGTTTAAGCGTGTAGGCTGGTTTTCCAGGCAAATCCGGAAAATCAAGGCTGAGGCGTGATGACGAGGCACTACGGTGCTGAAGCAACAAATGCCCTGCTTCCAGGAAAAGCCTCTAAGCATCAGGTAACATCAAATCGTACCCCAAACCGACACAGGTGGTCAGGTAGAGAATACCAAGGCGCTTGAGAGAACTCGGGTGAAGGAACTAGGCAAAATGGTGCCGTAACTTCGGGAGAAGGCACGCTGATGTGTAGGTGAAGCGACTTGCTCGTGGAGCTGAAATCAGTCGAAGATACCAGCTGGCTGCAACTGTTTATTAAAAACACAGCACTGTGCAAACACGAAAGTGGACGTATACGGTGTGACGCCTGCCCGGTGCCGGAAGGTTAATTGATGGGGTCAGCCGCAAGGCGAAGCTCTTGATCGAAGCCCCGGTAAACGGCGGCCGTAACTATAACGGTCCTAAGGTAGCGAAATTCCTTGTCGGGTAAGTTCCGACCTGCACGAATGGCGTAATGATGGCCAGGCTGTCTCCACCCGAGACTCAGTGAAATTGAACTCGCTGTGAAGATGCAGTGTACCCGCGGCAAGACGGAAAGACCCCGTGAACCTTTACTATAGCTTGACACTGAACATTGAGCCTTGATGTGTAGGATAGGTGGGAGGCTTTGAAGCGTGGACGCCAGTCTGCGTGGAGCCGACCTTGAAATACCACCCTTTAATGTTTGATGTTCTAACGTGGACCCGTGATCCGGGTTGCGGACAGTGTCTGGTGGGTAGTTTGACTGGGGCGGTCTCCTCCTAAAGAGTAACGGAGGAGCACGAAGGTTGGCTAATCCTGGTCGGACATCAGGAGGTTAGTGCAATGGCATAAGCCAGCTTGACTGCGAGCGTGACGGCGCGAGCAGGTGCGAAAGCAGGTCATAGTGATCCGGTGGTTCTGAATGGAAGGGCCATCGCTCAACGGATAAAAGGTACTCCGGGGATAACAGGCTGATACCGCCCAAGAGTTCATATCGACGGCGGTGTTTGGCACCTCGATGTCGGCTCATCACATCCTGGGGCTGAAGTAGGTCCCAAGGGTATGGCTGTTCGCCATTTAAAGTGGTACGCGAGCTGGGTTTAGAACGTCGTGAGACAGTTCGGTCCCTATCTGCCGTGGGCGCTGGAGAACTGAGGGGGGCTGCTCCTAGTACGAGAGGACCGGAGTGGACGCATCACTGGTGTTCGGGTTGTCATGCCAATGGCACTGCCCGGTAGCTAAATGCGGAAGAGATAAGTGCTGAAAGCATCTAAGCACGAAACTTGCCCCGAGATGAGTTCTCCCTGACTCCTTGAGAGTCCTGAAGGAACGTTGAAGACGACGACGTTGATAGGCCGGGTGTGTAAGCGCAGCGATGCGTTGAGCTAACCGGTACTAATGAACCGTGAGGCTTAACCTTACAACGCCGAAGATGTTTTGGCGGATGAGAGAAGATTTTCAGCCTGATACAGATTAAATCAGAACGCAGAAGCGGTCTGATAAAACAGAATTTGCCTGGCGGCCGTAGCGCGGTGGTCCCACCTGACCCCATGCCGAACTCAGAAGTGAAACGCCGTAGCGCCGATGGTAGTGTGGGGTCTCCCCATGCGAGAGTAGGGAACTGCCAGGCATCAAATTTAGCGAAAGGCCATCCGGAAGGATGGCCTTTTTGCGCTGGTGCAGAAAAAAGTCCGGATGCGACGCTGGCGCGTCTTATCCGTCCTACGCAGAGTTACGGCAGGGGGCAACAGCGCATTATTTCCCCACATACGCCAGATTCAGCAACGGATACGGCTTTCCCTACTTGCCCACTTCCATACGTGTCCTCCTTACCAGAAATTTATCCTTAAGCTCCTCAATAACCGTTCCCCTGCTAATTAAATTCACTGTTAAGGTTGCATAATCATATATAACAAATGTATAACACTTACATTGCTAAAAAATAAACAACAGCAACCGACAAAGCATCGGATTATGGCAGGAGAAATAGTGGCATGGCAGAAAGCACTGTAACAGCAGATGGCAAACTGACAAGTAGTGATACTCGTCGCCGCATTTGGGCAATTGTAGGGGCCTCTTCAGGCAACCTGGTCGAATGGTTTGATTTCTACGTCTACTCGTTTTGTTCCCTCTACTTCGCCCACATCTTCTTCCCTTCTGGTAACACGACCACTCAACTACTGCAAACAGCCGGTGTTTTTGCAGCAGGATTCTTGATGCGCCCAATAGGCGGCTGGTTATTTGGTCGAATTGCCGATAAGCATGGCCGCAAGAAATCGATGCTGTTATCAGTATGTATGATGTGTTTCGGCTCTCTGGTTATCGCATGTTTGCCAGGCTATGAAACTATTGGCACCTGGGCTCCGGCGTTGTTACTTCTCGCGCGTTTATTCCAGGGATTATCTGTAGGTGGAGAATATGGCACCAGCGCCACCTATATGAGTGAAGTCGCAGTAGAAGGTCGTAAAGGTTTTTATGCCTCATTTCAGTATGTCACGTTGATCGGCGGACAACTGTTGGCACTACTGGTTGTCGTGGTTTTACAACACACCATGGAAGACGCTGCACTCAGAGAGTGGGGATGGCGTATTCCTTTCGCGTTAGGAGCTGTGTTAGCGGTTGTGGCATTGTGGTTACGTCGTCAGTTAGATGAAACTTCACAACAAGAAACACGCGCTTTAAAAGAAGCTGGATCTCTGAAAGGATTATGGCGCAATCGCCGTGCATTCATCATGGTTCTCGGTTTTACCGCTGCGGGCTCCCTTTGTTTCTATACCTTCACCACTTATATGCAGAAGTATCTGGTAAATACTGCGGGAATGCATGCCAACGTGGCGAGTGGCATTATGACAGCCGCATTGTTTGTATTCATGCTTATTCAACCACTCATTGGTGCGCTGTCGGATAAGATTGGTCGCCGTACCTCAATGTTATGTTTCGGTTCTCTGGCAGCCATTTTTACAGTTCCTATTCTCTCAGCATTGCAAAACGTTTCCTCGCCTTATGCCGCTTTTGGTCTGGTGATGTGCGCCCTGCTGATCGTGAGTTTTTATACTTCAATCAGTGGAATACTGAAGGCTGAGATGTTCCCGGCACAGGTTCGCGCATTAGGCGTTGGCCTGTCATATGCGGTCGCCAATGCTATATTTGGTGGTTCGGCGGAGTACGTAGCGTTGTCGCTGAAATCAATAGGAATGGAAACAGCCTTCTTCTGGTATGTGACCTTGATGGCCGTGGTGGCGTTTCTGGTTTCTTTGATGCTACATCGCAAAGGGAAGGGGATGCGTCTTTAGTGATGCGCCAGTTGCCAGATGGTATAGCCGGTAGTTGCACCGGCGACATCCCAGGCAAAATCTTTCCAGCTCCAGCCGCTCCCCTCGGGGCGGCTATCCCAAAGTTCTTTTGACGCGCCCAGCCCAACAGAGAACATCAGCCCGAAAGTCGCACTGCCATCGTGACTCATCCCCTGATGCTGTGCATATTCATTTCCGGCTGCGGAAAGCATCGCCGAGGCGATAAAGTGTTGAGCTTTATCCTGCCCGCTCCAGCTATCGTTAGCCATATGGCTGCATCCAGAAAGTAACAATAGCGAACAGACAAAAAGAATACGCAAAACGTGGGCCTCCAAAAAACAAACCCCGTACAGGACGGGGTTGTGATTACAGGATGCGACTAATTAATCGGTCGATGCGGATACGGCGCAAACGGCGGATAAGTTTGCGAACCTTCACCGGATAATCGGCAATACTTTGCAGATCGCGGTAGTGCTTAACGATGGTGGTATGCTCGCGGATCAGCTCCAGTTCTTTCTCACGCTGTGGCGCAAGTTCCAGTTGCGGATCGTGGATCAAAATGGCATTTTCCAGATCCAGACGCCAGGCGCGTGGGTTGAGGTTATTACCGGTTACCAGCATCCACTTATCATCAACCCACATTCCTTTCAGATGATAGGTGTTGTCGTCATCTTTCCATAACCGAACCACTAACTGGTCAGTATTGACGTAATACTGCAAACGGCTCAGGAAGCGACGCAGATTGATCTCATAAAGATAAGGCAGTGCGCCAATTATCTTGAAAGGTTCATCTTCTGGAATGTAGAAGTCATTCGCGGTTTTATCACCGACAATGATTTCGACCTTCTTCCCTTCGCGCAGCAACTGGATGATATTGCGCACAAGGATTGCTGGCAGGTTGAAGTATGGCGTGCAGATGGTTAGTTTCTGCTCGGCACAAGGCATAAGATGGAAAATGGTCTTGTTCAACAGACTCGATTTCCCCAGACCAACCAACGGCGTTACGGAAAGCTGATCGTTATCGGCATCGCCCTGGAAATGATAAGCGGCATCACGTAGCTCCTGGCGGAACAGGCGAATGTTGTTCTTGATTTCCGGACTTTTTGGGCGATTAACATCATCCAGACGGTTAACTCCGCGACCATTCATAATATTCTGTGTAACCCATTCAAACATAATGTCTGACATCTTACGGTTACGGATCAGATGATAACGGTCGTAGCGGTATTTATCGTGCTGATGCAGATAAACATCGTTCAGGCTGGCACCGCTATAAAGTACGCTATCGTCGATGATAAAGCCTTTAAAGTGCAGAACGCCAAGGGCTTCACGGGTATTGATTGGAACGCCATAAACCGGAACATCTACGCCCGGATTTTCCTGCGCCATGCGGCAGTACCAGTCAGCATTAGTGTTAGATGCCGCAGCGCCAATGCGTCCACGTTGTGCACGATGCCAGTCGACCAGCACCCGCACATCCAGTTCCGGACGCTGCCGTTTAGCCTCATACAACGCGTTCAGAATGCCTTTGCCACCGTCATCCTGTTCGAGATACAGGGCAACGATGCAAATGCGCTGCTTCGCGCTGGCTATTTTTTCCAGCAGCGTCTCCCGGAAGTCGGCGGGAGCGTAAAAGAAATCGACATCATCAACTGATTGAGAAATCTTGGGTAGTTGGGCAAGGTGTTGTTGATGTTTATTACGCTTAAATTTTGACAACATCACAGTGCATTTCTTCTCTGTTCATTGAAGGGTCCTCTGTGCAATGCAGACGACATAAGCGGGCAATAATAACACCAGTCCCGATTAAGTGGTCAACATTTCCAGTACCTTACTCATGATTCCTCGCGCTGGGCAAGATTTAGCGTAAGCCCAACGATCCCCTCTTCGAGCTGGATATCAACGTTAAACCCGAGCTTGCGGGCCAGCGCCACCATGCCACGATTGTTTGGCATCGTAATACCATTCAGACGTTGCAGTCCGTGATCTCGCGTATAGGTAATCAACTTTTCCATTAAGCGGCGGCCTAAGCCTAATCCTTTGAGGTCCGATCGAACCAGTACGGCAAATTCGGCATCGATGTTATCAGGGTCAGAGATCGCTCGTGTGACGCCAAGGATCTCTTCTGTTTGATCAATACGTCGTACCGCCACAAAAGCCATTTCTCGATCGTAGTCGATCTGCGTCATGTTGGCTAAATCTTCATGGGTAAATTCGTTGATCTCGCTAAAGTAGCGGTAATAAAGATCTTCTTTGGTGACTCGCGAAATGAATTGCTGAAGCTGTGGCTCATCTTCCGGCAAAATCGGGCGGAACAAGCAGCGTTCACCGTTTTTCAATTCTACCCACTCTTCCAGCTGATGCGGATACGGACGCACAGCAAGGCGACTCTCGTTATCGCCTTCAAACGGCGCGATATCCAGCGTGACATCCAGCGCGGTAAATTCATTGCCGGAAGCCAGCAAAGGATGAATATCCAGCCGCTGAATCTCCGGGCAATCGACAATCAGGTTGGAAACCTGCACCAGAAGCTGACTCAAGCCTGCAACATCCAATGGGCGTAGCGCACTGCGCGCACGAATCTTTTTACTTTTGATCCCCTGAATAACCAGATAGCGGGCCAGGTTCATATTCAGCGGCGGCAGTGCGACGACGGCTTGATCTTCAGGACGCCATTCCACACCGCCTTCACCAAGCATGATAAGCGGCCCGAAAACCGGATCGTGCTCAACCACAACCCGCAACTCCTGAGCGCCAGCACGGTTAGCCATACTTTGCACCAACAGGCCGTGGACCCGCGCCTGCGGCCAGGTCATTTTTACGCGATCGAAAATAGCGTTCGCGGCTTGCTGGACTTCATTAGCCGTACGCAAATAGAGCATCACGCCCTGAACTTCTGATTTATGCGGAATATCCGGCGAGCGCAACTTCAGCGCCACCGGATAACCAATCTGTTCAGCAATATGCACCGCTTCGGTGCTATCGCTGGCAATCCAGGTGGGGAGCGTGTTCATGCCGTACGCTTGCAGGATTGGCTGAACTTCATGGGTATCGAGTGATGTCGCTCCTTCAGCAATGGCTTGCTGTAGCAGAATATGCGCTTCTGCGGTATTAGAGGTCAGATTGCTGGGCAGCGCCGGCGTTTCGCGTAGTTGCTTCTGGTTTCGCCGGTACTCCACCATATGCATAAAAGCGGTGATGGTTCCTTCCGGCGTTCGATAGGTTGGCAGTCCAGCTTCGCTGAATAAACGTCGTGCCTCTTGCGAGGAGTGCTCGCCACACCAGTTCGTCAGTAGAGATACATACTTGCTGCGGGGATGATGTTTTACCGCTTCAATTAATGCTTGCGCACTTTCTGTTGCGGGCGCTGCGGCGCTGGGCGAATGAATAACCATCAGTGCATCAAAATCCTGGCTGTGGAGCAGAATATCCAGCGTTTTAACATAATGTTCACTGCTGGCGTCATCGCGCAGATCGAGCGGGTTAGAGATAGCAACATGTTCTGGCAGCGCATCGCGCAGTTTCTGGCAAATCTCTTCACTGAGCGTTGCCAGTTTGCCATTGCGCGACCATAAGGCATCCAGCGCCAGCGCGGCAGGCGCGGCACCGTTGCTAATTATCATCAGCCGGTCGCCACGTAGCGGGCGCATATGGCTAAGGGTTTCCACTGCCGAAAACAGTTCGTGAGTGTCCTGCACTCGTAATAAACCTGCACGCTGAATAGCCGCATCCCACGCCGGATCCATTCCTGCCGTGGTGTTCAACAGACGTTGAGCCGCTGGGCTACGTCCGCTTTTAATCACCAGAATCGGTTTATTGCGAGAGGCGCTACGGGCAGCCGAAACAAAGCGTCGCGCGTCGCTTAACTGTTCGAGGTAGAGCAGGATGGCACTGGTTTTACTGTCGCGCGCCAGATAATCGAGCAATTCGTCAACGTCGATATCCAGGCTGTCGCCGAGAGCAATAAAATACGAAAAGCCCATTTCACGCTGTTGCGCCCAGTCGAGGATGGTGTTGGAGACGGCAGCAGACTGCGAAATAAACGCCAGCTTGCCGCGTTTAATCGGCACGGGCGAAAAGCTGGCATTCAGACCTTGCCAGGGAGCCAGTAATCCCAGACTGTTTGGCCCGAGCAGACGCATGTTATGGCGCAGGGCGCAGGCGCGGAGATCTTCGTGTTGAGATGCTGGTGCAGAAAGAATAATGCAGGTTTTACAGCCCTTCTCGCCGAGCTCTTCCAGAAGAGCAAGATTGCGGCTGGCATTGGTGCACAAAACCGCAAGGTCGGGTGTAAAGGGCAAGCTGGCAATATCCGGCCAGGCCAGCACACCCAACACCGCTTTCCAGGCTGGCGTCACCGGGAGTACCGGCCCGTTAAAGCCTCCCGCCAGCAGGTTACGCATCATCAGGTAACCTGCGCGATTGGGTTTCATCGATGCGCCAATTACCGCTATCGATTTTGGTCGCAGTAGTGCTTCCAGTCCTCGCTGACTCATACCGGTCTCCCGCAGAAGTGACCGAATGATTTTAAACGCTTTCTAACTGTTCTGCTGTGATGCTACCCAGATGTTGCGTTTTTCCTGCCAGATAGCGCGTTTTAAAACGAGTGAAATGCTCGCCTAAGCCCGTTGCTGCTTCGGTATCGCCCGCCATATCTAAAAGTGCGATGGCTACTTCGGCAGTACAATATTGGCCTTCGGCCTGGGCTTCACGCAGGCGATAGGCAGAAAGCCGGGAAAGATCGACGGAAATGACGGGAAGATTATCCAGATACGGACTTTTACGAAACATTTTCCGAGCTTCCGGCCAGGTGCCATCGAGCATGATAAACAGCGGCGGCTTACCGGAAGGCGGCGAGAAGATGACTTCCCGTTGCCCGCCGGCATACGAGGCGGGAAAAACCACCATTGGTTGGTAATCCGGGTTTTGTACCAGCTCCAGCAAATCTTGCGATGGTTCAGTGCGCGACCATTGAAACGCGACAGTATCCGGCAAGATATCAGCAATTAAACGTCCGGTATTGCTGGGCTTCATTGGCTCGGTATCGAACATCAGCAAACAAAAACGGCTTTTTGCTTCAGTTGGGGTGATTGTCGAACAGAGGCAAAGTTTCTCTGGCAAAAGGCAGCGTTGGCAACGACGAACGCGATTACCACGGGCAAGAAAAGGACGCGTTGCGCGTGCAATACGTTCGGCGCGTAACTGGAGAACAGCGTTTTCGGTCATGAGAGAGGGCGTCGAAAAACCGCCATTGTCGCAGAGGAGAAAACGGGGCACAAGATGCGCCCCGGTAAGATTAAAGAGATTCGTTCAACCAACTATCGAACGGTGCTTTCGGCACTGCGCCGTTGAGCATGTCAACAACCTGACCATTTTTGAAAATCATAATCGTCGGAATGCTACGAATACCAAAGCGGCTGCTTAATTCACGTTCAGCTTCGGTATTCACTTTTACAAAACGCACTTTACCGCTACGCTCTTGCGCAACATCTTCAAAAATCGGCGCGAAGTTACGGCAGGGGCCGCACCACGGCGCCCAGAAGTCGATCACTACAGGCAGATCGTCTTTCAGCAATTTGTCGAGTGTTTCACCGGTCGCATTAATCACCTCTCCGTCAAACAGGTCGTGACCGCAGCGTCCGCATTTTGCCGCATCTTCGATCCGATCGTCGGGAATGCGATTGATGGCCTGACAATGGGTACAAACGGTATTCATAACTAACCTCGAGATGAGTAAGGAGACTTATCGGCAATGACGCCGGTATGTTTCTAATATGTTACATATTATCAAAGGCAATGTTCCAGACAACAATCTGTTTTATTCAATAGGTATGATAGTCGCAGGCTTTGGTACGAAATCATGGCGAACCGCGCGCACTTCGGGTAATCTGCGCGCTTCGCGCAGCGCTGGTGGAGAAAAGCATGAACGATGAAATGAAAGGTAAAAGCGGCAAGGTCAAAGTGATGTATGTCCGCAGTGATGATGATTCTGATAAACGTACCCATAACCCGCGAACCGGGAAAGGGGGCGGGCGTCCAGGAAAATCTCGTGCCGACGGTGGCCGTCGCCCCGCCCGCGATGACAAACAGAGTCAGCCCCGTGACCGCAAGTGGGAAGATTCGCCGTGGCGCACGGTTTCCCGCGCGCCGGGTGATGAGACGCCGGAAAAGGCCGATCACGGTGGCATCAGTGGTAAAAGTTTTATTGATCCGGAAGTGTTGCGTCGTCAGCGTGCGGAAGAAACCCGCGTTTACGGCGAAAATGCATGTCAGGCACTGTTCCAGAGCCGTCCGGAAGCGATTGTTCGCGCCTGGTTTATCCAGAGCGTAACGCCGCGTTTTAAAGAAGCCTTGCGCTGGATGGCTGCAAACCGCAAAGCGTACCATGTAGTGGATGAAGCGGAACTGACAAAAGCGTCAGGCACGGAACATCACGGCGGCGTTTGCTTCCTGATTAAAAAGCGTAACGGCACAACCGTACAGCAGTGGGTAAGCCAGGCCGGCGCGCAGGATTGTGTACTGGCGCTGGAAAACGAATCTAACCCGCATAACCTGGGTGGCATGATGCGTAGCTGCGCGCACTTTGGCGTGAAAGGCGTTGTGGTGCAGGATGCGGCGTTGCTGGAATCGGGTGCGGCAATCCGTACCGCAGAAGGCGGCGCAGAGCACGTTCAGCCGATTACCGGCGACAACATTGTTAACGTGCTGGATGATTTCCGTCAGGCGGGTTATACCGTAGTGACCACTTCCAGCGAGCAGGGTAAACCGCTGTTCAAAACCAGTTTGCCAGAGAAAATGGTGCTGGTGCTGGGTCAGGAATATGAAGGGTTACCGGATGCCGCACGCGATCCGAACGATTTGCGCGTGAAGATTGATGGTACTGGCAACGTTGCCGGGCTGAATATCTCTGTCGCAACTGGCGTGCTGCTTGGCGAATGGTGGCGTCAGAACAAAGCCTGATAAATCAGCCGGATGGCAACGATGTCATCCGGCATTTTCCCGCAAATTTACTCACTCTCTGCCGGTAACACTGGCATCCAGTCAATCGGTTTTTCGCCACGTTGTTCCAGCCACTGATTTGCCAGCATAAAATGGTTGCAGCCAAAGAATCCACGATGCGCCGAAAGCGGCGACGGATGCGGCGCTTTCAGCACGTGATGGCGTTGCTTATCTATAATCGCCCCTTTCTTTTGCGCATGTGATCCCCATAACAAAAACACCACGCCTTCACGATGCTGATTAATCAGGCTGATGACTTTATCAGTAAACGTTTCCCAGCCGAGGCTGGCGTGGGAATGTGCCTGGCCTGCGCGTACCGTCAATACGGTGTTGAGCAGGAGAACCCCCTGACGTGCCCAGCTTTCAAGATAGCCATGTGTCGGGCGAGTAAAGCCTGGAAGGGTATTTTCCAGTTCTTTATACATATTCAGTAGAGAAGGCGGTATAGCAATACCTGGGCGAACGGAAAATGCCAGACCGTGCGCTTGTCCGGGGCCGTGGTAAGGATCCTGACCGAGGATCACCACTTTGACATCGCCCAGTTCAGTAAAGCGAAAGGCGTTAAAGACATCTTTTTGTGGTGGGTAGATGGTTATCCCGGACTGCCGCTCGCTGGCAACGGTCTGGAGGGTGTTAAGAAAATAGGGTTGCTGCTTTTCTTCAGCCAGCACATCATGCCAGGTTAATTGGTTAGTCATCTCGCTCTCCTGCGGATCTTCAATCCGCCTAGCTTAACTGCTTCTTTCTACAGAACAAAATCAAGCTCATTTTTTAGCCATAAACGAGTGCAAAAAAGTGTAAATTGGTAAAATCTCACGCTCGCATAAGTTGATGTAAAACAATAAAATCCATTTCTGACCACATTTGATGTGTGGTTTTTGTTGATTTAAATCAAAGAATCAAGGGTGTTTGAGGAGTATATATACACTCAAGCAACAATGGTTTTACCAATTGGCCGCGACAGGCTAATCAAATCAAATAATTTGCCGGGGAGGCATCACATGATTACAGGTATCCAGATTACTAAAGCCGCTAATGACGATCTGCTGAACTCTTTCTGGCTGCTGGACAGCGAAAAAGGCGAAGCGCGTTGCATCGTTGCGAAAGCAGGTTTTGCAGAAGACGAAGTGGTTGCAGTAAGCAAACTGGGTGACATTGAATACCGTGAAGTTCCAGTAGAAGTTAAACCAGAAGTTCGCGTTGAAGGTGGTCAGCACCTGAACGTAAACGTTCTGCGTCGTGAAACTCTGGAAGATGCAGTTAAGCATCCGGAAAAATATCCGCAGCTGACTATCCGTGTATCCGGTTATGCAGTTCGCTTCAACTCTCTGACTCCGGAACAGCAGCGCGACGTTATCGCTCGTACCTTTACTGAAAGCCTGTAAGGCTTAAGTAGCAAGTTATTAAGCGGAAGAGGGTAATCTCTTCCGCTTTTCTTTTGTCTTTCAATAGAAAATACGTACCGCACAATAGACCAGCAACAGCGCCAGAACGATATTCAACTGGCGACCATAGTGGCGAAACAATCGCTGAAACAGATGCCCCGCCAGCGCCCAGCACACATTGCCAAACGTCCCAATCATCGCCAGCAAAACGCTGACGCCAACTACCCAGCTTAACGCCTGTGTTTGCGGCAGAACAAACGTCGACAGTGCCGTAATGCCGTACAAAATAATTTTGACGTTCACAAACTGTAGCGCAAAGCTCGCCCAAAAGCTGATCGGTTTTGCCTGAAGTCCGTCTTCTTTTGTTGGACTGGTAGCGATTTTCCACGCCAGCCAGACAATATATGCCGCCCCCGCCCAACTCAACAGATGCACTGCTGCCGGGTCGATAACAGCCAATGAAAATGAAATTCCCGCACACAGCAGCATGACAATCAAAAATCCCAGACTCATCCCCGCCAGTACGCGGGTACTCTGACGAAACCCATGCGACGTGGTTGAACTCAGCGCAAGAATATTGTTCGGTCCAGGCGTGAGGGCAGTAATCAGGGTGTAGGTCCAGAAAGCACTTAATAGGGTCGGTGTCACTTGTTATCTCCTTTGTTTTGATAGACAGTACCCGACATGAAACATTTAAAAAAATGAATGTTTTTACATTCTAAATTCGACAATATCGATAGGTTTGGGTTTATGGATCTGCGCCGTTTTATTACGCTTAAAACCGTGGTGGAAGAGGGTTCCTTTTTGCGAGCTTCGCAAAAATTGTGCTGCACACAATCGACGGTGACTTTTCATATTCAGCAGCTTGAACAGGAGTTCTCGGTCCAGTTGTTTGAGAAAATTGGCCGACGGATGTGCCTCACTCGCGAAGGAAAAAAGCTGCTGCCGCACATTTATGAACTCACCAGAGTGATGGATACGCTACGCGAGGCTGCCAAAAAAGAGTCAGATCCGGATGGGGAGCTGCGCGTTGTTTCAGGCGAAACGTTACTCTCTTATCGAATGCCGCAGGTGTTGCAGCGTTTTCGGCAACGCGCACCAAAAGTGCGTTTATCGTTGCAGTCGCTGAACTGTTACGTGATCCGTGATGCGCTACTGAATGATGAGGCAGATGTCGGGGTTTTTTATCGCGTAGGGAATGATGATGCTCTGAACCGACGAGAGTTGGGTGAACAATCACTGGTGCTGGTGGCTTCACCGCAAATTGCAGATGTCGATTTTACTGAGCCGGGAAGACATAACGCCTGTAGCTTTATTATTAACGAACCGCAATGCGTCTTCCGTCAGATCTTTGAGAGCACGCTGCGTCAGCGGCGGATCACGGTGGAAAGCACCATTGAGCTTATAAGCATTGAAAGTATCAAGCGATGTGTCGCAGCAAATATCGGAGTCAGCTACTTACCGCGCTTTGCGGTAGCAAAAGAGCTGGAGTGCGGAGAATTAATTGAATTACCCTTTGGCGAACCGCCGCAAACCATTACGGCAATGTGCGCTCACCATGCCGGAAAAGCGGTTAGCCCGGCGATGCACATTTTTATTCAGTGTATTGAAGAGTGCTTTTTGCCGGGATAAAAATAATGCCGGGCTTAAACCCGGCATTCAATTTGTCGACAAATGCGCTTTGTTCATGCCGGATGCGGCGTGAACGCCTTATCCGGCCTACAAAATTGTGCAAATTCAATACATTGCATGAGTCTCGTAGGCCTGATAAGCGTAGCGCATCAGGCAATTTTGCGTTTGCCTGCACTTTTAATACCGGGCTTAACCCGGCATTATGATTACTCTTCTGTCGTTTGCGGCGGCACGCCCGTTCCGCTTGGTTTGCGGCGCTTACCAATATTTTTGGTATCGCGATGGCGTTTTTTCACCCGTGGCTTCTCTTTCTCTTTAGCCTTTTTCTTCTCGGCGCGTTTTGCCAACACTTTTTTCGATGGCTTGCCGGTCTGTTTCTCGCTTGGTGCACGGGTCTTCGGTCGTAACTCATCAATTACGCGTGCTTTAATCGGCTCTTCAATATAACGACCGACCTTACCCAGCAGCAGATGGTCATGAGCTTCAACCAGCGAGATAGCGATACCTTTACGACCAGCGCGAGCGGTACGCCCGATACGGTGCAAATAAGTATCGCCACTGCGCGGCATATCGAAGTTAAAGACGTGGCTGACATCCGGAATGTCGATACCGCGTGCGGCAACATCGGTTGCAACCAGCACGTTAACACGACCTTCGGTCAGGCGTTTGATCGCTTCGTTACGCTTGCCTTGTACCATCTCACCTTCGAGATAGCAGTTGTTGATGCCCGCTTCGCGCAGCCAGTTTGCCAGCTCATGCACACGCTCACGCTTACGCACAAACACAATTGAGCGGGTCGCTTCTGGTTGTTTTAACAGATGCACCAGCAACGCGGTTTTATGCTCAAGGTCATCGGCACGGTAATACCACTGATGAATTTTTTTGCGCTCACGAGTGGACGGATTCGCAGAAACCTCCACTGGATCTTCCAGTAGACGCTCGGCAAAATCCTGAATGGCATCGCCTTCCAGCGTTGCTGAGAAGAGCAGGGTTTGTTTACGCCAGCGAGTTTCGCCAGCAATATGTTCGATATCCTGGGCGAAGCCCATATCCAGCATACGGTCTGCTTCGTCGAGGATCAGTGTTTCAACCGCGCGGCAATCAAAGTTCTCTTCTTTTATATACTGCAGCAGACGACCGGTTGTGGCGACCACGATGTCCTGGTTTTCGCTGAACACTTCTGCGTGGTTCATATAAGCCACGCCACCAGTGATGGTGGCGATATCCAGATGCGTATGTTTCGCCAGTTCGCGGGCATGATCGGCCACCTGCATCGCCAGTTCGCGAGTTGGGGTGAGGATCAAAATACGCGGCGGACCGGATTTCTTACGCGGGAAATCGAGCAGGTGCTGCAACGCTGGCAGCAGATACGCCGCCGTTTTACCGGTGCCTGTCGGCGCAGAACCGAGTACATCACGGCCATCGAGCGCAGGCGGAATGGCGGCAGCCTGAATGGCGGTCGGGCGAGTGAAACCTTTATCCTGGAGAGCTTCCAGCAGGCTTTCGTCGAGTTCAAGTTCGGAAAAAGTCGTTACAGTCATGTTCTACCTCTGTGTGGGGCGCTGATTATAGACGTTACGGCTGCAATCTTCATCTGTTTGTATGGATATCGCTTCTCAGGTATTGTTCTTACCCGGTGCTATCGCCGTTTTTCCAGCAAGGTTTTATTTTCATGTCACAGTCTACATCCGTGCTTCGTCGTAATGGATTTACTTTTAAACAGTTTTTTGTCGCACACGATCGCTGTGCAATGAAAGTGGGAACGGATGGAATTTTGCTGGGCGCATGGGCTCCTGTGGCTGGGGTAAAACGCTGCCTTGATATCGGTAGCGGTAGCGGGTTATTGGCTTTGATGCTGGCGCAGCGCACCGATGATGGCGTGATAATCGATGCGGTTGAAATTGAAAACGAAGCGGCTGCCCAGGCGCAGAAAAATATCGCGCAGTCCCCGTGGGCAGAGCGGATTAACGTCCATACGGGGGATATTCAGCAGTGGCTTACCCAGCAGACAACGCGCTTTGATTTAATCATCAGTAACCCGCCGTATTATCAGCAGGGAGTAGAGTGCGCAACACCACAGCGGGAGCAGGCGCGCTATACCACTACGCTTGATCACCAGACGTTGCTCACTTGCGCGGCAGAATGCATTACCGAAGAGGGATTTTTCTGCGTGGTGCTGCCAGAACAGATCGGTAATGGTTTTACTGAACTGGCGTTAAATATGGGCTGGCATTTACGTTTACGGACGGATGTGGCGGAAAACGAAGCGCGACTGCCGCATCGGGTGCTGCTGGCATTCTCCCCACAGGCGGGGGAGTGTTTTAGCGATCGCTTAGTGATTCGTGGGCCAGACCAGAACTATTCCGAAGCGTATACGGCGCTGACCCAGGCTTTTTATCTGTTTATGTAATGATTGCCGGGGGTGAGAATCGATGGACCGGAATGCGTGAGTAGCTCCGGGTAATCCAGCGTGTAATGCAAGCCCCGACTCTCTTTGCGCATTATCGCGCAGCGAACAATCAACTCGGCAACCTGCACCAGATTACGCAGCTCCAGCAAATTATTCGACACACGGAAGTGAGCATAATATTCATCTATCTCCTGCTGCAGCATATTGATCCGCCGCAGGGCGCGCTCCAGGCGCTTTGTTGTGCGTACAATGCCCACGTAATCCCACATAAACAGGCGTAACTCATGCCAGTTATGTTGAATCACCACCAGTTCATCAGGATTCTCAACGCGGCTTTCATCCCACGGCGGTAACGTACTGACGCCGCGCACATAAGGCATACGCTTTGCAATATCTTCCGCTGCCGACCAGCCGTAGACCAGACACTCCAGCAATGAGTTAGAGGCCATTCGGTTAGCGCCATGTAATCCTGTATAGCTGACTTCACCAATGGCATACAGGCCATCAACGTCGGTACGCCCATAATCATCTACCATCACGCCACCGCAGGTGTAGTGCGCAGCGGGCACTATTGGCACAGGCTCTTTCGTGAGATCAATGCCCAGCCCCAATAATTTTTCATAAATCATTGGGAAATGCTGACGAATAAAATCGGCGGGCTTATGGCTGATGTCGAGGAACATACAATCCGCGCCGAGGCGTTTCATTTCATGGTCAATGGCGCGGGCGACAATATCGCGCGGGGCCAGTTCGCCGCGCTCATCAAAATCGGGCATAAATCGTGTACCGTCCGGGCGTTTCAAATAAGCGCCTTCGCCACGTAAGGCTTCCGTTAACAGGAAATTTCGAGCCTGTGGATGATACAGTGCGGTAGGGTGGAACTGATTAAATTCAAGATTAGCAACCCGGCAACCCGCGCGCCAGGCCATGGCAATACCATCGCCAGAGGAAATATCCGGATTGGTGGTATACTGATAAACTTTCGATGCGCCTCCGGTTGCCAGCACTACCGCTTTTGCGTGGCAGGTTTCTACCGCTTCTTTATTGCGATTCCACACCCATGCGCCAACAACCCGTCGCGTACCCGGCAGACCAATTTTGTCAGAAATAATCAGATCGACGGCGTTGCTGCGTTCCAGCACGCGAATATTCGGATGGTTCTGCGCCTTGCTCACTAGTGTGGTTTCTACTTCTTTACCAGTAGCGTCGGCGGCATGAAGAATACGACGGTGACTATGTCCACCTTCACGAGTCAGATGGTAGCTCTCTTCGCCATTTGGCTGAACGTGGGTATCAAACAACACCCCCTGGTCGATCAACCATTGCACGCAGGAACGCGCATTGCTGGCAACAAATTCAACAGCATGGCGATCGCAAATTCCGGCACCAGCAATTAAGGTATCTTCCACATGTGAATCGATGCTGTCAGTTTCATCAAACACGGCGGCAATTCCGCCCTGGGCGTAAAACGTCGAGCCTTCTGTAACTGGACCTTTACTTAGAACGATGACTTGATGCTTATCCGCCAGACGTAGCGCCAGTGAAAGCCCGGCGGCACCGCTACCAATAATCAACACATCACAAGAATGTTCAGGGAAAATATTCATTTTGATTGTTTAATTTACTAAACACCGTTCGGCCAGCATAGCATCATGTTGTACAATTAAACACCTGTTATTTTGATGTTTGTTGCATGGGCTAAACATGTTGATTCAGGGAGACGGGAAAAAGAGAAGTTGATCGTTGGCGGAGGATTAGGTGGTGAAATAAAAAGGCCGTTGGGTTACTCTTCAGGCAGTTAAATGGGCATTTCTACACAGATAATGCGTTATTCAGATTCTGTAGACTTATAATGATAGATAATGATCCGTCTACAGCATGACAAACAAAAACAGATGCGTTACGGAACTTTACAAAAACGAGACACTCTAACCCTTTGCTTGCTCAAATTGCAGCTAATGGAGTGGCGTTTCGATAGCGCGTGGAAATTTGGTTTGGGGAGATTTTACCTCGGATGAGCGAGCAGTTAACGGACCAGGTCCTGGTTGAGCGGGTCCAGAAGGGAGATCAGAAAGCCTTTAACTTACTGGTAGTGCGCTATCAGCATAAGGTGGCGAGTCTGGTTTCCCGCTATGTGCCGTCGGGTGATGTTCCCGATGTGGTACAAGAAGCTTTTATTAAAGCCTATCGTGCGCTGGATTCGTTCCGGGGAGATAGTGCTTTTTATACATGGCTGTATCGGATTGCTGTTAATACGGCAAAAAATTACCTGGTTGCTCAGGGGCGTCGTCCACCTTCCAGTGATGTGGATGCCATTGAAGCTGAAAACTTCGAAAGTGGCGGCGCGCTAAAAGAAATTTCGAACCCTGAGAACTTAATGTTGTCAGAAGAACTGAGACAGATAGTTTTCCGAACTATTGAGTCCCTCCCGGAAGATTTACGCATGGCAATAACCTTGCGGGAGCTGGATGGCCTGAGCTATGAAGAGATAGCCGCTATCATGGATTGTCCGGTGGGTACGGTGCGTTCACGTATCTTCCGAGCGAGGGAAGCTATTGATAATAAAGTTCAACCGCTTATCAGGCGTTGACGATAGCGGGATACTGGATAAGGGTATTAGGCATGCAGAAAGAACAACTTTCCGCTTTAATGGATGGCGAAACGCTGGATAGTGAGCTGCTTAACGAACTGGCTCACAACCCGGAAATGCAGAAAACCTGGGAAAACTATCACTTAATCCGTGACTCTATGCGGGGTGATACTCCCGAGGTGCTTCATTTCGATATCTCTTCCCGCGTGATGGCTGCCATTGAAGAAGAGCCAGTACGTCAACCGACGACATTGATCCCAGAGGCTCAGCCTGCACCGCATCAATGGCAGAAAATGCCATTTTGGCAGAAAGTACGTCCATGGGCGGCACAGCTTACCCAAATGGGCGTAGCAGCGTGCGTATCGCTTGCAGTTATCGTTGGCGTCCAGCACTATAATGGACAATCTGAAACGTCCCAGCAGCCCGAAACTCCGGTATTTAATACTCTGCCGATGATGGGTAAAGCCAGTCCGGTAAGTCTGGGAGTGCCTTCTGAAGCGACCGCGAATAATGGTCAACAGCAGCAGGTACAGGAGCAGCGTCGTCGCATTAATGCCATGTTACAGGATTACGAACTGCAACGTCGACTTCACTCCGAACAGCTTCAGTTTGAGCAGGCACAAACACAGCAAGCCGCTGTACAGGTGCCAGGAATTCAAACTTTAGGAACGCAATCGCAGTAATGAAGCAACTTTGGTTTGCCATGTCATTAGTGACAGGTAGCCTGTTATTCTCTGCTAACGCCTCGGCCACCCCTGCGTCCGGGGCGTTATTACAGCAGATGAACCTGGCTAGTCAGTCACTGAATTACGAGCTGTCATTCATCAGCATCAATAAACAAGGTGTTGAGTCCCTGCGTTATCGACATGCACGCCTCGATAACCGTCCTCTTGCACAGTTGTTGCAAATGGATGGGCCGCGTCGGGAAGTGGTACAGCGCGGCAATGAAATCAGCTATTTTGAACCGGGCCTTGAACCGTTCACACTTAATGGCGATTACATTGTTGATTCTCTGCCATCACTCATCTATACCGATTTCAAACGCCTTTCTCCTTACTACGACTTTATCTCCGTGGGGCGCACGCGTATTGCTGACCGCTTATGTGAGGTAATCCGCGTAGTCGCCCGTGATGGCACACGCTACAGCTACATCGTATGGATGGACACCGAATCGAAATTACCGATGCGGGTAGATCTCCTTGATCGCGATGGTGAAACGCTGGAACAATTCCGTGTGATTGCTTTCAACGTCAATCAGGATATCAGCAGCAGTATGCAGACGCTGGCGAAGGCGAACTTGCCACCGCTGCTTTCTGTACCAGTGGGGGAAAAAGCCAAATTTAACTGGGCTCCAACCTGGTTGCCACAGGGGTTTAGCGAAGTTTCCAGCAGTCGGCGTCCGCTACCGACGATGGACAACATGCCTATCGAATCACGTCTCTATTCCGACGGATTATTCAGCTTTTCGGTAAACGTTAACCGTGCTACGCCATCGAGCACCGACCAGATGTTGCGCACCGGACGCAGAACCGTTAGTACCAGCGTACGTGATAACGCCGAAATCACCATTGTTGGTGAACTGCCACCGCAAACGGCGAAGCGCATTGCCGAGAATATTAAGTTTGGGGCAGGGCAATGATTAAAGAGTGGGCCACTGTCGTCTCCTGGAAAAACGGGCAGGCGCTGGTCAGTTGTGATGTCAAAGCCTCATGCAGCAGCTGCGCTTCCCGTGCTGGTTGCGGTAGCCGCGTGTTGAATAAACTTGGCCCGCAAACCACACATACCATCGTCGTACCCTGTGATGAACCGTTAGTGCCGGGGCAAAAAGTGGAATTAGGAATCGCCGAAGGCAGCCTGCTCAGCTCCGCATTACTGGTTTATATGTCGCCGCTAGTGGGATTATTCCTCATCGCTTCGTTATTTCAGCTACTCTTTGCTTCAGATATTGCAGCATTATGCGGTGCGATTCTCGGCGGCGTTGGCGGATTCCTCATTGCGCGTGGACACTCACGTAAGTTTGCTGCCCGGGCAGAATGGCAACCTGTCATCTTAAGCGTGGCATTGCCACCTGGCCTTGTGCGATTTGAAACATCTTCGGAAGACGCGAGCCAGTGATTTCACTGGCTTTGTTGTATTTTGCATAACAAATGCGAGGACGTTTCCAGATACCACAATCCATACGGTATGAACATTTCCTCGCCTCAATGTTGTAGTGTAGAATGCGGCGTTTCTATTAATACAGACGTTAAGCTCAGAACAGCGACTTCTAAAAGCCTGGTTAACCGGGCATTAAGGCACAATAATCATACTTTATGAAGAATATACGTAACTTTTCGATCATAGCTCACATTGACCACGGTAAATCGACGCTGTCTGACCGTATTATCCAGATCTGCGGTGGCCTGTCTGACCGTGAAATGGAGGCACAGGTTCTCGATTCCATGGATCTTGAGCGTGAGCGTGGCATAACTATCAAAGCGCAGAGCGTGACGCTGGACTATAAAGCGTCCGATGGCGAAACCTATCAACTTAACTTTATCGACACCCCAGGTCATGTGGACTTCTCTTATGAAGTATCGCGTTCGCTGGCCGCTTGTGAAGGCGCATTGCTGGTGGTTGACGCCGGGCAGGGCGTAGAAGCGCAAACCCTGGCAAACTGCTACACCGCAATGGAAATGGATCTCGAGGTAGTGCCGGTACTGAACAAGATTGACCTGCCGGCAGCCGATCCTGAACGCGTGGCGGAAGAAATTGAAGATATCGTTGGAATCGACGCCACCGACGCAGTGCGTTGCTCGGCGAAAACCGGCGTTGGTGTGCAGGACGTTCTTGAACGTCTGGTGCGCGACATCCCACCGCCGGAAGGCGATCCGGAAGGCCCGTTGCAGGCTCTGATTATCGACTCCTGGTTCGACAACTACCTGGGCGTTGTTTCACTTATCCGTATTAAAAACGGCACCCTGCGTAAGGGCGACAAAGTGAAAGTCATGAGTACCGGGCAGACTTATAACGCCGACCGTCTGGGTATTTTCACGCCGAAGCAAGTTGACCGTACAGAGCTGAAATGTGGCGAAGTAGGCTGGTTGGTATGTGCGATTAAAGATATCCACGGCGCACCAGTCGGTGACACCTTAACGCTGGCGCGTAATCCGGCAGAAAAGGCGCTGCCAGGATTTAAGAAAGTTAAACCGCAGGTTTACGCCGGTCTGTTCCCGGTAAGTTCCGACGACTATGAAGCCTTCCGCGATGCGCTGGGTAAATTGAGTCTCAACGATGCCTCTTTGTTCTACGAGCCGGAAAGCTCCACGGCGCTGGGCTTTGGTTTCCGCTGCGGCTTCCTCGGCCTGCTGCACATGGAGATTATTCAGGAACGTCTGGAACGCGAGTACGATCTTGACCTGATTACTACCGCTCCGACAGTAGTGTATGAAGTAGAAACTACGGGGAAAGAAGTTATCTACGTCGATAGCCCGTCTAAGCTGCCTGCGGTAAATAACATCTACGAACTGCGCGAGCCGATTGCAGAGTGTCACATGCTGCTGCCGCAGGCGTATCTTGGTAACGTCATTACGTTGTGCGTAGAAAAACGCGGCGTACAGACCAACATGGTTTATCACGGGAACCAGGTGGCACTGACGTATGAGATCCCGATGGCTGAAGTGGTACTCGACTTCTTCGATCGCCTGAAATCTACCTCGCGTGGTTATGCGTCTTTGGATTACAACTTCAAACGCTTCCAGGCGTCCGACATGGTGCGTGTTGACGTTTTAATCAACGGTGAACGTGTTGATGCGCTGGCGTTGATCACCCACCGTGATAATTCGCAAAACCGTGGTCGCGAGCTGGTGGAGAAGATGAAAGATCTGATCCCCCGCCAGCAGTTTGATATCGCCATTCAGGCTGCGATTGGAACGCACATCATTGCGCGTTCTACCGTGAAACAGCTGCGTAAAAACGTACTGGCCAAATGTTATGGCGGCGATATCAGCCGTAAGAAAAAGCTGCTGCAGAAGCAGAAAGAAGGTAAGAAACGCATGAAGCAGATCGGTAACGTCGAACTGCCGCAGGAAGCGTTCCTCGCCATTCTGCACGTCGGCAAAGACAACAAATAACCATTAGGAGTTGGCATGGCGAATATGTTTGCCCTGATTCTGGTGATTGCCACACTGGTGACGGGCATTTTGTGGTGCGTGGATAAATTCTTTTTCGCACCTAAACGGCGGGAACGTCAGGCAGCAGCGCAAGCGGCTGCCGGGGACTCACTGGATAAAGCAACGCTGAAAAAAGTTGTGCCGAAGCCTGGTTGGCTGGAAACCGGCGCTTCTGTATTTCCGGTGCTGGCTATCGTATTGATTGTGCGTTCGTTTATTTATGAACCGTTCCAGATCCCGTCAGGTTCGATGATGCCGACTCTGTTAATCGGTGACTTTATTCTGGTAGAGAAGTTTGCTTACGGCATTAAAGACCCTATCTACCAGAAAACGCTGATCGAAACCGGTCATCCGAAACGTGGCGATATTGTGGTCTTTAAATACCCGGAAGATCCAAAGCTTGATTACATCAAGCGTGCGGTGGGATTACCGGGCGATAAAGTCACTTACGATCCGGTCGCGAAAGAAGTGACTATTCAACCGGGATGCAGTTCCGGTCAGGCGTGTGAAAACGCGTTGCCGGTCACCTATTCCAACGTGGAGCCGAGCGATTTCGTACAGACCTTCTCACGTCGTAACGGCGGGGAAGCAACCAGCGGATTCTTTGAGGTGCCGAAAAACGAAACTAAAGAAAATGGTATTCGTCTTTCTGAACGTAAAGAGACACTGGGCGATGTAACGCATCGTATCCTGACCGTGCCGATTGCGCAGGATCAGGTGGGGATGTATTACCAGCAACCAGGACAACAACTGGCAACCTGGATTGTTCCGCCAGGGCAATACTTCATGATGGGTGATAATCGCGATAACAGCGCGGACAGCCGTTACTGGGGCTTTGTGCCGGAAGCGAATCTGGTCGGTCGGGCAACGGCTATCTGGATGAGTTTCGATAAGCAAGAAGGTGAATGGCCGACAGGCGTGCGCTTAAGTCGCATTGGTGGCATTCACTAATTGCTGTTATCCGTTCACGTTGTCGCCGTTATGGCGACAACGTGAATTATTTATGAGATAAATCTCCCGTGGCTAACGACATCCCCCGTCGTTGTGTATAGAATATTCCCCCGAAGTTTAAGGTTGGCACCTCCAGGTCGCCACGGCACACGAAACAGCGTTGGTCCCCATATACAGGTCAACTGAAACTGCTGCAAAGCTGTTAGCAGAACCCTGCATATCAGGTCTGTTTCGTGTGCTGAATTGTTGACGCATTTATTTATTGGTATCGCATGAACCCCATCGTAATTAATCGGCTTCAACGGAAGCTGGGCTACACTTTTAATCATCAGGAGCTGTTGCAGCAGGCATTAACCCATCGTAGTGCCAGCAGCAAACATAACGAGCGTTTAGAATTTTTAGGCGACTCTATTTTGAGCTACGTTATCGCCAATGCGCTGTATCACCGTTTCCCTCGTGTGGATGAAGGGGATATGAGCCGGATGCGCGCCACGCTGGTCCGTGGCAATACGCTGGCAGAACTGGCGCGTGAATTTGAGTTAGGTGAGTGCTTACGTTTAGGGCCGGGTGAACTTAAAAGCGGTGGATTTCGTCGCGAGTCGATTCTTGCTGACACCGTCGAAGCATTAATTGGCGGCGTATTCCTCGACAGCGATATTCAGACCGTCGAGAAATTAATCCTTAACTGGTATCAAACCCGTCTGGACGAAATTAGCCCAGGCGATAAACAAAAAGATCCGAAAACGCGCTTGCAAGAATATTTGCAGGGGCGCCATCTGCCTCTGCCAACTTATCTGGTAGTTCAGGTACGTGGCGAAGCGCACGATCAGGAATTTACTATCCACTGCCAGGTTAGCGGCCTGAGCGAACCGGTGGTTGGCACAGGTTCAAGCCGTCGTAAGGCTGAACAGGCTGCCGCCGAACAGGCGTTGAAAAAACTGGAGCTGGAATGAGCATCGATAAAAGTTACTGCGGATTTATTGCCATCGTCGGACGTCCGAACGTTGGCAAATCCACACTGCTGAACAAACTGTTGGGGCAGAAAATCTCCATCACTTCCCGCAAAGCGCAGACAACCCGTCACCGCATTGTGGGTATCCATACTGAAGGCGCGTATCAGGCGATCTACGTCGATACCCCGGGTCTGCATATGGAAGAAAAACGCGCCATTAACCGCCTGATGAACAAAGCGGCGAGCAGCTCCATTGGCGACGTTGAGCTGGTGATTTTTGTCGTTGAAGGCACCCGCTGGACGCCGGACGATGAAATGGTGCTCAACAAGCTGCGTGATGGCAAAGCGCCGGTGATCCTCGCGGTGAACAAAGTGGACAACGTGCAGGAAAAAGCCGATCTGCTGCCGCATCTGCAGTTCCTGGCAAGCCAGATGAATTTCCTCGATATTGTGCCGATCTCTGCCGAAACCGGGCTGAATGTTGACACTATTGCGGCAATCGTGCGTAAGCATCTGCCGGAAGCGACCCATCACTTCCCGGAAGATTACATTACCGATCGCTCGCAGCGATTTATGGCCTCTGAAATCATCCGTGAAAAGCTGATGCGTTTCCTCGGTGCAGAACTGCCGTACTCCGTGACCGTGGAAATCGAACGTTTTGTCACCAATGAACGCGGCGGCTATGACATCAACGGCTTGATTCTCGTTGAGCGCGAAGGGCAGAAGAAGATGGTGATTGGCAACAAAGGGGCCAAGATCAAAACCATCGGGATTGAAGCGCGTAAAGACATGCAGGAAATGTTCGAAGCGCCTGTCCACCTTGAGCTGTGGGTGAAAGTGAAATCCGGCTGGGCCGACGACGAACGTGCGCTGCGTAGTCTCGGTTACGTTGACGATCTCTAATTAGCATACTCTATGACTTTCGAGGTGCAGGAAGGCGGCAAGACCGTGAATCCCTGGTCACTTGCTAAAGTAAGTGACCAGGGGGAACAGTTGCAGCCAGGGCACCTGCAACTTGAAAGGCGACGAGTATGATGGAGGGCTGGCAGCGCGCATTTGTCCTGCATAGTCGCCCGTGGAGCGAAACCAGCCTGATGCTGGACGTCTTTACGGAGGAATCGGGACGCGTGCGTCTGGTTGCCAAAGGCGCACGTTCAAAACGTTCTACCCTGAAAGGTGCATTGCAGCCTTTCACGCCTCTTTTACTACGCTTCGGCGGTCGCGGTGAAGTCAAAACGCTGCGCAGTGCCGAAGCTGTCTCGCTGGCGCTGCCATTAAGTGGTGTTACGCTTTACAGCGGTCTGTACATCAACGAACTTCTCTCCCGCGTTCTGGAATACGAGACGCGCTTCTCGGAACTCTTTTTCGATTACTTGCACTGCATTCAGTCTCTGGCAGGTGCCACTGGTACGCCAGAACCGGCGCTGCGCCGCTTTGAGCTGGCGCTGCTCGGGCATCTGGGTTATGGGGTCAACTTTACCCATTGCGCAGGTAGCGGTGAGCCGGTAGATGACACCATGACGTATCGTTATCGCGAAGAAAAAGGATTTATCGCCAGTGTAGTTATCGACAATAAAACTTTCACCGGGAGGCAGTTGAAAGCGTTACACGCGCGGGAATTTCCTGACGCCGACACATTGCGAGCAGCGAAACGCTTTACCCGCATGGCGCTTAAGCCTTATCTTGGCGGTAAACCTTTAAAAAGCAGGGAACTGTTCCGGCAGTTTATGCCTAAGCGAACGGTGAAAACACATAATGACTGATGAGGATTGTCATGGCTGAATTACTGTTAGGCGTCAACATTGACCATATCGCAACGCTGCGTAATGCGCGTGGTACTGCTTATCCAGACCCGGTACAGGCGGCGTTTATTGCCGAGCAGGCGGGTGCTGATGGCATTACCGTGCATTTGCGCGAAGATCGTCGCCACATTACCGACCGCGATGTGCGAATCCTGCGTCAGACGCTGGATACCCGCATGAATCTGGAAATGGCGGTGACCGAAGAGATGCTGGCGATTGCCGTTGAGACGAAGCCGCATTTTTGCTGCCTGGTACCGGAAAAGCGTCAGGAAGTGACAACTGAAGGCGGCCTGGACGTTGCAGGTCAGCGTGACAAAATGCGCGATGCTTGCAAACGTCTGGCAGATGCCGGGATTCAGGTTTCTCTGTTTATTGACGCCGATGAAGAACAAATTAAAGCTGCCGCTGAGGTTGGCGCACCGTTTATCGAGATCCACACCGGTTGTTATGCCGATGCCAAAACTGATGCCGAACAGGCGCAAGAGCTGGCGCGTATTGCCAAAGCTGCGGCCTTTGCCGCAAGCCTCGGTCTGAAAGTTAATGCCGGTCACGGCCTGACCTATCACAACGTGAAAGCCATTGCTGCCATCCCTGAGATGCACGAACTGAATATCGGACATGCCATTATCGGTCGTGCGGTGATGACCGGACTGAAAGATGCGGTGGCAGAAATGAAGCGTCTGATGCTGGAAGCGCGTGGCTAATGGCAATATTAGGTTTAGGCACGGATATCGTGGAGATCGCCCGTATTGAAGCGGTGATCGCCCGATCCGGTGATCGGCTGGCACGACGCGTATTAAGCGATAATGAATGGGAGATCTGGAAAACGCACCATCAGCCGGTGCGTTTTCTGGCGAAGCGTTTTGCCGTGAAAGAAGCGGCGGCAAAAGCGTTTGGTACTGGGATCCGCAATGGCCTGGCATTTAATCAGTTTGAAGTGTTCAACGATGAACTCGGCAAGCCACGGCTGCGGTTGTGGGGCGAGGCGTTAAAATTGGCAGAAAAGCTGGGTGTCGCACATATGCATGTGACGCTGGCAGATGAACGCCACTATGCTTGCGCCACGGTAATAATTGAAAGTTAAAACTCTTTCTCGAACACCTAAATAATACCGTTCTTTTAAAAAGTAAAACCCCCGAACTGGTAAGGAACGGGGGTTTTACTTTACAACTTTAAAATTTTGCAGCACACGATTCCAACGAAAATGATTATGGATCAATTTATCTGACCTGTACAAGCAACTTGCAATCTCTGACATAAAATATTCGAGCCGGGACGAAGAATTTAATATTGATGAGAAGATTAACGTGACCGCTTTTTCATAAGTACATTAGAATCGGCGTCGTTATTGGAGATTTTGCTGTGTTCTACACCATACCACTGAATTCCCCCATTGAAACGAGTGGTGTCGTCAAAGCTCTGGTGTGGAGTGCAGCACTCGATTCCAATAACTCGCACGTTCAGTTTTGGGGAGATGTAAGGGCTAATCTGAACGGCTGCATTCCTTGTTTAAGGAAAAACGAATGACTGATTGTCGATACCTTATTAAACGGGTTATTAAAGTCGTCATTGCTGTTTTACAGCTGATCCTTCTGTTCTTGTAACATCAGGAAACGTACTTAAGGCGCGTCGGCTTAACCAGCCAGACGCGCCTTTAATAATAATTAAGTGTCTGCGCAGATATTATCGAAATTCATTTAATGAATGTTTTTATTAATGACATCATAAAAATAAATATAATAATTTCGTTTTTACACGAGTGAATAAGCAATATCCTGCTCCAGAGGAAAAATACTAAATCTTATCCGCATGATGCATCAGCACAAACTTGTCCCACAACTGTTCTTCTGTTTCAACATGCGCCGGATCTTTCACAATAGTATTGGGGATCGGGCACACTTTCTGGCAGGTTGGCGTCTCGTAATGACCTACACATTCGGTACACTTGTCGCTGTTAATCTCGTAGATATGTTCACCCATCGAAATCGCCTCATTCGGGCATTCGGGTTCACACATATCACAATTGATGCATTTTTTAGTGATTAACAGCGCCATAAGGAAACTCTCAAAACAACACAAACCGGGCGGGCATTATACGCGCATTCTTTACTCAAACCAGTTTTTTCACCAGCGCCTCACTATGACGAATACGTTCTGGTGCCAGTTCCAGATCCTGCTGGATCAGCGCAATGAACAGCAAATCCGTTAACATTCCCTGAGCATGACATGCGGAGATCGAAGCACTGTTTGTCGCTTGTTCTTCGGCAATGGTATACAGGCAATGAGAAGCGCGCTGTTGCAGGGCATTGGGGGTGAAACCGGTGATTGCCAGCACTTTTCCACCCACTCGCAGCATTTCATCTGCTGCCAGGTTTAACTCGCGCCGTACACCTGTGTATGAGATGGCTAATAACAAATCGTCCGGTGACGAAGCTTGCACTGTAGCAAGCAACGCGTGCATATCACGCTCAGCGGCAGCATTAAAACCTATCTTCATCAGCTTCCAGGCAAAATTCTGCGCCACCAGACCGGAAGCGCCGATACCAGTCAGAATAACCCGTCGCGCAGAACGAAGCATCGACACGCATTCATGTAGCTTCTCCTCGCTATTGACGTTCAGTGTTGCGTACATGGCAGCCGTGTTTTCTTTAATCAGCTTTTCGCCAACCAGCCGTAACGGATCATCATCGCGAATTTGGTTATGAATGGGTACGGAGGGCGATTCCGGTTGGCTTGCCAGAGCTTCGCTTAACGCCAATTTAAGTGCCGGAAAACCTTTATAGCCAAGTTTTTGCGCGAACTTCACTACGCTGGACTGACTGACTCCGGCTTCGTTGGCCAGTTGTTGGGAACTAAGGTGGCGGGCAGTGTCCGGTTGTAGCAGGAGATAGTCCGCCAGCTTTTTATCACTCTGGGCAAGCCCCTGGTAACGCTGACGGATACGAAGTAAGCCGTTCATATCTTTCCTCGCGATGAATTAATGGCGACAACAGGCAATATGAGACACAAGCGAGAGAATATTATATTCCATCAAAGTTAATTGCCATGAATTAAAAATTCCAGTCAACCATTATGCGATAGATTGTTGCCGGAAAAGTGATGATCTATCTGTTAGGCTATCTGGTAGTGAAAATTAATCAGGATGTATCAGTCCAGAGGGGTATGGTTTGGCAACTCACGAGCGCCGTGTGGTGTTTTTTGACTTAGATGGAACATTGCATCAACAGGATATGTTCGGCAGTTTTCTGCGCTACTTACTGCGCCGACAGCCGCTGAATGCGTTACTTGTTCTGCCGCTGTTGCCGGTCATTGTCATTGCATTATTAATCAAGGGGCGAGCGGCACGTTGGCCGATGAGTCTGCTGCTATGGGGCTGTACCTTTGGTCATAGCGAAGCACGTTTACAGGCGTTACAAGCCGATTTCGTGCATTGGTTTCGCGACAATGTTACGGCGTTCCCGCTAGTGCAGGAACGCCTGACCAGCTATTTGCTAAGCTCCGATGCTGACATTTGGTTGATTACCGGTTCCCCTCAGGCTTTGGTCGAAGCGGTTTATTTCGATACGCCGTGGCTGCCACGCGTTAATCTTATCGCCAGTCAGATCCAGCGCGGTTATGGCGGCTGGGTGCTGACTATGCGCTGTCTTGGCCATGAAAAGGTCGCGCAACTGGAACGCAAAATCGGCACACCGCTGCGGCTGTACAGTGGCTATAGCGACAGTAATCAGGACAATCCGCTACTCTATTTTTGTCAGCATCGCTGGCGGGTAACGCCTCGCGGTGAACTCCAGCAACTGGAATAGAGTAAAGCATAGCGTCCGTGTATAATGCGCCGCGCTTTTATAACCGGAGTTTTCTTTTTGTCTGAAGTCGAATTTAGCCACGAATACTGGATGCGTCATGCGCTGACGCTGGCGAAACGTGCCTGGGACGAGCGAGAAGTGCCGGTCGGCGCGGTATTAGTGCATAACAATCGCGTAATCGGCGAAGGATGGAATCGTCCGATAGGACGTCATGATCCTACTGCACATGCAGAAATCATGGCGCTGCGGCAAGGAGGGCTGGTGATGCAGAATTATCGCCTGATCGACGCCACGTTGTATGTCACGCTGGAGCCATGCGTGATGTGTGCCGGAGCGATGATCCACAGCCGTATTGGTCGCGTAGTCTTTGGCGCGCGTGATGCGAAAACTGGCGCAGCCGGATCATTAATGGATGTGCTGCACCATCCCGGTATGAATCATCGAGTGGAAATTACGGAAGGAATACTGGCGGATGAGTGCGCGGCGCTACTCAGCGATTTTTTCCGAATGCGCCGCCAGGAAATCAAAGCGCAGAAAAAAGCGCAACCCGCTACAGATTAATTTTGCTTTTCTTCACTCCCTTTCCTGGAAAACAGTAGAGAAGGGGAGTGCGTCAGATAATTAGATGACGACTGCGAAAGAAACGAGAGAAAGGGAAATTTTCCCTTACCCAATTCAGCGGGTGATACCGCCGGATAATCCTGGGCCAGCTGCATCGCCGCTTCTGTAGCCTGCTTCTCTTTCTCTTGCAGATAACCCACCAGGCTAATCTGATACTTACGAATATTTTCGACATAAGCATAGGCTTCATGCCCACGCGCATAGCCGTAAGTCAGCTTGCTGTAATAGGGTTTCTGGCTAAGTAAAGGCAGACGCTGTTTGACATCGGCCCAACTGTCAGGATTGCCTTTGGTTTTTGCTGTCAGGGCGCGGGCGTCCAGCATATGTGCATAGCCCATATTATAGGCGGCGAGCGCAAACCAGATCCGCTCATTTTCTGGCACGCTCTCTGGCACTTTACTCATCATATTCTGCAAGTAACGCGCGCCACCGCTGATGCTTTGTTCGGCATCAGTGCGGTCGGTAATGCCCAGGCTTTGCGCGGTATTTTTGGTTAACATCATCATGCCGCGTACACCGGTCGGCGAAGTGGCCTGCGCATCCCAGTGCGATTCCTGATAAGCAATAGCGGCCAGCAAACGCCAGTCAATTTCTTCGGCGTATTTCTCAAACAGAGGCTTTAACTGCGGCAGTACCGCATCAACGGCGCGTAAAAATGTGCGTGTATCAACGTAATCAAAATCATCGCCATGTCCGAGATATTTCTCTTCAATACGCGCCAGTGTGCCGTCTTCATTCATTTCATTGAAGAAATCGAGCAGAGCCGCAGAAAGCGTATTATCGTTATCTAATTGACTAAACCAGGTCACCGGTTGTTCATCGGTGATATCCAGTGCCACAGCAAGTTCCGGGTGAACGCGCTGAAACAGGCTGATAGCGACAGAATCGGCAATGGTGTAATCGAGCTTACCTTCGATAACATCTTCCATTAACTCCACAGATCCTTTTCTGTCGTCCACTCTCCAGCTTAATTCCGGGAACTTAGTCTCTTTCAGTTTTTGCAGATCGTTAATGACAACATGCCCTGGAGCGACGGACAACTGTTCTGCCGTCAGATTGCCCAGCGTCCGTGGTCGATACTGACCCACTTTATAGACCAGTTGTTGTGAAACGGAATAATAGGTTGGACCAGGCTGATAATTTTTAACCCTTTCGCTGTTATAGACCAGTCCCGCTGCCAGCAGATCGGCATCTTCGTTATCGAGATCGTCAAACAACTGGCTGATGTTCTGCCGTACGGTGACTTTCAGTTTTACGCCGAGGTAATCGGCAAACTGTTTTGCCAGTTCGTAATCCAGGCCAAAAGGTTTACCGTTGATTTCGTTATATGTCAGGGGAGTATGAATAGTGCTCACACGCAACTCTCCCCGCGCTTGTATGGCGGCGATACGATTGTCGGCTTTACCAAACCAGGGAATGGATGGCCAAAGAGCGACCGCGAGAAGCAGTGCCAGAATGCCGATGAACAGATAATTAATCTTTAATTTTTTCAATTAGTTAATTCTCTGTGTCGTGCGCGTCCCAGCCTGAAAGATTGTAATGCTAAAGAAAGGTTTAATCATAAATGAGCGGCATTTTGCGTAAACTTGCGCCAGTTGGCAACTTATTACAGAGATTGGCGGCACGCGTTGCTAATTCATGATGGTGATTTTATTTCCACGCAAACGGTTTCGTCAGCGCATCAGATTCTTTATAATGACGCCCGTTTCCCCCCCTTGGGTACACCGAAAGCTTAGAAGACGAGAGACTTATGATGGAAATTCTGCGTGGTTCGCCTGCATTGTCGGCATTCCGAATCAACAAACTGCTGGCACGTTTTCAGGCTGCCAGGCTCCCGGTTCACAACATTTACGCCGAGTATGTCCATTTTGCTGACCTCAATGCGCCGTTAAACGATGATGAGCACGCACAGCTTGAACGCCTGCTGAAATATGGCCCGGCACTCGCCAGCCACGCCCCGCAAGGCAAACTACTGCTGGTGACCCCGCGTCCTGGCACCATCTCTCCCTGGTCTTCGAAAGCGACCGATATCGCCCATAACTGCGGGCTGCAACAGGTAAACCGCCTTGAGCGCGGCGTTGCTTACTATGTAGAAGCCGGTACGCTGACTAATGAACAATGGCAGCAGGTTACCGCTGAACTGCACGACCGCATGATGGAAACGGTCTTTTTCGCTTTAGATGATGCAGAGCAGCTGTTTGCTCATCATCAACCGACTCCGGTTACCAGCGTTGATTTGTTGGGGCAGGGGCGTCAGGCGCTGATTGACGCTAACCTGCGCCTTGGTCTGGCACTGGCGGAAGATGAAATTGACTATCTGCAGGATGCTTTCACGAAGCTTGGTCGTAACCCGAACGACATAGAGCTTTATATGTTCGCCCAGGCGAACTCTGAGCACTGCCGTCATAAGATTTTTAACGCCGACTGGATTATCGACGGTGAACAGCAACCGAAATCGCTGTTCAAGATGATCAAAAACACCTTCGAAACCACGCCGGATCACGTTCTTTCTGCTTATAAAGATAACGCCGCCGTGATGGAAGGTTCTGAAGTGGGCCGCTACTTTGCTGACCACGAAACAGGTCGCTACGACTATCATCAGGAACCTGCGCATATCCTGATGAAAGTAGAAACCCACAACCACCCGACGGCGATTTCTCCGTGGCCGGGCGCGGCGACCGGTTCCGGCGGCGAAATCCGTGATGAAGGCGCAACCGGACGCGGCGCGAAGCCGAAAGCCGGTCTGGTCGGTTTCTCCGTATCCAACCTGCGTATTCCAGGCTTCGAACAGCCGTGGGAAGAAGATTTCGGTAAGCCTGAGCGCATTGTTACCGCGCTGGACATCATGACCGAAGGCCCGCTTGGCGGCGCGGCGTTTAACAACGAATTTGGTCGTCCGGCACTGAACGGCTACTTCCGTACTTATGAAGAAAAAGTGAACAGCCACAATGGCGAAGAGCTGCGCGGTTATCACAAACCGATCATGCTGGCGGGCGGGATCGGCAACATCCGCGCCGATCACGTACAAAAAGGCGAGATCAACGTTGGCGCGAAGCTGGTCGTTCTCGGCGGCCCGGCAATGAACATCGGTCTTGGCGGCGGCGCGGCGTCTTCTATGGCTTCCGGTCAGTCTGATGCCGACCTCGATTTCGCCTCTGTGCAGCGCGACAACCCGGAGATGGAACGTCGTTGCCAGGAAGTGATCGACCGCTGCTGGCAGTTGGGGGATGCCAACCCGATTCTGTTTATCCACGACGTCGGCGCGGGCGGCCTTTCTAACGCCATGCCGGAGCTGGTGAGCGACGGCGGACGCGGCGGTAAATTTGAACTGCGCGATATCCTGAGCGATGAACCGGGCATGAGCCCGCTGGAAATCTGGTGTAACGAATCCCAGGAACGTTATGTACTGGCGGTTGCTGCCGATCAGTTACCGCTGTTTGACGAACTGTGTAAACGTGAACGTGCGCCATACGCGGTGATTGGTGAAGCGACCGAAGAACTGCATCTTTCTCTGCACGATCGTCATTTTGATAATCAGCCAATCGATCTGCCGCTGGACGTGCTGCTTGGCAAAACGCCGAAGATGACCCGCGATGTACAAACGCTGAAAGCGAAGGGCGATGCGCTGGCCCGTGAAGGGATCACCATTGCTGACGCGGTGAAACGCGTGCTGCATCTGCCGACCGTGGCAGAGAAAACCTTCCTGGTGACCATCGGTGACCGCAGCGTAACTGGCATGGTAGCGCGCGATCAGATGGTGGGGCCGTGGCAGGTGCCGGTCGCTAACTGCGCGGTCACTACCGCCAGCCTCGACAGCTACTACGGTGAAGCGATGGCGATTGGCGAACGTGCGCCGGTTGCGCTGCTGGATTTTGCCGCCTCTGCCCGTCTGGCAGTTGGTGAAGCGTTAACTAACATTGCCGCAACACAGATTGGCGATATCAAACGCATTAAACTTTCCGCCAACTGGATGGCGGCAGCAGGTCATCCTGGCGAAGATGCGGGTCTGTATGAAGCAGTAAAAGCGGTGGGTGAAGAGCTTTGTCCGGCGCTCGGCCTGACGATCCCGGTGGGTAAAGATTCTATGTCGATGAAAACCCGCTGGCAGGAAGGTAACGAAGAGCGCGAAATGACGTCGCCGCTGTCGCTGGTGATTTCTGCATTTGCCCGCGTGGAAGATGTACGTCACACCATCACGCCACAGCTTTCTACCGAAGATAACGCACTGCTGCTGATTGATTTGGGCAAAGGCAATAACGCGCTGGGCGCAACGGCGCTGGCGCAGGTTTATCGTCAGCTTGGCGACAAACCGGCAGATGTACGCGATGTCGCGCAACTGAAAGGCTTCTATGACGCGATTCAGGCGCTGGTTGCACAGCGTAAGCTGCTGGCGTATCACGACCGCTCTGATGGCGGTCTGTTGGTAACGCTGGCGGAAATGGCCTTTGCTGGTCATTGTGGCATTGATGCGGATATCGCCTCTCTGGGTGACGATCGCCTGGCGGCGTTGTTTAACGAAGAACTGGGTGCGGTGATTCAGGTTCGTGCCGCTGACCGTGAAGCGGTCGAGTCCGTACTGGCACAGCACGGCCTTGCTGATTGCGTCCATTATGTCGGTCAGGCGGTTTCCGGTGACCGTTTTGTGATTACTGCCAACGGACAGGCGGTATTCAGCGAAAGCCGCACCACGTTGCGTGTCTGGTGGGCAGAAACTACCTGGCAGATGCAGCGCCTGCGTGACAACCCGGAGTGTGCCGATCAGGAGCACCAGGCGAAATCAAACGACGCCGATCCGGGTCTGAATGTGAAATTGTCGTTCGATATCAACGAGGATGTGGCGGCACCGTTTATTGCTACTGGCGCGCGCCCGAAAGTTGCCGTACTGCGTGAGCAGGGCGTGAACTCGCATGTGGAAATGGCGGCAGCGTTCCACCGTGCAGGCTTCGATGCTATCGACGTGCATATGAGCGACCTGCTGGCTGGACGCACTGGCCTGGAGGATTTCCACGCCCTGGTAGCGTGCGGCGGTTTCTCCTACGGTGACGTGCTGGGCGCCGGTGAAGGGTGGGCGAAGTCTATTCTGTTCAATGACCGTGTACGCGATGAGTTTGCAACCTTCTTCCATCGTCCGCAAACGCTGGCTCTGGGGGTATGTAACGGTTGCCAGATGATGTCTAACCTGCGCGAACTGATCCCGGGTAGTGAGTTGTGGCCACGTTTTGTGCGTAACACCTCCGATCGCTTTGAAGCGCGTTTCAGCCTGGTAGAAGTGACCCAAAGCCCGTCGCTGCTGTTGCAGGGGATGGTGGGCTCACAGATGCCGATTGCCGTTTCTCACGGTGAAGGGCGTGTGGAAGTGCGCGATGCGGCTCATCTGGCAGCATTGGAAAGCAAAGGGCTGGTGGCGCTGCGTTATGTCGATAACTTCGGCAAAGTCACCGAAACTTACCCGGCTAACCCGAACGGTTCCCCGAACGGTATTACGGCGGTCACGACTGAAAGCGGTCGTGTCACCATTATGATGCCGCACCCGGAGCGTGTTTTCCGTACTGTCAGCAACTCCTGGCATCCGGAAAACTGGGGCGAGGATGGGCCATGGATGCGTATTTTCCGCAATGCGCGTAAGCAGCTGGGTTAAGATATCGGGCAATATGCGCATCGCCTGATGCGCTATGCTTGTCTGGTTGGCTCGGATGTTTCCTGCAATGTATTGAATTTGCAATATTTTGTAGGCCGGATGTGGCGTTACACACAACCACTTAGCCAACAATTATAAGCTCCCAACACCGGGAGCTTTTTTGTGTCTGTAAATCACGACAATGTGTGATTTACCGTGTCGCTTATAGGTGACACTTAACTTGTTGATTTAATTTAAAACAAACAATTTCATCTTTGGATGTCTCTTTTAAACGACACAGTGGCTGATTTATAGCCAAACAGTGGAGTAGCCATTAATCCATCAAAGCTACATTTATCAGTACGTTATCAAACTATTTTATTTATTGGCACAGTTACTGCATAATAATAAGCAGTGGCTCATTCACCGACTTATGTCAGCCCCTTCGGGACGTGCTACATAAAATTAGAATGACGCACAACAAGGTGCCTGCCGTCCAACTTCTGATATCAGCTTAGCTATATCAACCATCGGGCGAAACGTCGAGTTAGGCACCGCCTTATTCCACAACAAAGCCGGGTAATTCCCGGCTTTGTTGTATCTGAACGTCCCCTCGGTTAGCATCAGTCTATTCGCGTCTGACGAGAGTAACACCTTGAAACGCTGGCTCGTTTTTCCCCGCTCATTACGACAATTGGTAATGCTGGCATTCTTGCTTATTTTGCTCCCTTTGCTGGTGCTGGCATGGCAAGCCTGGCAAAGCCTGAATGCACTTAGCGATCAGGCGGCGCTGGTCAATCGCACGACGCTTATCGATGCCCGGCGCAGTGAAGCGATGACCAACGCGGCGCTGGAGATGGAGCGTAGCTACCGTCAGTATTGTGTGCTGGATGATCCCACTTTGGCGAAGGTGTATCAAAGCCAGCGCAAGCGTTACAGCGAAATGCTTGATGCCCACGCAGGCGTGTTGCCGGACGATAAACTCTATCAGGCATTGCGTCAGGATTTGAACAATCTGGCTCAGCTTCAGTGTAACAACAGCGGTCCCGATACCGCTGCCGCCGCACGTCTGGAAGCCTTCGCCAATGCCAATACCGAAATGGTTCAAGCCACTCGCACTGTGGTGTTCTCTCGCGGGCAGCAGTTACAACGCGAAATCGCCGAACGTGGGCAATATTTTGGCTGGCAGTCGCTGGTGCTATTTCTGGTGAGCCTGGTGATGGTGCTGCTTTTCACGCGGATGATTATCGGTCCGGTGAAAAATATTGAACGGATGATCAACCGTCTGGGGGAAGGGCGTTCTCTGGGCAATAGCGTTTCGTTCAGTGGCCCGAGTGAGTTACGTTCGGTTGGGCAGCGTATTCTTTGGTTAAGCGAGCGCCTGTCATGGCTGGAATCCCAGCGGCACCAGTTCTTACGTCATTTATCTCATGAATTAAAAACGCCGCTGGCGAGTATGCGCGAAGGCACGGAATTACTGGCTGACCAGGTTGTCGGGCCGCTTACGCCAGAGCAAAAAGAGGTGGTGAGCATTCTTGATAGCAGTAGCCGCAATTTGCAAAAACTGATCGAACAACTGCTTGATTACAACCGTAAACAGGCGGACGGCGCGGTGGAACTGGAGGACGTAGAGCTGGCACCGCTGGTGGAGACAGTAGTTTCTGCTCATAGCCTGCCCGCACGGGCTAAAATGATGCATACCGACGTCGATCTCAAAGCAACAGCTTGCCTGGCGGAGCCAATGCTGCTGATGAGCGTGCTGGATAATCTTTACTCCAATGCGGTGCACTACGGGGCTGAATCCGGTAACATTTGCCTTTGCAGCAGTTTACATGGCGCGCGGGTTTATATTGATGTCATCAATACAGGCACGCCCATTCCGCAAGAAGAACGCGCCATGATCTTCGAACCCTTTTTTCAGGGAAGCCACCAGCGAAAAGGGGCGGTGAAGGGCAGTGGTCTGGGATTAAGCATTGCCAGGGATTGTATTCGCCGTATGCAGGGGGAACTGTATCTGGTCGACGAAAGCGGGCAAGACGTTTGTTTCCGCATTGAATTACCGTCGTCGAAAAACACGAAATAATGTTAAGAGCCTATCCCATCAGGCTATTTTATTTGCCAGTTTGGCTCCGGGCAGTGCTCGAAATCATCACGTACTATGTGTACGCTCCGGTTTCTCCGCGTTGTCCGTGTCCAAACTGCCTGCAACAATTACGCCCACTGGGATAGGCTCTAAGTCTGGTGAATATGCGACACATTTTTCAACGATTATTGCCCCGACGGCTGTGGCTGGCAGGGTTGCCTTGTCTGGCGTTGCTGGGTTGTGTGCAGAGTCACGATAAGCCAGCCATAGATACGTCAGCACAAGAAAAAATTCCGGTTTATCAACTGGCTGATTATCTTTCTACCGAATGTAGCGACATCTGGGCGCTACAAGGTAAATCAACCGAAACTAATCCGCTTTACTGGCTACGGGCGATGGATTGTGCCAACCGTTTAATGCCAGCGCAGTCGCGCCAGCAAGCCCGTAAGTATGGCGATGGTAGCTGGCAAAATACCTTTAAACAGGGGATTTTGCTCGCCGACGCTAAAATTACGCCGTATGAGCGTCGCCAGATGGTCGCGCGCATAGACGCGTTAAGTACTGAGATCCCGGCGCAGGTTCGCCCGCTGTATCAACTCTGGCGCGACGATCAGGCGTTACAATTGCAACTGGCACAAGAGCGCCAACGCTACAGTAAACTCCAGCAGTCCAGCGACAGCGAACTGGATACCTTGCGCCAGCAGCATCACGTTCTACAGCAACAACTGGAACTCACCACCCGCAAGCTGGAAAATCTGACCGATATTGAACGTCAGCTCTCGACCCGCAAACCGGCTGGAAATTTCGTCCCGGACGCGCCACACGAGAGCGAAACGCCCGCATCATCTACCAGTGAGGTCACCCCTGATGAGCCATAAACCTGCGCATTTATTATTGGTGGATGATGATCCTGGATTGCTGAAATTACTTGGCCTGCGTTTGACCAGCGAAGGCTACAGCGTGGTCACGGCAGAAAGTGGTGCAGAAGGATTACGGGTACTGAATCGCGAAAAAGTAGATTTAGTCATCAGCGACCTGCGAATGGATGAAATGGACGGTATGCAGCTGTTTGCTGAAATCCAGAAAGTGCAGCCGGGTATGCCAGTAATCATTCTTACCGCGCATGGTTCCATTCCTGATGCCGTTGCCGCGACACAGCAGGGCGTGTTCAGTTTCCTCACCAAACCTGTTGATAAAGACGCGTTGTATCAGGCAATTGACGATGCGCTGGAGCAATCCGCGCCAGCCACAGACGAACGCTGGAGTGAGGCGATTGTTACCCGCAGTCCACTGATGTTGCGTTTGCTAGAACAGGCGCGACTGGTGGCGCAATCAGATGTTAGCGTGCTGATTAACGGCCAGAGCGGCACCGGGAAAGAGATTTTCGCCCAGGCTATCCACAACGCAAGCCCGCGCAACAGCAAACCATTTATTGCTATTAACTGTGGCGCATTGCCCGAGCAGTTGCTGGAGTCAGAACTGTTTGGTCATGCGCGAGGTGCGTTTACTGGCGCTGTCAGCAATCGCGAAGGTTTATTCCAGGCGGCGGAAGGCGGTACGCTATTTCTCGATGAGATTGGCGATATGCCCGCACCGTTGCAGGTCAAACTGCTGCGCGTGTTGCAGGAGCGTAAAGTGCGCCCGCTGGGCAGCAACCGCGATATTGATATCGACGTGCGGATTATCTCTGCCACTCACCGCGACCTGCCAAAAGCGATGGCGCGCGGGGAGTTTCGCGAAGATCTTTATTACCGCCTCAACGTTGTCAGCCTGAAAATTCCGGCACTGGCGGAGCGCACGGAAGATATTCCACTGCTGGCAAATCACTTGTTGCGCCAGGCAGCAGAGCGACATAAACCCTTTGTTCGCGCGTTCTCCACCGATGCAATGAAACGCCTGATGACCGCCACCTGGCCAGGTAATGTTCGCCAGTTGGTCAACGTGATTGAACAGTGCGTGGCGCTGACCTCATCCCCGGTAATTAGTGATGCGCTGGTGGAGCAGGCGCTGGAGGGCGAAAACACCGCGTTGCCAACCTTTGTTGAGGCGCGTAATCAGTTTGAACTCAATTACTTGCGCAAGCTTCTGCAAATCACTAAAGGTAACGTCACCCATGCGGCGAGAATGGCGGGGCGCAACCGGACAGAATTTTATAAACTGCTTTCCCGACACGAGCTGGATGCAAACGATTTCAAGGAATGAATTGGCGTAATGTGTTACGTTTAGCAGATCAGAAGACAGGCGACCTTTTCAAGGAATAGCATGAAAAAGATTGATGCGATTATTAAACCCTTCAAGCTGGACGATGTCCGCGAAGCACTGGCTGAAGTCGGCATTACCGGCATGACGGTCACCGAGGTGAAAGGTTTTGGCCGCCAGAAAGGCCATACCGAGCTGTATCGCGGCGCGGAGTATATGGTGGATTTTCTGCCGAAGGTGAAAATTGAGATTGTCGTACCGGACGACATTGTCGATACCTGTGTCGATACCATTATTCGCACGGCGCAAACCGGCAAAATCGGTGACGGTAAAATCTTCGTCTTTGACGTGGCACGGGTCATTCGTATCCGTACCGGTGAAGAGGACGACGCGGCAATTTAAACCGCGTCAGGGTTGCCGGATGTTTCCATCCGGCAATATCAAATCACAGCACCTTATGCGGGCCAAAGCATTCGTAATGAATGTTTTCCTGCTTCACGCCCAGATCCACTAACTGTTTCGCGGCAAACTGCATGAAGCCCACCGGACCGCAGAGATAGAACTGCATGGCCGGATCGCTGAACGCACCTTCCAGTTTGCTTAAATCCATCAGACCTTCGCTATCAAACTGACCTTTCGCGCGATCGGCCTCGCTCGGCTGACGATACCAGGTGTGTGCGGTAAAGCGCGGCAGTGATTGTCCCAGTTCCTTAACTTCATCAGCAAAGGCGTGAACATCGCCATTTTCTGCTGCATGGAACCAGTTCACCTGGGCGCTATGGCCTGCTTTTGCCAGCGTATCGAGCATAGCCAGCATTGGCGTCTGACCGACACCGGCAGAGATTAAGGTTACCGGTGTGTCATTTGTCACATCCATAAAGAAATCACCCGCCGGAGCCACCAGCTTCACGACATCGCCAACATTGGCGTGATTGTGCAGCCAGTTAGAAACCTGTCCGCCGTCTTCGCGTTTCACCGCAATACGATAGCCTTTGCCATCAGGTTTACGGGTCAAAGAGTACTGACGAATTTCCTGATGCGGGAAACCTTCCGGTTTCAGCCAGACACCGAGATATTGCCCCGGACGGTATTCTGCCACTGCGCCACCGTCGACTGGTTCCAGTTCGAAGCTGGTGATAAGCGCACTGCACGGCGTTTTAGCCACAATGCGGAAATCGCGAGTACCCTCCCAGCCACCGGCTTTGCTGGCGTTTTCGTTATAGATTTCTGCCTCGCGATTGATAAATACATTTGCCAGCACGCCATAGGCTTTCCCCCACGCGTCCAGCACTTCCTGACCCGGGCTGAACATTTCGTCCAGCGTCGCCAACAGGTGTTCGCCAACGATGTTGTACTGCTCCGGTTTGATCTGGAAACTGGTGTGCTTCTGAGCGATTTTTTCTACGGCTGGCAGCAGCGCAGGCAGGTTTTCAATATTACTGGCGTAGGCGGCAATGGCGTTAAACAGGGCTTCACGTTGATCGCCATTACGCTGGTTACTCATGTTAAAAATTTCTTTGAGTTCTGGGTTATGAGTAAACATACGGTCGTAGAAATGGGCGGTTAACTTTGGCCCCGTTTCCACCAGTAAAGGGATGGTGGCTTTTACTGTAGCGATGGTTTGAGCGTCAAGCATATGGTCTTCCTTTTTTTGCATCTTAATTGATGTATCTCAAATGCATCTTATAAAAAATAGCCCTGCAATGTAAATGGTTCTTTGGTGTTTTTCATTAAGAATGTGATGAAGTGAAAAATTTGCATCACAAACCTGAAAAGAAATCCGTTTCCGGTTGCAAGCTCTTTATTCTCCAAAGCCTTGCACAGCTTGAAGGTAATCGTTTGCGTAAATTCCTTTGTCAAGACCTGTTATCGCAGAATGATTCGGTTATACTGTTCGCCGTTGTCCATCAGGACCGCCTATAAAGGCCAAAAATTTTATTGTTAGCTGAGTCAGGAGATGCGGATGTTAAAGCGTGAAATGAACATTGCCGATTATGATGCCGAACTGTGGCAGGCTATGGAGCAGGAAAAAGTACGTCAGGAAGAGCACATCGAACTGATCGCCTCCGAAAACTACACCAGCCCGCGCGTAATGCAGGCGCAGGGTTCTCAGCTGACCAATAAATATGCTGAAGGTTATCCGGGCAAACGCTACTACGGCGGTTGCAAGTATGTTGATATCGTCGAACAACTGGCGATCGATCGCGCGAAAGAACTGTTCGGCGCTGACTACGCTAACGTCCAGCCGCACTCCGGCTCTCAGGCTAACTTTGCGGTCTACACCGCGCTGCTGGAACCAGGTGATACCGTTCTGGGTATGAACCTGGCTCATGGCGGTCACCTGACTCACGGTTCTCCGGTTAACTTCTCCGGTAAACTGTACAACATCGTTCCTTACGGTATTGATGCTACCGGTCATATCGACTACGCAGATCTGGAAAAACAAGCCAAAGAACACAAGCCGAAAATGATTATCGGTGGCTTCTCTGCTTATTCCGGTGTGGTTGACTGGGCGAAAATGCGTGAAATCGCTGACAGCATCGGTGCTTACCTGTTCGTTGATATGGCGCACGTTGCGGGTCTGGTTGCCGCTGGCGTCTACCCGAACCCGGTTCCTCATGCTCACGTTGTCACTACCACCACTCACAAAACCCTGGCGGGTCCGCGCGGCGGCCTGATCCTGGCGAAAGGCGGTAGCGAAGAACTGTACAAAAAACTGAACTCTGCCGTTTTCCCTGGTGGTCAGGGCGGTCCGTTGATGCACGTAATCGCCGGTAAAGCGGTTGCGCTGAAAGAAGCGATGGAGCCAGAGTTTAAAATTTACCAGCAGCAGGTCGCGAAAAACGCCAAAGCGATGGTAGAAGTGTTCCTGGAGCGTGGTTACAAAGTGGTTTCCGGCGGTACTGATAACCACCTGTTCCTGGTTGATCTGGTAGATAAAAACCTGACCGGTAAAGAAGCAGACGCCGCTCTGGGTCGTGCCAATATCACTGTGAACAAAAACAGCGTACCGAACGATCCGAAGAGCCCGTTTGTGACCTCCGGTATTCGCGTGGGTACTCCGGCGATTACCCGTCGTGGCTTCAAAGAAGCTGAAGCGAAAGAACTGGCTGGCTGGATGTGTGACGTGCTGGACAGCATCAATGATGAAGCGGTTATCGAGCGCATCAAAGGTAAAGTTCTCGACATCTGCGCACGCTACCCGGTTTACGCATAAGCGAAACGGTTAATCTGTTGAAAAAAGGCTTCCTCCGGGAAGCCTTTTTACCTTATCGCGCCATCAAATCTGGCGTAACTGTGCTTCAACATACAAATAGCCTATCCCCAGCACCTGTTGTGAGCGGCTTAATTGCCCAAAGCCAATTTGCGTCGCTTTTACGCTCGGTCCTTCGTCGCGGTCGAACGGGTTAAATCCCGTCTGGCGAATTATGGTATTAAGCCAGTTCTCGCCAAAGGCGCAACTGCGACCATACAACCAAATCTGATTAATATTAAGGATGTTGAGGAAGTTATACAGACTCAAACCAATGGCGTTGGCACTGCGGTCAACCCAACTGGTGATCCACGGTTCTCCACTCTGCCATGCAGCGATTAATTGCGCGGTAGTCAGTTTTTCAGGATCAAGCTGAGTATTGCCAGGTTGTGATTTTAGCCATACCCGCGCCTGCTTTTTTAATGCGCTTAACGAGGCGACGGTTTCCAGGCAGCCGTAACGTCCGCAGTCGCAGGCGACGCCATCCGGATTAACGATGGTGTGACCAATCTGTCCGCTACCATACAAACTGCCGCGATAAATTTGCTCGTTAATCACGAACGACGAGCCAATACCGTAATCAACGTTGATCACGCAGAAATCCCGTTCCTGCGAATTATTTTGCCATTTCTCCGCCAGCGCCAGCATCACGCAGTCATTATCGACCATCACCCGAATGCCGAGCTTCTCTTCCAGCAGATACTTCACCTCAACTGGCGTTGTCCACGGCGCTTGCGGCATGGTTTGCGACACGCCGGTCACCGGATCAACCTGACCGTGGATTGCCAGCGCCAGGTTGATGGTACGGTTCGGCCACAATTTACGATGGCGATGCCAGCATTTTTCGATTTCGGACAGCAGCGCCTGCGGTGTCGGTGCTTCAATCTGAAAATACTCAAATTCGCCTTTCGGACTTAGACAGGCATTAGCGACCTGACACTCAATGCTGGTGGGCGTAACGTTCAGGCACAGCGTCCAGTCGCCCTCCGGCGCAATCAGCCATGTGCCGCTGCTATGCCCGCGCGTCTGGCTTTCATCGTCGATATTCACCACCCGTTTTTCGCTTTCCAGCTCCTGCAAAATATTACTTACCGCCGGAATCGAAATTTGCGCCAGCCGGGCCAGCGTTGATTTATTGGCGCGCTTTTGCCGGTACAGCAGTTCCAGAATCACGCATTTGTTATGGTGGCGGATCTGTTGATTGTTTATGCAGGCTCTCATCTTCACTAAACCTTGTTTAGTTAATTGCGTGATTATTCCGCGAAAACATTGCCAGATTGTTCAATACACTGCCACAAATCTTTTAATTCAGTATGTCTTGTTAATATTGAGGGCACCATGACTCCAGTAAAAGTGTGGCAAGAGCGCGTTGAGATCCCGACCTATGAAACCGGGCCGCAGGATATACATCCTATGTTCCTGGAAAATCGCGTTTATCAGGGATCGTCCGGCGCGGTTTATCCCTACGGCGTGACCGATACGCTGAGCGAGCAGAAAACCCTGAAATCCTGGCAGGCGGTGTGGCTGGAAAACGACTACATCAAAGTGATGATCCTGCCGGAGCTGGGCGGTCGTGTGCATCGCGCGTGGGATAAAGTGAAACAGCGAGATTTTGTCTATCACAATGAAGTCATTAAACCGGCGCTGGTCGGGCTGCTGGGGCCGTGGATCTCCGGCGGGATTGAGTTTAACTGGCCGCAACACCATCGCCCGACCACCTTTATGCCCGTTGATTTCACCCTCGAAGCCCATGAAGACGGTGCACAGACCGTGTGGGTTGGTGAGACGGAGCCGATGCACGGTTTACAGGTGATGACTGGTTTCACCCTGCGTCCTGACCGGGCGGCACTGGAAATCGCCAGCCGCGTCTATAACGGCAACGCCACGCCGCGTCATTTTTTATGGTGGGCCAACCCGGCAGTGAAAGGGGGTGAAGGGCATCAGAGCGTTTTTCCGCCCGATGTAACTGCGGTGTTTGATCACGGCAAACGCGCAGTTTCCGCTTTCCCCATCGCCACCGGCACCTATTACAAAGTGGACTACTCCGCCGGAGTGGACATTTCTCGCTATAAAAATGTGCCTGTTCCAACCTCATATATGGCCGAAAAATCGCAGTACGATTTTGTTGGCGCGTGGTGTCACGATGAAGATGGCGGTTTATTACACGTTGCCAACCACCACATTGCGCCGGGTAAAAAACAGTGGAGCTGGGGACACAGTGAGTTTGGCCAGGCGTGGGATAAGAGCCTGACCGACAATAACGGTCCGTATATCGAGCTGATGACCGGCATTTTTGCTGATAACCAACCCGATTTTACCTGGCTTGATGCTTACGAAGAGAAGCGTTTCGAGCAGTATTTCCTGCCTTACCATTCTCTGGGCATGGTGCAAAACGCCTCCCGCGATGCGGTGATTAAATTACAGCGTAGCGAGCGGGGGATTGAGTGGGGGCTGTATGCCATCTCCCCGTTGAACAGATACCGTCTGGCGATCCGCGAAATCGGCAAGCGCGAAGCGTTACTTAACGATGCCGTGGCCCTGACGCCAGCGACCGCCATCCAGGGCGTGTTGCACGGTATTGAGCCGGACAGATTGACCATCGAACTTTCCGATGCTGACGGCAATATTGTTCTGAGTTATCAGGAACATCAGCCGCAAGAGTTGCCGCTGCCGGACGTCGCCAAAGCGCCACTGGCAGCGCAAGACATTACCAGTACAGATGAAGCCTGGTTTATCGGTCAGCATCTGGAGCAATATCATCACGCTAGTCGTTCACCGTTCGATTACTACCTGCGCGGCGTGGCGCTGGACCCGCTGGATTATCGCTGTAACCTGGCGCTGGCGATGCTGGAATATAACCGCGCAGATTTCCCGCAAGCGGTGGCGTATGCCAGTCAGGCGCTGAAACGCGCACATGCGCTGAACAAAAACCCGCAGTGCGGACAGGCCAGTTTGATTCGCGCCAGTGCTTACGAACGTCAGGGGCAATATCAACAAGCTGAAGAGGATTTCTGGCGAGCGGTCTGGAGCGGCAACAGTAAAGCGGGGGGCTATTACGGTCTGGCACGGCTGGCGGCGCGTAATGATAACTTCGACGCTGGTCTGGATTTTTGCCAACAAAGTCTGCGCGCCTGCCCAACCAATCAGCAAGTGCTGTGCCTGCATAATCTGCTGCTGGTGTTAAGCGGTCGTCAGGACAACGCGCGTTTGCAGCGCGAGAAACTGCTGCGCGATTACCCGCTGAACGCCACCCTGTGGTGGCTGAACTGGTTCGATGGTCGTACCGAGTCTGCCCTCACGCAGTGGCGTGGTCTGTGTCAGGGGCGTGACGTTAACGCCCTGATGACCGCCGGGCAACTGATTAACTGGGGAATGCCCGCCCTGGCGGCAGAGATGCTGAACGCACTGGACTGCCAGCGAACGCTGCCGCTTTATCTGCAAGCCAGTTTGTTGCCGAAAGCTGAGCGCGGCGAATTGATTGCGAAAGCCATTGACGTGTTCCCGCAGTTTGTTCGTTTCCCGAATACGCTGGAAGAAGTCGCGGCACTGGAGAGTATTGAAGAGTGCTGGTTCGCCCGTCATTTACTGGCCTGTTTCCATTACAACAAGCGCAGTTATGGCAAAGCGATAGCGTTATGGCAACGTTGCGTAGAGATGACGCCGGAGTTTGCCGACGGCTGGCGCGGGTTGGCGATCCATGCGTGGAATAAACAGCATGATTATGAACTGGCTGCCCGTTATCTTGATAATGCTTATCAACTTGCGCCGCAGGATGCTCGTCTGCTTTTCGAACGGGATTTGCTGGATAAGTTAACCGGGGCTGCACCGGAGAAACGACTGGCGCGTCTGGAAAATAATCTGGCAATTGCCCTGAAACGCGACGACATGACCGCAGAACTGCTCAATTTGTGGCATCTCACCGGTCAGGCAAACAAAGCGGCAGATATTCTCGCCACGCGCAAATTCCACCCGTGGGAAGGCGGAGAAGGGAAGGTCACCAGCCAGTTTATCCTCAATCAGTTGTTACGTGCCTGGCACCATCTTGATGCCAGACAGCCGCAGCAGGCCAGCGAACTGCTTCATGCCGCGCTGCATTACCCGGAGAATTTGAGCGAAGGCCGTTTACCGGGGCAGACTGATAATGACATCTGGTTCTGGCAGGCAGTATGCGCCAAAGCGCAGGGTGATGAAGCTGAGGCGACGCGTTGTTTACGCCTGGCGGCGACCGGCGATCGCACCATCAACATCCACAGTTATTACAACGATCAGCCAGTTGATTATCTCTTCTGGCAAGGGATGGCGCTGCGATTGCTGGGCGAACAACAAACCGCACAACAACTGTTCACTGAAATGAAACAGTGGGCACAAGAGATGGCGAAAACCAGTATCGAAGCGGATTTCTTTGCCGTCTCGCAACCCGACTTGTTGTCGCTGTATGGCGATTTACAACAGCAGCATAAAGAAAAATGCCTGATGGTGGCGATGCTGGCGGCAGCGGGATTAGGGGAGATTGCGCAATATGAATCTGCTCGCGCTGAATTGACGGCGATTAATCCGGCCTGGCCGAAAGCAGCATTATTCACCACCGTGATGCCTTTTATTTTTAACTACGTTCACTAAACCCTATTAACTGTAATCTTTGAGCGGCACGCACTGCCGCTCATCACTAAATAATTAGAATAAGCCGTTGTTAATAAAAACCCTACAGGAGGCACTATGCCTAAAAAAAGCAGAATAACCCGTAATCTATTATTAATGGCTACGCTATTAGGTAGCGCACTATTTGCCAGGGCTGCGGAAAAAGAAATGGCCATTGGCGCAATATATCTTGATACTCAGGGATATTATGCCGGTGTGCGTCAGGGTGTTCAGGATGCGGCAAAAGATTCCTCAGTACAGGTTCAGTTAATAGAAACTAACGCGCAGGGCGATATTTCGAAAGAAAGTACTTTTGTTGATACGCTCGTGGCGCGTAATGTCGATGCCATTATTTTATCTGCTGTTTCTGAAAATGGCAGCAGCCGCACCGTTCGTCGCGCCAGTGAAGCGGGTATTCCGGTGATTTGCTACAACACCTGTATTAATCAGAAGGGCGTCGATAAATATGTCTCGGCGTATCTGGTCGGCGATCCGCTGGAATTTGGTAAAAAACTGGGTAACGCTGCTGCCGATTATTTTATTGCCAACAAAATTGCTCAACCGAAAATTGCCGTTATCAATTGCGAAGCCTTTGAAGTTTGTGTGCAGCGTCGAAAAGGATTTGAAGAAATATTAAAAGCTCGCGTTCCCGGTGCGCAAATTGTCGCTAATCAGGAAGGGACTGTTTTAGATAAAGCGATTTCCGTTGGTGAAAAACTGATTATCTCCACGCCGGATCTCAACGCCATTATGGGGGAATCTGGCGGTGCGACACTCGGCGCGGTAAAAGCGGTACGCAATCAAAATCAGGCCGGAAAAATTGCTGTTTTCGGTTCGGATATGACGACTGAAATTGCTCAGGAACTGGAAAACAACCAGGTGCTGAAAGCGGTGGTGGATATTTCCGGTAAGAAAATGGGCAATGCTGTTTTTGCGCAAACATTGAAGGTTATCAATAAACAAGCCGACAGTGACAAAGTGATTCAGGTGCCTATCGATCTCTATACCAAAACGGAAGACGGTAAACAGTGGCTGGCAACGCACGTTGATGGTCTGCCCTAATAGCTGATTCGCAGAGGTTCCTATGTTCACGGCAACAGAGGCAGTCCCGGTAGCAAAAGTGGTGGCAGGAAATAAGCGTTACCCCGGCGTCGTTGCGTTGGATAACGTTAACTTCACGCTCAATAAAGGCGAAGTTCGCGCGCTGTTAGGTAAAAACGGTGCGGGCAAATCGACCCTCATTCGAATGCTTACCGGCAGCGAACGTCCGGACAGCGGTGATATCTGGATTGGCGAGACGCGACTGGAAGGTGACGAAGCTACGCTGACTCGCCGTGCCGCTGAACTGGGGGTTCGTGCGGTTTATCAGGAATTAAGTCTGGTGGAAGGGCTGACGGTGGCGGAAAACCTCTGCCTCGGTCAATGGCCCCGTCGCAACGGCATGATTGATTACCCGCAAATGGTGCAGGATGCCCAACGTTGCTTACAGGCGCTGGGTGTTGATGTTAGCCCTGAACAACTTGTTTCAACGCTAAGTCCGGCGCAAAAGCAACTGGTGGAAATTGCGCGGGTGATGAAGGGCGAGCCGCGCGTGGTCATTCTTGATGAACCCACCAGTTCGCTTGCCAGTGCGGAAGTTGAACTGGTGATCAGCGCCGTGAAAAAGATGTCGGCACTGGGCGTGGCGGTGATTTATGTCAGCCACCGGATGGAAGAAATCCGCCGTATCGCTTCCTGCGCCACCGTCATGCGCGATGGTCAGGTGGCGGGTGATGTGATGCTCGAAAATACCTCCACGCGTCATATTGTGTCGCTGATGCTCGGGCGCGATCACGTTGATATTGCGCCGGTTGTCGCTCAGGACATTGCAGAGCAGGCCGTACTGGAAGTCCGCGCGTTACGCCACAGACCCAAACTTACGGAGATCAGTTTTTCCCTGCGTCGTGGCGAAGTGCTTGGTATTGCTGGCCTGCTGGGGGCAGGGCGTAGTGAATTGCTGAAAGCGATTGTTGGGCTGGAAGCGTATGAGCAGGGTGAGATTGTTATCAACGGCGAGAAAATCGCCCGCCCCGATTACGGCGACATGCTGAAACTCGGGATTGGCTATACCCCAGAAAATCGCAAAGAAGCGGGGATCATTCCCTGGCTGGGCGTTGACGAAAATACAGTGCTGACCAATCGGCAAAAAATCAGCGCCAACGGCGTGCTGCAATGGTCCACCATCCGCCGCCTGACCGAAGAGGTGATGCAGCGGATGACGGTCAAGGCCGCCAGTAGCGAAACGCCTATTGGCACGCTTTCTGGCGGCAATCAGCAAAAAGTGGTGATCGGTCGTTGGGTTTATGCCGCCAGCCAGATTTTGTTGCTCGACGAGCCAACGCGCGGCGTCGATATCGAAGCTAAGCAGCAGATTTACCGTATTGTCCGCGAGCTGGCTGCCGAAGGAAAAAGCGTGGTGTTTATCTCCAGTGAAGTGGAGGAGTTGCCGCTGGTGTGCGACCGCATCCTGTTATTACAGCACGGTACGTTCTCGCAGGAGTTTCACTCGCCGGTCAATGTGGATGAGCTGATGTCCGCCATTCTGTCTGTGCACTGATGAATTTTACCGAGGAACCTGAAGATGTCTGCTTCGTCATTACCATTGCCGCAGGGCAAGAGCGTCTCGCTCAAACAATTTGTCAGTCGCCATATTAATGAGATCGGTTTGCTGGTGGTGATCGCCATTCTTTATCTGGTCTTCTCTCTGAACGCGCCTGGCTTTATCTCATTGAATAACCAGATGAACGTGCTGCGCGATGCCGCCACCATTGGGATCGCCGCCTGGGCGATGACGCTGATTATTATCTCCGGTGAAATTGATGTCAGCGTTGGGCCAATGGTGGCTTTTGTCTCGGTGTGCCTGGCATTTTTGCTGCAATTTGAGGTTCCGCTGGCGGTGGCGTGTCTGCTGGTGTTGCTATTAGGGGCGCTGATGGGAACGCTCGCCGGGGTGCTACGTGGCGTGTTTAACGTACCAAGTTTCGTTGCCACTCTGGGGTTGTGGAGCGCCCTGCGCGGGATGGGCTTGTTTATGACGAACGCCCTGCCAGTGCCCATTGATGAAAACGAGGTGCTGGACTGGCTGGGCGGGCAATTTCTCGGCGTGCCGGTATCCGCGCTGATCATGATGGTGTTGTTTGCGCTGTTTGTGTTTATCAGCCGCAAAACCGCTTTTGGGCGTTCGGTGTTTGCTGTTGGCGGTAATGCCACGGCAGCGCAGTTGTGCGGTATTAACGTTCGTCGGGTGCGCATTCTTATCTTTACTCTTTCGGGAGTATTAGCAGCAGTCACCGGGATTTTGCTGGCGGCTCGCCTCGGTTCCGGTAACGCAGGTGCCGCAAACGGGCTGGAGTTTGATGTCATTGCTGCGGTCGTGGTCGGCGGTACGGCGCTTTCCGGCGGTCGTGGCTCGCTGTTCGGTACGTTGCTTGGCGTACTGGTGATTACGCTAATCGGTAACGGTCTGGTGTTGCTCGGGATTAACTCCTTTTTCCAGCAGGTGGTGCGCGGCGTCATCATCGTGGTGGCGGTCCTGGCGAATATCTTGCTGACCCAGCGAAGCACTAAAGCGAAACGCTAAACCTTAACGCCCCTGGCGCGGGTGCGGCAGGGATGAAAATTAATCGTATTGTTAATGAGGGACTTATGAAAACGATGCTGGCAGCTTATTTACCAGGAAATTCGACCGTTGATCTGCGGGAAGTTGCGATGCCGACGCCGGGGATTAACCAGGTATTGATCAAAATGAAATCCTCCGGGATTTGCGGAAGCGATGTCCACTATATCTATCATCAACACCGCGCCACGGCGGCGGCGCCCGATAAACCGTTATACCAGGGATTTATCAACGGTCATGAACCGTGCGGGCAGATTGTAGCGATGGGGCAGGGTTGCCGCCATTTTAAAGAGGGCGACCGCGTGCTGGTGTATCACATTTCTGGCTGTGGTTTTTGCCCGAACTGCCGTCGCGGTTTTCCTATCTCTTGTACTGGCGAAGGAAAAGCGGCTTACGGCTGGCAGCGTGACGGCGGTCATGCCGAATACTTGCTGGCGGAAGAAAAAGATCTGATCCTCCTGCCGGATGCGCTGAGCTACGAAGATGGTGCGTTTATCAGTTGCGGCGTTGGCACTGCGTATGAAGGGATTTTGCGCGGCGAAGTCTCAGGCAGCGATAACGTGCTGGTGGTTGGTCTGGGGCCGGTCGGCATGATGGCGATGATGCTGGCGAAAGGTCGCGGTGCAAAACGGATCATCGGCGTTGATATGCTGCCGGAACGTCTGGCGATGGCGAAACAGTTAGGCGTGATGGATCACGGTTATTTAGCAACCACCGAAGGTTTGCCGCAGATTATCGCCGAACTCACCCACGGCGGCGCAGATGTTGCGCTCGATTGTTCCGGTAATGCCGCAGGGCGCTTGCTGGCCTTGCAATCCACCGCCGACTGGGGGCGCGTGGTTTACATCGGAGAAACCGGAAAAGTGGAGTTCGAGGTCAGCGCCGATCTGATGCATCATCAACGGCGGATTATTGGTTCCTGGGTGACCAGTTTATTCCATATGGAAAAATGCGCCCACGATTTGACCGACTGGAAACTGTGGCCGCGTAACGCCATTACCCACCGCTTCTCACTGGAACAGGCCGGTGATGCTTATGAGCTGATGGCAAGCGGCAAATGCGGCAAAGTCGTGATTAACTTCCCGGATTAAGGAGTTAGCGAATGACCATCTATACCTTATCTCACGGGGCGCTAAAGCTGGACGTTTCTGACCAGGGAGGTGTCATAGAAGGTTTCTGGCGCGATACGACGCCACTGCTACGTCCCGGTAAAAAAAGCGGTGTGGCAACCGATGCCTCCTGTTTTCCGCTGGTGCCGTTTGCAAACCGGGTGAGCGGCAATCGTTTTGTCTGGCAGGGGCGTGAGTATCAACTGCAACCGAATGTTGAATGGGATGCGCATTATCTGCACGGCGATGGCTGGCTGGGCGAGTGGCAATGTGTAACGCGCAGTGATGATAGCTTGTGCCTGGTGTATGAACATCGCAGTGGTGTTTATCACTATCGGGCAAGTCAGGCGTTTCATTTGACGGCGGATACGCTGACGGTCACGCTCTCCGTCACCAATCAAGGGGCAGAATCTTTGCCGTTTGGTACGGGCTGGCATCCTTATTTTCCGTTGTCGCCGCAAACGCGGATTCAGGCACAGGCGAGCGGTTATTGGCTGGAACGGGAGCAGTGGCTGGCGGGTGAGTTTTGCGAGCAGCTACCGCAGGAACTGGATTTTAACCAGCTCGCGCCGTTGCCGCGCCAGTGGGTGAATAATGGTTTTGCCGGCTGGAATGGTCAGGCACGCATTGAGCAGCCGCAGGAGGGTTATGCCATCACTATGGAAACGATGCCGCCTGCGCCATGCTATTTCATCTTTGTCTCCGACCCCGCATTTGATAAAGGATATGCGTTTGATTTCTTCTGTCTGGAACCGATGAGCCATGCGCCGGATGACCATCATCGCCTGGAAGGTGGTGACCTCGTTGCACTTGCGCCGGGGGAGTCAACAACCTCAGAGATGTCGTTGCGGGTTGAGTTGCTGTAATTTATAGAATGCCGGATGCGGGTAATTTCAATTTTGTAGCAATCGGTGCACCATGCCTGATGCGACGCTTATCGCGTCTTATCAGGCCTTGTATTCGCCGCATCCGGCGTCTTTCCTAACGTCGATCGAGAGAAATCGCCCCCGGCCCGGTAATTGCCAGCAGCAGGAATGCGCCAGCAATACTGACATTCTTCCAGAAATTAATCATATTTGGCCCGACTGCATCCCCGGACATATCCCAGTAATGGTGACCAATCACCGCAGTACCCAGAGTGTAGAAAATAAACAGCACCGCCAGCGGACGGGTGAAAAAGCCAAGCACGATTAATATCGCGGCGGGGACTTCCATAACTACCGCAATAATGGCTGCCAGCATCGGCATCGGCGCACCCAGCGAGGCCATATATTGTACCGTACCGTCAAAGCCCATCATTTTGGGAAAACCAAAAATAATGAAAATTAAGATGACGGCAATACGAGCAATTAATAACAACACGGGGCGGGCTGCGCCAAAATCAAAATAACGTAGTGTGTTCATAACCAATCCCTTTGCAAGATAATGTGATTTAAACGTAATACACACACTCGCACCTCGCCACGCCTCAGCAGATGAGAAATTTGGTAATTATCCAGGTCAACATCCAGCACATTTTCTGTAGGTGATATTTTGTTAGTGGTATTAACGATAATTTTTTCCAGAATGGTGTACTGGAAGTGGCCCTGATTTTCTTATTTTTCAACTTGCAACAACATTCGATTAACTTCAGACTAACGCCTCCTGACGGGAGGGACTCATGGTTTTGCAATCCACGCGCTGGCTGGCGCTCGGTTATTTCACATACTTTTTTAGCTACGGTATTTTTCTACCTTTCTGGAGCGTCTGGCTTAAGGGGATTGGCTTAACGCCAGAAACTATCGGCCTGTTGTTGGGGGCAGGGCTGGTTGCCCGTTTTCTCGGCAGTTTGATAATTGCGCCCCGCGTCAGCGATCCTTCTCGCCTGATTTCTGCACTTCGTGTACTGGCGTTGTTGACACTGCTGTTCGCCATCGCCTTCTGGGCTGGCGCGCATGTGGCATGGCTGATGCTTGTGATGGTTGGTTTTAACCTCTTTTTCTCACCGCTGGTGCCGTTAACTGACGCGCTGGCGAATACCTGGCAAAAGCAGTTCCCGCTTGATTACGGCAAAGTGCGACTTTGGGGCTCAGTGGCGTTTGTCATTGGTTCGGCGCTGACGGGCAAACTGGTCAGCGTGTTTGATTATCGGGTGATCCTCGCGCTGTTGACGTTGGGCGTGGCATCCATGCTACTTGGTTTTCTGATTCGCCCGACCATTCAACCGCAAGGGGAGAGCCGCCAGCAGGAGAGCACGGGGTGGCCGGCCTGGCTGGCGCTGGTTCGCCAGAACTGGCGCTTTCTGGCCTGCGTTTGTCTATTGCAGGGGGCGCACGCGGCATATTACGGGTTTAGCGCCATATACTGGCAGGCTGCGGGTTACTCGGCTTCGGCGGTGGGCTATTTATGGTCGCTTGGTGTAGTGGCGGAAGTCATTATCTTTGCGCTGAGTAACAAACTTTTTCGTCGCTGTAGCGCCCGCGATATGTTGTTGATCTCGGCGATTTGCGGGGTAGTACGTTGGGGCATTATGGGGGCAACCACTGAGCTAGCGTGGTTGATAGTGGTGCAAATTCTGCATTGCGGCACCTTTACTGTGTGCCACCTGGCCGCCATGCGCTACATTGCTGCTCGTCAGGGAAGCGAGGTTATCCGTTTACAGGCGGTTTATTCTGCCGTCGCGATGGGCGGCAGTATCGCTATCATGACCGTCTTCGCCGGTTTCCTGTATCAATATCTCGGACATGGCGTGTTTTGGGTGATGGCGCTGGTGGCGCTTCCGGCAATGTTTTTGCGCCCGAAAGTGGTTCCCTCATGCTGACTATTCCAGCATTTTACGGATCTGCTCCTGTTGGTGTACGGTCAGGATCTGATTCGTATGAATCAGCGGCGGCGAAAAGAGCGGTAAAGGGATGGTATAAGGTGTAATAATCAGCACCGTGTTTCTCGGGGCGCCATTTCGTAAAAATGTCTTCACCGATATATGCTTAATATTGAGTGGCAATAGTGTAAGTTCGCGCAATTGCTGCTCAATATTCGCTTCTCTTTCACTGTCATTGCCCGTCAGCAAAATAATCTTTTTTTCGTTAATTTCATTTGATTGCATCAGCCATGCGCCGAAAATCACCGCCACCAGGCCACTTTCCTCATCGGAAAAACGGACATTGTATTCACTTTCAAACCCGGCCAGCGCCGCGCGAGTTGTACGAACCAGGCGTGGGTAAAGTCGGCTGAACTCTTCTGGCAAGGTGTTATCAATACCGATGGTAAACAAACTGCGGCGTAATGCCTGAGCGAGATGAGTATAAAGCTGATCGCATAACCCCTGTTCATCATAGAAACGAACATTTCCCTGCTCACGAAAACGTTGTACCAAACGAACAATGGCCTGGCGTAATTGCCGATCGCGCTGATGAGCATCTTGCAGCGGATTGGGAACTTGCAACATGGAAAAGAGCAACGCCATAAACAAAGGCTCATCTGGTGGTACAGGCTGGCGTGCCCGCCGTTGCCAGTGGCGACCGATTTCCTGTGCTACCTGAAACTCAAGACAGGACTCAGCCCATCGACGTTGCAGTGGGTTAAATTGTGGCGAGATCCCGGCATGATGTTGTAGCAGGCAATATTGCAGATACAGGCACAGAAAATGAACATCACGTGCTTCAAAGCATTTTTGCAACCGTCGTGCACAGAGATTAACTAAAGCTTGCAGGTTGGTATCGTCGTAAAAGTTGCGAGCAATCCCACGGCGCTTCAGTTCTTCCTTTAAGGCTGGGGTGAAACGGCTGGTGATGAATGATGGACATAAACGAAAACCGCGTCGTAGCCAGTGAAATAAACATAAACGTTGGTTAAGTACTGTACCTTCAACCCGGTAGCTACCGTCATAACCAGTAGTGAGCGTGAGCTGGTGATAGCGGAGGATTTCCCGTCCTGTTTCGCTGATATCGCGAACCGCAATATTATCATCCACACCATTAAGCTCGCTGAGAGTGGCCGTGGTGGCGGTCAACCCCGGCTGAAATAGTGTCAGCAAGATCTGGCAGCGGCGCTGGGGAGCAGAAAGGACAGATGGTGGAGCAAGTGTAGACATCATCTGTAGATCTCCCATAAGCATAATTGATAAGAATAGCTAAAGTTTGCTTAGGGAAATGGGGAATGGAATGCTAATTATCAGAAATGCTGGCAGACATCACAGAATTTTTATCGATATAAACGGATATGACCAGTTTAATACCATGTCTTAATGTGATTTATTGCTGTTTTATTCTTAGGGGGAATTCCCGGGATTCAACGCACTGAGGATAAAATCCACCATCTGCTCACGATAAACATCACCATGACGATCGGAAAAGGCATCAATGTGTTCGCCGTCAGGGATCAGAATCAGGCGTTTTGGCTCTTTCGCCAGAGCATATAACTTTTCACTGTGCTGCCACGGGATAACGTGATCGGCTTTACCGTGAATCAGTAAAAGCGGGATCGGGCTGACGCTGGCGATGTAATTTTCGCCGCTATAACTCTCATCAAGTAAGTAGCCACTGCCAGGGATCATCTGGTTGGCGATGGTCGCATAAGAGGCAAATGTGGAGTCGAGGATCACCGCACGTATGCCCTCACTACCTCCCTGACCAATAACATCAAGAATATTCGCCCCTCCAATACTCTGCCCGAACAGCACCAGCCGTTGTGGGTTTACATCACTGCGATGGCGCACCACGCTGATGGCGCTTAGCGTATCGTCCAGTAATCCAGCCTGGGACGGCGTGCCTTTTGATTTACCAAACCCGCGATAGTCAAACATAAAAACATTGAAATTGCGCTCGGGTAACCAACTGACCAGCGGCCAGTGGGCGGACATGTTTCCGGCATTGCCGTGAGCATGAATGATGGTTGCGATGGCGTTGTCAGCGGAACCCGTCGCAGAGGGGATAAACCAGCCTTGCAGACGAGTACCGTCCTTAGCCGTAAATTCGACGGATTCTGCAGACCAGGGTTCGGGACCGTAAATTTTGTCGTCAGGGTAATAGAAGAAGTTGATGGCAACGCGCGGTACTAAATAAATACAGAAGGCAACAACAAAGAGGATAAACAGAATTTTGAGAACGCGTTTGTTCACTGGCAGTGCCATAACCTTTCCTTGCGACTTCTTTATAATCCATTAATCGGGGAAAGATGGTGGGAGAGCGGCGAAAGAAAGTAAAGCGGTGAGGAAGTATTTCGGAATAGCGCCTGAAAGGCGAGGGCGGGTGAGTGATATCACCCGCCAGAGTCATTAACGCTTCAGAGCGTCGCTTAACTCGTCACGCATATTTGACAGCATGGCTTTTACTACGCGTGGGTTACCGGCAACGATGTTACCGGTCAGCATGTAGTTATGACCACCGGTGAAATCGCTGACGATACCGCCTGCTTCACGAACCAGCAGTTCGCCTGCGGCGAAGTCCCACGGGCGCAGACCAATTTCGAAGAAACCGTCAACGCGACCAGCGGCTACGTAAGCCAGATCCAGCGCCGCAGAACCGGTACGACGGAAGTCAGCGCATTCGCTAAACAGTTTGCCAACGATATTGATGTAGGTGGTTGCGTACTGTTTCGCTTTGAAAGGGAAACCGGTCGCCAGAATAGTACCGTCGAGATCGCGAGCGGTGCTGCCGCGCAGACGATAGCCGTTTAACTGTGCGCCCTGACCGCGAGTCGCGGTGAACAGTTCGTTACGCATAGGATCGTAAACCACAGCAACTTCGGTGCGGCCTTTGATACGAACAGCGATAGATACCGCGAAGTGCGGCAGACGTTTGATAAAGTTGGTAGTGCCATCCAGTGGATCGATAACCCATTGAACATCCTGATCAGTACCTTCAAGTTCACCGCTTTCTTCGGTGATGATGGTGTGCTGCGGGTAAGATTTACGAATCGTGTCGATAATCACCGCTTCGGCAGCTTTATCTACGTTGGTCACGAAATCGTTGCTGCCTTTCTGGCTCGCTTCTACAGCGTCCGGGGTTTCATAGTTTTTGGCAATTAAATTACCCGCCTTGCGCGCTGCGCGCACGGCGATGTTCAGCATCGGATGCATCGGTCTCTCTCACTGGATGTTAAAGAACGGGAAAACGGCGCAGAGTATAGCAGCGAGATCGGCATCTGTCTTCGTTTTATGATAAGATGCGCGAATAATCTTTAGACGAAGAAAGACAATGCTGCAAAATATTCGAATTGTGCTGGTGGAGACGTCACACACCGGCAATATGGGTTCTGTTGCCCGTGCCATGAAAACAATGGGATTAACCAATCTGTGGTTGGTTAATCCACTGGTGAAACCTGACTCTCAGGCCATCGCGCTGGCGGCGGGAGCCAGCGATGTGATTGGTAATGCTCACATCGTCGATACGCTCGACGAAGCGTTAGCCGGTTGTAGCCTGGTGGTTGGCACCAGCGCACGCTCCCGCACGCTGCCGTGGCCGATGCTCGACCCGCGCGAATGCGGACTGAAAAGCGTCGCTGAAGCGGCAAATACCCCGGTGGCGCTGGTTTTTGGTCGCGAGCGCGTCGGCTTGACCAATGAAGAGTTGCAGAAATGCCATTATCATGTCGCGATTGCCGCTAACCCGGAATACAGCTCGCTGAACCTGGCGATGGCGGTTCAGGTTATTGCGTATGAAGTGCGCATGGCCTGGCTGGCGACTCAGGAAAACGGCGAGCAGGTTGAGTATGAAGAGACGCCGTATCCGCTGGTCGATGATCTTGAGCGTTTTTACGGTCATCTGGAGCAAACGCTGCTGGCAACCGGCTTTATTCGTGAAAACCATCCGGGGCAGGTGATGAATAAATTGCGCCGTCTGTTTACCCGTGCGCGCCCGGAAAGCCAGGAGTTGAATATCCTGCGCGGGATTCTGGCTTCCATTGAGCAGCAGAATAAAGGTAACAAGGCTGAATAAGAGTCGTTGCCTGATGCGACGCTTATCGCGTCTTATCAGGCCTGGAAGTGTACAGAACCCCAGGTCGGATAAGGCGTTCACGCCGCATCCGATAACAGATACAAACGCCACGATAAAAAATGGCACTGAAGGTTAAATACCTGACTAAATCAGTCAAGTAAATAGTTGACCAAATTACTCGGGAATGTCAGACTTGACCCTGCTATGCAATACCCCCACTTTTACAATAAAAACCCCCGGGCAGGGGCGAGTTTGAGGTGAAGTAAGACATGAGACTGACATCTAAAGGGCGCTATGCCGTGACCGCAATGCTGGACGTTGCGCTCAACTCCGAAGCAGGCCCGGTACCGTTGGCTGATATTTCCGAACGTCAGGGAATTTCCCTTTCCTATCTGGAACAACTGTTTTCCCGTCTGCGTAAAAATGGTCTGGTTTCCAGCGTACGTGGACCTGGTGGTGGTTATCTGTTGGGCAAAGATGCCAGCAGCATCGCCGTTGGCGAAGTGATTAGCGCCGTTGACGAATCTGTAGATGCCACCCGTTGTCAGGGTAAAGGCGGCTGCCAGGGCGGCGATAAATGCCTGACCCACGCGCTGTGGCGTGATTTGAGCGACCGTCTCACCGGTTTTCTCAACAACATTACTTTAGGCGAACTGGTTAATAACCAGGAAGTGCTGGATGTGTCTGGTCGTCAGCATACTCACGACGCGCCACGCAGTCGCACACAAGACGCGATCGACGTTAAGTTGCGCGCATAAAAGATAAAAAGTATTCAGAATCAGGCCGGGGCGTATCGCGCTCCGTAAACACGGTCGTACATCCAGCCGGTAGCCTGATTCCTTGCATTGAGTGATGTACGGAGTTTATAGAGCAATGAAATTACCGATTTATCTCGACTACTCCGCAACCACGCCGGTGGACCCGCGTGTTGCCGAGAAAATGATGCAGTTTATGACGATGGACGGAACCTTTGGTAACCCGGCCTCCCGTTCTCACCGTTTCGGCTGGCAGGCTGAAGAAGCCGTAGATATCGCCCGTAATCAGATTGCCGATCTGGTCGGTGCTGACCCGCGTGAAATCGTCTTTACCTCTGGTGCAACCGAATCTGACAACCTGGCAATCAAAGGTGCAGCCAACTTTTATCAGAAAAAAGGCAAGCACATCATCACCAGCAAAACCGAACACAAAGCGGTACTGGACACCTGTCGTCAGCTGGAGCGCGAAGGTTTTGAAGTCACTTACCTGGCACCGCAGCGTAACGGCATTATCGACCTGAAAGAACTTGAAGCAGCGATGCGTGACGACACCATCCTCGTTTCTATCATGCACGTAAATAACGAAATCGGCGTGGTACAGGATATCGCGGCTATCGGCGAAATGTGCCGTGCTCGTGGCATTATCTATCACGTTGATGCAACCCAGAGCGTGGGCAAACTGCCTATCGACCTGAGCCAGTTGAAAGTTGACCTGATGTCTTTCTCCGGTCACAAAATCTATGGCCCGAAAGGTATCGGTGCGCTGTATGTGCGTCGTAAACCGCGCGTACGCATTGAAGCTCAAATGCACGGCGGCGGTCACGAGCGCGGTATGCGTTCCGGTACTCTGCCTGTTCACCAGATCGTCGGTATGGGCGAAGCCTATCGCATCGCAAAAGAAGAGATGGCGACCGAGATGGAACGTCTGCGCGGTCTGCGTAACCGTCTGTGGAACGGCATCAAAGATATCGAAGAAGTTTACCTGAACGGTGACCTGGAACATGGTGCGCCGAACATTCTCAACGTCAGCTTTAACTACGTTGAAGGTGAGTCGCTGATTATGGCGCTGAAAGACCTCGCGGTTTCTTCAGGTTCCGCCTGTACGTCGGCAAGCCTCGAACCGTCCTATGTGCTGCGCGCGCTGGGGCTGAACGACGAGCTGGCACATAGCTCTATCCGTTTCTCTTTAGGTCGTTTTACTACTGAAGAAGAGATCGACTACACCATCGAGTTAGTTCGTAAATCCATCGGTCGTCTGCGTGACCTTTCTCCGCTGTGGGAAATGTACAAGCAGGGCGTGGATCTGAACAGCATCGAATGGGCTCATCATTAATCGGTATCGGAATCAGGAGAATTTATAATGGCTTACAGCGAAAAAGTTATCGACCATTACGAGAATCCGCGTAACGTGGGTTCCTTCGACAACAACGACGAGAACGTGGGCAGCGGCATGGTGGGTGCACCGGCCTGTGGCGACGTGATGAAGTTGCAGATTAAAGTCAACGATGAAGGTATCATTGAAGACGCGCGTTTTAAAACTTACGGCTGCGGTTCCGCTATCGCTTCCAGCTCCCTGGTGACCGAATGGGTGAAAGGGAAATCTCTGGACGAAGCACAGGCGATCAAAAACACCGATATTGCTGAAGAACTTGAACTGCCGCCGGTGAAAATTCACTGTTCTATTCTGGCAGAAGACGCGATCAAAGCCGCCATTGCGGACTATAAAAGCAAACGTGAAGCAAAATAAGAGTTGAGGTTTGGTTATGTCGATTACACTGAGCGACAGTGCAGCAGCGCGAGTAAATACCTTTCTGGCTAACCGTGGTAAAGGGTTTGGCCTGCGTCTGGGCGTGAGAACCTCCGGGTGTTCAGGTATGGCTTATGTACTGGAATTTGTTGACGAACCGACGCCGGAAGACATCGTGTTTGAAGACAAGGGCGTGAAAGTCGTGGTCGATGGAAAAAGCCTGCAATTTCTGGACGGTACGCAACTGGACTTCGTAAAAGAAGGCCTGAACGAAGGGTTTAAATTCACCAACCCGAACGTCAAAGATGAATGTGGTTGCGGCGAAAGCTTCCACGTCTGATGCGCATACCGATAACCCCACCGTGGTCGCCTGCGCGTGGGGTTTGTTTTACCTGATTCGCCGCCATCGCGGCGGATCGCAGCCCTGAGAATGTTATGGATTACTTCACCCTCTTTGGCTTGCCTGCCCGTTATCAACTCGATACCCAGGCACTGAGCCTGCGTTTTCAGGATCTACAACGTCAGTATCATCCTGATAAATTCGCCAGCGGAAGCCAGGCGGAACAACTCGCCGCCGTACAGCAATCCGCAACCATTAACCAGGCCTGGCAAACGCTGCGTCATCCGTTAATGCGCGCGGAATATTTGCTTTCTTTGCACGGTTTTGATCTCGCCAGCGAGCAGCATACTGTGCGCGACACCGCGTTCCTGATGGAACAGCTGGAACTGCGCGAAGAACTGGACGAGATCGAACAGGCGAAAGACGAAGCGCGGCTGGAAAGCTTTATCAAACGCGTTAAAAAGATGTTTGATACCCGTCACCAGTTGATGGTTGAACAGTTAGACAACGAGACGTGGGACGCGGCGGCGGATACCGTGCGTAAGCTGCGTTTTCTCGATAAACTGCGAAGCAGTGCCGAACAACTCGAAGAAAAACTGCTCGATTTTTAATTTCTGGAAGCTAAACATGGCCTTATTACAAATTAGTGAACCTGGTTTGAGTGCTGCGCCGCATCAGCGTCGTCTGGCGGCCGGTATCGACCTGGGCACAACCAACTCGCTGGTGGCGACAGTACGCAGCGGTCAGGCCGAAACGTTAGCCGACCATGAAGGCCGTCACCTGCTGCCGTCTGTTGTTCACTATCAACAGCAAGGGCATTCGGTGGGTTATGACGCGCGTACTAACGCTGCGCTTGATACCGCCAACACCATTAGTTCTGTTAAACGCCTGATGGGGCGCTCGCTGGCTGATATCCAGCAACGCTATCCGCATCTGCCTTATCAATTCCAGGCCAGCGAAAACGGCCTGCCAATGATTGAAACGGCGGCGGGGCTGCTGAACCCGGTGCGTGTTTCTGCGGACATCCTCAAAGCACTGGCGGCCCTGGCAACTGAAGCCCTGGCAGGCGAGCTGGATGGTGTGGTTATCACCGTTCCGGCGTACTTTGACGATGCCCAGCGTCAGGGCACCAAAGATGCCGCGCGCCTGGCTGGCCTGCACGTCCTGCGCCTGCTTAACGAACCGACCGCTGCGGCTATCGCCTACGGGTTGGATTCCGGTCAGGAAGGTGTGATCGCCGTTTATGACCTTGGCGGCGGGACTTTTGATATATCCATTCTGCGCTTAAGTCGCGGCGTGTTTGAAGTGCTGGCGACCGGCGGTGATTCCGCGCTCGGCGGCGATGATTTCGACCATCTGCTGGCGGATTACATTCGCGAGCAGGCGGGCATTCCTGATCGTAGCGATAACCGCGTTCAGCGTGAACTGCTGGATGCCGCCATTGCAGCCAAAATCGCGCTGAGCGATGCGGACTCTGTGACCGTGAATGTTGCGGGCTGGCAGGGCGAAATCAGCCGTGAACAATTCAATGAACTGATCGCGCCACTGGTAAAACGAACCTTACTGGCTTGTCGTCGTGCGCTGAAAGACGCGGGTGTTGAGGCTGACGAAGTACTGGAAGTGGTGATGGTGGGGGGTTCTACTCGCGTGCCGCTGGTGCGTGAACGGGTAGGCGAATTTTTCGGTCGTCCACCGCTGACTTCCATCGACCCGGATAAAGTCGTCGCTATTGGCGCGGCGATTCAGGCGGATATTCTGGTGGGTAACAAGCCGGACAGCGAAATGCTGCTGCTTGATGTGATCCCGCTGTCGCTGGGCCTCGAAACCATGGGCGGCCTGGTGGAGAAAGTGATCCCGCGTAATACCACGATTCCGGTGGCTCGTGCCCAGGATTTCACCACTTTCAAAGATGGCCAGACAGCGATGTCTATCCATGTTATGCAGGGTGAACGTGAACTGGTGCAGGACTGCCGTTCGCTGGCGCGTTTTGCGCTGCGTGGTATCCCGGCGTTACCAGCTGGCGGCGCGCATATTCGCGTAACGTTCCAGGTCGATGCCGACGGTCTTTTGAGCGTGACGGCGATGGAAAAATCCACCGGCGTTGAGGCGTCTATTCAGGTCAAACCGTCTTATGGTCTGACTGACAGCGAAATCGCCTCAATGATCAAAGACTCAATGAGCTATGCCGAGCAGGACGTAAAAGCCCGTATGCTGGCAGAACAAAAAGTCGAAGCGGCACGCGTACTGGAAAGCCTGAACGGTGCGCTGGCTGCTGATGCCGCGCTGTTAAGCGCCGCAGAGCGCCAGGTCATTGACGATGCTGCCGCTCATCTGAGTGAAGTGGCGCAGGGCGATGACGTTGATGCCATCGAACAAGCGATTAAAAACGTAGACAAACAAACCCAGGATTTCGCCGCTCGCCGCATGGACCAGTCGGTTCGTCGTGCGCTGAAAGGCCATTCCGTGGACGAGGTTTAATATGCCAAAGATTGTTATTTTGCCTCATCAGGATCTCTGCCCTGATGGCGCTGTTCTGGAAGCTAATAGCGGTGAAACCATTCTCGACGCAGCTCTGCGTAACGGTATCGAGATTGAACACGCCTGTGAAAAATCATGTGCTTGCACCACCTGCCACTGCATCGTGCGTGAAGGTTTTGACTCGCTGCCGGAAAGTTCTGAGCAAGAAGACGACATGCTGGACAAAGCCTGGGGGCTGGAGCCGGAAAGCCGTTTAAGCTGCCAGGCGCGCGTCACCGACGAAGATTTAGTGGTCGAAATCCCGCGTTACACTATCAACCATGCGCGTGAGCATTAACAGAGGTTAGTATGGGACTTAAGTGGACCGATAGCCGCGAAATTGGCGAAGCACTGTACGATGCGTATCCCGATCTCGACCCGAAAACGGTTCGATTCACCGATATGCATCAGTGGATTTGCGATCTGGAAGATTTCGACGACGATCCGCAGGCATCTAACGAGAAAATCCTCGAAGCGATTTTGTTGGTCTGGCTGGACGAAGCTGAGTGAATAAACGGGCTGCCTGGGGGTGGCCCGTTTTGCTGTTAAACAAATAAGGATAACTAAAATGACAGAAGCGATGAAAATTACCCTCTCGACCCAGCCTGCCGACGCGCGCTGGGGAGAAAAAGCGGCTTACAGCATTAATAATGATGGCATTACCCTGCATTTGAACGGGGCGGACGATCTGGGGCTGATCCAGCGTGCGGCGCGCAAGATTGACGGTCTGGGCATCAAACATGTTCAGTTAAGCGGTGAAGGCTGGGATGCGGATCGTTGCTGGGCATTCTGGCAAGGTTACAAAGCCCCGAAAGGCACGCGTAAAGTGGAGTGGCCGGATCTGGACGATGCTCAACGCCAGGAGCTGGATAACCGCCTGATGATCATCGACTGGGTGCGTGACACCATCAACGCACCGGCGGAAGAACTGGGGCCATCGCAACTGGCACAGCGTGCTGTTGATCTGATCAGCAACGTCGCGGGCGATCGTGTGACTTACCGGATCACCAAAGGCGAAGATCTACGCGAACAAGGCTATATGGGGCTGCACACCGTCGGGCGCGGTTCAGAACGTTCTCCGGTATTGTTGTCGCTGGATTACAACCCAACTGGCGATAAAGAAGCGCCGGTGTACGCGTGCCTGGTAGGCAAAGGCATCACTTTTGATTCCGGCGGCTACAGTATCAAACAGACTGCGTTTATGGATTCGATGAAGTCCGATATGGGCGGTGCGGCAACGGTTACTGGGGCGCTGGCATTTGCCATCACTCGCGGTCTGAACAAGCGCGTGAAGCTTTTCCTCTGCTGTGCGGATAACCTGATCAGCGGCAACGCGTTCAAGCTGGGCGATATCATCACCTATCGCAACGGTAAAAAAGTCGAAGTGATGAACACCGATGCCGAAGGGCGTCTGGTGCTGGCCGATGGTCTGATTGATGCCAGTGCGCAGAAACCGGAACTGATCATTGATGCGGCGACCCTCACCGGGGCGGCGAAAACTGCGCTGGGTAATGATTATCACGCGCTGTTCAGTTTTGACGATGCGCTTGCCGGTCGTTTGCTGGCGAGTGCCTCACAAGAGAACGAACCATTCTGGCGTCTGCCGCTGGCGGAGTTCCACCGCAGCCAGCTGCCGTCTAACTTTGCCGAACTGAACAATACCGGAAGCGCGGCGTATCCGGCAGGCGCGAGCACGGCGGCGGGCTTCCTGTCGCACTTTGTTGAGAACTATCAGCAAGGCTGGCTGCATATAGACTGCTCAGCGACTTACCGTAAAGCGCCGGTTGAACAGTGGTCTGCGGGCGCGACCGGGCTGGGTGTGCGCACGATTGCTAATCTGTTAACGGCGTAATCGTTTATGCCGGATGCGGCGTAAACGCCTTATCCAGCCTACAAAGTATTGCAAATTCAACAAATTGCGATTCCTTTGTAGGCCTGATAAGCGTAGCGCATCAGGCACTTCCGCCCCGAACGTTGAATGAATTGTGGTTCTTATGTCCGAAACAAAAAACAAACTTGAAGACCTGCTGGAAAAAGCAGCAACCGAACCGGCGCATCGTCCGGCTTTTTTCCGTACTCTACTGGAATCCACCGTCTGGGTGCCAGGTACAGCGGCGCAGGGCGAGGCTGTGGTTGAAGATAGCGCGCTTGATTTACAACATTGGGAAAAAGAAGACGGCACCAGCGTCATTCCTTTTTTCACCTCGTTAGAAGCACTTCAACAGGCGGTTGACGGCGAACAGGCATTTGTCGTAATGCCCGTTCGCACATTGTTTGAGATGACCCTTGGCGAAACGCTCTTCCTTAATGCCAAACTGCCTACCGGTAAAGAGTTTATGCCGCGTGAAATCAGTTTGCTGATTGGTGAAGAAGGAAATCCACTGAGTAGTCAGGAAGTACTGGAAGGCGGTGAATCGCTGATATTATCGGAAGTCGCAGAGCCGCCAGCACAAATGATTGATTCACTCACTACCTTATTTAAAACTATTAAGCCGGTGAAGCGCGCTTTTATTTGTTCAATTAAAGAGAACGAAGAGGCACAGCCTAATTTGCTTATTGGCATTGAAGCCGATGGTAATATCGAAGAAATTATTCAGGCGGCGGGAAGTGTAGCGACCGATACATTACCTGGAGATGAACCTATTGATATTTGCCAGGTGAAAAAAGGGGAAAAAGGAATTAGCCACTTTATTACCGAACATATTGCGCCATTCTATGAACGTCGCTGGGGTGGATTCCTGCGTGATTTTAAACAGAATCGGATAATCTAAAATATGCCGCCCAAAAGGGCGGCATTCGGGCTTACTTGCTGCTCTGAAGGATGTTAGCCACCAGTAAATAATTATCAGAGAGACTCCGGTTATTATTTACTTCGGAAAACAGCGCACCAGAAACAATAAGTACGATACAAAAGCACCGTATCTTCATTGTGCGGTCCATGCGAAGACCGCATCACGACAGCACCACTGGCGATATTGCCGCGATAGCAAGCACTGAGACGCGCTTGCCCTAACGGTCGCGGAACATCCTTTCCTTAAGCCAGCGCCCGCTTGCGAGACGGCGGAAAGAGCCTCAGTGGATAATACACTAACAGAACAATAGTAACTCTCTTTTGCTTGACAAAAAGAGAGTTACTGGCGAGTATTGTCTTCGCTGAGACGCGCTTGCATTACTACGGTAATACAACCTGCTGGAAAGGCCGCGAACCAAACCGGCAACAAATAACCGCCTGATTTTGGCGGTTTTTTGTTTTTTAAGAAAAGTGAATTTACACGTTTAAGTAATATCTTTTACCGGTTAGTATTTTAAATATTGAGCGGGATTTGTTTATATTTGTCTGAATTCGGACTAATAAGCCAAATGAATTCAAAACCTATCCTTTTTTATCTACTTGACATCGTTGATGCATAAAGCGAGTATTGAGTAGACGAGATACACTTGCAGTAATACAACCAGCTGGAAAGGCCGCGAACCAGACCAGCAACAAAAAACCGCCAAATTCGGCGGTTTTTTGTTGCCTGTAAAAAGCTTATTTCACTGGTTCGACCGGTAAATCTGCTCGCGCGCCCCATTCACTCCATGCGCCGTCGTACAGTTTCACGTTTGGCACATCCAGCGTAGCAAGTGCCAGCAACACAACGGCGGCCGTTACACCAGAGCCACAGCTGACAATAATCGGTTTGTCATAGCTGATACCGTAACCAAAAAATATCGCATCGAGTTCATCTGTCGTTTTCAGTTCACCTTCACGCACCAGTTCTGTCCACGGAACATTCAGCGCACCAGGAATATGCCCGCGACGTAAACCAGGGCGAGGTTCATCAATTTCAGCGTTAAAACGCGCAGCCGGACGGGCATCAATAATTTGTGCCGTTTTTTCATGGCTTGCCAGCAATACATCGGTTACTTTCACCACGGCTTCCGGGTTAAAGGCGGTGTTAAACTCTCCTTCTGGCAGTTCCACTTCGCCTTCTTCTAACAGTAGGTCATCACGCTGCCAGCCTGCCAGTCCACCGCCAAGAATCGACACTTTCTCTACGCCAAAGGTGCGCAGCATCCACCATGCTCGCGGGGCTGAGAAAAGATTACCTTCGTCATAGACAATCAGATGTTTGTCCTGATTAACGCCCTGTTCACGCATCGCTACGGCGAACGTTTCCGGGCGCGGCAGCATGTGCGGAAGCGGGGAGGTGTGATCGGAAAGAGCTTCGATATCGAAAAATACTGCGCCGGGGATATGCCCATTGAGATACTCCTGGGCAACGTTACGATCTTCCTGTCCGGGCGGTGCCATGCGGGCATCAATAATCTGAATTTCAGGATCATCAATATGTTCGGCGAGCCAGTCGGCTCCTACAAACCATGTCGTGGACATAGGCATCTCCATTTTTGCCGGGGTAGGCTAAATTGTCGGACGTTTAGTGAAAAGCGACAAGCAAAAGAGGCTGATTTGGCTGCCTGAGCCACATTTATCACCAAAATTCAGATTCTGTGGACGTGATACTGAATTACATAACGTTAATTCTCACGCATAATAATTATTCGACGTTGCTAACGGGCCATTGTGGCAGGGATGATAAATGAAAAAGTTACGCATAGCCGCCTGCATGTTAATGCTGGCGCTGGCAGGGTGCGACAACAACGATAACGCGCCAACAGCGGTGAAAAAAGATACCCCTTCTGAAGCTGCTAAAGGTACATCTTCAGAAAACGCGAGTTCAGCAAAACTCTCTGCGCCGGAGAGGCAAAAGCTGGCACAACAGAGTGCCGGTAAGACACTGACATTGCTTGATCTCTCTGAGGTCCAACTCGATGGTGCAGCCACGCTGGTGCTGACTTTCTCCATCCCCCTCGACCCGGATCAGGATTTCTCGCGTGTTGTTCATGTCGTCGATAAAAAGAGCGGTAAAGTGGATGGTGCCTGGGAGCTGTCAGATAATCTTAAAGAGCTGCGTTTACGCCACCTCGAACCTAAACGTGATTTGATCGTGACTATTGGGCAGGAAATGAAGGCGCTCAATAACGCAACCTTCAGTAAAGATTACGAAAAGACGATCACCACCCGCGATATTCAACCCAGCGTCGGTTTTGCCAGCCGTGGTTCGCTGCTGCCTGGAAAAGTCGTTGAAGGACTGCCGGTAATGGCGCTCAACGTTAACAATGTCGATGTTAACTTCTTCCGTGTTAAACCCGAATCTCTGCCAGCATTCATTAGCCAATGGGAATACCGCAATTCGCTGGCGAACTGGCAGTCAGACAAACTCCTGCAGATGGCAGATCTAGTCTACACCGGACGTTTTGATCTCAATCCTGCGCGTAATACCCGTGAAAAATTATTGCTGCCGCTGGGTGATATCAAACCGCTTCAGCAGGCAGGCGTGTATCTGGCTGTGATGAATCAGGCCGGACGTTACGATTACAGTAATCCCGCGACTCTATTTACATTAAGTGATATCGGCGTATCGGCTCACCGTTATCACAATCGTCTGGATATCTTTACCCAAAGCCTGGAAAACGGTGCGGCTCAGCAAGGAATTGAAGTCTCGTTATTAAATGAGAAAGGGCAGACTCTGACTCAGGCGACCAGTGATGCACAGGGTCATGTACAGCTGGAAAACGATAAAAACGCGGCATTACTGCTGGCACGTAAAGATGGTCAGACAACGCTGCTCGATTTAAAACTTCCGGCGCTGGACTTAGCGGAATTTAACATTGCTGGTGCACCGGGTTATAGCAAACAGTTCTTTATGTTTGGCCCGCGCGATCTTTATCGCCCGGGTGAAACCGTAATCCTCAACGGCTTACTGCGTGATGCAGACGGTAAAGCATTGCCCGATCAACCCATCAAGTTAGACGTGATTAAACCTGACGGGCAGGTACTGCGTAGTGTCGTTAGTCAGCCGGAGAATGGCCTCTATCACTTTACCTGGCAACTGGATAGCAGTGCGGCAACCGGCATGTGGCATATTCGCGCTAACACTGGCGATAACCAGTATCGGATGTGGGATTTCCACGTCGAAGATTTTATGCCAGAACGCATGGCGTTGAACCTGACCGGCGAGAAAATCCCGTTAACGCCGAAAGATGAGGTGAAATTCTCCGTGGTGGGTTACTACCTGTACGGTGCGCCTGCTAACGGTAATACTTTGCAGGGGCAGCTTTTCCTGCGCCCTCTGCGTGAAGCGGTTTCTGCATTACCTGGTTTCGAATTTGGCGATATAGCTGCCGAAAACCTTTCCCGCACGCTGGATGAAGTTCAGTTGACGCTGGATGATAAAGGGCGCGGCGAGGTTTCTACAGAAAGCCAGTGGAAGGAAACGCATTCCCCATTGCAGGTTATTCTCCAGGGCAGTTTGCTGGAATCTGGCGGTCGCCCGGTGACGCGCCGTGCTGAACAGGCTATCTGGCCTGCCGATGCGCTCCCTGGGATCCGCCCGCAGTTCGCCTTGAAATCGGTTTACGATTACCGTACTGACACGACTGTAAAACAACCCATTGTTAATGAAGGCAGCAACGCCGCTTTTGACATCGTTTATAGCGATGCGCAGGGCGTGAAAAAAGCCGTTTCGGGCTTGCAGGTGCGTCTGATTCGCGAACGTCGAGATTACTACTGGAACTGGTCAGAAGATGAAGGCTGGCAGTCACAGTTTGATCAAAAAGATCTGATCGAAAATGAACAAACGCTGGATCTTCAGGCGGATGAAACTGGTAAGGTAAGTTTTCCGGTAGAGTGGGGCGCTTATCGTCTGGAAGTCAAAGCGCCGAATGAAGCGGTCAGTAGCGTGCGTTTCTGGGCTGGCTATAGCTGGCAGGACAACAGCGACGGTAGCGGTGCGGTACGTCCGGATCGCGTCACGATGAAACTGGATAAAGCCAGTTATCGTCCTGGCGATACCATTAAGTTGCACATTGCCGCGCCAACGGCGGGTAAAGGCTATGCGATGGTCGAGTCCAGTGAAGGGCCGCTGTGGTGGCAAGAGATTGATGTTCCGGCACAAGGGCTGGATTTAACGATTCCGGTCGATAAAACCTGGAATCGGCACGACCTCTATTTAAGTACGCTGGTGGTGCGTCCTGGCGATAAATCTCGCTCTGCGACGCCAAAACGCGCGGTTGGCGTGTTGCATTTGCCGCTTGGCGATGAAAACCGTCGTCTCAGTCTGGCGCTGGAAACACCGGCAAAAATGCGCCCCAATCAGCCATTAACTGTGAAAATCAAAGCCAGCAATAAAAATGGTGATATGCCAAAACAGGTGAATGTGCTGGTGTCTGCCGTTGATAGCGGTGTGCTGAATATTACTGATTACGTTACGCCAGATCCGTGGCAGGCGTTCTTCGGTCAGAAACGCTATGGCGCAGACATATACGATATTTACGGTCAGGTCATTGAAGGACAGGGACGCCTGGCAGCACTGCGTTTTGGTGGCGATGGCGATGAACTGAAACGTGGTGGTAAGCCGCCGGTCAATCACGTCAATATTGTCGCGCAACAGGCACAGCCGGTAACGCTCAATGAACAGGGCGAAGGTACGGTTACACTGCCGATTGGCGATTTTAACGGTGAATTGCGCGTCATGGCGCAAGCCTGGACGGCAGATGACTTCGGCAGCAACGAAAGCAAAGTGATTGTTGCTGCACCAGTGATAGCCGAACTGAACATGCCGCGCTTTATGGCGCGTGGCGACACTTCGCGTCTGACGCTGGATATCACTAATCTTACTGATAAACCGCAAAAACTGAACGTTGCCCTGACCGCCAGCGGTTTGGTTGAACTAGTAAGCGATTCACCCGCACCTGTTGAATTAGCGCCAGGCGTGCGCACTACGCTGTTTATCCCGGTGCGAGCATTGCCGGGTTATGGCGATGGTGAAATTCAGGCGACTATCAGTGGCCTGAATTTGCCAGGAGAAACCGTTGCCGATCAGCATAAGCAGTGGAAAATTGGCGTCCGTCCGGCATTCCCGGCGCAAACCGTCAATTATGGTACGGTGTTGCAGCCTGGTGAAACATGGGCGATACCGGCTGGCGGACTGCAAAACTTCTCGCCTGTTACGCTGGAAGGGCAATTGTTGTTGAGCGGCAAGCCACCGCTGAACATCGCACGTTATATCAAAGAGTTAAAAGCATATCCGTACGGCTGTCTGGAGCAAACCACCAGCGGTCTGTTCCCGTCGCTCTATACCAATGCAGCCCAGCTACAGGCGTTGGGCATCAAAGGCGACAGTGATGATAAACGCCGTGCGGCAGTCGATATCGGCATTTCCCGTTTGTTGCAAATGCAACGCGATAATGGCGGTTTTGCGCTATGGGATAAATACAGTGACGAAGAGTACTGGCTGACGGCTTATGTGATGGATTTCCTGGTTCGCGCAGGTGAGCAGGGTTACAGCGTGCCGACAGAAGCTATTAACCGGGGTAATGAGCGTCTGCTGCGCTATTTACAAGATCCGGGCATGATGTCGATCCCGTATGCCGATAATCTCAAAGCCAGTAAATTCGCAGTACAGTCTTACGCTGCGCTGGTGCTGGCTCGTCAGCAAAAGGCACCGCTGGGTGCGCTGCGTGAAATCTGGGAGCGTCGTGCAGATGCCGCTTCTGGTTTACCGCTACTGCAACTTGGCATTGCGCTGAAAACCATGGGTGATGCGACGCGGAGTGTAGACGCAATTGCGCTGGCGCTGAAAACGCCGCGTAATAATGATGAGCGGATATGGCTTGGCGATTACGGTAGCCCACTGCGCGACAACGCGTTGATGCTCTCCTTACTGGAAGAGAACAAACTGTTGCCAGATGAGCAGAACACCCTGCTGAATACACTTTCGCAGCAGGCGTTTGGTGAACGTTGGCTATCAACTCAGGAAAGTAACGCGCTGTTCCTTGCTGCCCGTACGATTCAGGATTTACCGGGTAAATGGCAGGCGCAAACCTCTTTCTCTGCCGAGCCGCTGACTGGCGAGAAAGCGCAAAACAGCAATCTGAATAGCGATCAACTGGCAACTTTGCAGGTAACTAACAGTGGCACCCAGCCGTTATGGCTGCGTGTGGATGCCAGCGGTTATCCGCAATCCGCACCTTTACCTGCGAGTAATGTGCTGCAAATCGAGCGCCATATTCTTGGTACTGACGGTAAGAGCAAATCGCTGGACTCGTTACGTAGCGGCGATCTGGTACTGGTCTGGTTGCAGGTAAAAGCCAATAACAGCGTGCCAGATGCGCTGGTGGTTGATTTGCTGCCAGCGGGTCTGGAGCTGGAAAACCAGAACCTGGCTAACGGCAACGCCAGTCTGGAGCAAAGTGGTAGCGAAGTGCAAAACCTGCTTAATCAAATGCAGCAGGCGAGCATTAAGCACATTGAGTTTCGTGACGATCGCTTTGTGGCGGCGGTTGCCGTTGATGAATACCAGCCGGTTACGCTGGTATATCTGGCGCGGGCGGTGACGCCGGGAACGTATCAGGTGCCGCAGCCGATGGTGGAATCGATGTATGTTCCTCAATGGCGGGCGACCGGCGCGGCTGAAGATCTGTTGATTGTCAGACCGTAAATGCCTCGTCTGTTAAGTAAACGCGGCTGCTGGATAACGCTGGCAGCTGCGCCCTTTATTATCATTCTGGCGGCGTGGGGAGCAGATAAACTCTGGCCTCTGCCGCTGCATGAAGTCAATCCCGCACGTGTGGTCGTGGCGCAGGATGGAACGCCGCTCTGGCGCTTCGCCGATGCTGACGGTATCTGGCGTTATCCAGTGACTATCGAAGATGTTTCTCCGCGTTACCTTGAAGCACTGATCAATTACGAAGATCGCTGGTTCTGGAAGCATCCGGGCGTAAACCCGTTCTCGGTGATGCGCGCCGCCTGGCAGGATCTAACTTCTGGTCGGGTTATCTCCGGCGGGAGCACGCTCACCATGCAGGTTGCTCGTTTGCTTGATCCTCACCCCAAAACGTTTGGCGGTAAAATTCGCCAGCTCTGGCGCGCGTTGCAACTGGAGTGGCATCTGTCTAAACGTGACATTCTGACCCTGTATCTTAATCGCGCCCCGTTTGGTGGCACGTTGCAGGGGATTGGAGCGGCAAGCTGGGCTTATCTTGGAAAATCGCCCGCGAATTTAAGCTATTCCGAGGCAGCAATGCTGGCTGTGTTACCGCAAGCGCCCAGCCGACTGCGCCCGGATCGCTGGCCGGAGCGTGCTGAGGCCGCGCGTAATAAAGTGCTCGAACGGATGGCTGTGCAAGGTGTGTGGTCCCGCGAGCAGGTAAAAGAGTCAAGGGAAGAACCCATCTGGCTGGCACCCCGACAAATGCCGCAACTGGCACCGCTGTTTTCACGGATGATGCTCGGTAAAAGTAAAAGCGACAAAATTGTTACTACGCTGGATGCCGGTCTTCAGCGGCGCCTGGAAGAACTGGCGCAAAACTGGAAAGGACGATTGCCACCGCGCAGTTCACTCGCGATGATCGTGATTGATCATACCGATATGCGTGTTCGCGGCTGGGTGGGATCGGTCGATCTCAACGATGATTCACGCTTTGGTCATGTTGATATGGTCAATGCGATCCGATCGCCAGGATCGGTGCTCAAACCCTTTGTTTATGGTCTGGCGCTGGATGAGGGATTGATCCATCCGGCATCGCTGTTGCAAGACGTCCCACGACGCACCGGTGATTACCGGCCTGGTAACTTTGACAGCGGTTTTCATGGCCCGATCAGCATGAGTGAGGCGCTGGTTCGCTCGCTGAACTTACCTGCTGTGCAGGTGCTGGAAGCCTATGGCCCGAAACGGTTTGCGGCAAAATTACGCAATGTTGGATTGCCGTTGTATCTGCCCAATGGTGCTGTGCCGAATCTTTCGCTCATTCTCGGCGGTGCTGGCGCAAAACTGGAGGATATGGCGGCAGCGTACACCGCTTTTGCCCGCCACGGTAAGGCAGGCAAATTGCGCTTACAGCCTGACGATCCGCTGCTTGAACGCCCCTTAATGTCGCCGGGCGCCGCATGGATCATCCGCCGAATCATGGCTGATGAAGCGCAGCCCTTGCCGGACGGTGCCTTGCCGCGCGTCGTACCCCTGGCGTGGAAAACGGGCACCAGCTACGGCTATCGTGATGCCTGGGCGATAGGTGTAAACGCTCGCTATGTGATTGGCATCTGGACTGGCAGACCGGACGGCACGCCCGTTGTCGGTCAGTTTGGCTTTGCCAGCGCCGTACCGTTGTTGAATCAGGTTAATAATATTTTGTTGTCGCGCAGTGCAAATCTGCCGGAAGATCCGCGCCCGAACTCAGTCACTCGTGGCGTTATCTGCTGGCCTGGCGGGCAGTCTTTACCAGAAGGTGACAGTAACTGTCGCCGTCGTCTGGCAACCTGGTTATTGGATGGAAGCCAGCCGCCAACCCTGTTACTGCCAGAGCAAGAAGGGATTAATGGCATCCGTTTTCCCATCTGGCTGGATGAAAATGGCAAACGCGTCGCCGCCGATTGCCCACAGGCGCGACAAGAAATGATGAATGTCTGGCCACTACCACTGGAACCCTGGTTGCCTGCATCAGAACGCCGCGCTGTGCGCTTGCCACCAGCCTCGACAATTTGCCCACCGTACGGTCACGACGCTCAGCTCCCGCTGCAATTGACTGGCGTTCGTGATGGCACCATTATCAAGCGTTTACCTGGTGCGGCGGAAGCGACTTTGCCGGTGCAATCCAACGGTGGTGCCGGAGAACGCTGGTGGTTTCTGAATGGCGAACCGTTAGCTGAACGCGGGCGTAGTGTGACTCTGCATTTAACGGAAAAAGGTGATTATCAATTGCTGGTAATGGATGAAGTGGGGCAGGTAGCGACAGTGAAATTTGTTATGCAATAGTCTGTTTCCACCATGTTTGTTGCTTAAACTAGGTTTATTTTAAAAAAATGTTACCTTCATCAATAGTCAACGGCTCTGTTGCTCATTATAATCCGCGCCATCTCGTACGCTGGTACAGACAACAACAGAATAATTTACAGAGGTAAAAATGGCTATTGAACGTACTTTTTCCATCATCAAACCGAACGCGGTAGCAAAAAACGTCATTGGTAATATCTTTGCGCGCTTTGAAGCTGCAGGGTTCAAAATTGTCGGCACCAAAATGCTGCACCTGACCGTTGAGCAGGCTCGTGGCTTTTATGCTGAACACGATGGGAAACCGTTCTTTGATGGTCTGGTTGAGTTTATGACCTCTGGTCCGATCGTCGTTTCCGTGCTGGAAGGTGAAAATGCCGTTCAGCGTCACCGCGATCTGCTGGGCGCGACCAACCCGGCGAACGCTCTGGCGGGAACTCTGCGCGCAGACTACGCTGACAGCCTGACTGAAAACGGCACCCACGGTTCTGATTCCGTAGAATCTGCCGCTCGCGAAATCGCTTATTTCTTCGGTGAAGGCGAAGTGTGCCCGCGCACCCGTTAATAATTTCGTAAATGCCGCGTGCAAACGTGGCATCCGTGCGCCAGAATTTGTACAATGCAGCGCCCCCGGACGAGCAGCCGCTCACCGGGGCGTTTCTTTTTTCAACCCTCCAGGGGCCATAACGTGTAATAACGAGGCCGGAATAGCATATGTCTGAACAATTAGTCACACCTGAAAACGTCACCACGAAAGATGGAAAAATTAACCTGCTGGATCTCAACCGTCAGCAGATGCGGGAGTTTTTTAAAGATTTAGGTGAAAAACCCTTCCGCGCCGATCAGGTGATGAAGTGGATGTATCACTATTGCTGCGACAACTTTGATGAGATGACCGACATCAACAAAGTGTTGCGTGGCAAACTGAAAGAGGTGGCGGAAATCCGCGCACCGGAAGTGGTTGAAGAACAGCGTTCATCCGACGGTACCATCAAATGGGCGATTGCTGTTGGCGATCAGCGTGTCGAAACGGTGTATATCCCGGAAGACGACCGCGCCACGCTTTGTGTCTCCTCGCAGGTAGGTTGTGCGCTGGAGTGTAAATTCTGTTCCACTGCCCAGCAGGGTTTTAACCGTAATCTGCGGGTGTCGGAAATTATCGGTCAGGTGTGGCGTGCGGCGAAAATCGTCGGCGCAGCAAAAATCACCGGTCAGCGTCCGATCACTAACGTAGTGATGATGGGCATGGGCGAGCCGTTGCTCAACCTGAACAATGTCGTTCCGGCGATGGAAATCATGCTCGATGATTTCGGTTTTGGTCTGTCTAAACGTCGCGTGACGCTTTCCACTTCCGGTGTGGTTCCGGCGCTGGATAAACTGGGCGATATGATTGACGTTGCGCTGGCAATTTCCCTGCACGCGCCGAACGACGAAATTCGTGACGAAATTGTACCAATCAACAAAAAGTACAATATCGAAACGTTCCTTGCTGCAGTGCGCCGTTATCTGGAGAAATCCAATGCTAATCAGGGGCGCGTCACTATCGAGTACGTGATGCTTGACCACGTTAACGATGGCACTGAACACGCGCACCAACTGGCGGAGCTGCTGAAAGATACGCCGTGTAAGATTAACCTGATCCCATGGAACCCGTTCCCGGGCGCGCCGTATGGTCGTAGTTCGAACAGCCGTATCGACCGCTTCTCAAAAGTGCTGATGAGTTACGGTTTCACCACCATTGTGCGTAAAACTCGTGGTGATGATATCGATGCCGCCTGTGGTCAGTTAGCGGGAGATGTCATCGACCGTACTAAACGTACTCTGCGTAAACGGATGCAGGGTGAAGCCATCGATATTAAAACGGTCTGATAGTTATTACGCCATGGTTACTTTATGTACCGTGGCGTAATGTTTTATGAATGTAGCATTAAGTTGCAATTGTCTGATCAATATTAACGGTGCGTTTTTGCTGACTTTAAGGCAGTATGTAACGATGCAACAGTAAGTTAGCTTTGATTCATGTGGGCTTTGTCACGAGCACACAGACAGTCTTATACTGTATGATAAAGGTTAACTTTACGGATGTTTCGCGGTGTGGGTGGGCGTGATGGTTCACCGGCATCCCAATTCTCTTTTAAACGTACCTGCAGCGAATGAATACTGAAGCCACGCACGACCAAAATGAAGCACTTACCACCGGCGCTCGCTTGCGTAATGCCCGTGAACAACTTGGACTTAGCCAGCAAGCCGTTGCCGAACGACTTTGTTTGAAGGTTTCCACGGTACGCGATATTGAAGAAGATAAGGCACCCGCCGATCTTGCTTCAACATTCTTGCGCGGGTATATCCGCTCTTATGCGCGTCTGGTCCATATTCCGGAAGAAGAACTGCTGCCGGGACTGGAAAAGCAGGCTCCACTGCGAGCCGCAAAAGTTGCGCCAATGCAGAGTTTTTCCCTCGGCAAACGCCGCAAAAAACGCGATGGCTGGTTGATGACTTTCACCTGGCTGGTGCTGTTTGTGGTGATTGGCCTGAGCGGCGCCTGGTGGTGGCAGGATCACAAAGCCCAGCAGGAAGAGATTAGCACCATGGCTGATCAATCCACTGCGGAGCTGAATAATAACCAGAGCCAGAGTGTACCGTTAGATACATCTGCTACCGAAACCCAGACGACTACATCGCCTGCGGCTGTAGATACCACCGCCACGAACACGCAAACACCAGCCTTGACGACGCCAGCACCCGCTGTAGCGCCGCAGCAGGACGCGGTTGTTCCTCCTTCACAGGCAAATGTTGATATCGTGGCTACTACTACACCAGCGGCGCCGGTTGCAACAACAACGCCAGATGGCGCTGCGCCGTTGCCAATCGATCAGGCTGGCGTGACCACTCCAGCGGCTGATCCTAATGCGCTGGTGATGAACTTTACTGCTGATTGCTGGCTGGAAGTCACCGATTCTACCGGCAAAAAACTGTTTAGCGGGATGCAGCGTAAAGGCGGTAATTTGAATTTAAGCGGTCAGGCACCGTATAAACTGAAAATTGGTGCACCAGCCGCAGTACAGATCCAGTATCAAGGGAAACCTGTCGATCTGAGTCGTTTTATCAGAACTAACCAGGTTGCGCGTCTGACCCTCAATGCCGAACAATCACCGGCGCAGTAACAGACGGGTAACGCGGGAGATTTTTCATGCATAACCAGGCTCCAATTCAACGTAGAAAATCAACACGTATTTACGTTGGGAATGTGCCGATTGGCGATGGTGCTCCCATCGCCGTACAGTCTATGACCAATACGCGTACGACAGACGTCGAAGCAACGGTCAATCAAATTAAGGCGCTGGAACGTGTCGGCGCTGATATCGTTCGCGTCTCTGTACCGACGATGGACGCGGCAGAAGCGTTCAAGCTCATCAAGCAGCAGGTTAACGTACCGCTGGTGGCCGACATCCACTTCGACTATCGCATTGCACTGAAAGTAGCGGAATACGGCGTTGACTGTCTGCGCATTAACCCAGGCAATATTGGTAATGAAGAACGCATTCGCATGGTGGTTGACTGTGCGCGCGATAAAAACATTCCGATTCGTATTGGTGTTAACGCCGGATCGCTGGAAAAAGATCTGCAAGAAAAGTATGGCGAACCGACGCCGCAGGCGTTGCTGGAATCTGCCATGCGCCATGTTGATCATCTCGATCGTCTGAACTTTGATCAGTTCAAGGTCAGTGTGAAAGCATCTGACGTTTTCCTCGCGGTTGAGTCTTATCGTCTGCTGGCAAAACAGATCGATCAGCCGTTGCACCTGGGGATCACCGAAGCCGGTGGCGCACGCAGCGGGGCGGTGAAATCGGCCATTGGTTTAGGTCTGCTGTTGTCGGAAGGCATTGGCGACACGCTGCGCGTCTCGCTGGCGGCTGACCCGGTCGAAGAGATCAAAGTCGGTTTTGATATTTTGAAATCGCTGCGTATTCGTTCGCGCGGCATCAACTTCATCGCCTGCCCGACCTGCTCACGTCAGGAGTTTGACGTTATCGGTACGGTTAACGCGCTGGAGCAACGTCTGGAAGATATCATCACCCCGATGGACGTTTCGATTATTGGCTGCGTGGTGAATGGCCCAGGCGAGGCGCTGGTTTCTACGCTTGGCGTTACGGGCGGCAACAAGAAAAGCGGCCTCTATGAAGATGGCGTGCGCAAAGACCGTCTGGACAATAACGACATGATCGATCAGCTGGAAGCACGCATTCGTGCGAAAGCCAGCCAACTGGACGAAGCGCGTCGAATTGACGTTCAGCAGGTTGAAAAATAATAACGTGATGGGAAGCGCCTCGCTTCCCGTGTATGATTGAACCCGCATGGCTCCCGAAATATTGAGGGAAGCGTTGAGGGTTCATTTTTATATTCAGAAAGAGAATAAACGTGGCAAAAAACATTCAAGCCATTCGCGGCATGAACGATTACCTGCCTGGCGAAACAGCCATCTGGCAGCGCATTGAAGGCACACTGAAAAACGTGCTCGGCAGCTACGGTTACAGTGAAATCCGCTTGCCGATTGTAGAGCAGACCCCGCTATTCAAACGTGCGATTGGTGAAGTCACCGACGTGGTTGAAAAAGAGATGTACACCTTTGAGGATCGCAATGGCGACAGCCTGACTCTGCGTCCTGAAGGGACGGCGGGCTGTGTACGCGCCGGCATCGAGCATGGTCTTCTGTACAATCAGGAACAGCGTCTGTGGTATATCGGGCCAATGTTCCGTCACGAGCGTCCGCAGAAAGGACGTTATCGTCAGTTCCATCAGTTGGGCTGCGAAGTTTTCGGTCTGCAAGGCCCGGATATTGATGCCGAACTGATTATGCTCACCGCCCGCTGGTGGCGTGCGCTGGGTATCTCTGAGCACGTTACTCTCGAACTGAACTCTATTGGTTCGCTGGAAGCTCGCGCCAATTACCGCGATGCGCTGGTTGCGTTCCTTGAACAGCATAAAGAAAAGCTGGACGAAGACTGTAAACGTCGTATGTACACCAACCCGTTGCGCGTGCTGGATTCTAAAAATCCGGAAGTGCAGGCGTTACTCAACGACGCTCCGGCGTTGGGCGATTATCTGGATGAAGAGTCTCGCGAGCATTTTGCCGGTCTGTGCAAACTGCTTGAGAGCGCAGGCATTGCCTACACCGTAAACCAGCGTCTGGTGCGTGGTCTGGATTACTACAACCGTACCGTTTTCGAGTGGGTCACTAACAGCCTAGGTTCTCAGGGCACAGTGTGCGCAGGCGGTCGTTATGACGGTCTGGTGGAACAACTGGGCGGTCGCGCCACACCGGCAGTCGGTTTTGCGATGGGCCTCGAACGTCTGGTGTTGTTAGTTCAGGCAGTTAACCCGGAATTTAAAGCCGATCCCGTTGTCGATATATACCTGGTGGCTTCGGGTACTGATACACAATCTGCGGCTATGGCATTAGCTGAGCGTCTGCGTGATGAATTACCAGGCGTGAAACTGATGACCAACCACGGTGGCGGCAACTTTAAGAAACAGTTTGCCCGTGCTGATAAATGGGGTGCCCGCGTTGCTGTGGTGCTGGGTGAGTCTGAAGTAGCTAATGGCACGGCAGTAGTGAAGGATTTGCGCTCTGGTGAGCAAACGGCAGTTGCGCAGGATAGCGTAGCCGCGCATTTGCACACGTTACTGGGTTAAGGAAGGAGAAGGACAGCGTGGAAATTTACGAGAACGAAAACGACCAGGTTGAAGCGGTTAAACGCTTTTTTGCTGAAAATGGCAAAGCACTGGCTGTTGGGGTGATTTTAGGCGTTGGCGCACTGATTGGCTGGCGCTACTGGAACAGCCATCAGGTTGAGTCCGCACGCTCCGCTTCTCTTGCCTATCAAAATGCGGTTACCGCAGTTAGCGAAGGCAAACCGGACAGCATCCCAGCGGCGGAAAAATTTGCTGCTGAAAATAAAAATACTTACGGCGCGCTGGCTTCTTTGGAACTTGCGCAGCAATTTGTTGACAAAAATGAACTAGAGAAAGCCGCCGCTCAATTGCAACAAGGGTTGGCGGACACGAGCGATGAAAATCTCAAAGCCGTGATAAATCTGCGTCTTGCCCGAGTTCAGGTGCAGCTCAAGCAGACTGATGCTGCGCTGAAAACCCTTGATACCATAAAAGGTGAAGGGTGGGCTGCCATTGTTGCCGACTTGCGTGGTGAAGCATTACTGAGCAAAGGTGATAAGCAAGGTGCGCGTAGTGCATGGGAAGCAGGCGTGAAAAGCGATGTGACCCCGGCACTGAGTGAAATGATGCAGATGAAAATTAATAATTTGTCCATCTGAGAGGGACCCGATGCAATTGCGTAAATTACTGCTGCCAGGAGTGCTTTCCGTTACCCTTTTAAGCGGCTGTTCGCTGTTTAACAGTGAAGAAGATGTGGTCAAGATGTCCCCATTGCCGACCGTTGAAAACCAGTTTACGCCGACCACGGCGTGGAGCACTTCTGTTGGTAGCGGCATTGGTAACTTCTACTCTAATCTTCATCCGGCACTGGCGGATAACGTTGTCTATGCAGCCGATCGCGCTGGTTTGGTAAAGGCGATGAATGCGGATGACGGTAAAGAAATCTGGTCTGTCAGCCTGGCTGAGAAAGATGGCTGGTTATCTAAAGAGCCGGCATTACTTTCTGGCGGTGTGACCGTCGCAGGTGGTCATGTCTATATTGGCAGTGAAAAAGCGCAGGTTTACGCGCTGAACACCAGCGATGGCACTGTGGCATGGCAAACCAAAGTAGCGGGTGAAGCACTTTCTCGCCCGGTGGTCAGCGACGGTCTGGTGTTAATTCACACCAGCAACGGTCAGCTGCAGGCGCTGAACGAAGCTGACGGCGCTGTTAAATGGACTGTTAACCTTGATATGCCTTCGCTTTCTCTGCGTGGCGAGTCTGCGCCAGCAACTGCATTTGGTGCGGCAGTCGTCGGTGGCGATAATGGTCGCGTCAGTGCTGTGTTGATGCAGCAGGGACAGATGATTTGGCAGCAGCGTATCTCCCAGGCGACCGGTTCAACCGAAATTGACCGTTTGAGCGATGTTGATACTACGCCAGTGGTTGTGAACGGTGTTGTTTTCGCGCTGGCCTATAATGGTAACCTGACGGCGCTTGATTTGCGCAGTGGTCAGATTATGTGGAAACGCGAACTGGGTTCGGTGAATGATTTCATTGTCGACGGTAACCGTATCTATCTGGTTGATCAAAATGACCGGGTAATGGCGTTGACCATCGATGGTGGCGTGACGCTGTGGACACAAAGCGATCTGCTGCACCGCCTGCTGACTTCTCCGGTGCTGTATAATGGCAACCTGGTGGTGGGTGATAGCGAAGGTTATCTGCACTGGATTAATGTGGAAGATGGACGTTTCGTTGCCCAACAAAAAGTTGATAGCTCCGGTTTCCAGACTGACCCGGTTGCCGCTGATGGCAAACTGCTGATCCAGGCAAAAGACGGGACCGTGTACTCCATTACACGTTAATCGTCTCTGTCGTTCACTTTGAAAACGGCTCCTGGACAGGAGCCGTTTTCCTGTTTTTAACAACGACGCGAAAATAGCGTGCGTTGTCTGATGATTTATAAAAATGAGGCTTTAAACATGGTACCTGTGGTCGCGCTTGTCGGGCGCCCTAACGTAGGAAAATCCACGTTATTTAACCGTCTAACTCGCACCCGAGATGCGCTGGTTGCGGATTTCCCGGGTCTGACTCGTGACCGTAAGTACGGTCGTGCGGAAATTGAAGGCCGCGAGTTTATCTGTATTGATACCGGCGGGATTGACGGTACGGAAGACGGTGTAGAAACTCGTATGGCGGAACAGTCGCTGCTGGCGATTGAAGAGGCGGATGTGGTGCTGTTTATGGTGGATGCGCGCGCGGGTCTGATGCCTGCGGATGAAGCCATTGCCAAACATCTGCGTTCTCGCGAAAAGCCAACCTTCCTGGTGGCGAACAAAACCGATGGACTGGATCCGGATCAAGCAATCGTTGATTTTTATTCACTTGGTTTAGGTGAAATTTACCCAATTGCCGCTTCGCATGGTCGTGGCGTATTAAGTCTGCTGGAGCACGTGCTGCTGCCGTGGATGGAAGATATCGCGCCGCAAGAAGAAGTCGACGAAGACGCTGAATACTGGGCGCAATTTGAAGCGCAAGAGAACGGCGAAGAAGAAGAGGAAGACGACTTTGATCCGCAAAGTCTGCCGATCAAACTGGCGATTGTTGGTCGTCCAAACGTCGGTAAGTCTACACTCACTAACCGTATCCTGGGTGAAGAGCGCGTCGTGGTTTACGACATGCCAGGCACGACGCGTGACAGTATCTACATTCCGATGGAACGCGATGGACGTGAGTATGTGCTCATTGACACCGCTGGCGTACGTAAACGCGGCAAAATCACCGATGCTGTAGAGAAATTCTCCGTAATCAAAACGTTGCAGGCGATTGAAGATGCCAACGTGGTGATGTTGGTGATTGACGCACGCGAAGGTATTTCCGATCAGGATCTCTCCCTGCTTGGCTTTATTCTCAATAGTGGGCGCTCACTTGTGATTGTGGTGAACAAGTGGGACGGCCTGAGCCAGGAAGTGAAAGAGCAGGTGAAAGAGACGCTGGACTTCCGTCTGGGCTTTATCGACTTCGCTCGTGTGCATTTTATCTCTGCATTGCACGGTAGCGGTGTTGGTAACCTGTTTGAATCAGTACGTGAAGCATATGACAGCTCTACCCGTCGCGTGGGGACATCTATGCTGACGCGTATCATGACCATGGCTGTTGAAGATCACCAGCCGCCGCTGGTTCGCGGGCGTCGTGTGAAGCTGAAATATGCCCACGCTGGTGGTTACAACCCGCCGATTGTGGTGATTCACGGCAACCAGGTGAAAGACCTGCCTGACTCGTACAAACGTTACCTGATGAATTACTTCCGCAAATCTCTGGACGTGATGGGTACGCCGATTCGTATTCAGTTCAAGGAAGGGGAAAACCCGTATGCGAACAAGCGTAACACTCTGACGCCGACCCAGATGCGTAAACGTAAGCGTCTGATGAAGCACATTAAGAAAAGTAAGTAATTACTTATTGGGTTTCTCTTGCCATCCAGGAAGGGAAACCCAACCAATCGCGAGGAAGAAATATGGAACTCAACTGCCCAGTCTGCCAAAGCCCTCTCGAACGCAATGGCGAGACGGCCCACTGCACAACTTGCGATAAAGATTTCACTGTTCAGGCGCTTTGCCCTGACTGTCATCAGCCGTTACAGGTATTAAAAGCCTGTGGCGCGGTGGATTATTTCTGCCAGAATGGACACGGTTTAATTTCTAAAAAACGCGTTGAATTTACCACTGCTTAATATCACGGGAATATATGTTTTTCTTTTATATATTCCCAGCATAAATATTATGAGTTAATTTCTATTAGTCTAACACGTAATTAGAGTGAACAAACTCCCATTATTATAATTTTAAGAATATATTTAGCATTTCTGGTGTGCAATCTCTGAACTATCTGGAATACAATGCCGAAGCTAATTTCAGATTATAAAATCGTTACAGGGAAAAGGCATGTTGCGATGGATACGCTATTTTATGCTAATTTTTATCTCTGGTGCTGCTTATGCGGAGCCAGAGATAAATGTTAAGAAAAGTGACTCTTCATTACCGGATTTGGGAAGCGAAGCTGCCTTACAAGAAGAACAAAATAATAAAGGTAAATCCTTCAAAGAGCGTGGTGCCAACTACGTCGCCGAATCCGCCCAGCAGGGGTTTGAGAACCTGACCCCAGAAGCTCTGGAATCCCAGGCCAGAAGCTACCTGCAAGGGCAAATTACCTCATCTGCGCAGTCTTATATTGAAGGCGCGCTTTCTCCATATGGTAAAGTCCGCTCAAATCTTTCTCTCGGTCAGGATGGCTCGCTGGACGGTAGTTCAATCGACTATTTTGTTCCTTTATATGACAATCAAAAAAGCGTTTATTTCAGCCAGTTATCCGCTCAACGTAAAGAGGAACGCACGATAGGTAATATAGGTTTTGGGGTGAGGCATAATTTTGATAAATGGCTTCTGGGTGGAAATATATTTTACGATTATGATTTCACTCGCGGACATCGCCGTTTAGGGTTAGGGACTGAAGCCTGGACGGATTATTTAAAACTTTCTGGTAACTATTACCATCCACTTTCTGACTGGAAAGACTCAAAAGATTTCGACTTCTATTTAGAACGACCTGCGCGTGGTTGGGATGTGCGTGCGGAAGCCTGGCTACCTTCTTATCCACAGTTGGGGGGCAAAGTTGTTTTCGAGCAATATTATGGTGACGAAGTTGCGCTGTTCGGCACTGATAATTTAGAGAAAGATCCGTATGCGGTGACGCTTGGAGTTAACTATCAACCAGTTCCGTTATTGACAGTCGGGACGGAATATAAAGCAGGCACTGGAGATAACAGTGATCTTAGTATTAACGCTACTGTTAACTATCAGTTCGGTGTACCACTTAAAGATCAACTGAATAGCGATAATGTCAAAGCAGCCCACTCGCTGATGGGTAGCCGACATGACTTTGTTGAGCGAAATAATTTTATTGTTCTGGAATATAAAGAAAAAGACCCTCTCGATGTTACGCTCTGGCTAAAGGCTGATTCCACTAACGAACATCCGGAATGTGTTATCAAGGACACCCCGGAAGCTGCGGTGGGACTGGAAAAATGTAAGTGGACCATTAATGCGCTGATCAACCATCACTATAAAATTGTCGCCGCCTCCTGGCAGGCGAAAAACAATGCCGCCCGCACGCTAGTGATGCCTGTGGTGAAAGCCAACACCATCACCGAGGGTAACAATAATCACTGGAATCTGGTGTTGCCTGCCTGGCAATACAGCTCTGATCAAGCCGAACAAGAAAAGCTCAACACCTGGCGAGTGCGTCTGGCGCTGGAAGATGAAAAGGGTCATCGGCAAAACTCCGGTGTGGTAGAAATCACCGTACAGCAGGATCGTAAAATTGAGCTGATCGTCAATAACATTGCTAACGTGCCTGAAGAAAACAATCACAGCCATGAAGCCAGCGCCCAGGCTGATGGTGTCGATGGCGTGGTGATGGATCTTGATATCACTGACAGTTTTGGTGATGACACGGATCGTAACGGTGATCCGCTTCCAGACAATGGTCTGAGTCCACAACTTTATGATGCACAAGACAAAAAAGTCACGCTCGCCAATAAGCCCTGCTCAACCGATAACCCCTGTGTCTTTATCGCGAAGCAAGATAAAGAGAAAGGAACTGTCACCCTCTCCAGTACGTTACCCGGCACTTTCCGTTGGAAAGCAAAAGCTGCTCCGTATGACGACAGCAACTATGTGGATGTGACATTCCTTGGTGCGGGGGGGAATGATGTTAATGCGTTTATCTACCGTGTATCTGCGACTAACCCCGTCAATCTTATCGACAATGAGAAAGAACATTTACCTGTGGATAACGCCTACCGTTTTGTCTTATGGCGTGACGCCAATAAAGATGGTGTTTTCCAGCAGTCGGAAAAACTGACGGAAGAAGAGATGGCGCAATACGACTACCAGTGGGAATTTACCGGGCACAGCGTTAATGGCTACACCGGTGCGCAATCGAATACCAGTAATGAAGATATTGTCATCCCTGCCACCAACGACGAGGCCGTGCAGAAGTTCGGTGCTCAAAAAGAAGATGGCGTGCAGGGATATGGATTACGTGTGGTTTACAGCAAGCACTAGATCGGCGTAATGGCCGATCGGCCAGCCGCTGGAAATTAATCAAGGAGAGAGTTGAATGAAACATTATTTAAAGCGACCGATGACCAAAGTCGCGCTGGCACTGGCTCTGGCAGGGTACTGCGCAGTACCTGCCGCCATGGCAGAAGGGCAGGGCAATCTAAGAGCTGGCCAGTGGCAATCAGAGACGCAATCAACCGGAACGATTCAGGGTACAGTGCCATGGATAACCCGTAGCGCGACAGAAATCACCGACGCCGATAAATCTCATGTGTCCATAACCGTTGATCGCGGTGGTCGTACTGCATCTACGGATGGCGAAAAGCAATTTCATGTTGGCGATAAGTTAACGGCAAACTGGGCCATTGGCGATACCCAGGGCGATCTTGATGACAACAACACCGCGACAAAAGCGACGCTGCAATGGATGAGCTTTAGTGACCAGGCGGGGGGCGATCCGAAGGAGATCGGTACTGCTGGCAGTGATACTTACACCATTGCCGCAGCAGATGCTGACCGCTATATCGGTTTGAAAATTACCCCAACCACGACAACCGGCGACCCTAACGTCGCAGAACAACTGGTGCTGTTGGATCTCTCTACTAACGCAGGCGGTGGTTCTGACAGCGATGATATTCCTGAAGGGCCAGTATTTGATGACGCAGTTAAAGTTGTCATTCACGAGAAGGATATCAATACCAACCTGCTGGGCAAAGATACCAAACTTAAAACGAATACCACCTATCAGGTCATGCTGTGGAAAGATAAAAACAGCAACGGCTCCTACGATACGGGTGAAGAGGTTACCAGCCAGTACAACTACCGCTGGCGCTTTACCGGCACCAGTTTGCAGTTGCGGACGGCGGGGGGGATTGTCAACCCGAGCTACAACAACAGCGACCTGGTTATCCCGGTTACCAATGCCGAAGCGAAGACTGCGTTCGACTACAGCGAAGGCGGCCTCACAATTGGCGCAGATGGTGTTCAGGGCTACGGTTTGTCCATCGACTACCAGAGAAAATAATCGTCACCGGCACCATTCCCCAGGGGAATGGTGCTTTTCCGCGCACTTTGCTTAACCTGCGTTAAGCAAAGTGGGTTGAGGTGAAAAAGTAACTTTAAACGGGCAGGTTTCAATTATGGGCGGGGCTTTGAAACTGATAAAAGCGATAACGGCGGTTTTACTGCTCTCCCTTTCTTTTCAGGTAGCGGCAGTGTTAAAAGGTGGCCAGTGGCAACAAACGGGTATCTCGACCGACGCAATCAATGGCACTGTGCCTGGGGCAGAGAGCGCCAGTATACCCGTTTATCAGGGCAGCACCCTGCTTGAACCGACAGAACTTCACGATGTTCAGGCCTTTGCAAAACCCAGTGAATTTAGCGTAGATGATACGGCTACGCAGATGATCTTACAGAACCCTCTGGATACTGAAGGGGACGTTTTCTCCACGCCACCGCTGCTGCGTTGGGAAAATCAAAATCCACCTTCTGTTTCTCTGGTGTGGGCTGAGGCCGCCACGCCGGATACGCCGTTAGATCCACAGCCGCGCCCAGACAGGTCATTTTGTGCCCAGGATCTGGCTGGACATTCTCTGGTTGCCTGGCCGCGAATTGACCAACAACAAACGATACCTTTACTTTATCTCTTTACCTTAACGGGCGTACCTAATCAGGGGGCAGTGCCGTTGGTTGATAATAAAGTGACGCTGAACATCGCGGCTGCACAGGGTGATCTGGTTACCATTACCGCTAACGGATATGACGATACGCTGAAAGCGGCAAAAACGACCGTAGATGGTTCAATTACGCTAACGGTGACGACGAAAGACTGTCAGGGCAATCTGGCAGGAAATATTCCTTTTATTATCAAACGTCGGGATGCAGAAAACCGTCAGGGCGTGGTGAATAACATCGGTCCGGTAAAACTGGGGAGTACGGAACTTACCACCACGGCAACGGAATATCACGGCACGACGGATGAAAATGGTACGGCGACGGTAACGGTGGCTCAACCGAACGGGCAAGGCGTAAAAACGCCGCTGGTCGTAAGCCTGTCTGGCATTAGCCAAACCAGCGAAACGGCGGTCATTTTTAGCGTTCTCACCAGCCCGGACGTACCACAGGCAAAAATGTGGGGTCATATGGCGGATACGCTCAAGGCTCGGGATTATACCTTCAGCCGTCCGAAACTGGCGGCTGAAGTCGATAATGAAGCAGGCAGCGTCGACGATCATAATGAAACCTGGTCAACCTTCACCTGGAGTGGCGCAGATAATCACTGCGATATTTTGCCTGGTATGCGCCAGTTTGGCGCGATGGCGACGGTGGTTCCTACATCAATTCAGGAAGTCACTGGCTGGCCGATGCAGGGAGATTATTACTGGTCATCCCTCGCGGGCATGGCCGGGCAGCATCATGCGGCAGATGTGTCTAACCGTAGCGAAGCGCAAAAACTGGACGATACAAAACTTATTGTTAGCTGTGTGGATAAAGAGGCACCGGACGTTGAACCAAAACTGATTCTCACACCTGCAAGCTATGACTCAACGGTACAGGCGATGAAGGTTAAGGTGGGTGAAGATGCCTCTATGCGACTGACAATCACCGATAACAAAAATAATGGTCAGCCGCTGGCTTACTACTATTTCTCGCTGCATCTGGATGATGGCATCAACCGAAAGAATCAATCCGACGACGCATGGGAAGCGCATCCGGTGCAAATAACGGGAGGAGCCAATTTTCACCAGGTTGATGCGCATACTTATGAAGGGATAACAGATGTTAACGGTCAGGCCTCATTGAGGTTGAGTCAGCCCGATGGCGCTGGCGTTAAAACCCATATTACGGCGAGAATGCGTAGTGACTTCACTGCGTCTGATGCGAAAGATGTCATTTTCACAGTAGTAACCAGTCCGGACAGCGATAAGGCCAGAATGTGGGGGCATATGCTCGGGATTATCGAATCTGGTAGCGTCTTTAAACGCCCGCTGCTGGCGGATGAAACTGCTCATGAACTGGGTTCTATGCGGGAAAATAACGAAGACTGGGCACTGTTTGACCAAAATGGCTCTATGCAGGCGGAATGTAGAACTGGACATATTCCGCGCCAGAGTTCGCTGGAAAGCCTGTACAACGCTTATCCTGCTAATGTTATAGGCACAAAATACGGTTGGCCAACGGCAAAACAAGATTACTTAAGCGCGGTGGAGCAGGCGACGCATTCATCGGTCAGTTTCAAAACGGGGCTGGTCGATAGTTACTCTGGCTTTAAACGAAATTACCTTTCCTGTTCAGGTAATGAAATGGTCGCGCAGGTGGCGGTCACGACCGATCATGATGTTGCTATTGGAAGCCGGGCGCAGGCTAAAGTCGGTGAAAAAATTGTCATGACAGTGCGAACCTATAATGCATTAAATGACGCGGCGGTGCCGTTTACAAATTTCACCATCACCAAAGGCATGGGGTATAACCGTCCAGGGCAGGTTACCGGGTTTGATGATCCAACCAGCGGCGCGATAGAGATGAACGGTACTTTCTACGGTACTTCTCAGCCCACAACTGTCTATTCCGGTACAACCGACGCTCGAGGTATAGCAACGGTGGACATTGAGCAGCCGCAAGGCGTTGGGCTGGGGACTCCTCTGGATATCACGCCGACTAACTCTTATGTTCCCAATACCGTTAACTACAACGTGATTTTTACTACCCCCACCAGCCCGGATGTAGCCAGCGCGCAAATGTGGGGTCACATGAACGAATCCATCACTGTGGATTCTATAACTTTTAAGCGACCGAAATTATTCTCTGAAGTGAGCGCAGGAAACCGTTCACTAGTGGAAAATAACGAAACCTGGGTGCGTGTGGCGCAGTCTGATATCGAAAATATCGCGGCTGGCGGTTGCGAGAAAAATAAAGTGCCACGCCAGTCACAGCTTACCGCTCTGTACAACGCCAACAGTAACAATACGATTCAAACCGTTCATGGCTGGCCCACCTTGCGTGAACAATACTGGAGCGGTACGCCGATGGATAAAGTTCCGCACCTTGCCTCCGTCTGGTTGAATAACGGGAACGTACAGAATGCTGCCGATGACTCGATTTATATGAGTTGTCTGAAAGATGCTAACCCTCCCGCAAGTATCATTACACTGGAAGTGGTGGATCAGGCGCAGTGGAATAGTTCGCTTAATGCGGCAAAGCTGAAAAAGGGCGAGACGTTACAGGTGAAGGTGACGGTCAAAGACGTTGCCGGTAACCCGATGGCAGATATGCCATTTACCCTGAAACGTGGCGATGGATATACCCGTTCTGGTGAACGTCATACGGCAGGTAGCGGTGATGGGATTGTTTCATCGGTGGTGGTTGATGCGGGTCTGCCTGATGAGATGGTGCTCAACGATACAGCGACAGCATATGTGGCACTAACCGGTAGCGACGGAAGTAAAATTCTCAATATTACGCGTCCGGATACCCACGGCACGAAAACGGCGCTCACCGCCGCGCTCTATTCCGATCCGACAAAAAAGGCTGCAATGGATACCATTTTCACCGTGGTTACCAGTCCGGATACCGATAAAGCGAATATGTGGGGCCACATGCCGGAAACGTTGAGCGCAGGTGGACTGACATTTAAACGGCCGATTCTGTTTACGGAACTAACCGATAGCCCTGCCGCCAAACGTAAGTCTGATGTAGAGGATAACGAAAGCTGGGCTCTGTTTACCGAAGATCAGGCGACGAAGGCCAGTAATGGCGGCTGTGGCGCGGATTATATTCCGACTCAGGACGCGTTACTCACACTCGCCAGTGAATGGCGTGGACATGCGGTAGATGGCTGGCCTGTCTTGCTAAAAAAAGGTTACGACTCCAGCACACCGGAAAAAGACAGTATCGAGGATCGCAAATATAAAAGCGTACAATTGAGCGACGGGACCAGCTACAGTCTGGCATCCACGGAGTTAGGGTATCTGACCTGCCAGACAACGGCAAATCCGAAGGTGAGCACCATCGAATTAACGTCTGATAAAATGGCAAAGTATGACAACCTTGATGCAGTAAAAGTCAGAACAGACTACAGCAATACCGGGGATCAAATCACCATGACGGTGACCACTCGCGACGCCCAGGGAAATCCGAAAGGTTATGTGCCGATTACGTTGAATCATGGTTTCACCGTGGCTCGAACCTCAAATGCGACCAACAACGGCAAGATTACCAATCAGTCACGGCTGATTTATGTGCAAGACAGTTACAATAATTCCAACGGTTATTTTGATGACGGAAATAAATATTACAGCATGACCAGTGGTGACGGTACGGTCACTTTTATACTACGCCAGATATATAAGGGAGACGGTACGCGTATCCCGCTCACCGCAGAAATTGATGACGGTAACGGCATTATCTCGAATACGCTGAGCGCGATTTTCACGACCGTTACCAGCCCGGATACGCCAAAAGCTAACTTCTGGGGTCATATGCCGGAGACCTTAACGGCTAAAAACGGCAAAGTCTTCCATCGCCCACAGTTAAAAGATGAAGTCGGTTCTTCCAATGGGCTTATTGTTAACAATGAATATTGGCAGCGACTGACTATCAATAATGCGCTGAGTGGTATGCAGGGAGGTTGTAAAGATAAACTGCCGTCTATTGGCGATCTGCAATCGTTATATGAGGCATACCCTTCAGGAACGATTGAAACGGCACAGGGCTGGCCGCTTGACAAGTCAACAGCGCCAAAGCCGTACTTCTGGTCACGAAGCGTTGTCTCCAGTTCAGGCGCTGTTAATCCTAATTATCAGTATATTAACCTCAAGGTGGGGAATACTGGACATGTCGCGTCGGATTCTGCAGATCTCAACTTCCAGACCTGTCTGGAAAGTGTGGAGTCGGTGGGCAATATTACCCTGACCACTGCGGAGGAAAACTGGGATAGTTCGTTACCGGCCGGGAAAGCACATAAAGGCTCACCGCTTCCGTTGACGATTACTGTGACCCGTGCGGATGGCTCGCCTGCACCATTTGAGTCGGTAGGGATTTTGCGTGCCGCCAGCTACAATCGTGCGGGCACATCGCTCAGCGAAACGGTAACGACGGATGATTTGGTGGCTGATACGTTCAACCCAGCACAAACCATACAAAGCGCCAGCATGAATGGTCGTAGTAATACCAGTTATCTGGTTATTCAGACTGATGCTCAGGGTAAAGCGACGCTGAATCTTCACCAGGATAGTACGACCGGTCTTAGAACGCCGATAACCGTAAAAGCACTGGGCTTCAGCCCTATGCCAACAGCCACGCTGGACGCGATTTTCACGGTTATCACCAGCCCGGATGTCGGCGTGGCGAATATGTGGGGACATATGGGGGAAACGCTGACAGCGGCGGATGGCTCTGTATTTGTGCGACCAAAAATCCAGGCTGAACTCTCGAATACAGCGGGTGTGAACAGTAAGATTATCAATAGTGAGACCTGGATTATGCCGACGGTGCAGCAAAGGGAAAGAAGCGGCACGCAGGCGTGTGAGGATGCGCGCTATCCATCGGCTGATCAACTTGTCTCTCTCTACAACCGTTACCCCAATGGAACAATGATGGCTCAAACGGGCTGGCCGGTAGAGCAAAGTGGATATTACTGGTGGACGTCAAAAGCAGGCTGTGACGCGACTAAGGAGGCACCTCCATGCGAATCGGTGAGTCTCTATACCGGAGCCGTTGAACCTCAGAGAACTCGTGCAATGCAGGCTTGCCTGCTGAACCCTAACGCTTCGGTGTCTGCGGTAACACTTACCTCACCAGCGTTTGATTCTTCTACTCAGGCTGCGAAAGTGAAGAAAGGGGAATCTATGCCTGTGACTGTCACCGTGAGAGACAACGCCGGGAACCCAGTGTCAAACGTGTCCTTTAGCCTGAAACGCGGTGATGCAGCGCCGCGCAACCCAGGTGCGACTTTATATGGCGATGTGGCGGCAATGGATGATCTGACCGTTCAGCCGCCAACTGGCGCGACGGTCATAATGACTGATAGTGGTAATTCACTCCAGGGAACCACCGGTTCCGACGGTACAGCGACATTTATGATTAAACAGGATAATACGCCTGGATATAAAACGCCGCTGACGGTGACGCTGACCGATAACACCAGCATCAACGCGACGATGGACACTATTTTCACTGTTATCACCAGCCCGAACGTCTCCTCGGCTCATTTCTGGGGACATATGGCGGATACGGTGGGGGTGAATGGAAAAACATTACATCGACCATTGCTGTCGACGGAATTACCCTCTGGGGCACAAGCAGCCGGGACACCTGATATCAATAACGAAACGTGGGGTCTTGCTCATGTCGTTGATTCGTCAAAATGGGATATCAAGAAACAGTGCGGTAGCATGGATAGTGCGCCGACATATAACGAGTTAGAGGTGTTATCTAACAGCTTTAATTCGTTAGGGTGGCCCTCATCCCCTAAAAACTTCCCTTACTTTTCAACCGATCGAGCCGGGGTATTATATTGCGGCATGTTTGAACAAAATAGTACTCAGGATTGTGGTATTGAGGCGGGTAAAACACCAGGTTTTGCCACCTGTTTCCAATAATGGCCTGGTTGCATCTGGTGCTGGCATGGTGATATTGCTGGATGAGATGCAGGCGCAGCTTATCCGGCCTACGAGTTCACCGCTTTTTTGCGTGATTTGCGTGTTTTCGTCACGTCGCTCACCACGCTGACCACCACGCCATCATTCAAACGCGTGGTCAATGTATCACCGGGTTTTACCTGCTTAACTTGCTTCAGCACTGTCCCATCGGCGGCGCTGGTGACGCTATAGCCACGCGCCAGCGTGGACAGTGGACTCACGGCTTCCAGATGTGTCACTGCATTACCAAAGCGTTCACGCGTGGCACTAAGCTGTGTTCGCAGAGTTTCCGCCAGGCGATATTCCAGTTGTTGAATGCGAGTCTGCGCGCGATGAATGCGTGGTTGAGGATTTTGCTGATTCAGACGTTGTTCAAGCCGTTGCTGTTGCTGACCTGCCCGCTTCAACTGGTTTTCCAGCGCAAAGCTCATCCGCTTTTGCAGTCGCTCCAGCATGGTTTGCTGCCGCGCCAGACGTAACTGCGGATGTTGCTGCTGTAAACGGTGATGAATCTGCGTAAAGCGCCGGGTACGGTTGGCGAGATAATAATCCATCGCCATCTCCAGCCGCTGGCGGGCAGATTGCACCTGGCGCAGTAACTCCTGTTGATTGCGGCTCACCACTTCGGCGGCGGCAGAGGGCGTTGGTGCGCGCAGATCGGCAACAAAGTCGGCAATCGTCACATCGGTTTCATGACCGACGGCGCTGACAATCGGAATTCGGCTGGCAAAAATCGCCCTCGCTACGCGTTCGTCGTTAAAACTCCATAAATCTTCCAGCGAACCGCCGCCGCGCCCAACGATCAACACGTCGCACTCATTGCGCTGATTCGCCAGTTCAATGGCGCGAACAATTTGCCCCGGCGCGTCATCGCCCTGAACGGCGGTGGGGTAGATGATCACCGGCAGAGAAGGATCGCGACGTTTTAACACATGCAAAATATCATGTAGCGCAGCACCGGTTTTTGAGGTGATCACACCAACGCAATGCGCAGGAGAGGGAAGTGGTTTTTTGTATTGCTGATCGAACAAACCTTCAGCCTGCAACTTAGCTTTGAGCTGTTCGTACTTCTGTTGCAGCAGCCCTTCACCGGCCGGCTGCATACTCTCAACGATTATCTGGTAGTCGCCGCGCGGCTCGTAGAGCGTAATATTGGCGCGAACTAAAACTTGTTGCCCATGCTGTGGGCGGAAGGTCACCCGGCGGTTGCTGTTGCGGAACATCGCGCAGCGTACCTGGGCGGTGTCGTCTTTGAGTGTAAAGTACCAGTGACCGGAGGCCGGTTGTGTGAAGTTCGAGATTTCACCGCTGATCCACACCTGTCCCATCTCCTGCTCAAGCAGCAGACGAACCGTTTGATTCAGGCGGCTAACGGTAAAAATTGCAGGGGATTGAGACGGTAACATGTGAGCGAGATCAAATTCTAAATCAGCAGGTTATTCAATCGATAGTAACCCGCCTTCTGGGGATAGCAAGCATTTTTTGCAAAAAGGGGTAGATGCAATCGGTTACGCTCTGTATAATGCCACGGCAATATTTATTAACCACTCTGGTCGAGATATTGCCCATGCTACGTATCGCTAAAGAAGCTCTCACATTTGACGACGTTCTCCTCGTTCCTGCTCACTCTACCGTTCTTCCGAATACTGCTGACCTCAGCACCCAGCTGACGAAAACTATTCGTCTGAATATCCCTATGCTCTCCGCAGCAATGGATACCGTAACGGAAGCGCGCCTGGCTATTGCTCTGGCTCAGGAAGGCGGTATCGGCTTTATCCACAAAAACATGTCTATTGAACGCCAGGCTGAAGAAGTTCGCCGTGTGAAAAAACACGAATCTGGCGTGGTGACTGACCCACAGACAGTTCTGCCAACCACGACACTGCGCGAAGTGAAAGAACTGACTGAACGTAATGGCTTTGCGGGCTACCCGGTCGTTACCGAAGAAAACGAACTGGTCGGCATCATCACCGGTCGTGACGTGCGTTTTGTGACCGACCTGAACCAGCCAGTTAGCGTTTACATGACGCCGAAAGAGCGTCTGGTGACTGTGCGTGAAGGCGAAGCCCGCGAAGTTGTGCTGGCAAAAATGCACGAAAAACGCGTTGAGAAGGCGCTGGTGGTTGATGACGAATTCCACCTGATCGGCATGATCACTGTGAAAGACTTCCAGAAAGCGGAACGTAAACCGAACGCGTGTAAAGACGAACAAGGTCGTCTGCGTGTTGGTGCAGCGGTTGGCGCGGGTGCTGGAAACGAAGAGCGTATTGATGCACTGGTTGCCGCAGGCGTTGACGTTCTGCTGATCGACTCCTCTCACGGTCACTCTGAAGGCGTTCTGCAGCGTATCCGTGAAACTCGCGCTAAATATCCGGATCTGCAAATCATTGGCGGTAACGTAGCAACGGCTGCTGGTGCCCGCGCGCTGGCAGAAGCAGGTTGCAGCGCGGTTAAAGTCGGTATCGGCCCTGGCTCTATTTGTACGACTCGTATCGTTACTGGTGTGGGGGTTCCGCAGATCACCGCCGTTGCTGACGCAGTAGAAGCCCTGGAAGGCACCGGTATTCCGGTTATCGCTGACGGTGGTATTCGCTTCTCTGGCGATATTGCGAAAGCTATCGCTGCTGGTGCAAGCGCGGTGATGGTAGGTTCCATGCTGGCAGGTACTGAAGAATCTCCGGGTGAAATTGAACTCTACCAGGGGCGTTCTTACAAATCTTACCGTGGGATGGGCTCTCTGGGCGCGATGTCCAAAGGTTCTTCTGACCGTTATTTCCAGAGCGACAACGCCGCTGACAAACTGGTGCCGGAAGGTATCGAAGGTCGCGTAGCGTACAAAGGCCGCCTGAAAGAGATCATCCACCAGCAGATGGGCGGCCTGCGCTCCTGTATGGGGCTGACCGGCTGTGGTACTATCGACGAACTGCGTACTAAAGCGGAGTTTGTACGTATCAGCGGTGCGGGCATTCAGGAAAGCCACGTTCACGACGTGACCATTACTAAAGAGTCCCCGAACTACCGTCTGGGCTCCTGATTCTCTTCGCCCGACTTCATGTCGGGCGATTTATATTATCTGTTTCACTTGCCTCGGAATAAGCGTCAATGACGGAAAACATTCATAAGCATCGCATCCTCATTCTGGACTTCGGTTCTCAGTACACTCAACTGGTTGCGCGCCGCGTGCGTGAACTGGGTGTTTACTGCGAACTGTGGGCGTGGGATGTGACAGAAGCACAAATTCGTGACTTCAATCCAAGCGGCATTATTCTTTCCGGCGGCCCGGAAAGTACCACCGAAGAAAACAGCCCGCGTGCGCCGCAGTATGTCTTTGAAGCAGGCGTACCGGTATTCGGTGTTTGCTATGGTATGCAGACTATGGCGATGCAGTTAGGTGGTCATGTTGAAGCCTCTAATGAACGTGAATTTGGTTATGCGCAGGTTGAAGTCCAAACTGATAGCGCGCTGATTCATGGTATCGAAGATGCATTAAGCGCAGATGGCAAGCCACTGCTTGACGTGTGGATGAGCCACGGTGATAAGGTAACTGCAATTCCTCAAGATTTCGTCACTGTAGCCAGCACCGAAAGCTGCCCGTTTGCCATTATGGCTAACGAAGAAAAACGCTTCTACGGTGTGCAGTTCCACCCGGAAGTGACTCACACCCGTCAGGGTATGCGTATGCTGGAGCGTTTTGTGCGTGATATCTGCCAGTGTGAAGCCCTGTGGACTCCGGCGAAAATTATCGACGACGCGGTAGCCCGCATCCGCGAGCAGGTGGGCGACGATAAAGTGATCCTTGGCCTCTCTGGTGGCGTGGACTCTTCCGTAACCGCAATGCTTCTGCACCGTGCAATTGGTAAAAACCTGACCTGCGTATTTGTCGACAACGGCCTGCTGCGTCTCAACGAAGCAGAGCAGGTTCTGGATATGTTTGGCGATCGCTTCGGCCTGAACATTGTTCACGTTCCGGCAGAAGACCGCTTCCTGTCAGCACTGGCTGGCGAAAACGATCCAGAAGCAAAACGTAAAATCATCGGTCGCGTCTTCGTTGAAGTATTCGATGAAGAAGCACTGAAACTGGAAGACGTCAAGTGGCTGGCGCAGGGAACTATCTATCCTGACGTTATTGAATCTGCCGCGTCTGCGACCGGTAAAGCGCACGTTATCAAGTCTCACCACAACGTGGGTGGCCTGCCGAAAGAGATGAAGATGGGCCTGGTTGAACCGCTGAAAGAGCTGTTCAAAGACGAAGTGCGTAAGATTGGTCTGGAGCTGGGTCTGCCGTATGACATGCTGTATCGCCATCCGTTCCCGGGACCAGGCCTTGGTGTGCGCGTGCTGGGCGAAGTGAAGAAAGAGTACTGCGACCTGCTGCGCCGTGCGGATGCCATCTTCATTGAAGAGCTGCGTAAAGCAGATCTGTACGACAAAGTCAGCCAGGCGTTCACCGTCTTCCTGCCAGTACGTTCCGTTGGCGTAATGGGCGATGGTCGTAAGTATGATTGGGTTGTTTCTCTGCGTGCTGTCGAAACCATCGACTTTATGACCGCACACTGGGCGCACCTGCCGTACGATTTCCTCGGCCGCGTTTCCAATCGAATTATCAATGAAGTGAACGGCATTTCCCGCGTGGTGTATGACATCAGCGGCAAGCCGCCAGCGACTATTGAGTGGGAATGATTTCCCTATATTGATTAATGATAATGGCACAAGGATAAGTGCCATTATTAAATATTCTTCACATCTGAATTAAGATACTACTCTGTCTTAATACATCCATTTTTCCACCAACGCATCACCTAATTTCTCGCGTAACATTTCTTCATTATCTTCCTCACCATGCACTGTGAGCAGACATTTAAACATGACCAGGTCGAGATACTGACCAACATCACTGAACATTTGTGTCAGCATCGGTGGACAGTCGTGATCAAAATACCAGACTTCGCCTGTTACCCGGTGAAAACACCACAAATTTCCATTCCCCAAATAGTCGCCAAAAGCGATAAGTTGGTCGACAAGATTCCTCAGTTCATCACTATCAGGAAGATCTTCCAGAAGATCTGTAATCCCTGGGTACGCGTCGATTAATGGTTCAATTGCCACATAAGAGGCAGGTTGTACACTGCAAAGCGTTTCCGCTAGTTCAAGAGTGCCAATGTGTTCATGATACGTGCGAAGTAATGGGGGGATTGCACAACCCAAGCGTTGTTCGAGTGAATCAATTTCACTGGCGGGAACAGGGGAAATGGGCGAGAGTCGGTTCCACTCTGCACTCCAGGCAAGGGCACAGGCGCGCCACCAGCCTATGCGTGCTTTAAGATCAATAAATTCGGGCCAAATCAGAGGAGGTATATCATTGTCAAATTGTGGAGTTGTAGCATTTGTATCCATGTCATACCCTGCTCTAAATGAAGGAGAGTTAGAAACGTATATTGCAATAAAAAAGCCCATAATCCTCACAAATCATAGGCTTGAAGTTACTGACATCAATTAATTAAACCAACTGTCCGATTTATTCTCTTCTGCTTTACCCACGCTCTTCATCAAATCGCGGCCGCCTTCAGTCATATTCCTGTTAGCGTCAGCTTCAGATTGCACAACATCGGTTTGCGCGGCTTTGTGCTTCAGTTCCTGATCGATAAATTCGTTCTCACGCTTAACGCGGGCTTCTTCTTTTGCCAGCGCCAGTTTTTGCTTCTGAATCTCTAAGCTGCGTAGCTCATCTTCATAACTTTGATCGCGCTTTTTATCCGCAGTGGCCTCGGCGTCCCGTTTATCCTGGCGAGCTTTTTTATCCGCTGCTGCTGCTGCCGCTCTTTTATTTGCTGCAGCCTGCGCATTTGCACGCCGTTGCTTCTCTTGCTGGATTTCCCTGTTGCGCTCCGCTACCCATTCGTCATGCTGCCTTTGCTCTTCATTTTTACCTTGTTGTTCCGCTTCTGCGACAGCAGAGAGTTGATCCTGTAATGAAGAGGCGAAAGTTGAACTACTTAAGGCGGCTAAGATGGCGCAAAGTAAAACCTTCTTCATGAATCCTCCTGATTATTAGCTTTTTTCAGGACATTTTGTATTTGGCTGAATACGCGTTTCGTTATACGTAGTGGTAATAACAACGGCTAAACCCGTCGTGAACTGGCATTCTTTACCCACCTGGGTGGAGGTATACACTTTGGTGCCTTCTTTGTATGTTAAAGAAACACCTTCCACTAATGTTTTATCATTCACCATAGAACCAGCCGCCGCACCTACGGCTCCGCCGCCAACTGCACCTGCCGTCGTTCCGGAGTTACTGCCGGAGCCGACGTTATGGCCGATAACGCCGCCAGCGACGGCCCCAATAAGTGCGCCGAAGGCTTGTGCGTTCCGTTTATTTTGTGAGTTGTCTACGGCAACTTTGGCGGGAAGAATGGAAATAATATTAACGGTTTTGGTTTCTTGTTTTGTATTCAGTTGATCGGTTTGATAAACATCGGCGGCATGATCGTCAGCATTTGACTGGCATCCTGCCAGGGTGAATGACGCTAAAATTGCCACAGGCAGAAGACATTTTTTGAATTTCATCACTATTCCTTGTTATACACATTACGAAAAATAAGATATTTAAGATCATCAAAAGAGGAAAGTAAATGTATTGTGTATAAACTAATAGATTAAATTTATTAAAATTCACGCGGAAAATAAATTATTAAAGAAATATAATTTAAATATATGTATTAATTTAGAGCGTATTACTTCTTAGGCAGGATCTACGTCAGTCAGGACAATGGGTGAAATTTAAGGTGAAAGAATGCCTGCCGCTTTGTTAACTACAAAGAGCAAAAACATCGGGCAGCAATGCGCCGTCTTGCTAAGTTAAAATGGAGAAGGTAACCGCTAACGTTGTACCGGGGATTCGATAGAGAGTGTGGATTGCTGCGCTTCTTTTTTGCTCTGATGATGCTGCCAGGCACCAACAGACGAGTAGATAAAGCGACCAAAGAAGAAGATAAAGCTGATGAGTAGTACGATACGGGTCATGCGACTGTTAAATCGGTGTCGTTTTCGCATACTGGTTGCCTGACTCACAAAAGGTTCCTTGAAGTATGTCCCACTCTGTGGACGGTACTTACATTAAGGCACACCTGGGCAAAATGGTCAATTCTTCATTATGTAAAAAAGCGTCAGTGGATACATATTCCAATGTTATGGAAGTTAATTTAATTATTTACAATAATGATGTAATAATGATGGCTTAACATGATAAACGTAATAATTCATTAGTCAGGGTTGTTTTGTTTGATATATATCAATTGGAACTTTCATATGACACTTAGAATCGATACTCTCTATAGTGATGAATAATCATCCGTCGAATTCAGGTGGGATGCCTGTCTGAATACACCCCTTTCAGGATGTGGGGAATTCTGTTGAGCATCTATGAAACTGAATGCAACTTATATAAAAATACGTGATAAATGGTGGGGGCTTCCGCTGATCCTGCCTTCTTTAATCTTGCCCGTTTTCGCACAAATAAATACTTTTGCGCATATTTCCTCCGGTGAAGTTTTTCTCTTTTATCTGCCCCTGGCTCTGATGATCAGCATGATGATGTTTTTTAACTGGGCAGCATTACCGGGTATAGCATTAGGCATTTTTGTTCGTAAGTATGCGGAGCTTGGCCTGTATGAAACGCTTTCGTTAACGACTAATTTTATTATCATTGTCATTATTTGTTGGGGTGGTTACAGAGTTTTTTCTCCCCGGCGTAACAACGTTGCACATGGGGATACCCGCTTAATTTCCCAGCGAATTTTCTGGCAGATTGTTTTTCCGGCAACGTTGTTCCTGGTACTTTTCCAGTTTGCTGCGTTTGTAGGGTTACTGGCAAGCAGAGACAATCTGGTAGGGGTTATGCCCTTTAACCTCGGGACATTAATCAATTACCAGGCCTTGCTGGTAGGTAATCTTATCGGCGTCCCATTGTGCTACTTCATCATTCGGGTGGTGCGGAATCCGTTTTATTTACGTAGCTATTATTCGCAATTAAAACAGCAGGTTGACAAAAAGGTTACCAAAAAAGAATTTGCGATCTGGTTGCTTGCATTGGGTGCGTTGTTGTTGTTGCTATGTATGCCGTTAAATGAAAAAAGCACAATTTTTAGCACCAACTATACGTTATCGTTATTGCTACCGCTGATGATGTGGGGAGCAATGCGCTATGGCTATAAGTTTATATCGCTGCTCTGGGCGGTAGTGCTGATGATCAGCATTCACAGCTATCAGAACTACATTCCCCTTTATCCTGGATATACCACGCAACTGACCATAACTTCCTCCAGTTATCTGGTATTTTCTTTTATTGTCAATTACATGGCTGTTCTGGCAACCCGTCAGCGAGCGGTGGTCAGACGCATTCAGCGGCTTGCATATGTGGATCCGGTTGTTCATCTGCCAAATATTCGCGCCCTGAACCGTGCGTTGCGTGATGCACCATGGTCCGCGCTATGTTATTTACGCATCCCTGGCATGGAAATGCTGGTAAAGAACTATGGCATCATGCTACGCATTCAATATAAACAAAAACTTTCACACTGGCTGACACCGTTGCTGGAACCGGGCGAAGCTGTTTATCAGCTTTCCGGTAACGACCTTGCGTTGCGACTGAATACAGAATCATACCAGGAGCGCATTACCACGCTGGATAATCATCTGAAGCAGTTTCGTTTCTTTTGGGATGGAATGCCGTTACAGCCTCAGATTGGCGTCAGTTATTGCTATGTCCGCTCACCGGTTAATCATATATATCTGCTGCTGGGGGAGCTAAATACGGTTGCCGAACTTTCTATCGTGACCAATACCCCGGAAAATATGCAGCGTCGCGGGGCAATGTATTTACAACGTGAATTGAAAGACAAGGTGGCGATGATGAATCGGCTACAACAGGCGCTCGAGCATAACGATTTTTGCCTGATGGCTCAGCCGATTACAGGGGTGCGCGGTGATGTTTATCATGAAATTCTGCTGCGCATGAAAGGAGAGAATGGCGAACTCATCAATCCTGACAATTTCTTACCGGTCGCGCATGAATTTGGCTTATCGTCCAGCATCGACATGTGGGTTATCGAGCATACACTGCAATTTATGGCGGAAAATAGAGAAAAAATGCCTGCTCGCCGATTTGCTATTAACCTGTCGCCCACTTCCGTTTGTCAGGCGAGTTTCCCTTTAGATGTCAGTAAATTTTTGAATAAATATCAAATAGAAGCGTGGCAGCTTATCTTTGAGGTAACCGAGAGTAATACCCTGACCAATGTTAAGCAGGCACAGAATACGCTGCAGCATCTTCAGGAGTTAGGATGCCAAATTGCAATTGATGATTTCGGCACTGGCTACGCCAGTTATGCGCGGCTAAAAAATGTGAATGCCAATTTATTAAAAATTGATGGCAGCTTCATACGCAATATTGTCTCGAATAGTCTGGATTACCAGATAGTGGCATCAATTTGTCATCTGGCGCGAATGAAGAAAATGCAAGTGGTTGCGGAATATGTTGAAAATGAAGAGATTCGCCAGGCGGTTCACTCTTTGGGTATTGATTACCTGCAAGGCTTTTTGATTGGTGAACCGCAGCCGTTAGTGGCGATGTTGGGTGAAAGAGAACCGGTCCGGGAAAGCGCGTAATTTATTTGGGCCAACATAACATGTTGGCCCGTTTTCATTTCATATTAAGCCGCAATTTCAGGCGTGCTTTCTTCTTCAATTTTTAACCGCCAGCCAGCCACGCCTTCCCAGTATTCTTGTTCCTTTTCCAGATCAAGCAATACCAGCGCGTTCTGGCTAAACCAGTCATGCGGAAAACGCAAGGTCCAGTGGCTGTCATCGGTAATCAGCGTTAATGTTGGCGGCGTGGTAGTCGCCTGACGTTGATTGTTGAGCAATACGCCAAGGCGCAATAGCTGAATCAGTGGCAGGAACTGTTTCTTCTTAAACAAGGTAAAGCGCGGCAGATCGTCGAGCTTAATCGCTTTACGGTGATAGCGTACCAGTGTCGCCATCATCAGCTGCTGCTCCTGATTAAATCCCGGTAAGTCGCTGTTTTGTAAAATATATGCAGAATGTCGATGCAGACCACTATGGTTGATATTCAACCCGACTTCATGCAGCATAGCGGCCCATCGCAGCAATGCTTCGAGCTGTGGATGCGCCAGTTTCGGTTGCTGTTCCCGCCACTGTTCGTACATCTGCATGGTGGTATCCAGCACCCGTCGGGCCTGTTCACTGTCGATGTGATACTGGTTAGCCAGACTACTGGCGGTGCGGCTACGCACATCCTGATGGCGGAAACGTCCTTCCATTTCATACAGCACGCCTTCGCGTAACGCCCCGTCAGAAAGTCGCAGTTCACGGATGGCTAAGGCATCAAACACACCGCATAAAATCGCCAGTCCTGGAACGAAGACAGTTTTCCTCTCTTCGGAAAGACCCGGTAAACTCAGCGATGCGAAATTACGGTGCCGTAAAACTTCTTTTACCAGTTTTTCCAGACGTTCCGGGGTAATTATCCCGTCTTTCTCGCCCATTTCCATCAACACTTCATGAGCAGCTTTAATGGTGCCGGAAGCGCCCATTGCCACATTCCAGCCCTGGATACGGAATTGCCAGGTTAAGGTTTCCAGTTTTTGCGCTGCCGCCATGCGTGCGCGCTGAAAATTCTCTTTATTGATGATGCCGCCCTGGAAATAAAGCTGGGCAAAGCTGACGCAACCCATCCGGCGACTTTCCACGAGAATCGGTTCGAAATTTTCACCAATCACCAGTTCTGTTGAGCCGCCACCAATATCAATAACCAGTTTGCGGCCCTTTTCCGGCTGGGTATGCTCCACGCCCATAAAAATCAGACGCGCTTCTTCGTTGCCGGAAATAATTTCAATCGGGTAGGGAATAACCTTTTCTGCTCGCTTCAGAAAGTCAGTGGCATTCAGCGCCTGACGTAGCGTATGGGTTCCGACAATACAGACGCTGGAAGGAGAAAACCCCTGCAGGCGTTCGGCAAACAGCGACAGGCAGTTTAAGCCACGCGTCATCGCTTCTTCACTCAACATATTATCTGGCCCCAGACCATCTGCCAGATGCACCCGTTGTTTCAGGCGGCCAATAATCTGCATTGCGCCATCCACCACACGGGCAATGACCATGTGGAAACTGTTTGAACCAAGATCGACCGCAGCGAACTCCTGCGGACGAGGGGATTTGTCGTGTATTGGCATAGGGTTATTCAGATTGTTCGAGTGATTTGATGTAGTCGTAGATCGCCAATTGCGCCCGTACTTTGCGGCGGTTACCACGGGGGACGTAGCGATTACTGAGTTCTTTATCGATATAACGCGCTTTGACTGTATCGCTGAACAGAATTTCGATGATGTCCAGCACCCGTTGCTTCAGTCGGGGATCGAGCAGCGGTGTAGCCACTTCAATACGATAATCAATATTGCGTGTCATCCAGTCGGCGGAAGAAAGGTAAACTTTTTTATCGCCGCCGTTTTCAAAAATATAAACCCGATCATGTTCAAGGTAACGATCGACAATACTAATAGCACGAATATTGTCGCTAATGCCTTCCAGATTGGGGATCAGCGAACACATCCCGCGTACCAGGAGATTCACCGGCACGCCGGAACTGGAGGCCGCATACAGACGATCGACCAGACCTTTATCGACCAGATTATTCAGTTTCAGGGTAATACCGCAAGGCAGCCCTTGTTGAGCGTTGGCTATCTCGCGGTCAACCATTTCATACAGCAAACGACGGGAGTTTTGCGGCGACACCATTAAATAATCGAAAGTTACCGGACGGTATGGATTTTCAATAAAGTTGAACACCCGGCGTACTTCGTTGGTGATGCGCGCATCGGCGGTCAGCAGCGAGTAGTCGGTATAAAGACGCGCGGTTTTTTCATTAAAGTTCCCGGTTCCGATATGCGCGTAACGCACAACCTCACCGTTTTCTTTACGTGAAATCAGGAACAATTTGGCGTGAATTTTCAGCCCCGGCGCAGAGAAAATCACGTGTACGCCCGCTTCAGTCAGCCGTTTTGCCCAGTGAATGTTGGCTTCTTCGTCGAAACGCGCCTGTAACTCAACCACCACGGTGACTTTCTTACCGTTGTGAGCGGCGTGGATCATTGAGTCGATGATGCGCGAATCTTTCGCTACGCGGTAAATATTAATTTTAATCGCCAGTACGCTTGGGTCGAACGAGGCCTGGCGTAGCAGTTCCAGCACATGTTCAAAAGTGTGATAAGGGTAATAGAGCAGCACATCGTGTTCGCGAATGGCATCAAAACCGTTACGGAACTGGGCTTTATCAAACCAAATGTGGCGTAAACGCGGCAGTGGTTTATTCACCAGATTGGCTTTGCCAACATTGGGGAAATTAATAAAGTCTTTAAAATTATGATAACGGCCACCGGGTACGATGGAGTCGTAGCGGGAAATAGTCAGTTTTTCGCGCAACACCTCAACTAGCGCACTGGGCATATCGCGCTGATAAACAAAACGCACCGGTTCTGCGGTTAAACGCTGCTTCAGACTGGAAGACATCAGCTCCATCAGGCTGGCTTCCATCTCGTGCACTAAATCGTATTCGGCATCGCGGGTCATCTTCATTGAATAGGCATTCAGCGCGTCATAATCAAAGAAGCCTTTGAAAATATCATCAAGGCAGTAACGCAGAATGTTATCCAGAAGAATCATGGGTTTGCGTCGGCGCGGTGCTTCCGGCGGCAAATTAACAAAGCGCGGCACTTTATCTGAGGGGATCTCCAGCAGCGCATAACGAATGGTATCACCACGGATAATTTCTACCGCCAGATAGGTGTAATCATCTTTCAGAAATTGCACTAAGTCAGTGTCAGGGTTGATTAAAATCGGCGTAATGTGCTGACGCAGATACTGCTTAAAATAATGACGCAGCCAGTTTTGTTGATTGACGGAGAGCTGGCGTTCATTAATCAGGAAAATCTGGTTGCGCGCCATCTCCAGCAACAGTTCGTTGTAGAGGCCGTCGAATTCCTGATCGGCTTTCAGCACGCGGGACTGAATTTTACCCAGCAAATGACGGGAATGAGAATTGGAACCTTGTTCTTCGCTAATAATGATGCGTCGTTTCAGTTCAGCGAAGCGGACTTTATAGAACTCATCAAGGTTATTGGAATAGATCCCCAGGAAACGCATCCTTTCAATCAGCGGGTTAGATTTGTCCGCCGCTTCCTGAAGCACGCGTTCATTGAACGATAACCAACTGAGCTCTTTTTCGATGTATAGCTTTTCCTGACCCATTACCACTTTTACTCCGTTTTATTCACGGGACACTGCCTGGATATTATGGCGAGCAATATTGGCAGATGTCCAACTATGCCAGAAAAGGGAGAAAAAAACTGCTGGAGCCTGCGATTTACAGGTGAATTGAAAAACGCCAACGGCAGGGCTGGCGCTTTAACTACGAGGGAATTACTCGTCGGCAGCGTAGCCCTGCGGCGGCAGACGCTGACCATCCAGCCACGCGGCGTTTTCGTGCATCTTCAGACGACCATCGGCAAACCAGCTAATCACCAGCGGATAAATGGCGTGCTCCTGGGTTTGTACGCGGGCGGTGATGTCATCTTCCGTATCACCGGCAAATACCGGGACTTTCGCCTGTAAAATAACCGGACCACCGTCCAGTTCATCGGTGACGAAATGCACCGATGTACCGTGTTCCTCATCGCCATTTTCCAGCGCCTGCCGATGGGTGTGCAAACCGGGATATTTTGGCAGCAGGGAAGGGTGAATGTTCAGCAAACGCCCGGCATAATGGGAGACAAACGCCGGGCTGAGAATGCGCATAAAACCGGCCAGTACAACCACGTCGGGAGCGTACATATCGATCTCGTGAATCAACTCCCGGTCATAGGCTTCACGACTGTCAAACGCGCTGGCGATGAGCGTATGCGTTGCAATACCGGCTTTGCGGGCGCGTTCAAGGCCGAACGCGTCGGCCTTATTACTGAAAACTGCCCGTAGGGTGCCTTTGATTTTGTTGGTTTTGCAGGCGTCTATAATTGCCTGCAAATTACTTCCGTTACCGGAAATAAGCACCACAATATTCATTATTCGATAACCACGCGTTGTTCGGAATCAGAGGCTTTGATGATACCGATTTTCCACGCGTTTTCACCGTTGGCATTAAGCAGAGTGAGAGCTTTGTCCACTTCCGGAGCAGGCAGGGCGATAATCATCCCGACGCCGCAGTTGAAGGTGCGATACATTTCATGGCGCTCGACATTACCTGCCCTTTGCAGCCAGTTGAACACTTCCGGCCACTGCCAGGAGGATTCATCAATCACTGCCTGGGTGTTTTCCGGCAATACGCGCGGAATGTTTTCCCAGAAGCCGCCGCCGGTCAGGTGCGCAATAGCGTGCACGTCGACCTTTTCGATCAACTCCAGCACTGACTTCACGTAAATGCGGGTCGGTGCCAGCAGATGATCGGCTAATGGCTTACCATCAAGTTCTGTGGTTTGCGGATCACTACCGCTGACTTCGAGAATTTTGCGCACCAGCGAATAGCCGTTCGAGTGCGGGCCGCTGGAGCCGAGCGCAATCAGCACATCACCGTCGCTAACTTTAGAACCATCGATGATTTCTGATTTTTCTACCACGCCAACGCAGAAACCAGCAACGTCATAATCTTCACCGTGATACATCCCCGGCATTTCTGCCGTTTCGCCCCCCACCAGCGAACAGCCCGATTGCAGGCAACCTTCGGCGATGCCGCTGATCACTGATGCAGCAGTATCAACATCCAGCTTTCCGGTTGCGTAATAGTCGAGGAAAAACAGCGGTTCAGCGCCTTGCACCACCAGATCATTAACGCACATGGCGACCAGATCGATACCAATGGTGTCGTGACGTTTTAAGTCCATCGCCAGACGCAGTTTAGTGCCCACGCCGTCAGTGCCGGAAACCAGCACGGGTTCGCGATATTTTTGCGGCAACGCACACAGCGCACCGAAGCCGCCCAGACCGCCCATCACTTCCGGGCGACGCGTTTTCTTCACTACGCCTTTGATTCTTCCAACCAGAGCATTACCCGCGTCAATATCAACACCGGCATCTTTGTAGCTAAGAGAGGTTTTATCGGTCACTGCTTGGGTCCCCACGCGTTACTTGCGGTAGAAAAATAAAAATTCGGCGCAATTCTAACAGGGAAAGCAAACGTTTGCGAGACTGCTTTACACAACCTTTTTTAACCTCTTTTTACCGAGAGAGTGACAAAAAAAGGTGTACATAGAGGGGATGAATGATTTTTTTCCAGGATAATTATCGTTATTAACTGTTTGATTATGAAATAACTTTATCTAAAATTTTTATGGTTTTGACTAAAATCAACGAAAATAATATTGCCGCCTTAAAGAAAGGAGGTATAATCCGTCGATTTTTTTTGTGGCTGCCCCTCAAAGGAGAAAGAGTATGAAGATCGTGGAAGTCAAACACCCACTCGTCAAACACAAGCTGGGACTGATGCGTGAGCAAGATATCAGCACCAAGCGCTTTCGCGAACTCGCTTCCGAAGTGGGTAGCCTGCTGACTTACGAAGCGACCGCTGACCTCGAAACTGAAAAAGTAACCATCGAGGGCTGGAATGGCCCGGTGGAAATCGACCAGATTAAAGGTAAGAAAATTACCGTGGTGCCAATTCTGCGCGCCGGTCTGGGGATGATGGACGGCGTGCTGGAAAACGTTCCGAGCGCGCGCATCAGCGTAGTCGGTATGTACCGTAATGAAGAAACGCTGGAACCAGTACCGTACTTCCAGAAACTGGTTTCTAACATCGATGAGCGTATGGCGCTGATCGTTGACCCAATGCTGGCAACTGGTGGTTCCGTTATCGCGACCATCGACCTGCTGAAAAAAGCGGGCTGCAGCAGCATTAAAGTGCTGGTGCTGGTGGCTGCGCCAGAAGGTATCGCTGCGCTGGAAAAAGCGCACCCGGACGTCGAGCTGTATACCGCATCAATTGACCAGGGATTGAACGAGCACGGATACATTATTCCGGGGCTTGGCGATGCCGGTGACAAAATCTTTGGTACAAAATAAAGAATAAAAATAATTAAAGCCGACTTTAAGAGTCGGCTTTTTTTTGAGTAAAGCGCCTATAACACATAATACAGAGGAATATACTATGACGCGCCGTGCTATCGGGGTGAGTGAAAGACCGCCACTTTTACAGACAATCCCGCTTAGTTTGCAACATTTGTTCGCCATGTTTGGTGCAACCGTCCTGGTGCCCGTCTTATTTCATATTAACCCGGCGACCGTACTGTTATTTAACGGTATCGGGACGCTGCTGTATCTCTTCATCTGTAAAGGTAAAATCCCGGCTTATCTCGGCTCCAGCTTTGCCTTTATTTCACCGGTATTGTTACTGTTGCCGTTGGGTTATGAAGTCGCATTGGGCGGCTTTATTATGTGTGGCGTGCTGTTCTGTCTGGTCTCTTTCATCGTGAAGAAAGCGGGAACTGGCTGGCTGGACGTGTTGTTTCCACCTGCGGCAATGGGCGCAATCGTTGCCGTCATTGGTCTGGAGCTGGCGGGCGTAGCTGCTGGTATGGCCGGTTTACTCCCGGCTGAAGGGCAAACGCCAGATTCCAAAACCATCATCATTTCTATTACCACGCTGGCGGTCACGGTTTTAGGTTCCGTGCTGTTCCGTGGTTTCCTGGCCATTATCCCGATTTTAATTGGCGTGCTGGTGGGGTACGCGCTCTCTTTCGCAATGGGAATTGTCGATACCACGCCGATTATTAATGCTCACTGGTTTGCTCTGCCAACTCTCTATACGCCGCGCTTCGAGTGGTTCGCCATTCTGACTATTCTGCCAGCGGCGTTAGTGGTTATTGCCGAACATGTAGGGCACCTGGTAGTAACGGCTAACATTGTCAAAAAAGATCTGCTGCGCGATCCGGGTCTGCACCGTTCGATGTTTGCTAACGGCCTGTCGACCGTGATCTCCGGCTTCTTTGGTTCCACGCCAAACACCACCTACGGGGAAAACATTGGCGTTATGGCGATCACTCGCGTTTACAGTACCTGGGTTATCGGCGGCGCGGCGATTCTCGCTATCCTGCTTTCCTGTGTAGGTAAACTGGCTGCCGCTATCCAGATGATCCCACTGCCAGTAATGGGCGGTGTTTCGCTGCTGCTTTACGGTGTCATCGGTGCTTCCGGTATTCGTGTGTTGATCGAATCGAAAGTGGATTACAACAAAGCACAGAATCTGATCCTGACTTCCGTGATTTTGATCATCGGCGTCAGTGGCGCGAAGGTAAACATTGGCGCGGCAGAGCTGAAAGGCATGGCGCTGGCGACTATCGTCGGTATCGGCTTAAGTCTGATCTTCAAACTGATTAGCGTGCTGCGCCCTGAAGAAGTGGTGCTGGACGCAGAAGACGCGGATATAACAGACAAATAATGTACTGACCGGGCAGTGTTGCTGCCCGGTTCAAACATCATGGGATTCTGTGGTAAACTTCTCGCGATTTTGTGAAATCCTGGTTGAGGTATCTCTGAACACACCGGCACAGCTCTCTTTGCCACTTTATCTTCCTGACGACGAAACCTTCGCAAGTTTCTGGCCGGGGGATAACTCCTCTCTACTGGCCGCGCTGCAAAACGTGCTGCGTCAGGAACATAGCGGTTACATCTATCTCTGGGCACGCGAAGGCGCGGGGCGCAGCCATCTGCTGCACGCGGCTTGCGCGGAATTGTCGCAGCGTGGCGATGCGGTGGGCTATGTCCCGCTGGATAAACGCACCTGGTTTGTACCTGAAGTGCTCGACGGTATGGAGCATTTGTCGCTGGTTTGCATCGACAACATTGAGTGTATTGCCGGCGATGAGTTGTGGGAGATGGCGATTTTCGATCTCTACAATCGGATTCTGGAGTCGGGTAAAACACGGTTGTTGATCACTGGCGATCGTCCACCGCGTCAGTTGAATCTGGGATTACCGGATCTCGCGTCGCGTCTTGACTGGGGGCAGATCTACAAATTGCAGCCACTTTCTGATGAAGATAAGTTGCAGGCGCTACAGTTACGCGCGCGTTTGCGTGGTTTTGAACTGCCGGAAGATGTGGGACGCTTCTTGCTGAAGCGGCTCGACAGAGAGATGCGCACGCTATTTATGACACTGGATCAGCTGGATCATGCGTCGATTACCGCACAGCGTAAACTGACCATTCCGTTTGTGAAAGAGATTCTGAAGCTGTAGGCAGGGTGTTTATTGTCGGATGCGGCGCGAACGCCTTATCCGATCTATGCGAAGCGCGTCCAATGCAATCACAGGCCGGACAAGACGCGGCAAGCGTCGCATCCGGCAATGTGCCTTAACTAGCGATGGGGCACATCTTAACCCACGATTTCCAGCACTTGTTCCGGTGGACGTCCAATGCGCGCTTTGCCATTGGCGACCACAATCGGGCGCTCCATCAGCTTCGGATTATCCACCATCGCCTGAATCAGCGCCTCTTCGCTAAGCGAACTGTCAGCCAGGTTCAGCTCTTTATAAAGCTCCTCTTTCTGGCGCATCAATTCACGGGCGCTATTCATCCCCAGCATTTTCAGCAAATCGCGCAGCGTTGCCGCATCGGCGGGTGTCTCAAGGTAGAGCACCACTTCTGGCTCCACGCCGTTTTCTTTCAGCAGGTTCAGCGTTTCACGGCTCTTTGAACAGCGTGGGTTATGGTAGATTTTTACCTGTTTGGTCATTGTTCTTCCTTTAATGCAAATTACATCTTGGTATAAGGCTTAAAGCGTTCCTGCAACTGGCGCAACTGGTCGATGCGTGCATCGTAACGCGCTTGTTGCAGGCTGCCTAATTTCACCTGCGAACTGGCGCTACTCAACAAGGAAATGGCCTGATCGAGTCGCCCTGCGAGTGCATAACCTTCTGCTCGCGCTGCCAATTCCTGATCGCGGTTATTTAGCGCGGCTTCTGCCTGTGCCAGCAAATCCCAGCCATTGCTGTCATCTTTATTATTAAAAGTGTAGCGATTCAGAATATTAGCCGCTTCCTGTGGCTGCCCACCTTGCAGATAAGCGTTTGCCAGGTTGAGCTGCAACACCGGATTGGTGCGTAAATCACGGGCATTTTTCAGGCGATTGATCGCATCATTGGCTTTGTTTTGCCCAAGGTCGATATCGGTAGCCAGATCGAGATACCACGCGTTGCCGGGTTCTGCCGTCAGTAACGGTTGCAGCGTTTTCCGTGCCTCGTCGTATTTATTGGCTTCCATCGCCTGTAAAGCACGACCATATTGCGCCGCCCGTTGCTGACGAACGTTACCTTTCGCCCATTCATCCAGCAAATCACTGGTGAGCTGGTTACGTCCGGAATTGTACATCCCCAGTGTGCGCGCTTTTGCCAGATAGAAATCTTCCGACGACTGCACCACCATCGGGCGCATCTGATTAGCACGGTTGCGGGCATCTGCCAGGCGGCTCTCCGGTAACGGGTGAGTCAGCAGAATTTCCGGCGGACGCGAAGAGTAGCGCGCCTGATCGAGTAATTTTTCGAGGAAGGTCGGCATCGCCTGCGGATCGAACCCCGAGCGTTGCAACACCTGAATACCAATGCGGTCCGCTTCCTGTTCATTTTGCTGGGTGAAACTGATCATCCCCTGGCGCGTTCCCGCCAGTGTACCGGTCAGCGCCGCCATCCCCGCCTGCGGGCTGGCCATTGCCAGTAAAATAGAACCTAACGCCCCGACCCAGGTAAGCGGCGCGCTGCGTTGCTGATCTTCCATCGCTCGCGCCAGGTGACGTTGGGTGACGTGGGAGATTTCGTGCGCCATGACCGAAGCCAGTTGACTTTCGTTATCGGAATAACGGAACAAGGCAGAGTGCAGCACCACGTTGCCGCCAAAGAAAGCAAAGGCGTTGATTTCGTCGTTATTGATCAGAAAGAAATGGAACGGCGTCTTAACGGAGTTTGCATGTGAAACCAGGCGCATCCCCAGTGAATTAATATATTGCGTTAATAGCGGGTCATTAATTAACGGCGCGCTGCCGCGTAGCTGGCGAACATAATAGTCGCCCATCTGCATTTCCTGGCCAATGGAAAGCGTGCTTCCTGCGGAGGTTCCCATATCCGGCAAAGTGTCTGCGCTATCGGCAAACGCCGGGGCTACCTGACCGATGGTCATAGCAGCAATGAGGGTTGCAACCAGGTTTTTTTTCAACTGCCTGAACATAACCTCTGTCCTGTATTTCTGGAGATAGTCATTTGACCGATACTGTGAAATATCGTTCCCACCGCGCCGCCTTTGAGTGTAACGGCGAAGATTAGCCCACTCAAATGGCTTTTCAGTTTCCTGAATCCGTCATAAAAAGCGAAGTCTTTTTTGTGACATTTCGATACAATTGCGGATCGCAATCCCGCTCTTGAGGTTCAGGGAAGGTCTTTATGCTCGAAATGTTGATGCAATGGTATCGCCGCCGTTTTAGCGACCCGGAAGCGATTGCCTTGCTGGTTATTTTAGTTGCCGGATTTGGCATTATCTTTTTCTTTAGTGGCCTGCTCGCGCCGTTGCTGGTGGCTATTGTGTTGGCCTATTTGCTGGAATGGCCAACCGTGCGCCTGCAATCTATTGGCTGTTCCCGTCGTTGGGCGACGTCGATTGTGCTGGTTCTGTTTGTTGGCATTCTGCTGCTGATGGCGTTCGTGGTACTGCCTATCGCCTGGCAGCAGGGCATCTATTTAATCCGCGATATGCCGGGGATGCTCAATAAACTGTCTGATTTTGCCGCCACGTTGCCGCGCCGTTATCCGGCGTTAATGGATGCGGGCATTATTGATGCGATGGCCGACAATATGCGCAGTCGGATGCTCACCATGGGCGATTCGGTGGTGAAAATCTCTCTCGCCTCGCTGGTGGGCCTGCTGACCATTGCCGTCTATCTGGTGCTGGTGCCGCTGATGGTCTTTTTCCTTCTGAAAGATAAAGAGCAAATGTTGAATGCTGTCCGTCGGGTGCTTCCGCGTAACCGTGGGCTGGCAGGTCAGGTCTGGAAGGAGATGAACCAGCAAATCACCAACTACATCCGTGGCAAGGTGCTGGAGATGATTGTGGTGGGGATCGCCACCTGGCTGGGGTTCTTGCTTTTCGGACTGAACTATTCGCTGCTGCTGGCGGTGCTGGTCGGCTTCTCAGTGCTTATTCCGTACATTGGCGCATTTGTGGTGACTATTCCGGTGGTCGGCGTGGCACTATTCCAGTTTGGTGCTGGCACTGAATTCTGGAGCTGTTTCGCGGTATATCTGATTATCCAGGCGCTGGATGGCAACCTGTTAGTACCGGTGTTGTTCTCCGAAGCGGTTAACCTGCATCCGCTGGTGATTATTTTATCGGTGGTGATCTTCGGTGGGTTGTGGGGATTCTGGGGCGTGTTCTTTGCCATTCCTCTGGCTACGCTAATTAAAGCGGTAATCCATGCCTGGCCCGATGGCCAAATCGCGCAAGATTAACCTTCATTCCGCTACATCGCCGGATGTGAGGTGTGCTGGCCGCAAGCGCAGCCAGCACGGAATGGAGCAAAGTAATCAGGCGTGTTCTTTCAGCCAGTTAATCACTACGTCGTGGTGATTGCTGGTTTTGAAATCGTCAAATACATGTTCGATTTTGCCGTCAGCATCGATCAAGAAGCTGATGCGGTGAATACCATCGTAAGTTTTGCCCATGAAGGACTTCTCTCCCCAGACGCCGAATTGTTCGCACACCTGGTGGTTCTCATCAGACAGAAGCGTAAAGTTGAGCAGCTCTTTTTCCGCAAAACGGAAGAGTTTTTCGGGTTTATCGGTGCTAATACCCAGTACATCAACACCGGCTTTTTTCAACTCATCCATGTTATCGCGTAAGCCACAAGCTTGTACGGTACAGCCGGGGGTCATGGCTTTCGGGTAGAAATAAACCAGAACACGCTGTCCCTGGAAGTCGGTCAAATTAACTTGTTCTCCGTCTTGATCCGGCAAGCTAAATTTCGGTGCGATGTCACCGGCTTTCAGTGGATTCATTACTTAACTCCATCCTGTTCATCATGTTGGGAATAATTGACGACGCTAATACTGCCTTGCGCATTGAGTTCTGTACATAGTGCTTTGAAGGCTTGTTCAATATTTGCTGAGTCCGCAGACGCCGGGCTGTGGGCGGTTATCTGAATATGTAGTTGCGCAGCTCGTTCATTTTCAGCAGGTTGCGTGCGAGACACTAGCTCCGCAATGTTCATATGGTGCGCGTCAAAAAGTGCGGTAAAGCGTTCAATTAAATGCGGTGAATCTGCCACATCGATCTGAACCCAGACAGATGCGGGCATCGGCGGACGCGGACGAGCCGTCGTGCGCTTCATCACGATTAAAAGATCCAGTTCGGCACCTTTCAACGGTAACGTTGATTCGATCAAGGTGATTGCGTTCCATGAACCGGAAAGCAGCATGATAAAGGTGAACTCTTCTCCCAGCATCGCCAGGCGACTGTCTTCAATATTACAGCCGCAACTACTGACATGACGGGTGATAGTGTTCACAATTCCTGGGCGATCGGCACCCAGCGCAGTGATCACCAGATAATGTTGCGATGACAGTGTCAAACCGGTTATTCCTTCAAGGGGGAGAGTAGCTCTTAAGGAAAGCATAAAAAAAACATGCATACAACAATCAGAACGGTTCTGTCTGCTTGCTTTTAATGCCATACCAAACGTACCATTGAGACACTTGTTTGCACAGAGGATGGCCCATGTTCACGGGAAGTATTGTCGCGATTGTTACTCCGATGGATGAAAAAGGTAATGTCTGTCGGGCTAGCTTAAAAAAACTGATTGATTATCATGTCGCCAGCGGTACTTCGGCGATTGTTTCTGTTGGCACCACTGGTGAGTCCGCTACCCTGAATCATGACGAACATGTTGATGTGGTGATGATGACCCTGGAGCTGGCTGATGGGCGTATTCCGGTAATTGCCGGAACTGGCGCTAACGCTACTGCGGAAGCCATTAGCCTGACACAGCGTTTCAATGACAGTGGCATTGCTGGCTGCCTGACGGTGACCCCTTATTACAACCGCCCGTCGCAGGAAGGTCTGTATCAGCATTTCAAAGCCATCGCTGAACATACTGACCTGCCGCAAATCCTGTATAATGTGCCGTCCCGTACTGGCTGCGATCTGCTACCAGAAACGGTGGGCCGTCTGGCGAAAGTAAAAAATATTATCGGAATCAAAGAGGCAACAGGGAACTTAACGCGTGTTAACCAGATCAAAGAGCTGGTTTCAGACGATTTTGTTCTGCTGAGCGGCGATGATGCGAGCACGCTGGACTTCATGCAGTTAGGTGGTCATGGCGTTATTTCCGTTACGGCTAACGTCGCAGCGCGTGATATGGCTCAGATGTGCAAACTGGCGGCAGAAGGGCATTTTGCCGAGGCACGCGTTATTAACCAGCGTCTGATGCCATTACACAACAAACTATTTGTCGAACCCAATCCAATCCCGGTGAAATGGGCATGTAAGGAACTGGGTCTTGTGGCGACCGATACGCTGCGCCTGCCAATGACTCCAATCACCGACAGTGGTCGTGAGACGGTCAGAGCGGCGCTTAAGTATGCCGGTTTGCTGTAAAGTTTAGGGAGATTTGATGGCTTACTCTGTTCAAAAGTCGCGCCTGGCAAAGGTTGCGGGTGTATCGCTTGTTCTGTTACTCGCAGCCTGTAGTTCTGACTCACGCTATAAGCGTCAGGTGAGTGGTGATGAAGCCTATCTGGAAGCGGCACCGCTTGCGGAGCTTCATGCCCCGGCAGGAATGATTTTGCCGGTGACCTCCGGTGATTATGCAATACCGGTGACCAACGGTAGCGGTGCTGTCGGTAAGGCGCTGGACATTCGTCCACCAGCCCAGCCGTTGGCGCTGATTTCCGGCGCACGTACCCAGTTTACGGGCGACACCGCCTCGCTGCTGGTAGAAAATGGTCGTGGCAATACTTTGTGGCCTCAGGTTGTTAGCGTGCTGCAGGCGAAAAACTACACCATTACCCAACGCGATGATGCTGGTCAGACGCTGACTACCGATTGGGTGCAATGGAACCGTCTGGACGAAGACGAGCAGTATCGCGGTCGTTATCAAATCTCTGTTAAACCGCAGGGTTATCAGCAGGCGGTAACGGTGAAACTGCTGAACCTGGAGCAGGCGGGCAAACCGGTTGCAGACGCGGCTTCCATGCAGCGTTACAGCACGGAGATGATGAACGTCATTTCTGCCGGTCTGGATAAATCCGTGACCGACGCGGCTAATGCGGCGCAAAACCGTGCTTCCACCACCATGGACGTACAAAGTGCTGCTGATGACACAGGCTTACCAATGCTGGTCGTTCGCGGGCCGTTCAACGTGGTTTGGCAACGTCTGCCAGCGGCGCTGGAAAAAGTGGGCATGAAAGTGACCGACAGCACCCGTTCGCAGGGCAGTATGGCCGTGACCTATAAGCCGTTGTCTGACAACGACTGGCAGGAACTGGGCGCGAGCGATCCAGGTCTTGCATCCGGTGACTATAAACTGCAGGTCGGTGATTTAGATAACCGCAGCAGCTTGCAGTTCATCGATCCGAAAGGTCATACGCTGACTCAAAGCCAAAACGACGCACTGGTATCTGTCTTCCAGGCAGCGTTTAGCAAGTAAAAATACAGGGCTGGAGTAATCCGGCCCTTTTTTCTGATATGATACGCAAACGTGTGCGTCGGCAGAAAAACGCGATTTTAGCGTTAATTCGCACGAAATTTGTTTGTCGGACACAGGTCGGATAAGGCGTTCGCGCCGCATTCGGCAAAACATCCGGCACACCAGACAGCAAAAGATTTTAAAACGTTAATTCACACCCAGGAGTGATAAAGATGCAAAAGCAAGCTGAGTTGTATCGTGGTAAAGCGAAAACCGTATACAGCACGGAGAACCCGGATCTGTTGGTGCTCGAATTCCGCAATGATACGTCAGCAGGTGATGGCGCGCGCATTGAGCAGTTTGATCGCAAAGGTATGGTGAACAACAAGTTCAACTACTTCATTATGAGCAAACTGGCTGAAGCGGGTATCCCGACTCAAATGGAGCGTCTGCTCTCCGATACCGAATGTCTGGTGAAAAAGCTGGATATGGTGCCGGTTGAGTGTGTCGTACGTAACCGTGCTGCTGGCTCTCTGGTGAAACGTCTTGGAATTGAAGAAGGTATTGAGCTGAACCCGCCGCTGTTCGATCTGTTCCTGAAAAACGACGCCATGCATGACCCGATGGTTAACGAATCTTATTGCGAAACTTTTGGCTGGGTAAGCAAAGAGAATCTGGCGCGTATGAAAGAGCTGACTTACAAAGCGAACGACGTGCTGAAAAAACTGTTCGATGATGCCGGTCTGATTCTGGTCGACTTCAAGCTGGAGTTTGGTCTGTACAAAGGCGAAGTCGTGCTGGGCGATGAGTTCTCCCCGGACGGTAGCCGCCTGTGGGACAAAGAAACGCTGGAGAAAATGGACAAAGACCGTTTCCGCCAGAGCCTCGGTGGCCTGATTGAAGCCTATGAAGCCGTCGCCCGCCGCCTGGGTGTACAGCTGGACTGATTTTTCTGATTGCTTATTTTTCAGCCGGAGGATGCTCCGGCTAAATGTCTTCGTTACTCCCGCTACAATACTTCGCATTATCTCCCTTTGACAGAAAAGTAATACCAAGCCAATATGTATATACATAACGTATATCCCAAAGAAGGGGGGGCTATGGAAACTACTGTATTTTTAAGTAATCGCAGTCAGGCTGTCAGATTACCTAAAGCGGTCGCTCTGCCAGAAGACGTTAAGAAAGTAGAAATTATTGCGATTGGTCGTACAAGAATCATTACTCCCGTTGGTGAGTCCTGGGACAGTTGGTTTGATGGTGAAAATGTGAGTGCGGATTTTATGGATATCCGTGATCAACCCGCAATGCAGGAAAGGGAATCATTCTGATGCTGAAATTCATGCTGGATACCAATATCTGTATTTTCACTATTAAGAATAAACCAGTACATGTCAGGGATCGCTTTAACCTGAATTCTGGCCGGATGTGTATAAGTTCTGTAACATTGATGGAGCTTATCTATGGGGCAGAAAAAAGTCAGATGCCAGAACGCAATTTAGCGGTGATTGAAGGTTTCGTATCTCGTTTGGAAGTGCTTGATTATGATAGTGCTGCTGCGACGCATACTGGGCAAATCAGAGCCGAGCTTGCCCGGCAGGGAAGGCCCGTTGGACCTTTTGACCAGATGATAGCGGGACATGCTCGCAGTCGCGGTTTGATTGTGGTTACCAACAATACCCGAGAGTTTGAGCGAGTAGCGGGAATCAGACTAGAAGACTGGAGCTAACGTTATCTTTTACTTCTAACATTCGTAAATTATATAACGAGGAATGAAGCCTTAATTCCTCCATCATTTCCTCCCGTTTTTCTGTGGTAATCTTCCTCTGAAGCACCTACGATCATCACTATAATGAATATATTGTTGAGGTATCTATGCGCTGGCAAGGGCGTCGTGAAAGTGACAATGTTGAAGACAGGCGAAACAGCTCTGGTGGTCCGTCAATGGGCGGTCCCGGTTTCCGTCTGCCAAGCGGTAAAGGTGGGCTGATTTTACTGGTAGTGGTGCTGGTCGCTGGCTACTATGGTGTTGATTTAACTGGGTTGATGACCGGACAGCCGATTTCCCAACAGCAATCAACGCGCTCAATTAGCCCAAATGAAGACGAAGCGGCAAAATTCACCTCGGTAATTCTGGCAACCACGGAAGACACCTGGGGGCAGCAATTCGAGAAAATGGGTAAGACTTATCAGCAACCGAAGCTGGTGATGTATCGCGGAATGACGCGCACCGGTTGCGGCGCCGGACAGTCCATTATGGGGCCGTTCTATTGCCCGGCGGATGGTACGGTCTATATCGATCTCTCTTTCTATGATGACATGAAAGACAAACTGGGTGCGGATGGTGATTTCGCTCAGGGATACGTTATCGCCCATGAAGTCGGTCATCATGTGCAGAAACTGTTAGGCATTGAGCCGAAAGTTCGTCAATTGCAACAAAACGCGACGCAGGCGGAAGTGAACCGCTTGTCTGTGCGTATGGAACTCCAGGCTGATTGCTTTGCCGGTGTCTGGGGGCACAGTATGCAGCAACAAGGCGTTCTGGAAACTGGCGATCTGGAAGAGGCGCTGAATGCGGCGCAAGCCATCGGCGATGACCGCTTACAGCAGCAAAGTCAGGGGCGGGTAGTGCCGGACAGCTTTACTCATGGTACATCTCAACAACGCTATAGCTGGTTTAAACGTGGTTTCGACAGCGGCGATCCGGCACAATGCAATACTTTCGGTAAAAGCATTTAACTTTCGGGGCAGGGATGGCTGAACTGACCGCGCTACACACATTAACAGCGCAAATGAAACGCGAAGGGATTCGCCGCCTGTTGGTGTTGAGCGGGGATGCGTGCTGGTGTTGTGAACATGCGCTCAAATTGCGTGACGCATTACCTGGCGACTGGCTGTGGGTATCGCCGCAGCCAACTTCTGAAAACCACTGTACGCCAGCGGCGCTACAAACTTTACTTGGGCGCGAGTTCCAGCATTCGGTATTCGATGCCCGCCAGGGCTTTGATGCCGCAGCCTTTGCGGCGCTTGGTGGAACGCTGAAAGCGGGCAGTTGGCTGGTTTTGTTACTTCCTGTATGGGAAGAATGGGAAAACCATCCCGATGCTGATTCGCTGCGCTGGAGTGATTGCGCCAGTCCCATCGCTACACCGCATTTTGTCCAGCATCTCAAACGCGTACTTGCGGCAGATGACGACGCTATTCTCTGGCGACAAGACCAGCCACTAATGTTGGCGGATTTTGTTCCCCGTTCTGACTGGCAATCCGCTACCGGCGCACCGCAACCGAAACAACAACAGATACTACAGCAGCTTCTGACTATGCCACCGGGCGTGGCAGCGGTAACTGCTGCGCGCGGACGCGGTAAGTCGGCGCTGGCAGGGCAACTCATTTCCCGTATTGCGGGCAGTGCGATAGTCACTGCGCCTGCGAGAGCCGCAACGGATGTGCTGGCCCAGTTTGCCGGAGATAAGTTTCGTTTTGTTGCGCCGGATGCATTGCTGTTCAGTGAAGAAAAAGCCGACTGGCTGGTTATCGATGAAGCTGCTGCAATACCCGCCCCACTATTACATCAACTGGTATCACGCTTTCCGCGTACTTTGTTAACCACTACGGTGCAGGGCTATGAAGGCACCGGACGGGGTTTTTTGCTGAAATTTTGCGCCCGCTTCCCGCATTTGCAGCATTTTGAATTGCAACAGCCGATCCGTTGGGCACAGGGATGCCCGCTGGAAAAAGTGGTTAGCGAGGCACTGGTTTTTGACGATGAAACCTTCACGCGCGTACCCCAAGGCAACATCGTCATTTCTGCATTTGAACAGACTTTATGGCGAAGCGAGCCAGAAACGCCGTTAAAGGTTTACCAGTTATTATCTGGTGCGCACTACCGGACTTCACCGCTGGATTTACGACGGATGATGGACGCGCCGGGGCAACATTTTTTACAGGCAGCAGGCGAAAACGAGATTGCCGGGGCGCTGTGGCTGGTGGATGAAGGGGGATTATCTGAAGAACTGAGTCAGGCGGTCTGGGCAGGTTTTCGTCGCCCGCGTGGCAACCTGGTAGCTCAGTCGCTGGCGGCACACGGCAGCAATCCACTGGCGGCGACGTTACGCGGGCGGCGTGTCAGCCGCATTGCAGTCCATCCGGCGCGTCAGCGGGAAGGCACAGGGCAGCAACTTATTGCTGACGCAGTGCAATACATGCATAGCTTCGACTATCTTTCAGTGAGTTTTGGCTACACCGAGGAATTATGGCGTTTCTGGCAACGCTGCGGTTTTGTGCTGGTACGGATGGGCAATCATCGCGAAGCCAGCAGCGGCTGTTATACGGCGATGGCGCTGTTACCAATGAGCGAAGCGGGTAAACAACTGGCACAACGTGAGCATTATCGTTTACGCCGCGACGTGCAAATTCTCATGCAGTGGAATGGTGAAAGCATCCCGGTTGATCCGTTAAACGACATCATGCTTTCTGATGATGACTGGCTTGAACTGACCGGTTTTGCTTTCGCTCATCGTCCCCTTTTAACGTCGTTAGGTTGTTTAACACGCCTGCTGCAAACCAGTGAACTGGCATTACCGGCGCTGCGAGGACGGTTGCAGAAAAACATCAGCGACGCGCAGTTATGTACCACACTTAAACTTTCAGGCCGTAAGGCATTGCTGGTTCGCCAACGCGAAGAAGCCGCGCAGGCGCTATTCGCACTTGATGATGTCCGCACTGAACGCCTGCGCAATCGCATAACACAATGGCAATTTTTTCACTGACTCCTTCAATTTTATCCCATGGTCATTGTGAGTCAGCGGCGTAAAATTAATGACATCAGTTAAGGAGTTCGCCATGAAACATGACCATTTTGTTGTTCAAAGCCCGGATAAACCTGCCCAACAGTTGTTACTGCTTTTCCACGGTGTCGGGGATAATCCGGTGGCAATGGGGGAAATCGGTAGCTGGTTTGCACCGTTGTTTCCAGATGCGCTGGTGGTAAGTGTCGGTGGTGCTGAGCCGAGCGGTAATCCGGCGGGGCGTCAATGGTTTTCGGTGCAGGGCGTAACGGAAGAGAATCGCCAGGCGCGGGTGGATGCCATCATGCCGACGTTTATTGAGACGGTACGCTACTGGCAGAAACAGAGCGGAGTAGGGGCTAACGCTACGGCGCTGATCGGTTTCTCACAAGGCGCGATTATGGCGCTGGAGAGCATTAAAGCCGAACCGGGTCTTACCTCACGCGTCATCGCCTTTAACGGACGCTATGCCAGCCTGCCGGAAACAGCTTCTACTGCTACAACAATTCACCTGATCCACGGTGGTGAAGATCCGGTTATCGATCTGGCTCATGCGGTCGCGGCACAGGAAGCGTTAATTAACGCCGGTGGAGATGTGACGCTGGATATCGTGGAGGATTTAGGTCATGCGATCGATAATCGCAGTATGCAATTTGCCCTGGATCACTTGCGTTATACCATTCCGAAACATTACTTCGACGAAGCGTTAAGCGGCGGTAAGCCCGGCGATGATGATGTGATTGAAATGATGTAAAAGACAGGTGCCGGATGCGTAGGCCGGATAAGGCGTTCACGCCGCATCCGGCTATGATGCCTGATGCGACGCTGACGCGTCTTATCAGGCCTACGGTTGAGCGCCAGACATTATCCGGCCCCTCCAGCTTACTTCTTCGGTTGATCCTTCTTCGGCCAGTCGTCGTCATCGTCCCATTTATCGTTGAAATCACGATGTGGGGGAAGCTCCGGCTTGTTGGCGAGAAATTTCTTATGGTCGACGCGCTTGAGATCTTTGATCACATTCAGCAGGACGCCTACCAAAAAGACAATCACCAGAATCCACCAATATTTAGCCAGCCAGTCCATGCTTATTTCCTCTTGCAGAACCACTCATCAGGCGACGAGCTGTTCCATGATTCGTTGATACATACGGGCAAGTAGCTGCAGGTCGGCAGCGTTCACACATTCATTAATTTTATGAATAGTGGCATTGACCGGCCCAAGTTCCACCACCTGCGCCCCCATGCGGGCAATAAAGCGCCCATCGGACGTTCCGCCAGTGGTCAGTAGCTGCGGTTTAATTTCATTATAGTGCTCAACCGCGTTGACGACCGCATCCACCAGTTTACCGCGTGCAGTCAAAAATGGCTGCCCGGAAAGCCACCAATCGACCGTATAACGCAGTTGATGTTTTTCCAGCAGGGCAAGCACCTGTGCTTTGATCATCTCATCAGTAAGTTCGGTGCTAAAGCGGAAGTTAAACTGTACAAACAGCTCACCCGGAATGACATTATTACTGCCAGTACCTGCCTGAATATTGGCTATTTGCATACTGGTTGCCGGGAAAAATTCATTGCCCTGATCCCACTCGATAGCCACTAACTCATTGAGGAAAGGGGCTGCGCGATGCACAGGGTTATCTGCAAGGTGTGGGTAGGCCACATGACCCTGCACGCCATGAATAGTAAGGTTACAGGTCAACGATCCGCGACGGCCATTTTTCACTACATCACCGACCACTTCGATACTCGACGGTTCGCCAACCAGGCAGTAATCCAGCCGTTCACGGCGCGCCATTAAAGTTTCGACGACTTTGACCGTGCCGTTGTGGGCGCTGGCTTCTTCGTCTGAGGTGATCAGAAACGCCAGTCGACCTTTATGGTTGGGATGTTGCGCGACAAAGCGTTCTGCTGCTACCACCATCGCCGCCAGCGACCCTTTCATATCTGCCGCGCCGCGCCCGAATAACATACCGTCGCGAATGGTCGGTTCAAATGGTGGATTGATCCAACGGTCGGCATCGCCAGGCGGTACAACGTCGGTATGTCCGGCAAAGGCTAACGTTTCTCCCTGTCCACGCCACGCCCAAAAATTCTGCGTATCCGCAAAGTCCATGCGTTCGATGGTAAAACCGATCGCCTGTAAACGTTCGGTAATGATTGCCTGACATCCTGCGTCATCAGGACTTAAGGATGGGCGGCGAATAAGCTGCTGTGTCAGCTCAATAACCGGACACGACATAGACTACACCTCATAGGAAAAATTGCTGATAACTGGATTCACTGAAACCCAGCAGCATAGGCTTCCCTGGCGCGCAGAGCAATGGGCGTTTGATAATTGCAGGCATTTCAGTCATTAATGCCGCCGCAGAAGCCGCATCGGTGATTTTATTGCGCGTGGTATCATCCAGTTTACGCCAGGTAGTACCACGGGTGTTGAGTAACGCTTCCCAACCTAATTCGTTGATAAAACCGTTCAATAATTCGCTGTCCAGCCCATCAACGCGATAATCATGAAAACGATAGTCGATGTTATTGGTTTCCAGCCAACGGCGAGCCTTTTTAATGGTGTCACAATTTTTAATGCCGTAAAGTGTAACCATAATGAATCCTTTTTCGATTTATAAGAATAAATACTCATTTAACGGTCAATACATTTTCCCGGCAAATGAATATCAGGGAATATAACATTATTAAGGTGTTTCACTTAACAATTATTAAATAATTGTGAGCATTTTGAATGCAATTATTAAGAATATTCCCCTAGGTATCTGTATGTATTTCAAACAGAATTAAGCAAGTATTAGAATCCGTATGAATCTGTTGAAATGTTGCTTTGCATCACATAAAAATCCCTGTCTCAGGGCCATAGTATTTACATAGGTTTTGCCCCGGAGGTAGTAATCACTGCAATCGAATAAATTAGCTTCACCACGGTATATTGTTTCCGTAGAATACCCATAATTATAAGAGAGGTTGTTATGATTGAACGTGAACTGGGGAACTGGAAAGACTTTATCGAAGTTATGCTTCGCAAGTAATTGCCAGGACAGAAGGTAAAATGAAAGAACCTGATGAACAGGTTCTTTATCAGAAAGTTGAAAAAGGCGACACGTTGGCATGTCGCCTTTTTTATTGCTTATTCCGGGCGTGGCTTCAGAGGGAAACGACGGCGTACCAGCACAAAGAACAGAGGCACGAAGTAAATCGCCAGAATGGTGGCGGAGATCATTCCCCCCATTACGCCAGTACCCACCGCATGTTGACCACCGGAGCCAGCACCGCTGCTGATTGCCATCGGCAGTACGCCGAAGATAAACGCCAGCGAGGTCATCAGTATCGGGCGTAAACGCTGGCGGCAGGCATAAAGCGTCGCTTCAAACAGGTCGTGACCTTTTTGGTTCATCTCGTTAGCGAACTCGACAATGAGGATGGCGTTTTTCGCCGATAAACCAATGACCGTTAATAGACCCACCTGGAAGTAAACGTCGTTTTCCAGCCCGCGCATCCAGGTTGCCAGCAGCGCGCCGATGACCCCCAGCGGCACGACCAGCATTACGGAGAACGGCACCGACCAGCTTTCATACAGCGCCGCCAGACACAGGAATACCACCAGTAATGAAATGGCGTACAGCGCCGGAGCCTGCGCGCCAGAAAGCCGTTCCTGATACGACATCGCCGTCCACTCCAGGCCAAAGCCGTTTGGCAACTGCTTCACTAACGATTCCATAATATCCATCGCCGTACCGGTACTGACGCCCGGTGCGGCCTCCCCGACAATTTCCACTGCGGAATAGCCGTTATAACGTTCCAGACGGGGCGAACCTGTCTCCCAGCGGGAGGTCGCGAAGGCAGAGAAGGGCACCATCCCACCGTCTTTGTTACGCACATACCACAGGTTGATATCATCCGGCAGCATCCGATACGGCGCGGCGGCCTGCACATAGACTTTCTTCACGCGACCGCGATCCATAAAGTCATTTACATAGCTCGAACCCCACGCGGTTTGCAGCGTGTCGTTAATGTCGTCAATAGCAACGCCCAGCGCCTGAGCTTTACGCTGGTCGATATCAATCTGTAACTGCGGACTGTCATCAAGACCGTTATGGCGCACGCGGGTTAATTCCGGATTTTCCGCCGCCAGCGCCAGCAACTGGTTACGTGCAGCCATCAGCGCATCGTGACCCGCTCCGGCGTGATCCTGCAACTCCATATCAAAACCCGCAGAACTGCCAAGACCGCTGATTGCTGGCGGGCTGCTGGCGATAACGCGGGCTTCTTTAATCTTATTAAATTCTTTCGTTGCACGTTCGATAATGGCAAACGAAGTGCCGGTTTTACTGTCGCGCTCACTCCAGTCTTTCAGGCGGATAAACATACGCGCCACGTTTTGCCCGTTGCCGCCAGGGCCTGAACCGACCGTGGCAAATACCGACGTGATGTTGTCTTTCTCATGAGTGAAGTAATACTTCTCAATCTGTTCCACCACTTTCAGCGTCTGTTGCTGGGTCGAACCGCTGGGTAGCTGCACCGAGGTGGTGAACATGCCACGGTCTTCCAGTGGCAGGAAGGACGTCGGCAAACGCAGGAACAGAAACACCATACCGCCAAGCAGCAGGACATAAATCACAATCCAGCGCAGGCTGCGGTGGAGAATTTTCGCCACCCCTTTCTCGTAGCGTTCGGCGTTACGGTTGAACATCTGGTTAAACCAGGCAAAAAAGCCTTTCTGCCCGTGATGCTCACCTTTTTTCAGTGGTTTAAGTAGCGTGGCACACAGCGCCGGAGTGAGGATCATAGCCACCAGCACCGACAGCACCATCGCCGCAACAATGGTAATAGAGAACTGGCGATAGATAGCTCCGGTGGTGCCGCCAAAGAAGGCCATTGGCACAAATACCGCCGACAGCACCATCGCAATCCCGACCAGTGCCCCCTGGATCTGCCCCATCGATTTACGTGTAGCTTCGCGAGGAGTGAGTCCTTCCTCACTCATAATACGTTCGACGTTTTCCACCACCACGATGGCGTCATCCACCAGCAGACCGATCGCCAGCACCATCGCAAACATGGTTAAGGTGTTGACGCTGTAACCGAAGGCGTAAAGCACGGAGAAAGTGCCCATTAACACCACCGGCACGGCAATAGTTGGAATCAGCGTAGCGCGGAAGTTTTGCAGGAACAGATACATGACGAGGAAAACCAGCGCGATAGCTTCTAACAGGGTTTTCACCACGTCTTCAATGGAGGCTTTAACAAACGAGGTGGTTTCATACGCCACCTTATATTCCAGCCCGGGAGGGAAGTATTGCGCCAGTTCGTCGAGCCGGTTCAGTACCAGCTTCGCTGTGGCCATTTCGTTCGCGCCGGAAGCCAGTTTTACCCCCAGACCGGAGGCAGGCTTACCATTAAAGCGGCTAAGATAATCGTATTTCTCCGCCCCCATTTCGACGGTGGCAACATCGCCCAGTTTCACTTCCGAACCATCCTGATTTACCCGCAAGGTGATATCGCGGAACTGTTCAGGCGTTTGCAACAGCGACTGGGCGTTAATGGTAGCGTTCAATGCTTGTTTATCGACAGAAGGTGTACCGCCAAGCTGTCCGACCGCAATCTGCGCGTTCTGTGATTCAATGGCGTCGGTTACATCTTTAGCCGTCATCTGGAAGCTGTTCATTTTTGCCGGATCAAGCCAGATACGCATCGAATACTGTGAACCGTAGGCGTCGATATCACCAACGCCGTTAACGCGACTTAACGGGTCCTGAATATTACTGGCAACGTAGTCGGCAATATCCTGCTTATCCATCGAACCATCGGTAGAGACGAAGGCTATGGTCAGGATGTTAGTATCGCCAGTTTTACGTACTGTCACGCCCTGGTTTTGTACTGCCTGTGGGAGTTTACGCATGGCTGATTGCAGCTGGTTTTGTACCTGCTGCACCGCCTCGTCTGGGTCGGTTCCGGCTTTAAAACTTAAGGTGACAGATGCCTGACCGGTGCCGCTGCTTTGTGACGACATATACATCAGGTTATCGAGGCCAGTCATATTCTGCTCAATAACCTGAGTCACGGTGTTTTCCAGCGTCTGGGCCGATGCGCCGGGATAGTTAGCGGTCACTCGCACGTTCGGCGGCGCGAGATCCGGGTATTGTTCAACGGGCAATGAAAAAATAGCCAGGGTCCCTGTCAGACATAACAGGATTGCCAGTACCCAGGCAAAAATGGGGCGATCAATAAAGAAATTCGCCATTAAAAGAGGACCTCGTGTTTCTGCGTATCGTTGTAGGCTTGACTTGCTTCACTGTAGCGGCAAGGTACGAGCCAATCGTGGAGAAAAAAAGGAGATAATGTAAATTATCATTCCCTTTTATACTGAACCTTAAGTGCCCGTATTCTTTGGTCAACAAGAGGTATTACATCAGTTGACTTTCCTCACCCGCCGCAGAGCGAAAGCTAATACTCACTAATGTGCCGCCACCGGAAGGTTGTGAAAAAGTCAGCGTTCCGCCCAGTCGTTCCGCGCGCTCGCGCATAATATTCAAGCCATAATGGCCTTCAGGTTCTTTCGGTTCACCGATGCCAATCCCGTTATCACGAATATAGACCGTGTGATTGCCGTCCGGCGCAGTGACGCAGCTAACGGCGATTTCGCTGGCATTGGCGTGCTTCATCGCATTCAGCACCGCTTCACGAATAATTTGCAACAAATGCACCTGCATTTGCGCATCCAGCGCCAGGGTTGGCAAGCGGCAGTCGAGGGTCAGTTTGGCGCTGGTTTGATTTTGTAACGTATCCAGCATTTCCCGCAGCGCGGAGGGAAGATCCGCCTGCTGCAGCGTCAGGCGGAAAGTGGTCAACAGCTCGCGTAACTGTCGATACGCATCATTCAATGCCTGAGAAAAATCGGCCATGATACTTTGTGCGGTGGCGTTATCTTCCGGTATCGAACGCTTCAGTAATGTTAACTGGATACGCAAATAAGAAAGCACCTGAGCCAGTGAGTCGTGCAATTCGCGGGCGATGGTCGCGCGTTCTTCCATCAGCAGCAACTGCTGAAAATGCTTCTGCGCCTGATTAAAGTACAAACCGCGCCCCAGCATCGACGAAACGCTGTTAAGCAGCGGTTCGGAGGCCGACACGTTGCTGTTTTGCCAGTGCAGCTCGCCGTAAACTGTCTCTTGCATCGTCACCGGTAAAATCTGCATCGGCAGCTCAGGTTTTGGCTTTCCTTCACTAATCCGCCAGTTTTCACCGACATTCAATTCCAGATATTCAGCCGCTTCATTGTCGCGAACGATCTGCAAAATATGGCGGAAACAATGCACATCAATCTGGCTGGTGTTCAGCGCCTGCGAACACTGATACAACACCTCCAGACGGCGCTTGGCCTCGTGGAGATCGCGGGTTTTTTCTTCTACTGACGCTTCCAGCGAACGGTACAATTTATGCAGTTCGCTCGACATCTGGTTAAAGGTTTTGGCCAGCAGTCCCAGCTCATTGGGCAGGCTGGTATCCAGCGGCGGTGAGCCGAACTGCCCGTGTTCAATACGCTGACTGGCGGTAACCAGCTGATTCAGTGGGGCAACGACCTGATGGCGTATGCGGCGCAGAGTAAAAAAGACCAGTGTGAAAATACCGATGCCGCCAGCCAGCGAAATCGCCACCACCAGCAACATTTTGCGCTCAGCGTAGTGCTGTAAAGCCAGCACGAACAGGTCTATCTGATTGACATAATTATCGATATTGGCCTGATACCACGGCAAATCACCCTTGCTGAGCCGATTATTCATCTCCAGCCAGTTGGCATTCAGATGCGCATAGCGGGTTTTTACTGCCTCTGGCACATACCAGACGTTGAGATTGGTTAATACCGGTGAATGCAGTGCCTGCTGGAACAGCTGACGATGCGCATTGAGTTGTGGACTGCCACTTTGCAAGTCGTAGCCCAGGCGGTAACTCTGCATACGCAGCGATCCGGCAATATTGATCGCCTCAGCGTCGCGCAAACTGCTCGCCAGAGTTAGCAGAGCGATACCCGTGGAAAGAATCGACAGCAGCACAATGTAAAAAAAGGCCCTGGCCAGACTGGCCGAGACGGGTCGTTTAACAATCACACGCGTCTTCTCCACATAAAATCATTAATGTTCCAGATTGTTGAAACGCAATTTAGTCAGTGATGGGATTATTTGATCTGCCACAGTTTATAGCGAAATAGTTACTTGTTCTGGGCACATGGACATTGCCGATTCCCCTGCAAGTCGGGTAATAACAACACTCATATAAAGAATAAGGTTTTTACAACCAAAAAAGAAGGTCGTTATGAATCGTTTTATTATGGCCAACAGTCAGCAATGTCTGGGTTGTCATGCTTGTGAAATCGCCTGTGTCATGGCTCACAATGATGAGCAACATGTCCTGAGCCAACACCATTTTCATCCCCGAATTACGGTTATCAAACATCAGCAGCAACGTAGTGCAGTGACCTGTCACCATTGCGAAGATGCGCCCTGTGCCCGTAGCTGCCCCAATGGCGCTATCAGCCATGTTGATGACAGCATTCAGGTCAATCAGCAAAAGTGTATTGGCTGTAAATCCTGCGTGGTGGCCTGTCCGTTTGGCACCATGCAGATTGTCCTGACACCCGTCACAGCGGGTAAAGTGAAAGCCACGGCACATAAATGCGACCTGTGTGCAGGGCGAGAAAACGGCCCCGCCTGTGTCGAAAACTGCCCTGCGGATGCGCTGCAACTGGTCACCGACGCCGCACTCTCCGGCATAGCGAAATCCCGCCGCTTGCGTACTGCACGTCAGGAACATCAACCGTGGCATACCAGTACAGCGGCACAAGAAATGCCGGTAATGAGTAAAGTCGAGCAAATGCAGGCAACGCCCGCGCGCGGCGAGCCGGATAAACTGGCAATTGAAGCGCGCAAAACCGGCTTTGATGAAATTTATCTGCCGTTTCGCGCCGACCAGGCACAGCGGGAAGCCTCGCGCTGCCTGAAGTGCGGCGAGCACAGCGTTTGTGAATGGACCTGTCCGCTGCATAACCATATTCCGCAGTGGATAGAACTGGTGAAAGGCGGAAATATCGACGCAGCCGTCGAGCTTTCTCACCAGACCAACACCCTGCCGGAAATTACCGGACGCGTCTGTCCGCAAGACCGTTTGTGTGAAGGTGCCTGCACTATTCGCGACGAACACGGTGCGGTGACTATCGGCAATATTGAACGCTACATTTCAGATCAGGCGCTGGCGAAAGGCTGGCGTCCTGACTTAAGCCATGTCACCAAAGTGGACAAGCGAGTGGCGATTATCGGTGCGGGTCCGGCAGGGCTGGCCTGTGCGGACGTCCTGACACGCAACGGCGTGGAGGTGACGGTATACGATCGCCATCCAGAAATCGGTGGCTTGCTCACCTTTGGCATTCCTTCTTTCAAACTGGATAAATCGCTGATGGCGCGCCGTCGGGAAATCTTCAGCGCAATGGGGATCCACTTCAAACTCAATTGTGAAGTGGGTAAAGATGTCTCTTTGGATTCGCTGCTCGAACAGTACGACGCAGTCTTCGTTGGCGTCGGCACTTACCGTTCCATGAAAGCGGGCTTACCCAATGAAGATGCGCCGGGCGTTTATGACGCGCTGCCGTTCCTTATTGCCAACACCAAACAGGTGATGGGGCTTGAAGAGCTACCGGAAGAGCCGTTTATCAATACCGCCGGGCTAAATGTCGTGGTACTGGGCGGCGGCGACACCGCGATGGACTGTGTGCGCACCGCACTGCGCCACGGCGCAAGTAACGTCACCTGTGCCTATCGTCGTGACGAAGCTAACATGCCCGGTTCGAAAAAAGAGGTGAAGAACGCCCGCGAAGAGGGGGCTAACTTCGAATTTAACGTCCAGCCAGTGGCGCTTGAGCTGAATGAGCAAGGTCACGTCTGCGGGATTCGTTTCCTGCGTACGCGTCTTGGCGAGCCGGATGCACAAGGGCGTCGGCGTCCGGTGCCGGTGGAAGGCAGTGAATTTGTCATGCCAGCCGACGCGGTGATTATGGCGTTTGGTTTTAATCCGCATGATATGCCGTGGCTTCAGTCACACGGTGTAACGGTGGATAAATGGGGGCGCATCGTGGCTGATGTTGAAAGTCAGTACCGTTACCAGACGACGAACCCGAAAATCTTCGCTGGTGGCGATGCCGTGCGCGGTGCGGATCTGGTGGTGACTGCAATGGCGGAAGGGCGCCATGCGGCGCAGGGAATTATTGACTGGCTGGGGATAAAATCAGTCAAATCTCACTAATTCCATCCGCAGACAAACCCGACTTCACAGCGTAAGATACTTGTTCATTTCGCGCTGTGGAGTCGGTATGACGCAACAAATCACCCTCATCAAAGACAAAATTCTCTCCGATAACTATTTCACCCTGCACAACATTACCTACGATCTCACCCGCAAAGATGGCGAAGTTATCCGCCATAAACGTGAAGTTTACGATCGCGGCAATGGCGCGACGATCCTCCTGTACAACGCGAAGAAAAAGACTGTAGTTCTGATTCGTCAGTTCCGCGTCGCTACCTGGGTTAATGGCAATGAAAGCGGGCAATTGATTGAAACTTGTGCCGGGTTGCTGGACAACGACGAACCCGAAGTGTGCATTCGCAAAGAAGCGATTGAAGAGACGGGCTATGAGGTTGGCGAAGTACGCAAATTATTTGAACTGTACATGTCGCCTGGTGGTGTGACCGAGCTAATCCACTTTTTTATCGCCGAATACAGTGACAGTCAGCGTGCTAACGCGGGGGGCGGCGTCGAAGATGAAGATATTGAAGTGCTCGAGCTGCCGTTCAGCCAGGCGTTGGAGATGATCAAAACCGGCGAGATACGTGACGGTAAGACGGTGTTATTGCTTAACTATTTGCAATCGTCACATTTAATGGACTGAAAAATAACAATAATATTTCGTTGTTTATTATTGGCTCAATCCGATAAATCCGATTGAGCCGCGCTACCTGCGCAACGAAGATACGACTTGTGCTGTTTGTTTGAACTTCTGGGGTCGTACCGTCCATGCGCTATCGCATTTTCCTTCTCTTTTTTTTCGCTTTGTTGCCGACGTCTTTAGCGTGGGCAGCACCAGCGCAACGGACGTTTTCTGACTGGCAGGTCACCTGTAACAACCAAAATTTCTGCGTAGCGCGCAACACAGGCAATCATAATGGACTGGTGATGACTCTCAGTCGCAGTGCTGGGGCGCATACCGATGCCGTTTTGCGTATTGAGCGCGGCGGGTTGAAGTCGCCGGATGCGTCGGAAGAGGCGATAGCGCCACGACTGCTGTTAGATGGTGAGCCGCTGGCGTTAAGCGGGGACAAGTGGCGGATTTCGCCGTGGTTATTAGTGACCGATGATACAGAGACCATCACCGCGTTTTTGCAGATGATTCAGGAAGGGAAGGCAATTACCTTACGCGACGGCGATCAGACCATTTCTCTTAATGGATTAAAAGCGGCGTTGTTGTTTATTGATGCCCAGCAAAAGCGCGTGGGTAGTGAAACTGCGTGGATCAAGAAAGGAGACGAGCCGCCACTCAGCGTACCGCCTGCGCCTGCGCTGAAAGAGGTCGCTGTGGTAAACCCAACGCCGACGCCACTCTCACTCGAAGAACGTAACGATTTGCTGGATTATGGAAACTGGCGGATGAATGGTCTGCGTTGTTCGCTTGATCCATTGCGTCGTGAGGTGAATGTCACTGCGCTGACCGATGATAAAGCATTGATGATGATTAGCTGTGAGGCGGGCGCCTATAACACCATTGATCTGGCGTGGATAGTGTCGCGTAAAAAGCCGCTGGCCTCGCGTCCGGTACGGTTACGTTTGCCGTTCAACAACGGTCAGGAGACGAATGAACTGGAGCTGATGAACGCGACATTTGATGAAAAATCGCGTGAACTGGTGACGTTAGCGAAAGGCCGTGGATTAAGTGATTGTGGTATTCAGACGCGTTGGCGTTTTGACGGCCAGCGTTTTCGTCTGGTGCGTTACGCCGCAGAACCCACCTGCGATAACTGGCATGGGCCAGACGCCTGGCCTACGCTTTGGATCACGCGTTGAATGCCATCTGGCGGATGCGGCGTAAACGCCTTATCCGCCCTACGGTCCGGCGCGGTTTGTAGGCCTAATAAGACGCGTTAGCGTCGCATCAGGCAAACCGGCATCAGGCACTTTTCACTCCCAGCACCTTATGCGCTTTTGCCACAATATTCTCGGCGGTAAAGCCAAAGAACGGGAACAATTTATCCGCCGGAGCAGATTCGCCATAACCCGTCATCCCGACAATCGCACCTTTCAGGCCGACGTATTTGTACCAGTAATCGGCGATGCCTGCTTCCACTGCCACGCGAGCCGCAACGTTAGAAGGCAACACCGATTCCCGATATTCCTCATCCTGGGCGTCGAAAATATCGGTCGAGGGCAGGGAAACCACGCGAACATTGCGACCTTCTCCCGCTAATTTCTCCGCCGCTTGCAGGGTGATTTCCATCTCTGAACCGGTAGCAATCAAAATAATATCCGGCTTGCCGCCGCTGTCTTTCAGCACATAACCACCACGAGCAATCTCTTTTACCTGATCCGGCGTACGTTCCACCTGGGCCAGATTCTGCCTTGAGAGGATCAGTGCCGTCGGTCCGTTGTGGCGCTCAACCGCCAGCTTCCAGCCCACCGCCGCTTCCACCTGATCGCACGGTCGCCAGGTGCTGAAATTTGGCGTTAAGCGCAGACTGGCCAGTTGCTCAACAGCCTGGTGTGTCGGACCATCTTCGCCCAGACCAATTGAGTCGTGGGTATAAACCATAATCTGCCGCGCTTTCATCAGTGCCGCCATCCGCGCGGCGTTACGGGCGTATTCAACAAACATCAGGAACGTCGCGGTATACGGCACAAAGCCGCCGTGGTGCGCAATGCCGTTGGCGATAGCGGTCATACCAAATTCACGCACTCCGTAGTGAATATAATTCCCTGCCAGATCTTCCTTCAGCGACACAGAACCTTTCCAGATGGTGAGGTTACTGGGCGCCAGATCCGCCGAACCGCCGAGCAGTTCCGGCAGCATGGGGCCGTAAGCGTTAAGCGTATTTTGCGACGCCTTACGGGTAGCGATTTTCGCCGGATTTGCCTGCAACTCATTGATATATTTCTGAGTCGTTTTTTCCCACTCTTTCGGCAAACCACCACTCATCCGGCGGGTAAACTCTTCTGCCAGTTGCGGATGAGCCTTTTTATACGCGGCAAACTTCTCATTCCAGCTCTGCTGCGCTTTTTCGCCTTTTTCGCGGGCATCCCAGGCGTGATAAATCTCTTTAGGGATCTCAAATGGCGGATGGTGCCAGCCCAGTTTTTGCCGTGCCAGCGCCACTTCTTCTTCCCCCAGAGGTGCGCCGTGCGCCTCTTCCTTACCTGCTTTATTCGGCGAACCAAAGCCAATCACCGTACGGCAGATAATCAGCGACGGCTTATCTTTCACGCTTTGCGCTTCAAGGATCGCTTCCTTCACCGCCTGCGGATCGTGACCGTCGATTTCATGGACAACATGCCAGTGATAGGCTTCAAAACGTTTTGCCGTATCGTCGGTAAACCAGCCTTCGGTTTCACCGTCGATGGAAATACCGTTGTGATCGTAAAAACCAATCAGCTTGCCCAGTCCCAGCGTGCCCGCCAGCGAACAGACTTCGTGGGAAATACCTTCCATCAGGCAACCGTCGCCCATAAACACATAAGTGAAGTGATCGACAATTTCATGATCCGGCTGGTTAAACTGCGCCGCCAGTGTACGCTCTGCTATCGCCAGTCCGACGGCGTTCGCCAAACCTTGTCCAAGTGGACCGGTGGTGGTTTCAACACCGGGCGTATAACCAATCTCCGGGTGGCCTGGGGTTTTCGAATGCAACTGACGGAAGTTCTTCAGCTCTTCCAGCGGCAGGTCGTAACCGGTCAGATGCAGCAAACTGTAGAGCAGCATCGACGCGTGACCGTTGGAGAGAATAAAGCGGTCGCGATCATACCAGGTCGGGTCGGTGGGGTTATGTTTAAGAAAGTCGTTCCATAGCACTTCGGCAATATCGGCCATGCCCATTGGCGCGCCGGGATGACCGGAATTGGCTTTTTGCACCGCATCCATACTGAGTGCGCGAATCGCATTGGCAAGATCTTTTCGGGACATATAACACTCCGTGGCTGGTTTATAGTTTGGCGGCAAGAAGATCTTCCAGTTTGCGTTGATCGACGGCGAACAGGCGGATGCCTTCAGACAGTTTTTCTACTGCCATCGCATCCTGATTGTGCTCCCAACGGAACTCCGCTTCGCTCATTGGAGCAGGGCGTGGGAACGTCTGAGAAGGCGGGATCAATTTGCGGACGACTGGCGAGACTTTTTCCTGCAACTCTTTCAGCAAGTTCGGCGCGATAGTCAGACGATCGCAACCGGTTAAAGCGAGGATTTGCTCGGTACGGCGGAAACTTGCGCCCATCACAATAGTTTCATAGCGGTGCTGCTTGAAATAGTCGTAGATATTACGCACCGACTTAACGCCCGGATCTTCTTCCACTACATACGGGTCCATCGGCTTGCGTGCCTGATACCAGTCATAAATACGCCCGACAAACGGCGAAATCAGAAAAACGCCTGCTTCTGCACAGGCGCGCGCCTGTGCAAAGGAAAACAGCAGCGTCAAATTGCAATTAATACCTTCTTTTTCCAGCTCTTCTGCCGCGCGAATTCCTTCCCAGGTTGAAGCCAGTTTGATCAGAATGCGTGATTTCTCAACGCCCTGCTGCTGGTACAAATCCACCAGATGACGCGCTTTCTCAATACTCTTTTCTTTATCAAAAGAGAGGCGTGCGTCAACTTCTGTCGATACACGACCGGGTACGATTTTGAGAATTTCTGTACCGAAATTGACCGCCAGCTTATCGCAGGCAGCTACCACTTGTTGTTCCTGCGTTTGACCATTTTTTTTACCCCAGGCGATAGCATCGTCTATTAAATGCTCATATTGTGATAATCCGGCAGCCTTGAGTAATAACGAAGGATTGGTGGTGGCGTCCTGAGGATGATAATGGCGAATGGACTCAATATCGCCGCTGTCTGCCACGACAGTGGTGAACTGTTTGATGCCGTCTAACTCGTTCATAGGAAATACTCCTTGAAAAGTAAAGTGTTAGGTGAGTGCGTTAATTCACACTTCTGAGAAATTTCGCTAATCGCATCAAAAAAGCATAGCAGACAGGCATGGTATTGCTGGATTAAGCAGGTAACATCAGTGTTATAGGATTATTGCCAAAATATTATTTTGATGAGGAGAGTTTGGACTTGCTCAAAGTCTGAAAGCTCCGGCAAGGTAATAATGTGCGCCATGTTGTGGGCTGAGGCAGCTGCCCGCTCATTTTTGTGAACGTTACGTGAAAGGAACAACCAAATGGATGACCAGTTAAAACAAAGTGCACTTGATTTCCATGAATTTCCAGTTCCAGGAAAAATCCAGGTTTCTCCTACTAAACCTCTGGCAACGCAGCGCGATCTGGCGCTGGCCTACTCACCTGGCGTCGCCGCGCCTTGTCTTGAAATCGAGAAAGATCCGTTAAAAGCCTACAAATATACTGCGCGCGGTAACCTGGTGGCGGTGATCTCCAACGGTACGGCGGTGCTGGGGTTAGGCAACATTGGCGCGCTGGCAGGCAAACCGGTGATGGAAGGCAAGGGCGTTCTGTTTAAGAAATTCGCCGGGATTGATGTGTTTGACATTGAAGTCGATGAGTTGGACCCGGACAAATTTATCGAAGTGGTCGCTGCGCTGGAACCGACCTTTGGCGGCATCAACCTCGAAGACATTAAAGCGCCAGAATGCTTCTATATTGAGCAAAAACTGCGCCAGCGAATGAACATTCCGGTATTCCACGACGACCAGCACGGAACGGCAATCATCAGCACCGCCGCTATCCTCAACGGATTGCGCGTGGTAGAGAAAAACATCTCCGACGTGCGGATGGTGGTTTCCGGCGCGGGGGCGGCCGCAATCGCCTGTATGAACCTGCTGGTGGCACTGGGGCTGCAAAAACACAATATTGTAGTTTGTGACTCTAAAGGCGTTATCTATCAGGGGCGAGAGCCGAACATGGCGGAAACCAAAGCCGCTTACGCGGTGGTGGATGACGGTAAACGTACCCTCGACGATGTAATTGAAGGCGCGGATATTTTCCTTGGCTGTTCCGGTCCGAAAGTGCTGACACAGGAGATGGTGAAGAAAATGGCTCGCGCGCCGATGATCCTGGCGCTGGCGAATCCGGAACCGGAAATTCTGCCGCCGCTGGCGAAAGAAGTGCGCCCGGATGCCATCATCTGTACAGGTCGTTCCGACTACCCGAACCAGGTTAACAACGTCCTTTGCTTCCCGTTCATTTTCCGTGGAGCACTGGACGTTGGCGCAACCGCTATTAATGAAGAGATGAAACTGGCGGCGGTACGTGCGATTGCTGAACTGGCTCATGCGGAACAGAGCGAAGTGGTTGCTTCTGCCTATGGCGATCAGGATCTGAGCTTTGGCCCGGAATACATCATTCCTAAACCGTTCGATCCGCGTCTGATCGTCAAGATTGCGCCAGCGGTGGCAAAAGCGGCAATGGAGTCTGGTGTGGCGACGCGTCCGATTGCCGATTTTGACGTCTACATCGACAAACTGACCGAGTTCGTTTACAAAACCAACCTGTTTATGAAGCCGATCTTCTCCCTGGCTCGCAAAGCACCGAAGCGCGTGGTGCTGCCGGAAGGGGAAGAGGCGCGCGTTTTGCACGCGACTCAGGAACTGGTAACGCTGGGACTGGCGAAACCGATTCTTATTGGTCGTCCGAACGTAATCGAAATGCGCATTCAGAAGCTGGGCTTGCAGATCAAAGCAGGCGTTGATTTTGAGATCGTCAATAACGAATCCGATCCGCGCTTTAAAGAGTACTGGAGCGAATACTTCCAGATCATGAAACGTCGTGGGGTCACCCAGGAACAGGCGCAGCGTGCGCTGATCGGTAACCCGACAGTGATCGGCGCGATTATGGTTCAGCGTGGCGAAGCCGATGCGATGATCTGCGGTACGGTGGGGGATTATCACGAACACTTCGGCGTGGTGAAAAATGTGTTTGGTTATCGCGATGGCGTTCACACCGCTGGCGCAATGAACGCGCTGCTGCTGCCGAGTGGTAACACCTTTATTGCTGACACCTACGTCAACGATGATCCAGACGCAGAAGAGCTGGCGGAGATCACGCTGATGGCGGCAGAAACTGTCCGTCGTTTCGGTATTGAGCCGCGTGTTGCCTTACTGTCGCACTCCAACTTCGGTTCTTCAAACTGCCCGTCGTCCAGCAAAATGCGTAAAGCTCTGGAGCTGGTCAGGGAGCGTGCGCCAGAACTGATGATTGATGGCGAAATGCACGGTGATGCGGCGCTGGTGGAAGCGATTCGCAACGACCGGATGCCGGACAGCCCCCTGAAAGGTTCCGCCAATATTCTGGTGATGCCGAATATGGAAGCTGCCCGTATTAGTTACAACTTACTACGTGTTTCCAGCTCAGAAGGCGTTACCGTCGGCCCGGTACTGATGGGCGTGGCGAAACCGGTTCACGTATTAACGCCAATCGCATCGGTACGTCGTATCGTCAACATGGTGGCGCTGGCCGTGGTTGAAGCGCAAACCCAGCCGCTGTAATTCTTTCTTAACTCTTACGCTTACCCTGAATATTCAGGGTAAGCGGTTTATCGCAATATATCAGAAGGGATTATTACTTGTTTTTCGAATAATAAAGCGCGCCCTATAAAAATAAATCAATATCAATTTAATTATATTCATGTGCTGTACATGAAAACTTATGCATTAGATAAAATATCTCTCCATTCTTAGTGATCTACCTCACCTTTTAAACTCCCTTGCCGAATTTTGTTATTTACTCTGACGAAAAATTGTCACGATAGCGCCAGATTTTTCACAGGCGGCGACTCATGGATAAAGAACGCATCATTCAGGAATTTGTTCCCGGTAAACAGGTCACGCTGGCGCATTTAATTGCGCATCCCGGCGAGGAGCTGGCGAAGAAAATCGGTGTTCCCGATGCTGGCGCAATCGGCATTATGACGCTAACTCCCGGTGAAACAGCGATGATTGCCGGCGATTTAGCACTGAAAGCCGCCGATGTGCATATCGGTTTTCTTGACCGTTTTAGCGGCGCGCTGGTGATTTATGGCTCGGTGGGCGCGGTAGAAGAAGCGTTATCACAAACCGTCAGCGGTTTAGGGCGCTTATTAAATTATACGCTTTGTGAAATGACCAAAAGTTAATGCGAGGCATTCATGAAACGAATTGCGTTTGTGGGTGCTGTCGGGGCAGGAAAGACAACGTTATTTAATGCGTTGCAGGGAGATTATACCCTCGCGCGAAAAACGCAGGCTGTGGAATTTAATAATAAGGGTGATATTGATACGCCAGGTGAATATTTTAGCCATCCCCGCTGGTATCACGCCTTAATTACCACGCTACAGGATGTGGACATGCTGATATATGTCCATGGCGCGAATGACCCGGAAAGTCGATTACCTGCCGGGTTGCTGGATATTGGCGTCACTAAACGGCGAATCGCCGTCATCAGTAAAACGGACATGCCGGATGCTGACGTCGCCGCAACGCGACAGTTATTGCGCGAGACTGGCTCTGAAGAGCCGATTTTCGAGTTAAACAGCCACGACCCGCAAAGCGTGCAGCAACTGGCGGATTATCTGGCATCTCTCACCGAACAGGAGGAAGCAGGTGAAAAAACTCATCACAGCGAATGATATTCGTGAAGCACATGCGCGCGGCGAACAGGCACTGTCCGTGGTTCTGCGCGCCAGCATTATTACCCCGGAAGCGCGAGAAGTAGCGGATCTACTGGGGTTTACCATCAACGAATGCGATGAATCGACACCGGTAACGGCGTCCGTTCCTGCCAGCGCGCCTGCCGATAAAACCGAAAGCCAGCGTATCCGCGAAACCATCATCGCCCAGCTACCAGAAGGCCAGTTTACCGAAAGCCTGGTTGCGCAGCTGATGGAAAAAGTGATGAAGGAAAAGCAGTCGCTGGAGCAGGGCGCGATGCAGCCGAGCTTTAAATCAGTGACCGGCAAAGGCGGCATCAAAGTTATTGATGGCGGCAGCGTCAAGTTTGGTCGCTTTGATGGCGCGGAACCTCAATGCGTCGGGTTGACCGATCTGGTTACCGGAGATGACGGCAGCAGCATGGCTGCGGGTTTTATGCAGTGGGATAACGCCTTCTTCCCGTGGAAGCTGAACTACGACGAAATCGACATGGTACTGGAAGGTGAACTGCACGTTCGCCACGAAGGCGAAACCATGATCGCCAAAGCAGGTGACGTGATGTTTATCCCGAAAGGCTCCAGCATCGAATTTGGTACGACATCCAGCGTGAAATTCCTGTATGTCGCCTGGCCGGCGAACTGGCAATCCCTATGAAAGATTTCATTACCGAAGCATGGCTAAGAGCGAACCATACGCTCAGCGAAGGCGCAGAGATCCATCTCCCTGCGCACGGTCGCCTGACGCCCTCTGCCCGGGAGTTGCTGGAAAGCCGCCATCTGCGTATCAAGTTCATTAACGAGCAGGGCAGCCTGTTTGTAGACGATGAACAGCAGCAGCCGCAGCGTGTTCACGGGCTGACCAGTAGCGATGAACATCCGCAGGCGTGCTGCGAACTGTGCCACCAGCCGGTGGCAAAAAAGCCGGATACGCTGACCCACCTGTCGGCGGAAAAAATGGTCGCTAAAAGCGATCCGCGCCTGGGTTTTCGCGCTGTTCTCGACAGCACCATTGCGCTGGCCGTGTGGCTGCAAATTGAACTGGCGGAACCGTGGCAGCCGTGGCTGGCGGATATCCGTTCGCGTCTTGGCAACATTATGCGCGCCGATGCGCTGGGAGAACCGCTGGGCTGCCAGGCGATTGTCGGGCTTTCTGACGAAGACCTGCATCGGCTTTCCCATCAGCCGCTGCGTTATCTCGACCACGATCATCTGGTGCCGGAAGCCAGCCACGGACGCGATGCGGCGTTGCTGAATCTTCTACGCACCAAAGTGCGTGAAACCGAGACGGTAGCGGCGCAGGTGTTTATTACCCGCAGTTTTGAAGTATTACGCCCGGACATCTTGCAGGTGCTGAACCGCCTTTCCAGCACGGTTTACGTGATGATGATCCTGAGCGTGACGAAGCAGCCGCTAACGGTGAAGCAGATCCAACAACGACTGGGAGAGACGCAATGATTATTGAACGTTGCCGTGAACTGGCGTTGCGAGCGCCCGCAAGAGTGGTTTTTCCGGATGCGTTAGACCCGCGTGTGCTGAAAGCCGCGCAATATCTGCATCAACAAGGTCTGGCGTCGCCTGTTCTGGTCGCCAATCCGTTTGAACTTCGTCAGTTTGCGCTCAGTCACGGCGTGGCGATGGACGGGCTACAGGTGATTGAGCCACAGAGCAACCTCGCAATGCGGGAAGAATTTGCCCATCGCTGGCTCGCCCGTGCAGGCGATAAAACGCCGCCGGATGCGCTGGATAAACTCACCGACCCGCTGATGTTCGCCGCCGCAATGGTCAGCGCCGGTAAAGCGGATGTCTGTATCGCGGGTAATCTCTCTTCCACGGCGAATGTGCTGCGTGCCGGATTACGCATTATTGGTTTGCAGCCGGGCTGTAAAACGCTTTCCTCCATTTTCCTGATGCTGCCGCAGTACAGCGGCCCCGCGTTGGGCTTTGCCGATTGTAGTGTGGTGCCACAGCCGACGGCAGCGCAACTGGCGGATATCGCCCTTGCCAGCGCCGAAACCTGGCGTGCCATCACCGGAGAAGAGCCGCGCGTGGCGATGCTGTCGTTTTCCAGTAACGGCAGCGCCCGTCACCCTTGCGTTGCTAACGTTCAGCAGGCGACCGAAATCGTCCGGGAACGCGCGCCACAACTGGTGGTGGATGGCGAGTTGCAGTTTGACGCCGCCTTCGTGCCGGATGTCGCGGCGCAAAAAGCACCTGGCAGCCCGCTACAGGGCAAAGCGAATGTAATGGTTTTTCCGTCGCTGGAGGCAGGAAATATTGGCTACAAAATCGCACAACGACTCGGCGGATATCGTGCCGTCGGACCGTTGATACAAGGACTTGCCGCGCCGCTGCACGATCTCTCTCGTGGTTGTAGCGTGCAGGAAATTATCGAGCTGGCGCTGGTGGCAGCCGTACCGCGCCAGACAGAAGTGAACCGCGAAAGCAGTTTACAAACACTGGTTGAATGAACGGTCCCGTTCTGGACCCTTATAAAGAGGAAAACACAATGGAAGCATTAGGAATGATCGAAACCCGGGGCCTGGTTGCACTGATTGAGGCTTCTGACGCGATGGTTAAAGCTGCGCGCGTCAAACTGGTCGGCGTGAAGCAGATTGGCGGCGGCCTGTGTACTGCAATGGTTCGCGGTGATGTTGCAGCCTGTAAAGCGGCGACCGATGCCGGTGCCGCAGCGGCACAGCGTATTGGCGAGCTGGTATCTGTCCACGTTATCCCGCGTCCTCATGGTGACCTGGAAGAAGTCTTCCCGATTGGCCTGAAAGGCGACAGCAGCAACCTGTAATCACCCTGTGTGACGTCGACTCGGGCGTCACGCTCTCTCCTTTTTCATTTTACCTTCCACGGAGGGTAGGGGGAGCTTTTACCTGAAATACGCCACGGAGGCGGGTATGAAACTGGCAGTCGTCACTGGACAAATTGTTTGTACCGTACGCCATCACGGACTGGCGCATGACAAATTGCTGATGGTGGAAATGATTGATTCACAGGGAAATCCTGACGGGCAGTGTGCCGTCGCCATCGACAATATTGGCGCGGGAACCGGGGAGTGGGTGTTGCTGGTGAGCGGCAGTTCCGCCCGCCAGGCGCATAAAAGCGAAACGTCACCGGTCGATCTGTGCGTGATTGGCATCGTCGATGAAGTGGTGTCTGGCGGTCAGGTAATTTTCCACAAATAAGGCAGAACATCATGAATCAACAGGATATTGAACAGGTGGTGAAAGCGGTACTGCTGAAAATGCAAAGCAGTGACTCGCCGTCCGCCGCCATTCATGAAATGGGCGTTTTTGCTTCCCTGGATGACGCCGTTGCGGCAGCTAAAGTTGCCCAGCAAGGCTTAAAAAGCGTGGCGATGCGCCAGTTAGCCATTGCTGCCATTCGTGAAGCAGGCGAAAAACACGCCAGAGAGTTAGCGGAACTTGCCGTCAGTGAAACAGGCATGGGTCGCGTTGAAGATAAATTTGCCAAAAACGTTGCTCAGGCGCGCGGTACGCCGGGCGTAGAGTGCCTCTCTCCGCAGGTGCTGACGGGCGACAACGGCCTGACGTTAATTGAAAACGCGCCCTGGGGCGTGGTGGCTTCGGTGACGCCTTCCACTAATCCGGCGGCAACCGTGATTAATAACGCCATCAGCCTGATTGCTGCGGGCAACAGCGTCATTTTTGCCCCGCATCCGGCGGCGAAAAAAGTCTCTCAGCGGGCGATTACGCTGCTCAACCAGGCGATTGTCGCCGCAGGCGGGCCAGAAAACTTACTGGTGACCGTGGCAAATCCGGATATCGAAACCGCGCAACGTTTGTTCAAGTTTCCGGGCATCGGCCTTTTGGTGGTGACCGGCGGCGAAGCGGTAGTAGAAGCGGCGCGCAAACACACCAATAAACGTCTGATAGCCGCAGGTGCAGGCAACCCGCCGGTGGTGGTGGATGAAACCGCCGACCTCGCCCGTGCCGCTCAGTCCATCGTCAAAGGCGCTTCTTTCGATAACAACATCATTTGTGCCGACGAAAAGGTACTGATTGTTGTTGATAGCGTAGCCGATGAACTGATGCGTCTGATGGAAGGCCAGCACGCGGTGAAACTGACCGCAGAACAGGCGCAGCAGCTGCAACCGGTGTTGCTGAAAAATATCGACGAGCGCGGAAAAGGCACCGTCAGCCGTGACTGGGTTGGTCGCGATGCGGCGAAAATCGCGGCGGCAATCGGCCTGAACGTGCCGCAAGAAACGCGTTTGCTGTTTGTGGAAACCACTGCAGAACATCCATTTGCCGTGACCGAACTGATGATGCCGGTTCTGCCCGTCGTGCGCGTCGCCAACGTGGCGGATGCCATTGCGCTGGCGGTGAAACTGGAAGGCGGTTGCCACCACACGGCGGCAATGCACTCGCGCAATATCGACAACATGAACCAGATGGCGAATGCCATTGATACCAGCATTTTCGTTAAGAACGGACCGTGCATTGCGGGGCTGGGGTTGGGCGGGGAAGGCTGGACCACCATGACCATCACCACGCCAACCGGTGAAGGGGTAACCAGCGCACGGACATTTGTTCGTCTGCGTCGCTGTGTATTAGTCGATGCGTTTCGCATTGTTTAAGGAGTAACCGATGGCGCACGATGAACAATGGCTCACCCCACGTCTGCAAACGGCGGCAACGCTGTGTAACCAGACGCCTGCCGCGACGGAATCTCCGCTGTGGCTGGGGGTGGATCTGGGCACCTGCGATGTGGTGTCGATGGTTGTTGACCGCGAAGGTCAGCCGGTGGCGGTATGCCTCGACTGGGCTGATGTGGTTCGCGACGGCATCGTCTGGGATTTCTTCGGTGCGGTCACCATTGTTCGTCGCCATCTCGACGCCCTCGAGCAGCAATTCGGTCGCCGTTTTAGCCATGCGGCAACGTCATTTCCCCCAGGTACGGATGCGCGTATTTCCATCAACGTGCTGGAATCTGCCGGACTGGAAGTGAGCCATGTGCTGGATGAGCCAACGGCGGTGGCGGATTTGCTGCAACTGGATAACGCCGGCGTAGTGGATATCGGTGGCGGCACCACCGGTATTGCCATCGTGAAACAGGGCAAAGTGACCTACTCGGCGGATGAAGCCACCGGCGGGCATCACATCTCTCTGACTCTCGCCGGAAATCGTCGTATTCCGCTGGAAGAGGCGGAGCAGTACAAGCGGGGTCACGGCGAAGAGATTTGGCCTGCGGTGAAACCGGTGTACGAAAAAATGGCGGACATTGTCGCGCGGCATATCGCGGGGCAGGGCATTACTGATTTATGGCTGGCAGGCGGCTCCTGTATGCAACCGGGCGTGGCGGAACTGTTTCGCAAACAATTCCCGGCGTTACAGGTGCATTTACCGCAGCACAGTTTGTTTATGACCCCGCTGGCGATTGCCAGTAGCGGGCGAGAGAAGGCGGAGGGGATCTATGCATGAATTGCAAACGGCGCTCTTTCAGGCGTTCGATACCCTGAATCTGCAACGGGTAAAAACATTTAGCGTCCCGCCGGTGACGCTTTGTGGCTCTGGTGCGGTGAGCAGTTGCGGACAGCAAGCGCAAACGCGCGGGTTGAAACATCTGTTCGTGATGGCAGACAGCTTTTTGCATCAGGCGGGGATGACCGCTGGGCTGACGCGTAGCCTGGCGGTAAAAGGTATCGCCATGACGCTCTGGCCATGTCCGGTGGGCGAACCGTGCATTACCGACGTGTGTGCGGCTGTAGCGCAACTGCGTGAATCGGGGTGTGATGGGGTGATTGCGTTTGGCGGTGGATCGGTGCTCGATGCGGCGAAAGCCGTGGCGTTGCTGGTGACGAATCCCGATAGCACGCTGGCAGAGATGTCAGAAACCAGCGTTCTGCAACCGCGCCTGCCGCTGATAGCCATTCCAACGACTGCCGGAACCGGCTCTGAAACGACCAACGTAACGGTGATTATCGACGCGGTGAGCGGGCGCAAGCAGGTGTTAGCACATGCCTCGCTGATGCCGGATGTGGCGATCCTCGACGCCGCGCTAACCGAAGGCGTGCCGTCGTATGTGACGGCGATGACTGGCATCGACGCGTTAACCCATGCCATTGAAGCGTATAGCGCACTGAACGCCACACCGTTTACCGACAGTCTGGCGATTGGCGCTATTGCGATGATTGGTAAATCGTTGCCGAAAGCGGTGGGTTACGGGCACGACCTTGCCGCGCGCGAAAGTATGTTGCTCGCATCATGCATGGCGGGAATGGCGTTTTCCAGTGCGGGGCTTGGGTTATGCCACGCGATGGCGCATCAGCCAGGGGCGGCGCTGCATATTCCACACGGTCTGGCGAACGCCATGTTGCTGCCAACGGTGATGGAATTTAACCGGATGGTTTGTCGTGATCGGTTTAGTCAGATTGGTCGGGCGCTGCGAACTAAAAAATCCGACGATCGTGACGCTATTAACGCGGTAAGTGAGCTGATTGCGGAAGTTGGGATTGGTAAACGACTGGGAGATGTTGGCGCGACATCTGCGCATTACGGTGCATGGGCGCAGGCCGCGCAGGAAGATATTTGTCTGCGCAGTAATCCGCGTACCGCCAGCCTGGAACAGATTGTCGGCCTGTACGCAGCAGCACAATAAATGCCGGATGCGACGCTTGCCGCGTCTTATCCGGCCTGGGGGATTGCACAGGTAGGGCGGATAAGGCGTTCACGCCGCATCCGCCAATAAATAACAACTAACAGGGAGTAAAGGCGATGGGAATTAACGAAATCATCATGTACATCATGATGTTCTTTATGCTGATAGCGGCCATAGACAGGATCTTGTCACAGTTCGGCGGCTCTGCTCGTTTCCTCGGTAAGTTCGGTAAAAGTATCGAAGGATCAGGCGGTCAGTTCGAAGAAGGCTTTATGGCGATGGGCGCACTGGGTCTGGCGATGGTCGGTATGACCGCGCTGGCACCGGTACTGGCGCATGTACTTGGGCCGGTAATCATCCCCGTTTATGAAATGCTCGGCGCAAACCCTTCCATGTTTGCCGGAACACTGCTGGCGTGTGATATGGGCGGCTTCTTCCTTGCCAAAGAGCTGGCGGGCGGTGACGTAGCAGCGTGGCTATACTCTGGGTTAATTCTCGGATCGATGATGGGGCCAACGATTGTGTTTTCCATTCCGGTGGCGCTCGGCATTATCGAACCCTCAGATCGTCGTTATCTGGCGCTCGGCGTGCTGGCGGGCATTGTGACCATTCCGATTGGTTGTATCGCTGGAGGTCTGGTAGCTATGTACTCCGGTGTACAGATCAACGGTCAGCCTGTGGAGTTCACCTTTGCGCTGATCCTGATGAACATGATCCCGGTGCTTATCGTTGCGGTGCTGGTGGCGCTGGGGCTGAAATTCATCCCGGAAAAAATGATCAACGGCTTCCAGATCTTCGCCAAATTTCTCGTTGCATTAATCACCCTCGGTCTTGCCGCTGCGGTGGTGAAATTCCTCCTCGGTTGGGAACTGATCCCCGGTCTTGATCCGATCTTTATGGCGCCTGGTGACAAACCTGGTGAAGTGATGCGCGCGATTGAAGTTATCGGCTCGATCTCCTGCGTCCTGCTTGGCGCGTATCCGATGGTACTGCTACTGACCCGCTGGTTTGAAAAACCGCTGATGAGCGTCGGTAAAGTGCTGAATATGAACAATATCGCGGCAGCAGGCATGGTGGCGACGCTTGCTAACAATATCCCGATGTTCGGCATGATGAAGCAGATGGATACTCGCGGCAAAGTCATCAACTGCGCCTTCGCCGTTTCCGCAGCCTTCGCCCTGGGCGACCATTTAGGCTTCGCGGCTGCCAACATGAACGCCATGATCTTCCCGATGATTGTCGGCAAGTTGATTGGCGGCGTCACGGCGATTGGCGTGGCGATGATGCTGGTGCCAAAAGAAGACGCGGCAACGGCTAAAAACGCAGCGGAGGCGCAATCGTGAGCACTCGCCAGCTACTGAGCGTCGGTATCGATATCGGCACCACTACCACTCAGGTGATCTTCTCCCATCTGGAACTGGTTAACCGTGCGGCGGTGTCGCAGGTGCCGCGCTACGAATTTATCAAACGCGAAATTAGCTGGCAAAGCCCGGTGTTCTTTACCCCTGTCGATAAACAGGGCGGTTTAAAAGAAGCGGAACTGAAAACCTTAATCCTCGAGCAATATCAGGCTGCGGGCATTGCGCCGGAAAGCGTTGATTCCGGTGCCATCATTATCACCGGCGAAAGCGCAAAAACCCGCAATGCTCGCCCGGCGGTGATGGCGCTCTCTCAGTCGCTGGGCGATTTTGTCGTTGCCAGCGCCGGGCCGCACCTCGAATCCGTGATCGCCGGTCACGGAGCCGGGGCGCAAACCCTCTCTGAACAACGGCTGTGTCGGGTACTGAATATCGACATCGGCGGCGGCACCGCGAACTACGCCCTGTTCGATGTCGGAAAAATCAGCGGGACTGCCTGCCTGAACGTCGGCGGTCGCCTGCTGGAAACCGACAGCCAGGGACGCGTGGTTTACGCCCATAAACCGGGGCAGATGATTGTGGATGAGTGCTTCGGCGCAGGCACCGATGCCCGTTCACTGACCGGTGCGCAACTGGTGCAGGTCACCCGGCGGATGGCGACGCTGATTGTCGAAGTGATTGAAGGAACGCTCTCTCCGCTCGCGCAGGCATTGATGCAAACCGGTTTGCTGCCCGCAGGCGCTACGCCCGAAATCATTACGCTCTCCGGCGGGGTTGGCGAATGTTATCGCCACCAGCCCGCCGATCCGTTCTGTTTCGCCGATATCGGCCCGCTTCTGGCAACGGCGCTGCATGAGCATCCGCGCCTGCGTGAAATGAACGTGCAGTTTCCGGTGCAAACCGTGCGCGCCACGGTGATTGGCGCGGGCGCGCATACCCTTTCGCTCTCGGGCAGCACTATCTGGCTGGAGGGCGTACAACTGCCGCTGCGCAATCTGCCGGTGGCGATCCCGATTGATGAAACGGATCTGGTGAATGCCTGGCAACAGGCGCTGATTCAGCTTGATCTTTGCCCCAAAACTGACGCGTACGTGCTGGCGCTTCCCGCCGGGCTTCCGGTGCGTTACGCCTCGGTACTGACGGTTATCAACGCGCTGGTCGATTTCGTCGCGCGTTTTCCGAATCCGCATCCCCTGCTGGTGGTAGCTGGGCAGGACTTTGGTAAAGCTCTGGGTATGTTATTGCGCCCACAGCTACAACAACTCCCGTTGGCAGTCATTGATGAAGTGATTGTCCGCGCGGGGGACTATATCGACATTGGTACGCCTCTTTTTGGCGGATCGGTTGTGCCGGTGACGGTGAAATCACTCGCATTTCCTTCCTGAGGGAACGACTTATGAAACTAAAGACCACATTGTTCGGCAATGTATATCAGTTTAAGGATGTAAAAGAGGTGCTGGCTAAAGCCAACGAACTGCGTTCGGGGGATGTGCTGGCGGGCGTTGCTGCGGCAAGCTCGCAGGAGCGCGTGGCGGCAAAGCAGGTGTTATCGGAAATGACGGTGGCGGATATCCGCAATAATCCGGTGATTGCTTATGAAGAGGACTGCGTCACGCGGCTGATTCAGGATGACGTTAACGAAACGGCCTACAACCAGATTAAAAACTGGAGTATCAGCGAGCTGCGCGAGTATGTGCTGAGCGACGAGACCAGAGTTGACGACATTGCTTTTACCCGCAAAGGGCTGACCTCGGAAGTGGTCGCAGCGGTTGCGAAGATTTGCTCCAACGCGGATCTGATCTACGGCGCGAAGAAAATGCCGGTGATCAAAAAGGCCAATACCACCATCGGTATCCCAGGCACTTTCAGCGCCCGTTTGCAGCCAAATGATACCCGTGACGATGTGCAAAGTATCGCCGCGCAAATCTACGAAGGGCTTTCCTTTGGGGTAGGCGATGCGGTGATTGGCGTCAACCCGGTGACGGACGACGTGGAAAACTTAAGCCGTGTGCTGGATACCATTTACGGTGTGATCGACAAATTCAATATTCCAACCCAGGGCTGCGTGCTGGCGCATGTCACCACCCAGATAGAAGCGATTCGTCGTGGCGCACCAGGCGGGCTGATTTTCCAGAGTATCTGCGGCAGCGAAAAAGGGCTGAAAGAGTTTGGCGTGGAACTGGCGATGCTTGACGAAGCGCGCGCAGTGGGCGCGGAGTTCAACCGTATTGCCGGGGAAAACTGCCTCTACTTCGAAACCGGGCAAGGTTCTGCGCTCTCCGCTGGCGCGAACTTCGGCGCTGATCAGGTGACGATGGAAGCGCGAAACTACGGGCTGGCGCGTCATTACGATCCGTTTATCGTCAACACCGTGGTCGGCTTTATCGGGCCGGAGTATCTCTATAACGACCGGCAGATTATCCGCGCGGGCTTAGAAGATCACTTTATGGGCAAGCTGAGCGGCATCTCTATGGGCTGTGACTGCTGCTACACCAACCACGCTGATGCTGACCAGAACCTCAACGAAAACCTGATGATCCTGCTCGCAACCGCAGGCTGTAACTACATCATGGGGATGCCGCTGGGCGATGACATCATGCTCAACTATCAGACCACCGCCTTCCATGACACCGCCACAGTGCGTCAGTTACTCAACCTGCGTCCGTCACCGGAGTTTGAACGCTGGCTGGAAAGCATGGGCATTATGGCAAACGGTCGCCTGACCAAACGGGCGGGCGATCCGTCACTGTTCTTCTGATGACGCGGAGATAACACATCATGGATCAAAAACAGATTGAAGAAATTGTACGCAGCGTGATGGCGTCAATGGGACAGGCGGATGCCGCGCCAGCGGAAACCAAATGCGCCACCACATCGTGCGCTGCGCCGGTGACCTCTGAAAGCTGCGCGCTGGATTTAGGTTCCGCTGAAGCAAAGGCATGGATTGGCGTGGAAAATCCGCATCGCGCAGACGTATTAACAGAACTGCGTCGTAGCACCGTGGCTCGCGTTTGTACCGGTCGTGCCGGCCCGCGTCCGCGTACTCAGGCGTTGCTGCGTTTCCTGGCCGACCACTCACGTTCGAAAGACACCGTACTGAAAGAAGTGCCGGAAGAGTGGGTGAAAGCGCAGGGGCTGCTGGAAGTACGCTCTGAAATCAGCGACAAAAATCTCTACCTGACTCGCCCGGACATGGGGCGTCGCTTGTGTGCTGAAGCTGTTGAAGCCCTGAAAGCACAGTGTGTTGCTAATCCGGACGTACAGGTCGTTGTCTCCGATGGCCTGTCAACTGATGCCATCACCGTGAACTACGAAGAGATCCTGCCGCCGCTGATGGCGGGTCTGCAACATGCGGGACTGAAAGTCGGTACGCCATTCTTTGTTCGTTATGGTCGCGTGAAGATTGAAGACCAGATTGGCGAACTTCTCGGCGCGAAAGTGGTGATTCTGCTGGTGGGCGAACGCCCGGGGTTAGGACAGTCGGAAAGTCTCTCCTGCTACGCCGTTTACTCACCGCGTATGGCGACCACCGTTGAGGCCGATCGCACCTGTATCTCTAACATTCACCAGGGCGGTACGCCGCCGGTTGAAGCCGCAGCCGTCATTGTGGATTTGGCGAAACGTATGCTGGAGCAGAAAGCATCCGGCATCAACATGACCCGATAAGGAGGCATCATGCCAGCTTTAGATTTGATTCGACCGTCGGTCACCGCCATGCGGGTGATTGCCTCCGTTAACGCTGATTTTGCGCGTGAACTGAAATTGCCGCCGCATATTCGTAGTCTCGGGCTGATTTCCGCCGACTCTGATGATGTTACCTACATTGCGGCTGACGAAGCGACCAAACAGGCGATGGTGGAAGTGGTTTATGGTCGCTCGCTGTATGCCGGCGCGGCGCACGGTCCGTCACCGACTGCCGGTGAAGTGTTGATTATGCTTGGTGGGCCAAACCCGGCGGAAGTGCGTGCCGGCCTGGATGCGATGGTTGCGCATATTGAAAATGGCGCGGCGTTCCAGTGGGCGAACGATAAGCAAGACACCGCATTCCTCGCGCATGTGGTTTCGCGTACCGGTTCTTATCTCTCATCAACCGCCGGAATTACGCTCGGCGATCCGCTGGCGTATCTGGTGGCGCCGCCGCTGGAAGCGACCTACGGCATTGATGCGGCGCTGAAATCTGCCGACGTGCAACTGGTGACCTATGTCCCGCCACCGTCAGAAACCAACTATTCAGCGGCATTTTTAACCGGTAGCCAGGCCGCGTGTAAAGCAGCCTGCAACGCCTTTACCGATGCCGTGCTGGAAATCGCGCGTAATCCAATCCAGCGTGCGTAATGGAGGTTGCCGATGATCAATGCACTGGGATTGCTGGAAGTGGACGGCATGGTCGCCGCGATAGATGCGGCAGATGCCATGCTGAAAGCGGCTAACGTGCGTCTGCTCAGTCACGAAGTGCTTGACCCTGGTCGCTTAACGCTGGTGGTGGAAGGTGATCTGGCGGCGTGTCGTGCGGCGCTGGACGCAGGTTGTGCCGCCGCGATGCGTACCGGGCGCGTCATCAGCCGTAAGGAAATCGGTCGGCCTGATGATGACACCCAGTGGCTGGTTACTGGCTTTAACCGCCAGCCGAAGCAACCTGATGCGTCCGCTATTGCCGAGGGATCTGCTGACGAGTTGTTGGCGCTGTTAACATCAGTACGTCAGGGAATGACGGCAGGAGAAGTGGCTGCCCACTTTGGCTGGCCGCTGGAAAAAGCCAGAAATGCGCTCGAACAGCTCTTTTCTGCCGGGACGTTGCGTAAACGCAGTAGTCGTTATCGTCTCAAGCCCCATTAACCTGTCGGAGGTGCCGGATGTCATACAACATCCGGCATTAACATCATGAAAAAGACCCGTACAGCCAATTTGCACCATCTTTATCATGAACCCTTACCCGAAAACCTGAAGCTCACGCCGAAGGTCGAAGTGGATAATGTTCATCAACGACAGACAACGGATGTCTATGAACATGCTTTGACGATTACCGCCTGGCAGCAGATTTACGATCAGCTCCATCCGGGCAAGTTTCATGGTGAATTTACGGAAATCCTGCTTGATGATATTCAGGTTTTCCGTGAATACACCGGTCTGGCGCTGCGCCAGTCGTGCCTGGTCTGGCCGAACTCTTTCTGGTTTGGCATTCCGGCGACGCGTGGCGAACAGGGATTTATCGGTTCGCAATGTCTGGGAAGCGCAGAAATTGCCACACGCCCTGGTGGCACCGAGTTTGAATTAAGTACGCCGGACGATTACACCATTCTTGGCGTGGTGCTTTCTGAAGATGTCATTACCCGGCAGGCTAACTTTTTGCATAATCCTGATCGGGTATTACATATGCTGCGTAGCCAGTCGGCGCTTGAAGTGAAAGAGCAGCATAAAGCCGCGCTGTGGGGCTTTGTCCAGCAGGCGCTGGCAACATTTTGCGAGAATCCCGAGAATTTGCATCAGCCTGCGGTACGTAAAGTGCTGGGTGACAATTTGCTGCTGGCGATGGGGGCGATGCTGGAAGAAGCGCAGCCAATGGTGACGGCGGAAAGCATTAGTCATCAGAGTTACCGCCGTTTGCTTTCCCGCGCCCGCGAATATGTGCTGGAAAACATGTCCGAACCGGTAACGGTGCTGGACTTGTGCAATCAACTGCATGTCAGTCGCCGTACGTTACAAAACGCGTTTCACGCTATTTTAGGCATTGGCCCGAACGCGTGGCTGAAACGCATTCGCCTGAACGCTGTGCGCCGCGAACTGATAAGCCCGTGGTCGCAAAGCACAACGGTAAAAGACGCCGCCATGCAGTGGGGATTCTGGCATCTGGGGCAATTTGCCACGGATTATCAGCAACTGTTTGCCGAGAAGCCATCACTGACGCTGCATCAGCGGATGCAGGAGTTGGGGTGAGGAAATCATACCCAATCCCTGACCTTAATAAACTCGCTCAACGCCGCTTCCGGGCTGCCTTCTTCCGGTTGATAATCATACTCCCAGCGTACCAGCGGCGGCATTGACATCAGGATTGATTCGGTGCGCCCGCCGGTTTGCAAGCCAAACAGCGTGCCGCGATCCCAGACCAGGTTGAATTCGACATAACGCCCGCGACGGTAGAGCTGGAAATTACGCTCGCGCTCGCCGTATTCCATCGCTTTACGTCGCTCAACAATAGGCAAGTATGCGTCGGTGTAGCCTTTGCCTACCGCCTGCATAAAGGCAAAACAGTGGTCGAAATCTGGCGTGTTCAGATCATCAAAGAACAGCCCGCCAATGCCGCGCTGTTCGTTGCGATGTTTGAGGTAGAAGTATTCGTCGCACCACTTTTTATAACGTGGATAAACGTCTTCACCAAATGGCTGGCACAGCTCGCGGGCGGTGCGGTGCCAGTGAATGGCGTCTTCTTCAAAGCCATAGAAGGGGGTTAAGTCGAAGCCACCGCCAAACCACCAGACAGGATCGGCACCTGGTTTTTCGGCAATAAAAAAGCGCACATTAGCGTGGCTGGTGGGGACATACGGGTTATGCGGATGCACGACCAGCGAAACGCCCATCGCCTCAAAACTGCGCCCGGCAAGTTCCGGGCGATGAGCGGTGGCGGAAGCCGGCATCGCATCACCGTGGACGTGAGAAAAGTTAACGCCCGCCTGTTCGAAAACTCCACCATTACGCAACACCCGGCTACGCCCGCCGCCACCAGCTTCGCGCTGCCAGCTATCTTCGACAAACTCTGTGCCATCTACGGCGCTTAGCTGCTGGCAAATTGTGTCCTGAAGGTTGAGCAGGAACTGTTTAACCTGGTGTGCGTCGGGCTTCATAACTTATCGCTTTTTCGAATGTGCTTTCTGGTTGTCGAACCAGTGGAAATAACTGATCACGCCTTCGGCAATGGCAGAGGCAATTTTCTGACGAAACGCCGGCGTGCCTAACAGTCGCTCTTCTTCCGGGTTGGTGATAAACGAAGTTTCCACCAGCACTGAAGGAACCGACGGTGATTTCAACACCACAAACGCGGCTTGTTCAGTGTTGCGGCTGTGAAGTTTATGCACCGGCTTAATCTTCTTCAGGATATGCGAGCCAAGCGTCAGGCTGTTTTTAATGGTATCTGTTTGCACCAGATCAAACAGCACTTGTTGCAATAGATGATCCCTGTCAGTCGCTTTTTTCCCGGCGACTTCATCGGCACGGTTTTCGCGTTCCGACAAATATTTTGCCATCGCACTACTTGCGCCACGGTTAGAGAGGGCAAAGACTGATGCACCAGCGGCTTTTGGGTTGGTAAAGCCGTCGGCGTGAATTGACATAAACAGATCCGCGCCATGTTTATGGGCGATTTCAACGCGATCGTACAGTGGGATAAACGTATCGCCAGAACGCGTTAAACGCGCATCAATGCCATGATTGCGCAAAATGGAACGGACGTTTTTAGCAATCGCCAGCACCACGTGTTTTTCTTTCGAACCGTTGCGACCGATCGCTCCGGTATCAATCCCTCCGTGGCCTGGATCGAGAACAACGACACGTTTGCCGCCAGCTTTTTTGGCTTTTGGCTTGCTATGTCCGTTACTGGTTTTTAAAGGTTCTTCTTTGGCGATGGCTTGCGACATGCCTGACAACGTCAGGGCAGCCAATCCGGCTTTCAGCACCTGGCGGCGCGAAGTGAGTGTTTTTAGTGGTTTAAAAGTGCTCATACGGCCTGAGTTGTAATAATAAAGTTCCAGATGTTATATCGTATCGCGTAATCCGTTACGACCGTTTGCTGTTGAGAATTGTTTTACTTTTCATTTCAATAGTTGACAACTCCCCATTATGCCACTTTTTCAACCGATTTTCGTCAGATATTGGCTAATTCAACCGTTCACGCCATAATCACCCTTTTAACCCGCAAAAAGGTAACGAATACCATGGAGATACGCGTATTTCGCCAGGAAGATTTCGAAGAGGTCATCACCCTTTGGGAGCGTTGCGACTTGCTGCGTCCGTGGAATGATCCGGAAATGGACATCGAGCGCAAGATGAACCATGACGTCAGTTTGTTTCTGGTCGCTGAGGTGAACGGTGAAGTGGTCGGAACGGTGATGGGCGGTTATGACGGGCATCGCGGATCTGCTTATTATCTTGGCGTGCATCCTGAGTTTCGCGGGCGTGGGATTGCCAATGCGCTGCTTAATCGGCTGGAGAAAAAGCTGATTGCTCGTGGTTGCCCGAAAATTCAGATCAACGTTCCGGAAGATAACGACATGGTGCTTGGAATGTATGAACGACTGGGGTATGAACACGCCGATGTGCTGAGTCTGGGTAAGCGTTTGATTGAAGATGAAGAGTACTGAGTTTCATCCTGTCCATTATGATGCGCACGGACGCCTGCGTTTACCTTTTCTCTTCTGGATTGTGCTTTTGCTACAGGCGCGAACCTGGGTACTGTTTGTGATTGCCGGTGCATCGCGCGAGCAGGGTACTGCGCTGCTGAATCTGTTTTATCCCGATCACGATAATTTCTGGCTGGGGTTGATTCCCGGCATTCCGGCGGTGCTGGCGTTTTTGCTGAGTGGTCGGCGGGCTACGTTTCCCCGTATCTGGCATGTGCTCTATTTTCTGTTGCTGTTGGCGCAGTTCGTTTTGCTTTGCTGGCAACCGTGGCTGTGGCTGAACGGTGAATCTGTTAGCGGTATCGGTCTGGCGCTGGTGGTGGCAGATATTGTGGCGTTAATCTGGCTTTTGACCAATCGACGCTTACGTGCCTGTTTTAATGAAGAAAAAGAATAGCGCAGAGGCGCGCTTTGTTTATGCCGGATGCGGCGTGAACGGCTTATTCAGCCTACAAATTTTCGCAAATTCAATACATTGCAGGAAAAAACAGGCCTGATAAGCGTAGCGCATCAGGCAATTCTGTGTTTGTCATCAGCTTCTAACGGCACTTTTTTGCAAATTCGCACTCCAAGCAACGTTATTGAATAACCAAAGGAAGTGACATGAAATCGCTGCGTTTATTGTTATGCGCTATGCCGTTGATGCTGACCGGCTGTTCCACCATGTCGTCAGTTAACTGGTCTGCCGCTAACCCGTGGAACTGGTTTGGGTCGTCCACCAAAGTGAGCGAGCAGGGGGTGGGTGAATTAACGGCGTCTACGCCGCTACAAGAACAAGCCATTGCCGGTGCGCTTGATGGTGATTATCGCCTGCGCAGCGGAATGAAAACTGCGAACGGTAATGTTGTGCGCTTTTTCGAAGTGATGAAAGGCGACAACGTGGCGATGGTGATTAATGGCGATCAGGGCACAATCAGCCGCATTGATGTGCTTGATAGCGATATTCCTGCTGACACGGGTGTTAAAATCGGAACACCGTTTAGCGACCTTTACAGCAAAGCATTTGGCAATTGCCAAAAAGCCGACGGTGATGATAATCGTGCTGTGGAATGTAAAGCCGAAGGCAGCCAACATATTAGCTACCAGTTCAGCGGTGAGTGGAGTGGTCCTGAAGGGTTAATGCCTTCAGACGATACCCTGAAAAACTGGAAAGTCAGTAAAATTATCTGGCGGCGTTAATTTGCGTCTGAACAAACCGCCGCCGCAAAAAAACACGTAAGATAGCGCCCAACAATGCCACGGATTGCGTGGCATTCTTATTTTCAGGAGGAACAATGTCTCAGGTTCAGAGTGGCATTTTGCCAGAACATTGCCGCGCAGCGATTTGGATTGAAGCCAACGTTAAAGGGGAAGTTGATGCCCTGCGTGCGGCCAGTAAAACCTTTGCCGATAAACTGGCAACCTTTGAAGCAAAATTCCCGGATGCGCATCTCGGCGCGGTGGTTGCCTTTGGCAACAACACCTGGCGTGCTCTGAGCGGCGGCGTGGGTGCCGAAGAGCTGAAAGATTTTCCGGGTTACGGTAAAGGTCTTGCGCCAACGACCCAGTTTGATGTGTTGATCCACATTCTTTCTCTGCGTCATGACGTAAACTTCTCTGTCGCCCAGGCGGCGATGGAAGCCTTTGGTGACTGCATTGAAGTGAAAGAGGAGATCCACGGCTTCCGTTGGGTTGAGGAACGTGACCTGAGCGGCTTTGTTGACGGTACAGAAAACCCGGCGGGTGAAGAGACGCGTCGCGAAGTGGCGGTTATCAAAGACGGCGTGGATGCAGGCGGTAGTTACGTGTTTGTACAGCGTTGGGAACATAACCTGAAGCAGCTTAACCGTATGAGCGTTCATGATCAGGAGATGATGATCGGTCGTACCAAAGAGGCCAACGAAGAGATCGACGGCGACGAACGCCCGGAAACTTCTCACCTGACCCGCGTTGATCTGAAAGAAGACGGCAAAGGGCTGAAGATTGTTCGCCAGAGCTTGCCATACGGCACCGCCAGCGGCACGCACGGGTTGTACTTCTGCGCTTACTGCGCACGTCTGCACAACATTGAGCAGCAGCTGCTGAGCATGTTTGGCGATAGCGATGGCAAACGTGACGCAATGTTACGTTTCACCAAACCGGTCACTGGCGGCTATTACTTCGCGCCGTCGCTGGACAAACTGATGGCGCTGTAAGTTTTACTCACGCACCTGTAGCGTCTTGCCGGAGCGGCGTAAATGCTTTATTCGGCTTGTATGATCGTTCAAATTCAATAAATTGCAGTTAACCTGCAGGCCCGATAAGCGTAGCGTATCGGGCTGTTTTGTTTCTAAGTTACGGCTTAGTCCAGATTGACGTTACGGCAGCCAAAGAGCGTGGTGAAAATGAACCCGCTAATCCATGCCACCAGGATCCCGCCAGCGTAAACCGCCATTGCCGGAAGGATACCTTGTGCCGAAGTCATCAGCGGCAACGCCACCAGGCCAGACGGCCCAAAGGCGCTGTTTAAACCCATCGGCAGACCCCACCATGCGACCAACCCGATAAACAATCCACCCGCCGCGCCGCCTAAACAAGCGGTAACAAACGGTTTCATGCGGGGCAGGGTTACACCGTAAATCAACGGTTCACCCACGCCCAGCAAACCAGGAATAATCGCCCCGCGCACCTGGCTGCGTAAGGCACTGTGCGGCTGCGCGCGCCAGTAAAGCGCCAGTGCCGCGCCCACCTGGCCCGCGCCTGCCATTGAAAGGATGGGAAATAAGCTGTTGAATCCCTGGCTGTCCATTAACGCGAGGTAAACAGGAATAAAGCCCTGATGCACGCCAAACACCACGGCAATCAGGAACAGCCCGGCAAGTACAGCACAACCAAGTGGATTACTGTTCAGATGCATAAACAGCCAGGACATGCCTTCGAATAACCAGCCTCCCAGCGGCATAATCACCAGATATGCCAGCGTGGCGGTGATCAGCAGAGTGATTAACGAGGTTAGCAGCATGTCGAGATCGTCCGGCATAAATTGACGCACCATACCTTCAATGCGGGCGCAGACCCAGGCGGCAATCAGTACGCCGATAATATTGCCGCGCGGATCGATAGGCAGGCCGAAGAAATCGTGAAAACCAGCGTAGTAACCGGTGGTGGCTGCTGGGTTATAACCGAGCAGAAAGAGTGCGGCGATAATTGCGCCATTTACACCCGTGCCGCCGAAGGCCTGAGCGGCGTTATAGCCCACCAGAATCACCAGGAAGGTGAATAAGCCTTTGCTGAATACCTTCATAAAATTCAGTGCGTCGGGCAGCGTTCCCTGGGCATCTGCCGGAACGTGCATCACCGTGGCGATTAACGTCGCAATCCCCAGCAACAGACCGGCGGCAATAAATCCGGGAATTAGCGGCGTAAAGATAGTGGCGAATTTGGCGAGAAATTGCTGCACGCCAGAGGTTTGCTTGGCTTTTAACTGACGTTTGTTCTGAGCGGCGATTTCTGCGGCATCCTGCACAGGTGTTTCACCCAACAACTCGCTCATTGCTTTTGCAGCACGATGCGCTTTGCCCGACCCAAATACCACCTGTACTTGATCGCTGGTCAAAATGACACCCTTCACCCCTTCCAGCGTTTTGATATCAGGATCAACCAGTGAACTGTCATGTACACCGAGACGCAGACGCGTCATACAGTGACCACAACTGGCGATATTTCCCGCGCCGCCGACGCGGGTAAGAATGGTGTTCAGAAGCTCACTGCTGATCTCTTTAGCCATAGGTTATTCCTTTTCCAGAGCCTTACGAATAAAACCCCCATGCTGCGCCAGGCGTTTTTTCGCTTCTGCGGCATCGAGATTTTTCAAGACCATTACAATCGCTGTTTTGCAGTGGCGATCGCAGGCAATTAGCGCCGCTTCCGCCTGTTCCGCGCTACATCCGGTCGCGTTTTTGACAATATTGACCTGGCGCACGTGTAGTTTTTCGTTGGTGGCGACCACATCGACCATCAGGTTGCCGAACACTTTTCCTGACTTAATCATCAGCCCGGTGGAGAGCATGTTGAGCACCAGTTTCTGCGCCGTACCTGCTTTCATCCGCGAAGAACCGGTAACCACTTCAGCCCCGACGACTGGCGTAATAGCAAACTCTGCGGTTGTTGAAACAGCACTACCGGGATTACAGGAAATACCGACCGTGCGGCAGCCCAACTGGCGAGCGTATTCCAGCCCGGCAATCACATACGGCGTGCGACCACTGGCAGCAATACCGACAACCACATCCTGCGCCGTTAAAGCAATATTTTTCAGGTCGTTGACGCCGCCTTCCCGGCTGTCCTCCGCGCCTTCTACCGCGTGCTGAATGGCATATTCGCCGCCAGCAATCAAACCAACCACCAGACCCGGTTTCACGCCATAGGTTGGGGGGCACTCGCTGGCATCCAGAATCCCCAGCCGACCGGAAGTCCCGGCACCGAGATAAATCAGACGACCACCACCGCTCACCTGGGCGTGGATGACATCAATCGCCGCTGCGATATCCGGCAGTACTCGCTCAACGGCCAATGGAACGGTTTTATCTTCATCATTGATAATTCGGCACATTTCCAGCGTCGATACGCGGTCGATTTCAGCCGAGGCACTGTTCGAACCTTCAGTAATCATTTTTTCAAGTTGCATATACAATCACCTTAAATATTTGCCTTCGAATAATTTCATATGGAGTGAATCATATCTCCCTGCCTGATTATGTACAGCAGGGAATGCATACAATGACAGAGTTGTGGTTATGGGAGATTTTACTTAAGATTTTCCTGAATTTAGATCCACTCCTCAGCATTGATCTGTTATTCAGGTATGGTAGGGACAATAGAGCGTAATGCTCTGTATTCAAAAGGAGAAACTTGAAATGGGTAAACTCACGGGCAAGACAGCACTGATTACGGGCGCATCGCAAGGCATTGGTGAAGGAATTGCCAGAACCTTTGCGCGTCATGGCGCAAACCTAATCTTGCTGGATATCTCCCCTGAGATTGAAAAGCTGGCGGATGAGCTGTGTGGTCGTGGTCATCGCTGTACGGCGGTAATTGCTGATGTACGCGACCCGGCGTCAGTTACGGCAGCGATCAAGCGCGCGAAGGAAAAAGAAGGGCGCATTGATATTCTGGTGAATAACGCAGGTGTTTGCCGTCTGGGTAGTTTTCTTGAAATGAGCGATGACGATCGCGATTTCCATATTGATATCAATATTAAAGGCGTGTGGAACGTCACGAAAGCGGTGCTGCCGGAAATGATTGCCCGCAAAGATGGTCGCATTGTGATGATGTCTTCGGTCACCGGCGATATGGTGGCCGATCCGGGCGAAACGGCGTATGCCTTAACGAAAGCGGCGATTGTGGGGCTGACCAAATCGCTGGCAGTGGAGTACGCGCAGTCGGGGATTCGCGTTAACGCAATCTGCCCTGGATACGTTCGCACGCCAATGGCGGAAAGTATTGCCCGCCAGTCAAATCCGCAAGATCCGGAATCGGTACTGACTGAAATGGCGAAAGCAATCCCGCTGCGTCGCCTCGCCGATCCGCTGGAAGTCGGTGAGCTGGCGGCCTTCCTCGCGTCGGATGAATCCAGCTATTTAACCGGTACACAGAATGTGATCGATGGTGGCAGCACACTGCCGGAGACGGTCAGCGTCGGCATCTGATTCACCTCTGTTTCCTCCCTGCATGTGTGGGGAGGATTTCGTCTTATTCCCTTTTCAACTTCCAAATCACCAAACGGTATATAAAACCGTTACTCCTTTCATGCCCGTTATAAATATGATGGCTATTAGAAAGTCATTAAATATATAAGGGTGCGCAATGGCCGTTAACTTACTGAAAAAGAAATCTCTCGCGCTGGTCGCTTCTCTGCTGCTGGCTGGTCACGTGCAGGCAACGGAACTGCTGAACAGTTCTTATGACGTCTCCCGCGAGCTGTTTGCCGCCCTGAATACCCCGTTTGAACAGCAGTGGGCAAAAGATAACGCTGGCGACAAACTGACGATTAAACAATCTCATGCCGGGTCATCAAAACAGGCGCTGGCAATTTTGCAGGGCTTGAAAGCAGACGTTGTCACTTATAACCAGGTGACTGACGTGCAGATCCTGCACGATAAAGGCAAGCTGATCCCGGCCGACTGGCAGTCGCGTTTGCCGAATAACAGTTCGCCGTTCTACTCCACGATGGGATTCCTGGTGCGTAAGGGCAACCCGAAGAATATCCACGACTGGAACGATTTGGTTCGCTCCGACGTGAAGCTAATTTTCCCGAATCCGAAAACCTCCGGTAACGCGCGTTACACCTACCTTGCAGCATGGGGCGCGGCGGATAAAGCCGACGGTGGCGATAAAGCCAAAACCGAACAGTTTATGACCCAGTTCCTGAAGAACGTCGAAGTGTTCGATACCGGAGGTCGTGGCGCGACCACCACCTTTGCCGAGCGCGGTCTGGGCGATGTGCTGATCAGCTTCGAATCGGAAGTGAACAACATCCGTAAGCAGTATGAAGCGCAGGGCTTTGAAGTGGTGATTCCGAAAACCAACATTCTGGCGGAATTCCCGGTGGCGTGGGTGGATAAAAACGTGCAGGCCAACGGCACGGAAAAAGCAGCAAAGGCCTATCTGAACTGGCTCTACAGCCCGCAGGCGCAAACCATCATCACCGACTACTACTATCGCGTAAATAACCCGGAAGTCATGGACAAACTGAAAGATAAATTCCCGCAGACCGAGCTGTTCCGCGTGGAAGATAAATTTGGCTCATGGCCGGAAGTGATGAAAACCCACTTCACCAGCGGCGGCGAGTTAGACAAGCTGTTAGCGGCGGGGCGTAACTGATGTTTGCCGTCTCCTCCAGACGCGTGCTGCCGGGCTTTACCTTAAGCCTCGGCACCAGTCTGCTGTTTGTCTGCCTGATTTTGCTGCTGCCGCTCTCCGCGCTGGTGATGCAGCTTTCTGAGATGAGCTGGGCGCAGTACTGGGAGGTGGTCACCAACCCGCAGGTGGTCGCGGCCTACAAAGTAACGTTGCTGTCGGCGTTTGTGGCGTCGATTTTTAACGGTGTTTTCGGTCTGCTGATGGCGTGGATCTTAACCCGCTACCGCTTTCCGGGGCGCACTCTGCTTGATGCACTGATGGATTTACCCTTTGCGCTACCGACGGCGGTCGCGGGTTTAACGCTGGCCTCGCTCTTTTCCGTGAACGGCTTTTACGGCGAGTGGCTGGCAAAATTTGATATCAAAGTCACCTACACCTGGCTTGGGATTGCGGTGGCGATGGCCTTTACCAGCATCCCGTTTGTGGTGCGCACGGTGCAGCCAGTGCTTGAAGAGTTAGGCCCGGAATATGAAGAAGCGGCGGAAACGCTCGGCGCAACGCGCTGGCAGAGTTTCTGCAAAGTGGTGCTGCCGGAACTTTCTCCGGCGCTGGTGGCGGGCGTGGCGCTGTCGTTTACCCGCAGTCTTGGTGAGTTTGGCGCGGTGATTTTTATCGCCGGGAATATCGCCTGGAAGACGGAAGTGACGTCGCTGATGATTTTTGTGCGGTTACAGGAGTTTGATTACCCGGCGGCGAGCGCGATTGCCTCGGTGATCCTCGCGGCATCCCTGCTGCTGCTGTTCTCAATTAACACTCTGCAAAGTCGCTTTGGTCGGCGTGTGGTAGGTCATTAATGGCGGAAGTGACACAGTTGAAGCGTTATGACGCGCGCCCGATTAACTGGGGCAAATGGTTTCTGATTGGCACCGGGATGCTGGTTTCGGCGTTCATCCTGCTGGTGCCGATGATTTACATCTTCGTGCAGGCGTTCAGCAAAGGGCTGATGCCGGTTTTGCAGAATCTGGCCGACCCGGACATGCTGCACGCCATCTGGCTGACGGTGATGATTGCGCTGATTGCCGTGCCGGTAAACCTGGTGTTCGGCATTCTGCTGGCCTGGCTGGTGACGCGTTTTGATTTTCCGGGACGTCAGCTGCTGCTGACGCTGCTGGACATCCCGTTTGCGGTGTCGCCGGTGGTGGCGGGTCTGGTTTATCTGCTGTTCTACGGTTCCAACGGCCCGCTGGGCGGTTGGCTCGACGAGCATAACCTGCAAATTATGTTCTCTTGGCCGGGAATGGTACTGGTGACGATTTTCGTCACCTGCCCGTTTGTGGTACGCGAATTGGTGCCGGTGATGTTAAGCCAGGGCAGCCAGGAAGACGAAGCCGCGATTTTGCTTGGTGCATCCGGCTGGCAGATGTTCCGGCGCGTCACGCTGCCGAATATTCGCTGGGCGCTGCTTTACGGCGTGGTGCTGACCAACGCCCGCGCAATTGGCGAGTTTGGCGCGGTATCGGTGGTTTCCGGCTCGATTCGCGGCGAAACCCTGTCGCTGCCGTTACAAATTGAATTGCTGGAGCAGGACTATAACGCAGTCGGCTCCTTTACCGCTGCGGCGTTATTGACGCTGATGGCGATTATCACCCTGTTTTTGAAGAGTATGTTGCAATGGCGCCTGGAGAATCAGGAAAAACGCGCGCAACAGGAGGAACACCATGAGCATTGAGATTGCCAGGATTAAGAAGTCTTTTGGTCGCACCCAGGTGCTGAACGATATCTCACTGGATATTCCTTCAGGTCAGATGGTCGCGCTGCTGGGGCCGTCCGGTTCCGGGAAAACCACGCTGCTGCGTATTATTGCCGGGCTGGAACATCAAACCAGCGGGCATATCCGCTTCCACGGCACCGACGTCAGCCGCTTGCACGCGCGCGATCGTAAAGTCGGTTTTGTGTTCCAGCATTACGCGCTGTTCCGCCATATGACCGTGTTCGACAACATCGCTTTCGGCCTGACGGTGCTGCCGCGTCGTGAGCGCCCGAATGCAGCAGCCATCAAAGCAAAAGTCACGCAGTTGCTGGAGATGGTTCAGCTTGCACATCTGGCGGATCGTTATCCGGCGCAGCTTTCCGGCGGTCAGAAGCAGCGTGTGGCACTGGCGCGCGCACTTGCCGTTGAACCGCAAATTCTGCTGCTCGATGAACCGTTTGGCGCGCTGGATGCGCAGGTGCGTAAAGAGCTACGTCGCTGGCTGCGTCAACTGCATGAAGAATTGAAATTCACCAGCGTATTCGTCACCCACGACCAGGAAGAGGCGATGGAAGTCGCCAACCGCGTGGTGGTGATGAGCCAGGGCAATATCGAACAGGCCGATGAGCCGGATCAGGTATGGCGCGAACCTGCGACCCGTTTTGTGCTCGAATTTATGGGCGAAGTGAACCGCCTGCAGGGAACCATTCGCGGCGGGCAGTTCCACGTTGGCGCACATCGCTGGCCGCTGGGATATACGCCTGCGTATCAGGGGCCGGTGGATCTCTTCCTGCGCCCGTGGGAAGTGGATATCAGCCGCCGTACCAGCCTCGATTCGCCACTGCCGGTACAGGTACTGGAAGCCAGCCCGAAAGGCCACTACACCCAATTAGTGGTGCAGCCGCTGGGATGGTATGACGACCCGCTAACTGTGGTTATGCGTGGTGACGATGCTCCGCAGCGCGGCGATCGTTTGTTCGTCGGGCTGCAACATGCGCGGCTGTATAACGGCGACGAGCGTATTGAAACCCGCGATGAGGAACTTGCTCTCGCACAAAGCGCCTGATAGGTTGAGTGAATGTTAAACGCCCGGAGGCGCTTCCCGCGATCCGGGCTTTTTAATGGCAAGGTTTGTAACCTGTAGGCCTGATAAGACACGCAAGCGTCGCATCAGGCAACACCACGTATGGACAGAGATCGTGAGTACATTAGAACAAACAATTGGCAATACGCCTCTGGTGAAATTACAGCGAATGGGGCCGGATAACGGCAGTGAAGTCTGGTTAAAGCTGGAAGGTAATAATCCGGCAGGTTCGGTGAAAGATCGCGCGGCACTATCGATGATTGTCGAGGCGGAAAAACGCGGAGAAATTAAACCGGGCGATGTGTTGATTGAAGCCACCAGCGGTAACACCGGCATTGCTTTGGCAATGATTGCGGCGCTAAAAGGCTATCGCATGAAATTGCTGATGCCCGACAATATGAGCCAGGAACGCCGAGCGGCGATGCGTGCCTACGGTGCGGAGCTGATTCTTGTCACCAAAGAACAGGGCATGGAAGGTGCGCGCGATCTGGCGCTGGAAATGGCGAACCGGGGCGAAGGCAAGTTGCTTGATCAGTTCAACAACCCCGATAACCCCTACGCCCATTACACCACCACCGGGCCGGAAATCTGGCAGCAGACCGGTGGGCGCATTACCCATTTTGTCTCCAGCATGGGGACAACCGGCACCATTACCGGTGTGTCACGCTTTATGCGCGAACAATCCAAACCGGTGACCATTGTTGGCCTGCAGCCAGAAGAGGGCAGCAGCATTCCGGGGATTCGCCGCTGGCCAGCGGAATATCTGCCGGGGATTTTCAACGCCTCGCTGGTGGATGAGGTGCTGGATATTCATCAGCGCGATGCTGAAAACACCATGCGCGAACTGGCGGTGCGGGAAGGTATTTTCTGCGGTGTTAGCTCCGGCGGTGCCGTTGCAGGCGCGCTACGCGTGGCAAAAGCCAACCCTGGTGCGGTGGTGGTAGCGATCATCTGCGATCGTGGCGATCGCTACCTTTCCACTGGCGTATTTGGCGAAGAACACTTTAGCCAGGGGGCGGGGATTTGAGTTTATTGCGCAGGCACTGTTTTATCCGTCTGGGCAATTAACGTATGTAAAAAAGGTTGCGCGTTTTCATCGCTCTTACCAGGGATCTTCACAATGTAAGGCTTTCCGGTAATCGATGATGACGAGGCAACCTTATCAATAAATTGCTCGGCAGTATCAATGCGATTACGGGTATTGCCCAGCTTCAGACGCAGATGGGAAACCGCTTCATCGCAGGTGTGTTCATCGCCGTTGCGTACAAATATCAAATCCTTTTTCTGTGCTAATCCCTCGAGCATGGCGTTGATGCGGGCTTCTTCATGGGCTGTTAACTTCGCGTAAGCGGGGAGTGCCATTAACAGCGTAATGACCAGACAAATGATTTTCTTCATTGAATTACCTTATCCTTGTTTTGTGTTAGCCGATTTGACTGCCAGAATCAGGTAAAGTTTCGGTTGGAATACGATGGGGATCATCGGCAAGGAGAAAAAACTAAATGAGTAGTTTGTTGTTGTTTAACGATAAGAGCAGGGCGCTGCAGGCGGATATTGTCGCCGTGCAGTCGCAGGTAGTGTACGGCAGCGTAGGCAACAGCATCGCCGTGCCTGCGATTAAACAGAACGGCCTGAATGTCTTTGCCGTGCCGACCGTGTTGCTGAGCAATACGCCGCATTATGACACATTCTATGGTGGTGCGATTCCGGACGAATGGTTTAGTGGCTATTTGCGTGCGCTTCAGGAGCGTGATGCGCTGCGCCAACTTCGCGCTGTTACCACGGGCTATATGGGGACGGCATCGCAAATCAAAATCCTTGCTGAATGGCTGACAGCCTTACGCGAAGAGCATCCTGACTTGCTGATTATGGTTGATCCGGTGATTGGCGATATTGATAGCGGTATTTACGTCAAAGCTGATCTTCCCGATGCGTATCGGCAATATTTACTGCCGCTGGCGCAGGGGATTACGCCAAATATCTTTGAGCTGGAAATCCTGACCGGTAAAAATTGTCGTGACCTCGACAGCGCCATTGCTGCTGCAAAAACCCTGCTTTCAGAGACATTAAAATGGGTGGTGGTTACCAGCGCCTCCGGTAATGAAGAACATCAGGAGATGCAGGTGGTGGTGGTCAGTGCCGATAGCGTGAATGTCATTTCCCATTCACGGGTAAAAACCGACCTGAAAGGTACTGGCGATCTGTTTTGCGCCCAGCTTATTAGTGGATTACTGAAAGGGAAGGCGTTAACCGACGCAGTACATAGCGCGGGCTTACGTGTGCTGGAGGTAATGCGTTATACCCAGCAGCATGAGAGCGATGAATTGATTTTGCCGCTGCTGTTAGAAGCATAAAAAAATGGCGCCGATGGGCGCCATTTTTCATTGCGGCAAGAATTACTTCTTGATGCGGATAACCGGGGTTTCACCCACAGTTACGCTACCGGACAGTTTGATCAGTTCTTTGATTTCGTCCATGTTGGAGATAACAACCGGAGTCAGGGTAGACTTGGCTTTCTCTTCCAGCAGCGGCAGATCGAATTCAATAACCGTATCGCCAACTTTCACGCGCTGACCTTCTTCAGCAATACGCTTGAAGCCTTCGCCTTTCAGTTCAACGGTGTCGATACCGAAGTGGACGAACAGCTCAACGCCGCTATCGGATTCGATAGAGAACGCGTGGTTGGTTTCAAAGATTTTACCAATGGTGCCGTCAACCGGAGCGACCATTTTGTTACCAGTCGGTTTGATAGCAATGCCATCACCAACGATTTTTTCCGCAAAAACGACATCCGGCACGTCTTCGATATTGACGATCTCGCCAGAGAGCGGAGCAATGATCTCAATAGTTCCGGTATCCTTTTTGTCATCGGAAACCAGAGATTTCAGTTTATCGAACAAACCCATGATCTTCTCCTAAGCAGTAAATTGGGCCGCATCTCGTGGATTAGCAGATTGTTTTTTCTTCAATGAACTTGTTAACCAGCGTCATTAACTCGTCCGTTGTCGGTTGAGCAAGAGCCTGCTCTGCTAACACCTTCGCATCTTCGAAGTTCGTGTTACGGATAATCTTCTTAATGCGCGGGATAGAAATGGCGCTCATAGAGAATTCGTCCAGACCCATCCCCAGCAACAGAAGTGTAGCACGTTCATCGCCAGCAAGCTCACCACACATGCCAGTCCATTTGCCTTCAGCATGAGAAGCATCAATAACTTGCTTGATCAAGTTCAGCACGGACGGTGACATTGGCTGGTAAAGGTGTGAAATCATATCATTACCACGGTCAACTGCCAGAGTGTACTGCGTTAAATCATTGGTGCCGATACTAAAGAAATCAACTTCTTTGGCTAAATGACGCGCAATTGTTGCGGCAGCCGGTGTTTCCACCATCACGCCAATTTCAATTGATTCGTCAAACGCTTTACCTTCGTCGCGCAGTTCCTGTTTGTAGATTTCGATCTCTTTGCGCAGAGCGCGTACTTCTTCGACAGAGATGATCATTGGGAACATGATGCGCAATTTACCGAAAGCAGAGGCACGCAGGATAGCGCGGAGCTGATCGCGCAGGATCTCTTTGCGATCCATCGCGATACGGATAGCACGCCAGCCGAGGAACGGGTTCTCTTCTTTCGGGAAGTTCATGTACGGCAGCTCTTTGTCGCCGCCAATGTCCATGGTACGAACGATAACAGCCTGCGAACCACACGCTTCAGCCACTGCTTTATAGGCAGCAAACTGTTCTTCTTCTGTTGGCAGCGCGTCGCGGTCCATGAACAAGAATTCGGTACGATACAGACCAACGCCTTCAGCGCCGTTACGTTCTGCACCTTCAACATCACGAACAGTACCGATGTTAGCGCACACTTCTACCTGGTGACCGTCCAGCGTAATAGCCGGGAGATCTTTCAGTTTAGCAAGCTCTGCTTTTTCAGAAGCAACTTGCTCCTGAACAGCGCGCAATTTATCGATAACTTCGTTGGTTGGATTGACGTAAACCTGATTATTTACGGCATCCAGAATCAGATAGTCGTCATTTTTCACCTGCGAAGTGACGCTACCAGTACCCACGATGGCCGGCAACTCCAGAGAGCGCGCCATAATAGAAGTGTGGGAAGTACGGCCACCTGCGTCGGTGATGAAACCCAGTACCTTCTTCAGGTTCAACTGTGCGGTTTCGGACGGTGTCAGGTCAGCGGCAACCAGAATGACTTCATCCTGAATGGCGCTCAGATCGATAATCTTCAGACCCAGGATATTGCGCAGCAGGCGCTTACCGATATCACGCACGTCAGCCGCACGCTCTTTCAGGTATTCATCATCCAGTTCTTCCAGGGCAGAAGCCTGACCTTCAATAACTTCATGAGCAGCTGCGTCAGCCGTCATGTGCTTATCTTTAATCAGGGCTATGATTTCCTGCTCCAGCTCCTCATCTTCGAGCAGCATAATATGCCCTTCAAAGATGGCTTCTTTTTCTTCACCGAACGTTTCACCAGCTTTCGTTTTGATCGTTTCCAGCTGGGCTGATGCCTTGGCACGACCGCTCAGAAAACGTTCAACTTCCTGATCAACCTGGTCGGCAGAAATTTTTTTCCGGTCAATGACGATTTCGTCTTCTTTCAGAAGCAGAGCTTTACCGAAAGCGATACCCGGGGATGCTAAAATGCCTGAAATCATAACCCTACCTTACTTGTGACTGATTTTTAAAAGAACCCGGAAAATTACTCGAGTTCCGCCATCAGTTTAACCAGATGTTCAACCGCTTTCTGCTCGTCTTCGCCTTCAGCGGAGATAGTCACAACGGTCCCTTGAGTCAGGCCCAGAGTCTGCAGTTTAAACAGGCTTTTTGCGCTGGCGCTTTTGCCGTTGGAAGTCACAGTAATTTCAGAAGTGAAGCCCTTAGCTTCTTTTACAAACTGGGCAGCAGGGCGGGTGTGCAGACCGTTCGGAGCGGTAATGGTAACTTCTTGCTGGAACATTGTATTTCCCCAACTTATAGGTTTAGTGTTGTGGAACTAAAGTCTAGCCTGGCGGTTTGACTTTAGCCTGTATTGTTAGCGCCAGTTTTTAACAGACGCGACGCACGAAGTGTTCTGTACAGTCCATTGCTGGCGGATATTGACCGCTGACGTTTCGTTCATCATTAAACATTATGCCGCTAAAGGAAGAATTGAACCAAATCATAAAATCGATTCAGCTAAGGCTTTTCCTGTAACGATTAATTTCGCGCATCAAAATAATTAGTCAGGTTAAATACCAGTTCCGACAGGCTGAATCAATGCCAGGAGAGGCTAAAATTTGAAGTAGGCCACAAAAAAGCACCTGAAAAGGTGCTTTTTTACGCATTTTTAACAACCTGGCATTACTGTTGCAATTCTTTTTCGGTAAAGAGATCGGCAAATAATGCGGTGCTTAAATAACGCTCACCCGATGATGGCAGAATAACCACAATATTCTTATTGGTAAAGCTTTCATCTTCTTGTAGTTTCAACGCCGCAGCAACCGCCGCGCCGGAAGAGATTCCGGCAAGAATGCCTTCTTCTTCCATTAAACGACGTGCAGTAGAGATAGCTTCTTCATTGGTGATGCCAATAACTTTATCGACCAGTTTGAGATCAAGGTTCGCCGGGATAAAGCCAGCGCCGATGCCCTGGATTTTATGCGGGCCGGGTTTGATTTCTTCACCTGCCAGCGCCTGGGCGATGACGGGAGAATCGGTTGGCTCAACGGCGACAGAGATGAGATCAGTCTTGCCTTTGGTGCCTTTAATGTAGCGGCTAACGCCGGTCAGCGTACCGCCAGTACCGACACCCGCAATAAATACATCAACCTGACCGTCGGTATCTTCCCAGATCTCCGGACCGGTGGTTTTTTCATGAATTTCCGGATTCGCCGGGTTGCTGAATTGTTGCAGCAGCAGGTATTTCTCTGGGTTACTGGCGACAATTTCTTCTGCTTTTTGAATCGCGCCTTTCATGCCTTTCGCGCCTTCAGTCAGTACCAGGTTTGCGCCCAGGGCTTTCAGCAGTTTGCGACGTTCAATACTCATTGTCTCTGGCATGGTCAGAGTGAGTTTATAACCGCGAGCGGCTGCCACATAAGCCAGAGCAATACCTGTGTTGCCGCTGGTGGGTTCAACCAGTTCAACGCCGGGTTTCAGCACGCCGCGTTTTTCGGCATCCCAAATCATATTGGCACCGATACGGCACTTAACGCTGAAGCTGGGGTTACGAGATTCCACCTTCGCCAGAATACGTCCGTTACCGATGCGATTCAGGCGAACCAGCGGTGTGTGACCGATAGTCAGCGAGTTATCTTCAAAAATCTTACTCATGGCCTGTCCTTAACTGTATGAAATTGGGATACAACAGGTAGCATACCCGCTCAGAGAATATGCGGAAGTAAGGATTTAGCATATCTATATGCAGAAGGGAAATAATGGCTTGCAAGATGGAATAAGGGTGGCATAAGCCACCCCTGTTTCATACAAAAAGTTTACAAAACAACCTAAAAATTGTTACCGCCATAATGCATGTTTAGCGCGATAGCAATCGACCCACATCGCTGTCGCGCCACAGACGGCCACTGGCATGATGAACAGGTTGAGCACCGGGATCATCGTGAACAGACTCGTTAATGCGCCAAACTGCATGTTGGTGATTTTGCGCGTGCGCAGGGCAGTGCGCATCTCTTTGAACGGCACTTTGTGGTTGTCGAACGGATAGTCGCAGTACTGAATGGCTAACATCCAGGCGCTGAACAGGAACCACAACACTGGCGCGACGGTTTGCCCGATGCCCGGGATGAAGTAGAGGATCAGCAATACGATGGCGCGTGGCAAATACCACGCAAATTTTTGCCATTCGCGTTTCATAATTCGCGGCACATCTTTCATGATGCCAAAAATTCCGGTATCCGGCGGCGTAGCGCCTGTCAGCCTTGCTTCCAGCTGTTCAGCCAATAAACCGTTAAATGGCGCGGCAATCCAGTTCGCAATAGTTGAGAAAAAATAGCCAAAAATCAGTAGCACGGAGAGAACCGCGACAGGCCACAGCAAATAGCTTAACCATTGCAGCCAGTCAGGCACGTGGCTCATTAATGATGGGATCCAGACATCCAGTTGGGTAAAGAGCCACCAGAATGCACTTCCCATCAACAAAATATTGACTAACAGAGGTAAAATGACAAAACGCCGAATCCCGGGTTGCGAGACGAGCTTCCAGCCTTGCGCAAAATAGTAAAAACCGCTGCGTGGGGAAGATGTGTATGTTGAAACCATAATCAGGAGATGCTCCTTTTGACCAATCCCAGGAAAATTCTGCGTATTTTACCGACTAATTGCGCAATGGACAGTTAGGATATGTTCGAAAAAACAGCAAAAAGCACGATTTCATCTATCTTTGTGCTGTGAAAGTTAAGAGTGCACTTGCACTCGAGGTAATCGGCAAATACTCTTAGTGAGTAAATGTTTGCCGTGGTGGCAAGGTGTTAGAACAACAGAGAATATAATGATGCAGGATTTGCGTCTGATATTAATCATTGTTGGCGCGATCGCCATAATCGCTTTACTGGTACATGGTTTCTGGACCAGCCGTAAAGAACGATCTTCTATGTTCCGCGATCGGCCATTAAAACGAATGAAGTCAAAACGTGACGACGATTCTTATGACGAGGATGTCGAAGATGATGAGGGCGTTGGTGAGGTTCGTGTTCACCGCGTAAATCATGCCCCGGCTAACGCCCAGGAGCATGAGGCTGCTCGTCCGTCGCCGCAACACCAGTACCAACCGCCTTATGCGTCTGCGCAGCCGCGTCAACCGGTTCAGCAGCCGCCTGAAGCGCAGGTAGCGCCGCAACATGCTCCGCATTCAGCGCAGCCGGTTCAGCAACCGCAGCCAGTTCAGCAGCCGGCCTACCAGCCGCAGCCTGAACAGCCAGTTGTTTCGCAAGTACCGCCAGCTCCACAACCGACGCAGCCAGCGCCCCAACCAGCGCAGCAGGCTTTCCAGGTTGCAGAACCCGTAGCGGCACCGCAGCCTGAACCTGTAAATGAACCGGCGCCTGTCATGGATAAGCCGAAACGCAAAGAAGCGGTGATCATTATGAACGTTGCGGCGCATCACGGTAGTGAGCTTAATGGTGAACTGCTTCTTAACAGCATTCAGCAGGCGGGCTTCATCTTTGGCGATATGAATATTTACCATCGTCATCTTAGCCCTGACGGCAGTGGCCCTGCGTTATTCAGCCTGGCGAATATGGTGAAACCGGGAACATTCGATCCTGAAATGAAGGATTTCACCACTCCTGGCGTCACTATCTTTATGCAGGTTCCTTCTTATGGTGATGAACTGCAAAACTTCAAGCTGATGTTGCAATCTGCGCAGCATATCGCTGATGAAGTCGGTGGCGTGGTTCTTGACGATCAGCGCCGTATGATGACTCCGCAGAAACTGCGCGAGTATCAGGACATCATCCGCGAAGTGAAAGACGCTAACGCCTGATACACTTAAGGCAAATTAACTCTTCTTCGAACCCCCGCTTGTCGGGGGTTTTTAGCATTGATGGTGCGATATGGAATCAATCGAAAGACAACTCACAGAACTGCGAACGACGCTTCGCCATCATGAATATCTTTATCATGTGATGGATGCGCCGGAAATTCCCGACGCTGAATACGACAGGCTGATGCGTGAGCTGCGCGAGCTGGAAGCAAAACATCCGGAACTCATTACCCCGGATTCACCAACCCAGCGCGTAGGCGCAGCACCGCTGGCAGCCTTCAGCCAGATTCGTCATGAAGTTCCGATGCTGTCGTTGGACAACGTTTTTGATGAAGAGAGTTTTCTCGCCTTCAACAAACGCGTACTGGATCGTCTGAAAAGTAACGAAAAAGTCACCTGGTGCTGTGAGCTGAAGCTGGATGGTCTTGCCGTCAGCATTCTGTATGAGAATGGCGTTCTGGTCAGTGCGGCGACCCGTGGCGATGGCACCACCGGAGAAGACATTACGTCTAACGTCCGTACTATCCGCGCTATTCCGTTGAAATTGCATGGTGAGAATATCCCGGCGCGCCTGGAAGTACGTGGTGAAGTATTCCTGCCGCAAGCGGGATTCGAAAAGATCAACGAAGAGGCGCGACGCACGGGCGGGAAAGTATTTGCTAACCCACGTAATGCGGCGGCAGGTTCGCTGCGTCAGCTTGATCCACGTATCACGGCGAAGCGACCGCTCACTTTCTTCTGCTACGGCGTTGGTGTACTGGAAGGTGGCGAGCTGCCTGACACCCATCTTGGCCGTTTAATGCAATTTAAAAAGTGGGGATTACCGGTCAGCGATCGTGTCACGTTATGTGAATCGGCAGAAGAGGTGCTGGCGTTTTATCACAAAGTTGAAGAAGACCGCCCGACGCTGGGCTTTGATATCGACGGCGTGGTGATTAAAGTCAACTCACTGGCGCAGCAGGAACAACTTGGCTTTGTTTCACGTGCCCCGCGCTGGGCAGTGGCGTTTAAATTCCCGGCACAGGAACAGATGACTTTCGTGCGCGACGTTGAGTTTCAGGTTGGACGTACTGGCGCTATTACGCCCGTTGCGCGTCTGGAACCTGTACATGTTGCAGGCGTGCTGGTGAGCAATGCTACCTTACACAATGCCGATGAAATCGAACGTCTTGGTTTACGTATTGGCGATAAGGTGGTGATCCGCCGCGCTGGCGATGTGATCCCGCAGGTGGTTAACGTAGTGCTTTCTGAACGCCCGGAAGATACCCGTGAGGTTGTATTTCCGACGCATTGTCCGGTATGTGGTTCTGATGTTGAACGTGTGGAAGGAGAAGCAGTCGCCCGCTGTACTGGTGGCCTGATTTGCGGCGCTCAGCGTAAAGAGTCGCTGAAACACTTTGTTTCCCGCCACGCGATGGACGTTGACGGTATGGGTGACAAAATCATCGACCAGCTTGTCGAAAAAGAGTACGTCCACACATCTGCTGACCTGTTCAAACTCACCGCAGGCAAACTGACCGGACTGGAGAGAATGGGGCCGAAATCAGCGCAAAACGTGGTTAACGCGCTGGAAAAAGCGAAAGAAACCACCTTTGCTCGCTTCCTTTATGCGCTTGGCATCCGTGAAGTCGGCGAGGCCACCGCAGCAGGTCTGGCGGCATATTTCGGCACGCTGGAAGCACTGGAAGCAGCCTCGATTGAAGAGCTGCAAAAAGTTCCCGATGTCGGAATTGTCGTTGCATCCCATGTTCATAACTTCTTTGCCGAAGAAAGCAACCGCAATGTCATCAGCGAGCTGTTAGCGGAAGGCGTTCGCTGGCCTGCGCCGGTCGTCATCAACGCTGAAGAGATCGACAGTCCGTTTGCCGGTAAAACCGTGGTGCTCACCGGTAGCTTAAGTCAGATGTCGCGTGATGACGCTAAAGCTCGCCTGGTCGAACTGGGCGCGAAAGTTGCGGGCAGCGTGTCGAAGAAAACCGATCTGGTGATCGCCGGAGAAGCCGCAGGTTCTAAACTGGCGAAAGCGCAGGAATTGGGCATTGAAGTGATCGACGAAGCTGAAATGCTACGTTTGCTGGGTAACTGAGATGGAAAAAGAGCAGCTGATTGAAATAGCCAATACGATAATGCCGTTTGGCAAGTATAAAGGGCGTCGCTTAATCGACCTGCCGGAAGAGTATCTTTTGTGGTTTGCCCGCAAGGATGAGTTCCCGGCGGGAAAACTCAGTGAGCTAATGCAAATCACGCTGCTGATTAAAACCGAGGGGCTGACGCAACTGGTTCAGCCCCTGAAACGTCCGCTTTAAATCTTCCCAGCGTGGCTTTCCTGCTGCGCCTGTAGTTGCTCGGTCTGGCGCTTATAACGACGCGCCAGCACCGCGCAAACCATCAGCTGGATCTGATGGAAAATCATCAGTGGTAGCACCATCATACCGATAACTGACGTTGGGAACAGAATGTTCGCCATCGGAATACCATTCGCCAGGCTCTTTTTCGAACCACAGAAGACAATCGTTATCTCATCCGCTTTATTGAAACCTAGTCGGCGTGCCATAAAGACGTTAATCACAATCACGATAGCCAACAGCACGCAGCTGACCACCACGATAAACAGCAACGATCCCCAGCCGACTTTGTGCCAGATGCCGTTAACGACGGCTTCGCTGAACGCCGTATAGACCACCAACAGAATGGAGGTCTGGTCAGTTTTCGCAATCCACTTTTTATTGCGTGCCACCCAGTTGCCAATCCACGGGCGAGAAAGATGCCCCAACACAAAAGGCAGTAACAATTGCAGCATAATCTTACCGACCTGCTCAAGGCTGCCCTCTGCACCGTGAACATTCATCACCAGACCAACCAGCAATGGCGAAAGGAAAATACCCAGCAGGCTGGATGCTGATGCAGAACAAACGGCCGCCGCGACGTTACCGCCCGCCATCGAAGTAAAAGCGATTGCAGACTGCACGGTGGCAGGGAGAATGCAAAGATAGAGAAAGCCGGAATAGAGCATGGGATCGACGTTTACTGGTTTCCACCAGGCAAACAACACGCCCAGAACCGGAAACAGCGCGAAGGTACTGCACATCACCCACAAATGCAGTCGCCAGTGACTACCGCCTGCAATAATAGCCTCTCGCGACAACTTCGCGCCGTGCATAAAGAACAACAGGGCAATGGCTGCCGTGGTCAGATTTTCAAAGAAGGGGACAAAACCGCCTCTGGCCGGAAAGAAAGAAGCCAGTAACACCACCGTGACCAGGGTTAAGGTGAAAGGATCGAGGATACGAAAAAGTTTCATAAAGACTCCAGATGATCGATGGTGCTATTGTGCTTCTTTCAGTTTGAGAAATAAAATTGATTTATTGCATTCATTCATGAAGAAAATAGATGAATGACTCATTAAAACAATTAAATGTTTTCGTCACAGTAGCGCAGGAAGAACCGGTCACTTTCAACAACTGCTGAAGCATTAGAGGACGTGGAGCAAGAACAAGGAGAATAGTGATGGCAGGGCGAGAAGGGGATTCGTTGTATCATATATCGTGTTATGTATTTCTGCCGGGAATCCCGGCAGAAATGGTTCAGAAGTTAAATTTGACCGAGTAAATGATGGCGTCCTGATACCAGGCTTCTCCCAGCTTGTCGTCCGCGTAGCGATACTGAATGCCTGCGGTGAGTTTCGCGGTAGCGTTCCACCAGAGGGCGACCGCACCGTTCAGCCCTTCTTTACCGCCATTACCTGCTGCGTAGGTGGCATCACGATCAAACTCGTACTCGTTCCAGTTGGTGAGGGTGAATTTCTCTCTGCCCAGCATAAAGCTGTAACCCACAACCCAACCTGCCACGTAACCGTTATCGCCAGTGTAATAGGTTTGATCCGTATAGCGTTTAGCGAAGAACGGTTTGAACCACCACCCCTTGCCAGTAAAGTTGTAGCCGATACCGTACAGGAACATATCATCGTGGAAATTCACCCGATTTGCCGAACCGTAGGTGCCATACGCGTGTAGGTAGAGATTAAATCCGGTATCGCCCAGGTAAATGCGGTTGGTATTTTTAAAGGTATAACGCTGCTCGCTACCTGGTTTATTGTGGCGGTCGTTATAAAAGTTTTCCCAGTCGAAGAACCCGTACATTTCTCCCCAACTAAAGTTAGCGCCGCCTTCCAGTTCAAGATAACCAAAATCATCTTTGTGTGATTTGGTCGACGATTTCTCAGTGGTTCTGCTGGTCCAGTCCAGGTAATGCACGCCGATATCTGCAAATCCACTTTTAAATTCTGCATGAGATATAACAGGTATGGCTAATAAAGAGGAAAGAGTCAGAAGATGTTTTTTCATAGCATAAATCCCTATGCCGATCGTTATTAGTAGATTGCTTAATAAAATGGTTGCTTAAAAACGGCATATTGTTAATGCAAGGGAGTGAGTATCACCAATACAGTTTTTGCTGAGAATTAATAGTGAAAAGATATAAATCCATCGATATCGAATCACTATTGAATGCGTGAAAAAAGTGTATTGGTAAGAGCCGGGACAACCTCGCTATAAAAAGGCGTTAGATTCAACCCCACAGAAAAAGGATATATATGTCTCAGGCAAATTTTTCTCATAACCCGCTGTATTGCGTCGATATTATCCGGGCTTATAAACCAGATTTCACACCACGAGTGGTTTTTATTTTAGGTTCCGGGCTGGGCGCGCTGGCCGATCAGATTGAGAACGCTGTCGCCATTTCCTATGAAAAGCTGCCGGGCTTCCCGGTGAGTACGGTGCATGGACATGCAGGCGAGCTGGTGTTGGGGCATCTCCAGGGCGTTCCGGTGGCATGTATGAAAGGTCGGGGACATTTCTATGAAGGTCGTGGAATGACCATCATGACCGATGCGATTCGTACTTTCAAATTGCTGGGTTGTGAACTGCTGTTCTGCACCAATGCGGCGGGATCACTGCGTCCGGAGGTGGGGGCGGGCAGTCTGGTTGCGCTGAAAGACCACATCAACACCATGCCGGGTACACCGATGGTGGGTCTTAACGATGAACGTTTTGGAGAACGCTTCTTCTCGCTGGCAAATGCCTATGATGCGGATTACCGGGCTCTGTTGCAAAAAGTGGCGAAAGAAGAGGGATTCCCCCTGACGGAAGGTGTGTTTGTTTCGTATCCGGGACCGAATTTCGAAACGGCGGCTGAAATTCGCATGATGCAAATTATTGGCGGGGATGTCGTTGGAATGTCCGTTGTGCCTGAAGTTATTTCAGCACGCCATTGTGACCTGAAGGTAGTGGCCGTTTCTGCGATTACCAATATGGCGGAAGGTCTGAGTGACGTAAAGCTTTCGCATACCCAAACGCTGGCAGCTGCGGAGCTCTCTAAGCAGAACTTTATCAACCTTATTTGCGGCTTTCTGCGCAATATTGCCTAAGTAAAACAACAATAAACGGCCTCACGGGTGAGGCCACATGATGCGATAAGGAAACGATTATGAGCATCGCTTTACGCTTAAAGGTAATGTCCTTTTTGCAATATTTTATCTGGGGGAGCTGGCTGGTTACCCTCGGTTCTTACATGATTAATACCCTTCATTTTACCGGCGCTAACGTCGGTATGGTCTACAGCTCCAAAGGGATTGCTGCGATAATTATGCCTGGCATTATGGGGATTATCGCGGATAAATGGCTGCGTGCGGAACGTGCATATATGCTGTGCCACTTGGTGTGTGCTGGTGTGCTTTTTTATGCGGCGTCGGTGAGTGATCCGGATACGATGTTTTGGGTGATGTTAGTCAATGCGATGGCATTTATGCCGACTATCGCATTATCGAACAGCGTCTCTTATTCCTGCCTCGCCCAGGCGGGGCTTGACCCGGTGACGGCTTTCCCGCCTATTCGCGTTTTTGGTACGGTGGGGTTCATCATCGCGATGTGGGCGGTAAGCTTACTGCATCTGGAATTGAGCAGTCTGCAACTGTATATCGCTTCCGGGGCGTCTCTGCTGCTGTCGGCTTATGCGCTGACTTTGCCTAAGATTCCTGTTGCGCAGAAAAAAGTGGCTACTTCGCTTGCCAGTAAGCTCGGTCTGGATGCCTTCGTCCTGTTCAAAAATCCACGCATGGCCATCTTTTTCCTCTTCGCCATGATGCTGGGCGCGGTACTGCAAATTACCAACGTTTTTGGCAACCCGTTCCTGCATGATTTTGCTCGTAACCCGGAGTTTGCTGATAGCTTCGTGGTGAAGTATCCGTCCATTTTACTGTCAGTTTCACAGATGGCTGAAGTCGGTTTTATTCTGACGATTCCGTTCTTTTTAAAGCGTTTCGGTATCAAAACGGTCATGCTTATGAGTATGGTGGCCTGGACGCTACGCTTTGGCTTCTTCGCTTATGGCGATCCGTCACCAACCGGGTTTATTTTGCTGCTGCTGTCGATGATTGTTTACGGCTGCGCGTTTGATTTCTTCAATATTTCCGGTTCGGTCTTTGTCGAACAGGAAGTTGATTCCAGCATTTGTGCCAGCGCACAGGGGCTCTTTATGACCATGGTAAATGGTGTCGGTGCGTGGGTCGGCTCGATTCTGAGCGGTATGGCAGTAGATTACTTCTCGGTAGATGGCGTAAAAGACTGGCAAACTATCTGGCTGATGTTTGCAGGATATTCTCTTTTCCTCGCAGTGATATTTTTCTTTGGGTTTAAATATAACCATGACCCTGAAAAGATAACACATCGAACAGTGACACATTAAAAGGATTTGCAGCTCTGTTTTTCGGGGCTGCTTTTATGATAAAGGTTAATTAGTGAAAGATATTTTATTTTCTTCTGGTGTCGGTTTTGGCATTGGTGCTTTATTTACAATCGTGCGATTACCTATTCCTGTGCCAAATGTATTGCCGGGTATATTATCTATTGTGTTTATGTATGTAGGTTATCTGGTGGTGAAATACTTTATGCCGTGATAATTTAACAAGATATATTTATTAAACGGAGCACTTAATTATGGAACGCATTTACAGAACAGACCTTAAGTTGCTCCGTTATTTTCTTGCTGTAGCGGAAGAGTTACATTTTGGCCGCGCAGCGGCGCGTTTAAATATGTCTCAGCCTCCGCTCAGTATTCATATTAAAGAGCTGGAAAATCAACTTGGCACACAGCTTTTTATTCGTCACTCGCGCAGCGTCGTCCTGACACACGCGGGCAAAATTTTGATGGAAGAATCGCGCCGATTGCTGATGAATGCAAATCAGGTGTTGGCTCGGATTGAACAAATAGGGCGGGGAGAAGCAGGGCGGATTGAACTCGGTGTGGTCGGAACGGCAATGTGGGGACGGATGCGACCGGTTATGCGGCGATTTCTTAGGGAAAACCCCAACGTTGAAGTACTGTTTCGCGAAAAGATGCCTGCGATGCAAATGGCGCTGTTGGAGCGTCGCGAACTCGATGCCGGGATCTGGCGAATGGCGACAGAACCACCGGAAGATTTTACCAGCTTACGCTTGCATGAATCGGCGTTTCTGGTAGCGATGCCTGAAGAGCATCACCTCTCATCATATTCCGCCGTTCCGCTGGAAGCACTACGTGACGAGTATTTTGTCACAATGCCGCCCGTGTACACAGACTGGGATTTTTTGCAGCGTGTTTGTCAGCAGGCGGGGTTTTCACCGGTTGTTATTCGCGAAGTTAATGAACCGCAAACGGTGCTGGCCATGATCAGTATGGGTATTGGTATCACCTTGATAGCAGACAGCTACGCACAGATGAACTGGCCAGGTGTCATTTTCCGTCCGCTCAAAGAGCGCATCCCGGCAGATTTGTATATTGTTTATGAAACGCAGCAGGTGACACCCGCGATGGTTAAGCTGTTGGCAGCATTGACACAGTAGGCGAGGAGTTGCCGGAAATCGTAGGTCTGATAAGCGAAGCGCATCAGGCAATTTCGCAAATCGCAGATAGCAAAAAAGCGCCTTTAGGGCGCTTTTTTACATTGGTGGGTCGTGCAGGATTCGAACCTGCGACCAATTGATTAAAAGTCAACTGCTCTACCAACTGAGCTAACGACCCG
>NZ_KE136725.1:0-328098 GCF_000407925.1 Escherichia sp. KTE31 | reverse complement strand
TGGTGGGTGATGACGGGATCGAACCGCCGACCCCCTCCTTGTAAGGGAGGTGCTCTCCCAGCTGAGCTAATCACCCCCGCTGTGTGGAGTCGCATTATAGGGAGAGTTCGAAATGAGTCAACGCATTTTCTAAAGAATTTGTTTGTTCGTCGTAAAATTAAGCAGGATGATCGCAAAACAGACCGTGTTGCGCAATTTCTCAACGAAAACAATAATGCATCATGTAGCAACCCGAACTACATTGAGGAATCAGGCTGGAGTGATAGAATATCGCCCACTCAATTTTTCCAGGATTTGCCGGTTGTCGGCATCTTTCTAAACGTAAGGCCATTTCATGAAAATCAAAACTCGCTTCGCGCCAAGCCCAACAGGCTATCTGCACGTTGGCGGCGCGCGTACTGCTCTTTACTCCTGGCTTTTTGCACGTAACCACGGCGGTGAGTTCGTGCTGCGTATTGAAGACACCGATCTTGAGCGTTCTACGCCGGAAGCTATCGAAGCCATTATGGATGGTATGAACTGGCTGAGTCTGGAGTGGGATGAAGGTCCGTACTATCAGACCAAACGTTTTGATCGCTATAACGCAGTTATCGATCAGATGCTGGAAGAGGGCACGGCCTATAAATGCTATTGCTCTAAAGAGCGTCTGGAAGCACTGCGTGAAGAGCAAATGGCGAAAGGTGAGAAGCCGCGTTATGACGGTCGCTGCCGCCACAGCCATGAGCATCATGCTGATGATGAACCGTGTGTCGTACGTTTTGCTAATCCGCAAGAAGGTTCTGTGGTTTTTGACGATCAGATCCGTGGTCCGATCGAGTTCAGCAACCAGGAGCTGGATGATCTGATTATCCGCCGTACCGATGGTTCTCCGACCTATAACTTCTGTGTAGTTGTCGATGACTGGGATATGGAAATCACCCATGTTATCCGTGGTGAAGACCATATCAACAACACGCCGCGCCAGATCAACATTCTGAAAGCCCTGAAAGCACCAGTGCCGGTTTACGCGCACGTTTCTATGATCAACGGCGATGACGGTAAAAAACTGTCCAAACGTCACGGTGCGGTCAGCGTAATGCAGTATCGCGACGACGGCTATCTGCCGGAAGCATTGCTGAACTATCTGGTGCGTCTGGGCTGGTCCCATGGCGATCAGGAAATCTTCACCCGTGAAGAGATGATCAAATACTTCACCCTGAATGCCGTCAGCAAATCTGCCAGCGCGTTCAATACCGACAAGCTGCTGTGGTTAAACCACCACTACATTAACACGCTGCCGCCGGAGTATGTTGCTACCCATTTACAGTGGCACATCGAGCAGGAAAATATCGATACCCGCAACGGCCCGCAGCTGGCGGATCTGGTTAAACTGCTGGGAGAACGCTGCAAAACTCTGAAAGAAATGGCACAGAGCTGCCGTTACTTCTACGAAGATTTTGCTGAGTTCGATGCCGATGCAGCGAAAAAACATCTGCGCCCGGTAGCGCGTCAGCCGCTGGAAGTGGTTCGCGACAAACTGGCAGCTATTACTGATTGGACAGCTGAAAACGTTCACCACGCTATTCAGACGACGGCGGACGAGCTGGAAGTGGGGATGGGCAAAGTCGGTATGCCGCTGCGTGTCGCTGTCACTGGTGCGGGGCAGTCGCCGGCACTGGATGTTACCGTTCACGCGATCGGCAAAGCTCGTAGCATCGAGCGCATCAACAAAGCTCTGGCTTTTATTGCTGAACGCGAAAGCCAGCAGTAATTAGCGCATAAAAGATAAACGGCAGGAGATAGTATCCTGCCGTTTTTTATTTATGCTGATTCGTCAATGTCGAGACGGGCAAGGAAATTACGAATCCCTTCACGCGATAAAAATTGCGCAACTTTTTCCTGCTCACTGTGAGTCATATTGTCTATTGCGCTGATTATTTGCCGATAAGCCGGAGTGCGCATACCCGGCGCGTATTCAGCAAGGGATTCTTCGGCCTCGAGAAGCATTGGCGTATTATGGAAGGCAGGCGTGTTTTGAATAAATTCGCAAACATGTGTGTCCAGTAGAATAAGTCTGGCTCGACCACCTTTCACTCCGGGAAATTTTTCTGTTTTCCAGCCTTTTTCTCTAATCCAGCGGTTAACTGTTTGTTTCGCCACACCGAGGCATTCCGCCAGTTCTTCGGTGGTCATTTTATTGCGTAATCTTTTCATATTATTTGCTGTTGCGAATCCCTAAGCGTTGTAATAACCCGATAATCCCTTCCCGCAGAAGCAATGATGTAAACTGCTTTTGTTCAGCCGGCGTCATCTCTTTCGCCAGCGTAGCTAACAGCACTTCAAGCGGTGCATCGCCAGACAGGGCGGGTATTTCTCCCTGACCCTCCGGGCGTTCTGCATTGCGAATATATTCACGAACCTGTTCATTGACGTGTACCAGTCGAGCCTTGCCCCCCTGGACGCCCGGTTTTGGTGATGTCGTCCAGCCTTCCTTGCGTACCCATTTATTAATGGTCTGCCGGCTATAACCGGTCAGTCTGGCAAGTTCATCTGGCGTCATCCTCTCCTTGAACATAACAATTCCCTGAATAGTTGTGGGTCTATTAAGTGTTCATTTTATAGCATCAATTTACATGAAACCGTGACATGAATAACTACTGAATGCGAGGCGTAATCCAAAAATGTTCATTTGCCTGATTTTTCAGCGATTGAAACAAGGCGCTGCAATTTGCCGTTGACACATTCGGACGGAATTCATATGATGCCGCCCGTCAACTCGACAAGCTTTACGTGATGGGGCTATAGCTCAGCTGGGAGAGCGCTTGCATGGCATGCAAGAGGTCAGCGGTTCGATCCCGCTTAGCTCCACCAAATTTTGCACCCAGCAAATTTGGTACGTAAACGCATCGTGGGGCTATAGCTCAGCTGGGAGAGCGCTTGCATGGCATGCAAGAGGTCAGCGGTTCGATCCCGCTTAGCTCCACCAAATTTCAAACCCTCGCTGTGAAGCGGGGGTTTTTTGTCTCTGATTTTTGCCGCTTTTGTAATACAGTCTACGCCCGGGTTAGTGCCGCCTGGTGAAAGCATCATTGGATGAAAAAGCGGCAACAGGCCGACTCCTGTTTGCTTCGCGATGCGAATAAACTTATTATTTGGGTGCCTGAAAACCCCGATCAGTGAGAGTAGTCTACTCATGTTTGTGGAGCATAATCTGATAAAAAATATCAAGATATTCACACTGGCGTTTACGCTCACCGTGGTACTTATTCAGCTATCCCGTTTTATTTCGCCACTTGCCGTTATCCACTCCAGCTATATCTTTCTGGCGTGGATGCCACTGTGCGTAATGCTGTCAATATTGTTCATCTTTGGCTGGCGTGGTGTTGTTCCTGTTTTATGCGGGATGTTTTGCACTAATCTGTGGAATTTCCATCTCTCATTTTTGCAAACTGCCGTCATGCTCGGTAGCCAGACATTTGTAGTGCTGTGTGCCTGTGCAATATTACGCTGGCAGTTAGGAACGCGTTGGCGTTATGGGTTGACCACCCGATACGTCTGGCGACGTCTCTTCTGGCTTGGTTTAGTGACGCCGATTGGCATCAAAGGCAGCATGTATCTGGTGGGTAGCTTTTTTGATTTCCCGCTAAAGATATCGACATTTTTCGGCGATGCAGATGCTATTTTCACGGTCGTTGATTTACTTAGCCTTTTCACGGCAGTGTTGATTTACAACATGCTCTATTACTATCTCACTCGCATGATTGTAAGCCCCCACTTTGCGCAGATATTGTGGCGCAGGGATATCGCCCCGTCGCTGAACAAAGAGAAACGTGCATTTACTTTAAGCTGGCTGGCGGCTCTTAGCGTACTGCTACTTCTGATGTGTACGCCTTATGAAAACGACTTTATTGCCGGTTACCTGGTGCCCGTTTTCTTCATCATCTTTACCCTTGGTGTTGGTAAACTTCGTTATCCGTTTTTAAATCTCACCTGGGCTGTTTCGACTCTTTTCCTCTTGAATTACAACCAGAATTTTTTACAAGGGGTCGAAACTGAATATTCGCTGGCATTTATTCTCGCGGTGCTGATTTCCTTTAGCGTTTGCCTGCTTTACATGGTGCGTATTTACCATCGAAGTGAATGGCTTAATCGCCGCTGGCATTTGCAGGCCCTGACCGATCCATTAACGCTATTACCCAACTTTCGTGCACTGGAGCAATCGCAGGAGCAGGAGGCGGGAAAGAGTTTTTGCTGCCTGCGTATTGATAATCTTGAGTTTATGAGTCGTCATTACGGTCTGGTGATGCGTGTTCATTGTATCCGCTCAATTTACCGTACCTTGCTGCCGTTGATGCAGGAAAACGAAAAGTTGTATCAACTGCCGGGCAGTGAATTGCTGCTGGTACTGACCGGGCCGGAAACGGAAGGCCGACTACAGCATATGGTTAACATCCTCAATAGTCGGCAGATTCATTGGAACAACACCGGTCTGGATATGGGCTATGGTGCCGCCTGGGGGCGTTTTGATGGCAATCAGGAAACCCTGCAGCCTATGTTGGGGCAGTTAAGCTGGCTGGCGGAACAATCCTGCGTTCATCACCACGTGTTGGCGTTGGATAATCGAGAGGAGATGGCGTCCGGGCAGACCACCAAACAGGTACTGTTGCTGAACACCATTCGTAAGGCGTTAGATAATGGTGATTTGCTTCTCTACGCCCAGCCCATTCGTAACAAAGAGGGGCAGGGCTATGATGAGATCCTGGCGCGTCTGAAATATGACGACGGCATTATGACGCCGGATAAATTTCTGCCGCTTATCGCCCAGTTTAACCTTAGCGCGCGTTTCGATTTGCAGGTGCTGGAATCTCTGTTGAAGTGGTTAGCAACTCACCCTTCCAACAATAAAGGTCCGCGCTTTTCAGTCAATTTAATGCCGCTCACTCTGTTGCAAAAAAATATCGCCGGGCGGATTATTCGTCTGTTTAAGCGTTATCACATCTCCCCGGAGACAGTCATTCTTGAGATCACCGAGGAGCAGGCGTTTTCAAATGCAGAGAGCAGCATGTACAACATCGAGCAACTGCATAAATTTGGCTTCCGTATTGCGATTGATGACTTTGGCACTGGTTATGCCAACTACGAGCGATTAAAACGTTTGCAGGCCGATATCATCAAGATTGATGGCGTCTTTGTGAAAGATATAGTGACTAATACGCTGGATGCGATGATTGTGCGGTCAATTACCGACCTGGCGAAAGCGAAGTCGTTAAGCGTGGTAGCGGAGTTTGTCGAAACGCAACAGCAGCAGGCGTTATTGCATAAACTTGGGGTGCAATATCTGCAAGGGTATTTGATTGGCCGCCCGCAGCCATTAGCGGATTAACAGGCGTAAAAAAACCGGGGGATTATCCCCGGCATTTGAGGCTGATGACAACCAGTAAACGGCCTGATGCGCTATGTTTATCAGGCCTGGATGGGAATCACAATCTATTGAATTTGCGATGTTTTGTATGCCGGATAAAGCGTTTACGCCGCATCCGGCATAAACAGAGCACACGTTGTCAACAAACTGAAGCCGGGGAACATTCCCCGGCTTTTTTAATGAATGTATTGGACTTACAGCACCAGTGCTGCGATTGACGCAGAAAGTACGCTCACCAGCGTAGAGCCGTAAACCAGTTTCAGACCGAAGCGAGAGACCACGTTACCTTGCTCTTCGTTCAGACCTTTAACCGCGCCCGCGATAATCCCGATAGAAGAGAAGTTAGCAAAGGATACCAGGAACACAGAGATGATGCCTTCTGCACGCGGAGAAAGCGTGGAAGCAATTTTCTGCAGATCCATCATCGCAACGAACTCGTTGGAAACCAGTTTGGTCGCCATGATACTGCCCACTTGCAGTGCTTCGTTGGATGGAACACCCATTACCCATGCAACCGGATAGAAGATGTAGCCCAGGATACCCTGGAAGGAGATGCTGTAGCCAAACCAGCCAGTCACGGTGGCAAACAGTGCGTTCAGTGCGGCGATCAGGGCGATAAAGCCGATCAGCATCGCTGCAACGATAATGGCAACTTTGAAACCTGCCAGAATGTATTCACCCAGCATTTCGAAGAAGCTCTGACCTTCGTGCAGGTTGGACATCTGAATGTTTTCTTCGCTGGCATCAACGCGGTAAGGGTTGATCAGCGACAGCACGATAAAGGTGCTGAACATGTTCAGTACCAGTGCAGCAACGACGTATTTCGGCTCCAGCATCGTCATGTATGCGCCAACGATGGACATCGACACGGTGGACATCGCTGTTGCTGCCATGGTGTACATACGATTACGGGAGATTTTGCCGAGGATATCTTTATAGGCGATAAAGTTCTCGGATTGTCCCAAAATCAGGGAGCTGACGGCGTTAAAGGATTCCAGTTTGCCCATGCCATTGACTTTGGAAAGCAGGAAACCAATCGCGCGGATAATCACCGGCAGCACGCGAATGTGCTGGAGAATACCGATCAACGCAGAAATAAAGACGATAGGGCACAGCACTTTCAGGAAGAAGAACGCCAGGCCTTGATCATTCATGCTACCAAAGACGAAGTTAGTACCTTCGTTGGCAAATCCGAGCAGTTTTTCGAACATTTCGGAGAAGCCTTTCACGAAGCCCAGACCAACGTCAGAGTTCAGGAAGAACCACGCCAGTAATACTTCGATAACAAGCAGTTGAATAATATAACGGATACGAATTTTTTTGCGGTCGCTGCTTGCCAGCAATGCGAGAATCGCAACAACGGCTAGTGCCAGTACAAAATGAAGGACGCGGTCCATATTTGCTCCAAATATGAGGCAGGTTAAATTTCCGTGCACATTCTATGCAACATGATTCAGGAAAACGAGATCTGACACACACTATAATGACGTCCTGTGACAAGCTTCAAAAATAGTGAGCTGTCCTACATTTCTGCTATGTTGTGTATGGAAGCGGAAAGTTATGTAAATGTGCTAACATTAAACATAAAAATAACATTCAAGCCATCAATCTTTTCGTAGTCATAATCCTGGTCTATCAGAGAAATCATCACAACCCATTTAAATGAATTTGATAATCATTCTCGTTTGACATAGCATGAAACATAGCAAAGGCTATGTTTTAGAGGCACAACAAGATGACGAACTATCGCGTTGAGAGTAGCAGCGGACGGGCGGCGCGCAAGATGAGGCTCGCATTAATGGGACCTGCGTTCATTGCGGCGATTGGTTATATCGATCCCGGCAACTTTGCGACCAATATTCAGGCGGGTGCCAGCTTCGGCTATAAGCTATTGTGGGTTGTTGTCTGGGCTAATCTGATGGCGATGCTGATTCAGATCCTCTCGGCCAAGCTGGGGATTGCCACCGGTAAAAATCTGGCGGAACAAATTCGCGATCACTACCCGCGTCCGGTCGTCTGGTTCTATTGGGTTCAGGCAGAAATTATTGCGATGGCTACCGACCTGGCGGAATTTATTGGCGCGGCTATCGGTTTCAAACTGATTCTTGGGGTTTCGCTGTTGCAGGGCGCCGTATTAACGGGTATCGCAACCTTCCTGATTTTAATGCTGCAACGTCGCGGGCAAAAACCGCTGGAGAAAGTGATTGGCGGGCTACTGCTGTTTGTCGCAGCGGCTTACATTGTTGAGCTGATCTTCTCCCAGCCTAACCTGGCGCAGTTAGGTAAAGGAATGGTGATCCCGAGTTTACCTACCTCAGAGGCGGTCTTCCTGGCTGCGGGTGTGCTGGGGGCGACGATTATGCCGCATGTGATTTATTTGCACTCTTCGCTGACCCAGCATCTGCATGATGGGTCACGCCAGCAACGTTATTCAGCCACCAAATGGGATGTCGCGATTGCCATGACTATTGCTGGTTTTGTCAATCTGGCGATGATGGCAACGGCTGCTGCCGCGTTCCACTTTTCCGGCCATACTGGTGTCGCCGATCTTGACGAAGCCTACCTGACGCTGCAACCGCTGTTAAGCAATGCTGCAGCGACTGTCTTTGGTTTAAGCCTGGTGGCAGCTGGGCTTTCTTCAACGGTGGTGGGTACGCTGGCGGGGCAGGTGGTCATGCAGGGTTTTATTCGTTTCCATATCCCGCTGTGGGTGCGCCGGACAGTTACCATGTTGCCGTCATTTATTGTCATCCTGATGGGATTAGATCCGACACGAATTCTGGTCATGAGCCAGGTGCTGCTAAGTTTTGGTATCGCCCTGGCGCTGGTTCCACTGTTGATTTTCACCAGTGACAGTAAGTTGATGGGCGATCTGGTGAACAGCAAACGCGTAAAACAGACTGGCTGGGTGATTGTGGTGTTGGTAGTGGCGCTGAATATCTGGCTGTTGGTGGGAACGGCGCTGGGGTTGTAGTTGAACGGGCGTCGCATCAGACACCACAGGCGGATGCGGCGTAAAACGCCTTATCCGCCCTACGCGTTCAATGGAGTGGGGCTGTAGGCCAGATAAGACGCACCAGCGTCGCATCAGGCATCGTGCTCCATTAGTGGATGTGTTTAATGACGATGTCCGTGTCCACGGCCTTTCCCGCGATGATCATCACGGTCGCGCCAGCCTTCACGATAACCACGCTCATACGCTTTACGCTTATCCCAGCCACGGTGGTAGCCATTATCGTGACGCCACCAGCGGTTTTTACGCCATTCGTAATTACGGTGCCAGTAATCACGGTCGCGCCAGTGACCACCGTCCCAGTAATTACCGTAATGATCGCGATCGCCAATTTGTAATTTGATTGATGGCAGTAGGGTAATTTCACCTGCGTTTGCCGCAAGTGGGGTAAAAGCCATCAGGGCGGCCGCCAGAAACAGTGACCTGAACATTGTTATTCTCCTTCACGATCGAAGCCGTCAGCGGCCTGTTAACGCAATATTACGGGGAGGTAAAGCCCCGTTTCATCGCCATAACTCTTAAATCATGAGGGAGAGCATTTTTTGCTAAAGGTTATCGTGGGGTGGTTGCTGCTTCGGGCGATTCACAATCATCATTGGTTTGCCAGCCAGCAATAGCCATGCCGGAAGCATAACGATACAAAGTAGCGGTAGCAGATTGGTATCAGGTACAACGACCGCCGCCATAAACAGGCTTAACCAGCCATCGCGCGTTACCACCAGTACCATACCGAGAATAGCGCAGGAGACAGTAATTGCCGCCGGGACTGCGGGAACGTGTTCATGTAGCATCAAACCTAACGCCACGCCAACAAACACTGCCGGGAAGATTCGCCCGCCACGAAACCCGCTGGCGGCGGCAATGACCAGAGCGGCGAGCTTAATCACCGCCAGTAAAAAGTAATCACTGGTGCTGAAAGCCTGATTCATCACCATTTGCTGCATCTCATCCAGCCCTTTAAACAGTGAAACCGGCCCACCAATAACGCCCAGAATACCGAGAATAAACCCGCCAACCCCGAGCATGAGCACAGGGTTTTTAATCTGATGCATCATTGCGTGCAACCGTGGCAGACACCATACGGCGACCATCCCCGCAGCGATGGCAATCGCCGCTACAATCGCACCGCTGATGATGTCTGCCATCTTCATCTGTCCGTAATGCGCAATGGGCAGCGAAAAATGAGGATGGAAAAATAGACTTGTCGTCAGCGCACCAGCCGCCGCTGCCATTAACGGCGCAAAGAGTCGATCCCATAGCGGCACTTCATTACTGCCATTTAAGGTTTGCGAAAATATCAACGCCGCCGCGACAGGTGTGCCAAATAGCGCACCGATAGTTCCGGCTGAGGCTAAAATAGTCCATTCCATCCGATTAACTCGAGGCAACAGACGAGCGCCTATCGCCACCGCTAGGGCGATATTAACGGTCATAATCGGATGTTCCGGCCCCAGGCTGACGCCACCGGCAAGACCGAGAATTAATGCTACGATAAGCCCTGGTAGCGCAGAAGGGGAGACTGGCGCGCCGATCAGCGGTTCACTGGCGGGGTCTGGTCCGGCATGACCCTGGCTGAAACGGATAACCAGTCCCACTGCGATCCCCGTCAGCGTTAATATTCCGATGATCCACAGCGGTGAATCCTGGGCTATCCCCAGACTTCCCGGCAGTCGTTGCCAGAGTAAATTCTGTAATACCGAGGCGATTTTCATCACCACAATCAGAATAAGACTGGACGCAATCCCAATTGCCAGGGCAGGAAGCGATAATAACAACATGGTTCTGGCTCGCGAATGGAGCATGTTCTATTCCTTATGCGGGGTCAGATACTTAGTTTGCCCAGCTTGCATAAAGGCATCGCTGCAATTGGTGCTGAAACGATAAAGTAATAGTGTGACCCAGATCGATATTTACAGGGAGCTCGCCTTTCCGGCGTTGTTGTTAGGCTCCCAGGTATTTACAGTGTGAGAAAGAATTATTTTGACTTTAGCGGAGCAGTAGAAGAATGACAAAGTATGCATTAGTCGGTGATGTGGGCGGCACCAACGCACGTCTTGCTCTGTGTGATATTGCCAGTGGTGAAATCTCGCAGGCTAAAACCTATTCTGGGCTTGATTATCCCAGCCTGGAAGCGGTTATCCGCGTTTATCTCGAAGAACATAAGGTCGAGGTGAAAGACGGTTGTATTGCCATCGCTTGCCCAATTACCGGTGACTGGGTGGCAATGACCAACCATACCTGGGCGTTCTCAATTGCCGAAATGAAAAAGAATCTCGGTTTTAGCCATCTGGAAATTATTAACGATTTTACCGCTGTATCGATGGCGATCCCGATGCTGAAAAAAGAGCATCTGATCCAGTTTGGTGGTAAGGAACCGGTTGAAGGTAAACCTATCGCGGTTTACGGTGCCGGAACAGGGCTGGGAGTGGCGCATCTGGTTCATGTCGATAAACGCTGGGTAAGCCTGCCAGGCGAAGGCGGTCACGTTGATTTTGCGCCAAACAGCGAAGAAGAGGCCATTATTCTCGAAATACTGCGTGCTGAAATAGGCCATGTCTCTGCTGAACGCGTGCTCTCTGGACCAGGCCTGGTGAATTTGTATCGCGCAATTGTTAAAGCCGACAACCGCCTGCCAGAAAATCTCAAGCCAAAAGATATTACCGAACGCGCGCTGGCTGACAGCTGCACCGATTGCCGCCGTGCGTTGTCGCTGTTTTGCGTCATTATGGGCCGTTTTGGCGGCAATCTGGCGCTCAATCTCGGGACATTTGGGGGCGTGTTTATTGCGGGCGGTATCGTGCCGCGCTTCCTTGAGTTCTTCAAAGCCTCTGGTTTCCGTGCCGCATTTGAAGATAAAGGGCGCTTTAAAGAATATGTCCATGATATTCCGGTGTATCTCATCGTCCATGACAATCCGGGTCTTCTCGGTTCCGGTGCACATTTACGCCAGACCTTAGGTCACATTCTGTAAATCCTTCCTGTTATATCGGGAGGTAACTCTCCCGATAATCTTTTAAATCATACAGTTAATTCAATTTTTCTTTGTGTCCTCCTCACCAGGCCGACCTGCGTCACACTTCCGTACAGCGGGATTAATTCTCCAGTAAATGCATTATTTGTCTGGTAACGGCGATTTGTTTTGCACGTTCATAATTTCACTCGTCAACTATCACTGAACGAGGAATTAACGATGAGTAAGAAACTGATTGCCTTATGTGCCTGCCCAATGGGCCTGGCTCACACTTTTATGGCCGCTCAGGCGCTGGAAGAAGCGGCGGTAGAAGCCGGTTATGAAGTGAAAATTGAAACCCAGGGCGCGGACGGTATCCAGAATCGCCTGACGGCGCAGGATATCGCCGAAGCGACCATCATCATCCACTCCGTGGCAGTTACCCCGGAAGATAACGAACGTTTCGAATCACGCGACGTTTATGAAATCACTTTGCAGGACGCAATTAAAAACGCTGCGGGCATCATCAAAGAAATCGAAGAGATGATTGCCTCTGAACAACAGTAATATTCGACAGGGATAATTGTTATGGCCATTAAAAAACGCAGTGCAACCGTTGTGCCTGGCGCATCCGGTGCGGCAGCGGCAGTTAAGAATCCGCAGGCCTCTAAAAGCAGCTTCTGGGGTGAACTCCCGCAGCATGTGATGTCAGGGATTTCACGCATGGTGCCGACCTTAATTATGGGCGGCGTGATCCTCGCTTTCAGCCAGCTGATTGCTTATAGCTGGCTAAAAATTCCCGCTGACATTGGCATTATGGATGCACTTAATAGCGGGAAATTTTCCGGTTTCGACCTCTCCTTACTGAAATTTGCCTGGCTGTCGCAGTCCTTCGGCGGCGTGTTGTTTGGTTTTGCCATTCCGATGTTTGCCGCTTTTGTGGCGAACTCTATCGGCGGCAAACTGGCGTTCCCGGCTGGGTTTATCGGCGGGTTGATGTCTACCCAGCCAACGCAACTGCTGAACTTTGATCCCAGTACTATGCAGTGGGCGACCTCTTCACCAGTGCCGTCTACCTTCATTGGTGCACTGATTATTTCCATCGTTGCGGGTTATCTCGTGAAGTGGATGAACCAGAAAATCCAGTTACCGGATTTCCTGTTAGCGTTCAAAACCACATTTTTGCTACCGATTCTTTCCGCCATTTTTGTCATGCTGGCGATGTATTACGTCATCACCCCATTTGGCGGTTGGATCAACGGTGGGATCCGTGCCGTATTGACCGCCGCAGGAGAGAAGGGTGCGCTGATGTATGCGATGGGTATCGCAGCAGCGACCGCAATCGACCTCGGTGGCCCAATCAACAAAGCAGCAGGTTTCGTTGCTTTCAGCTTTACCACTGACCACGTATTACCGGTTACCGCGCGTTCTATCGCAATCGTCATTCCGCCGATTGGTCTGGGTCTGGCGACTATTATCGACCGTCGTTTAACCGGCAAACGCCTGTTTAACGCCCAGCTTTATCCGCAGGGTAAAACCGCCATGTTCCTGGCGTTTATGGGGATCAGTGAAGGTGCGATTCCGTTTGCGCTGGAAAGCCCCATCACCGCAATTCCGTCCTATATGGTCGGTGCGGTTGTCGGCTCCACCGCCGCTGTCTGGCTGGGCGCAGTGCAATGGTTCCCGGAATCAGCAATCTGGGCGTGGCCGCTGGTGACTAATCTGGGCGTTTACATGGCGGGGATCGCGCTGGGGGCAATCATTACCGCGCTGATGGTGGTGTTCCTGCGTTTGATGATGTTCCGCAAAGGCAAATTGTTAATCGATAGCCTGTAAGAAGGAAAATTCAGATGACATTACTCGCTTCGCTGCGTGACTGGCTTAAGGCGCAACAACTGGATGCGGTGCTTCTCTCCTCACGACAGAACAAACAGCCGCATCTGGGGATCTCCACCGGATCAGGTTATGTAGTGATTAGCCGTGAAAGTGCGCACATTCTGGTGGATTCGCGCTATTACGCGGAGGTGGAAGCTCGTACGCAAGGCTACCAGCTGCATTTGCTTGACGCGACGCACATGCTGGCAACCATCGTCAATCAAATCATTGCCGATGAGCAGTTGCAAACGCTCGGTTTTGAAGGCCAGCAGGTGAGTTGGGAAACCGCGCACCGCTGGCAGTCTGAACTCAATGCGAAACTGGTAAGCGCCACGCCGGATGTGCTGCGGCAAATCAAAACGCCAGAGGAGGTGGAGAAAATCCGCCTCGCCTGTGGGATTGCCGATCGCGGAGCGGAGCATATTCGCCGCTTTATTCAGGCGGGGATGAGCGAGCGCGAGATAGCCGCTGAACTGGAGTGGTTTATACGCCAGCAGGGCGCAGAAAAAGCCTCTTTTGACACCATTGTCGCCAGTGGCTGGCGTGGGGCGCTGCCGCACGGTAAAGCCAGCGACAAAGTGGTTGCAGCGGGCGAGTTTGTCACCCTCGATTTTGGTGCGCTGTATCAGGGCTACTGCTCTGATATGACGCGCACCTTCCTGGTTAATGGCGAAGGGGTGAGCGCCGAATCTCACCCGCTGTTTGGTGTGTATCAGATTGTCCTGCAAGCGCAGCAGGCGGCAATCTCCGCGATTCGCCCCGGCGTGCGTTGCCAGCAGGTTGACGACGCCGCGCGCCGGGTGATTACAGAGGCAGGTTTTAGCGAGAATTTCGGCCATAACACCGGCCATGCTATTGGCATTGACGTTCATGAAGATCCGCGTTTTTCACCACGTGATACCACGATGCTCCAGCCAGGCATGTTACTGACCGTAGAGCCGGGGATTTATTTGCCAGGACAAGGGGGCGTGCGCATCGAAGATGTCGTGCTGGTTACCCCGCAAGGCGCAGAAGTGCTCTACGCCATGCCGAAAACAGTGTTGCTCACGGGAGATGCATAATGGATTTATCGCTATTAAAAGCGTTGAGCGAGGCAGATGCGATCGCCTCCTCGGAACAGGAAGTGCGGCAGATCCTGCTGGATGAAGCGGATCGACTGCAAAAAGAAGTGCGATTTGATGGTCTGGGATCGGTGCTGATCCACCTCAATGAATCGACAGGTCCGAAAGTGATGATCTGTGCGCATATGGACGAAGTGGGATTTATGGTGCGCAGCATCTCCCGCGAAGGCGCGATCGATGTGTTGCCGGTTGGCAACGTGCGCATGGCTGCCCGCCAGTTGCAGCCGGTGCGCATCACCACCCGTGAAGAGTGCAAAATACCTGGCCTGCTTGACGGCGAGAGGCAGGGGAATGACGTCAGCGCCATGCGCGTAGACATTGGTGCGCGTTCGTATGACGAAGTGATACAGGCAGGAATTCGTCCAGGCGATCGCGTCACGTTTGATACCACTTTTCAGGTTCTCCCTCACCAGCGGGTGATGGGTAAAGCTTTTGACGATCGTCTCGGTTGCTACCTGTTAGTGACCTTACTGCGCGAACTGCACGACGCCGAACTGCCTGCGGAAGTGTGGCTGGTAGCCAGCTCCAGCGAAGAGGTGGGGTTACGCGGCGGGCAAACCGCCACCCGCGCGGTGTCGCCGGACGTCGCCATTGTGCTTGATACCGCCTGCTGGGCGAAAAACTTTGATTATGGCGCGGCGAACCATCGCCAGATTGGTAACGGTCCGATGCTGGTGTTAAGCGATAAATCGCTGATTGCGCCGCCAAAACTTACCGCGTGGATTGAAACCGTGGCGGCAGAAATTGGTGTGCCGTTGCAGGCCGATATGTTCAGCAACGGCGGCACAGATGGCGGAGCGGTGCATTTAACCGGCACCGGCATGCCCACGGTGGTGATGGGGCCAGCCACCCGCCACGGACATTGCGCCGTATCGATTGCCGATTGCCGCGACATTTTGCAGATGCAGCAACTTTTATCTGCCCTTATTCAACGTCTTACCCGTGAGACGGTTGTTCAACTGACGGATTTCAGATGATTTCCCGATTAACCCGGAGCGGTTATGTTAACAATCCAATTTCTCTGTCCTTTGCCTAACGGCCTTCATGCCCGTCCGGCGTGGGAACTTAAAGAACAGTGCAGCCAGTGGCAAAGTGAAATCACTTTTATTAACCATCGGCAGAACGCCAAGGCCGATGCCAAAAGTTCACTGGCGCTGATTGGCACCGGCACCTTATTTAATGACAGTTGCAGCCTGAGCATTAGCGGTAGCGACGAAGAGCAGGCGCGGCGCGTACTCGAAGAGTATATCCAGGTGTGCTTTATCGACAGCGACAGCGTTCAGCCGTCGCAGGCAGAACTGACGGCGCATCCGCTGCCGCGTTCATTAAGCCGCCTTAACCCCGATTTACTGTACAGCAATGTGCTGGCAAGCGGCGTCGGCGTTGGTTCGTTAACGTTGTTGCAGAGCGACAGCCTCGACAGTTATCGGACGATCCCTGCCAGTGCGCAAGACTCCACTCGCCTGGAACACAGCCTGGCAACGCTTGCCGAGCAACTGAACCAGCAACTGCGTGAGCGTGACGGCGAAAGTAAAACCATTCTTAGCGCCCATTTGTCGCTGATTCAGGATGAAGAGTTTGCGGGGAATATCCGTCGTCTGATGGCTGAACAACATCAGGGGCTGGGGGCGGCGATTGTCAGCAATATGGAGCAGGTTTGCGACAAACTTTCTGCTTCTGCCAGCGATTATCTGCGTGAGCGAGTTAGTGATATTCGTGATATCAGCGAACAGTTGCTGCATATCACCTGGCCGGAGTTGAAACCGCGCAATAATCTGCTGCTTGAAAAACCGACCATTCTGGTCGCAGAAGATTTAACTCCAAGCCAGTTTTTGAGCCTCGATTTAAAAAATCTTGCAGGCATGATTCTGGAGAAAACCGGGCGCACCTCGCATACCCTGATTCTGGCCCGCGCCTCGGCGATCCCGGTACTGAGCGGCCTGCCGCTGGATGCGATAGCCCGTTATGCCGGGCAACCTGCGGTGCTTGACGCCCAGTGCGGCGTGCTGGCGATCAATCCTGATGACGCGGTGAGCGGTTATTACCAGGTCGCGCAGACTCTGGCGGATAAACGTCAGCAGCAACAGGCGCAGGCCGCCGCGCAGCTGGCCTATTCCCGTGATAACAAGCGTATCGATATTGCGGCGAATATTGGCACTGCTCTGGAAGCACCAGGTGCGTTTGCCAATGGCGCGGAAGGCGTCGGGCTGTTCCGTACCGAAATGTTGTATATGGATCGCGACAGCGCGCCGGACGAACAGGAACAGTTTGAAGCCTACCAGCAAGTGCTACTGGCGGCGGGCGACAAGCCGATTATCTTCCGCACGATGGACATCGGCGGCGATAAAAGCATTCCTTACCTCAACATTCCCCAGGAAGAGAACCCGTTCCTCGGCTATCGCGCGGTACGTATTTACCCGGAATTTGCCGGCCTGTTTCGCACTCAACTGCGGGCGATTTTACGAGCTGCCAGTTTTGGCAACGCCCGGTTGATGATTCCGATGGTTCACAGCCTCGATCAGATCTTATGGGTGAAGAGCGAGATCCAGAAAGCAATCGTTGAGCTTAAGCGCGATGGCCTGCGTCATGCAGAGGCGATTACGTTGGGTATCATGGTGGAAGTGCCGTCGGTTTGCTACATCATCGACCACTTCTGCGATGAGGTCGATTTCTTCAGTATTGGTTCCAACGATATGACCCAGTATCTGTATGCGGTCGATCGCAATAACCCGCGCGTATCGCCGCTGTATAACCCGATTACACCATCGTTCCTGCGCATGTTGCAGCAGATAGTGACCACTGCGCATCAGCGGGGAAAATGGGTGGGCATTTGTGGTGAACTGGGTGGTGAAAGCCGTTACCTGCCGCTACTGCTTGGGTTGGGTCTGGATGAGTTAAGCATGAGTAGCCCACGCATTCCGGCGGTGAAAAGCCAGTTGCGTCAACTGGATAGCGAGGCGTGTCGGGAACTGGCACGTCAGGCATGTGAATGTCGCAGCGCGCAGGAAATTGAAGCGTTACTCACCGCGTTTACGCCGGAAGAAGACGTTCGTCCGCTGCTGGCGCTGGAGAATATCTTTGTTGATCAGTCCTTTAGCAATAAAGAACAGGCGATTCAGTTCCTGTGCGGCAACCTCGGCGTTAACGGGCGCACTGAACATCCGTTCGAGCTGGAAGAGGATGTCTGGCAGCGGGAAGAGATTGTTACTACTGGCGTTGGTTTTGGCGTGGCGATCCCGCACACCAAATCTCAGTGGATCCGTCATTCCAGTATCAGCATTGCCCGGCTGGTGAAACCGGTTGACTGGCAGTCAGAAATGGGCGAAGTCGAACTGGTGATCATGCTGACGCTGGGTGCTAACGAAGGGATGAATCATGTGAAAGTCTTCTCGCAGCTGGCGCGTAAACTGGTGAATAAAAACTTCCGCCAGTCGTTGTTTGCCGCGCAAGATGCACAAAGCATCCTGACGCTGCTGGAAACAGAATTAACCTTCTGAAGTTAGCCCTGAAAACGGGCGCTGTACTCTCCCGGCGTCAGACCAAACTGACGCCGGAAAACGCGACAAAAATAGTCGCTATCTGGAAAGCCGCAACGCTGCGCCACTTCATGAATCGACAGATGATATTTCTGCAAAATCATCCTCGCCTTCGCCATTCGCACCCAACGCACATACTCGATAAAACGCATCGTTCCATGCTGAGCAAACAGTTTTGACAGATGATTGGGCGTGATATTAAAAAACTGCGCCACGCTCTCGCGGGTGAGCGGCTGGGCATAATTATCCTGAACCCAGTTACAAATGCTGTGATAGAGAAAATCGCCGCGCGGCTGTGAATTGCCCGGCGGCATGTTCACCACGTTGCGGCAAAGATGCAGCAAACTTAACACCAGCGGCTGAATGATATTCTGCTCCAGCGGCGAACGGCTGAGATGGGTGAGGGCAGTAAGCATCGCTTCACCTTCGCCACGTTGCAGGCTGGGAAGCTGGAGCTGGCGAACCGGATGCAGTAACGACGTGGTACGGCTATCGTAAAACGATAACCCCAGCCAGGTCGGCGCGAACACTAGGCTTAACAGCATTACCGGTTTGCTGTTGGCCGGTAAATTAGCCGCGCGCGCCGGAATAAACAGCATTTCTCCTTCCACCAAACGTTGCTGCTTTGCTTCCAGCAGATTGCCGTATTCGCCGCGCAGCACGATATCCAGACGGGGAAAATCAATACATAAACTGCCCACCGGCAACGTGGCGGGCTGACTGGCAAACCAGACGCGCCCCAGTAGTTGCGGGTTAAGCACCAGGCCGCTGAACAGATCGGCGAAAAATTGTTGATCGGCGGGCAAGCCTGTTGCTTTCATGAAAGTTCCCGATTACAGATGCATTAACTGGCGGAATTCTTTAACTTTGCTGCGGCTGACCGGCACTTCAAAATCCAGATCTTTCAGTCGCAGAATGTAGGTGTTATTAAACCACGGTTCGATTTCGCGTATTTTGTTCAGATTGACACAAAACGAGCGATGGCAGCGGAAAAAATGCGACGGCGGCAGCTTGCTGCAAAATTCGGTAATGTTCATCGGCATTACGTAGGATTCACGCCGCGTATAGACAAAGGTCATTTTTTCGTGCGCTTCGGCGTAATAGATATCATTAATTGGCGTAACGATAATTCGCTCATCTTTCACCAGATTAATGGTGTCATTCTCACGCGTTACTGTTGCCGCAGGCGTACTGCTGGTTTGCTGTTGCTGCCAGGCCGCTTCCAGTTTTTGCAGCATCCCGGTGATGCGTGACTCCTGATACGGTTTGAGAATGTAGTCAAACGCCTCCAGTTCAAACGCTTCTACCGCATGTTCTTTCCACGCGGTGATAAACACAATAAACGGTTTATGGGCAAACTGGCTGATGTTTTGCGCCAGCAGCACGCCATCCAGCGACGGAATATTGATATCCAGAAAAATGGCGTCGACGCGGTTATGCTGCAAAAACTTCAACACGTCCAGACCGTCGTCAAAGGTGCCGACAATCTCCATCTGGCTGTGCTCTTTAATCAGCCAGCTCAGTTCCTGTTGTGCCAGGAATTCGTCTTCAACAATGATGACTTTCACAATATCACTCCGGCTCAAAGCAATAACGTAGCCTGTGAGGCGACAGGGGTGCGTTGGTTAGGAATGTAAAATGCAATTTCCGTTCCTGGTTCCAGACGGCGGATATGCAGCCCCTCGCCATATAACAACTTCACGCGATGATGGACATTCAGCAGGCCAATTTTATTGCCCGGCATTTCGTTCGCTTCGACCCGCTCAATCACTTTCGGATCGATGCCGTGCCCGGTATCTCTCACCGCAATACGAACCCGATTACCGCACTCTGCAACGCTGATGGTGACAACGCCTTTACCTTTGCAAGGCTGAATACCGTGGACAATAGCGTTCTCCACCAACGGCTGGATCAGCAGGCTGGGTATACAGCAATTCACCTCTTCATCAATATCATAGATAACCGTCAGCTTGTCGCCAAAGCGAGCCTGCTCAATGGCGATATAGTCTTTTATTTGATACAGCTCTTTTTTGATATCGATTTGCTCATCGTCTTTTAATTCAAGGTTATAGCGCAGATAACGCGACAGATTAAAGATCAGCTGGCGAGCGGTATCCGGATTCAGGCGAATTGATGAGGAGATTGCATTCAGAGCGTTAAACAGAAAATGGGGATTAATTTTGCTTTGCAGGGCGCGAAGCTCTGCCTTATTTGCCATTTCACGCAGCTGCTCGGCGCGAGAAACTTCCAGTTGCGTGGAGATGATTTGCGACAGACCGACCGCCATTTCCTGTAGTGACGAAGTGATCTGATGCGCGTGGCAGTAGTAAATTTTCAGCGTCCCGGTAACGACTCCTTTCTCCCAAAGCGGGATCACCAGCATTGAGTGGATTTCCGGTGTGCGGTGAGCTTCATCATTATTTTTAATGATGATTTTTCCGTAATTCATCGCCTGACGTGTGGTTGGGCTAATAAAGTCATCACCATTCTGATAGTTATGTTCACCCACGCCAACGTAGGCCAGCACATGATCGGTATTGGTGATTGCTACCGCATCGGCGTGAATGTCATCGCGGATAATTTCGCAGACCTTGCGTAATGACTCGCTATTGACATGGCGAAACAGCGGCAGCGTTTTGTTGGCGATATCCAGCGCCAGCTTGGCTTGCCGCGCGGCGCTGGCCTCCTTTTCGCCCTCGACGCTTTGCACCAGCAGCACAATAAAACCGATACAGACGCTGCCGAGGATCATTGGAATCCCGATTTTTGACACAATGTCCAGCCCCAGTTCAGTGGTCGGCGCCCAGACAATCACCAGAATCATGGTCAGCGTTTCGCACAACATGCCGCCGAGAATACCGACTCGCCAACGCTGCGCTTTGGGGATTTTCAGGTTGATCCAGCCCGATATACATCCCGCCAGAATACTGGTGATAAAGCAGGGGATCGCCGTCACGCCACCAATATCAATAAGATAGCGGTGAATCCCGGCTATCACGCCGGTAATGATCCCCACCCACGGGCCAAATAAAATCCCGCCGGACATCACCGCAATAATACGTACATTAACCAGTGAGCCTTCCACCGGCACACCGGACCAGGTGCTGAACAGGGCAAACAGCGAGAAAATGGCGGTAACGGCGAGCAGCTCTTTCGGTGAGTGTGCCGACTTGTGCAACAGTTCGCGAAACAGGCGGATACGGATGAGAAAGAACAGGCAGATAAGCATTAACGCTGCCCGATCGAAGACCGCCAGCAGCATGTTGAATATTTCGTGCACGGGTAACTCTGGATAAGGATTAAACCTCTATGATAGGTAACCTGAAGGCTGATGACCAGCAGGCCGTTTTTGAGGAAAAACCACAATTTTAAAAGGGGATTGTCAGGCAAATGGTGTATTGGCAATGCATCTCTTGATAATGCACACTCAATAAGTAAATTTATTGAAATTATAATGTTAATTAATATGAATTTAATTTTCCTGGAAGAAAGTAAGGATTTCCCGTTTTATTACAGGTTTTCCTCTTTTTTTGGTAGAAAAAAATATTTGCTAAAACGCTCGACAGACAGAAATTAATCAGGCTATTTTCAAAACAGCCACCATCGTGGCAGCGTCGCTCGGACGGTCCGGGCGCTCACGTTAATCTGAGGAAATTATGGCTGACACTCGCCCTGAACGTCGCTTTACGCGTATTGATCGTCTCCCGCCCTACGTTTTTAACATTACCGCTGAACTGAAAATGGCTGCGCGCCGGCGTGGCGAAGATATTATCGATTTCAGTATGGGGAATCCGGACGGCGCGACCCCGCCGCATATCGTCGAAAAACTCTGTACCGTGGCGCAGCGCCCGGACACACACGGCTATTCCACTTCACGCGGCATTCCCCGGTTGCGTCGCGCCATTTCCCACTGGTATCAGGATCGCTACGACGTTGAGATAGATCCGGAATCAGAAGCCATCGTCACCATTGGCTCGAAAGAGGGGCTGGCGCACCTGATGCTGGCGACGCTGGATCACGGCGACACTGTGCTGGTGCCGAATCCAAGTTATCCGATTCATATCTACGGCGCGGTGATTGCCGGTGCGCAGGTACGTTCAGTGCCACTGGTGGAGGGTGTTGATTTCTTCAATGAACTGGAACGAGCAATTCGCGAAAGTTATCCGAAACCGAAGATGATGATCCTCGGCTTCCCGTCGAACCCAACCGCGCAATGTGTGGAACTGGAATTCTTCGAAAAGGTTGTTGCGCTGGCGAAACGCTACGATGTACTGGTGGTTCACGACCTGGCCTATGCCGATATCGTCTACGATGGCTGGAAAGCGCCGTCAATCATGCAGGTTCCGGGCGCACGTGACGTGGCGGTCGAGTTCTTTACCTTGTCGAAAAGTTACAACATGGCAGGCTGGCGTATTGGCTTTATGGTCGGTAACAAAACGCTGGTCAGTGCGCTGGCGCGTATCAAAAGCTACCACGATTACGGTACTTTTACGCCATTGCAGGTGGCTGCAATTGCCGCGCTGGAAGGCGATCAACAGTGCGTGCGCGATATTGCCGAACAGTATAAGCGCCGCCGCGATGTGCTGGTAAAAGGGCTGCATGAAGCGGGCTGGATGGTTGAAATGCCGAAGGCTTCGATGTATGTCTGGGCAAAAATCCCTGAACCGTATGCGGCAATGGGCTCGCTGGAGTTTGCCAAAAAGCTGCTTAACGAAGCGAAGGTCTGTGTCTCTCCGGGGATTGGCTTTGGCGACTACGGCGACACGCATGTACGCTTTGCGCTGATTGAAAACCGTGACCGTATTCGTCAGGCTGTCAGAGGTATCAAAGCGATGTTCCGCGCCGACGGTTTACTGCCCGCCAGCAGTAAACATATTCACGAAAACGCCGAATAAATGCATTCTCAGAAAAGCAAACAGGAGCCAGATGGCTCCTGTTTTTCGTTGCACAGTTTGCTTTTAGATCATCAGGGCAAAAGTACCGGCCCAAACGATGACCATAAAAGAAATGCCCATAAAGAAATATTTCACTTTACATCTCTCCGCGTAATTACAGTTACGCCTGAATGACTTCATTACATCTGATACAGTGAGCTGACACCGGGAAAACGACCTTAACAGGCCTCTGTTTTGCCGTGGGCATCACCCCAGAATTCTGAGCTGATTTGCTCGAGACGGCGCTAATGTACGCCTAAAACTAAATTGAAACAAGTGGCATTTTCTTATTTACTTTTAGTAACTTACGAGTGTCTCATATCGGCGACAGTTTAATTTCTGTCAGTAATAATTCATGATTCAGCGAAGGGGAAAGCCTTAAGAAAAAAGCCATAAAAACCATTGAGTTATTATGGCTAATTTGAGGAGGGAAGAAGAGCTGGTCGTTTGTTAAACGTATAACGACGCTTCACCCACCGGACGCGTTTTGAAGCGGCGGTGGATCCAGAGATACTGCTCCGGTGCGCGCATAATCTCTTTCTCAATAATCTTGTTCATATAAGCCGCAGCCTGACCTTCATCTGTCGGGTAGCCTTCCATTTCTGGGGTGATATACAAACGGTATCCGCTGTAATCGGCTTTTCGTACCATCGTCACAGTCAACATGGCGGAACCTGAGAGGCGTGACAATACGTAAGTGCCATTGGTTGTCGCAACATTTTCTACCGCAAAGAACGGAGCGAAGGAGCTTCCTTTACGACCATAATCCTGGTCGGGAGCGAACCATACGGCTTCACCTTTTTTCAAAGCACCAACAATACCGCGCAGATTATTTCTGCCGATCATCGCTTTATTCGAACGCATCCGACCACGGGTCTGCACCCATTCCATCAATTGATTATTATGCGGACGATAAGTTGCCATCATTGGCTGGCAAATCCCCATTACGCGGCCGCCCAGTTCCAGTGACATAAAATGTACGCCGACTACCATTACGCCGCGATTTTGCATTTGTGCGCGTTGCAGGTTATCCAGACCTTCAACATCAAACCATTTACGCACGCGACGATCGGGCCAGAACCACGCCATGCCGGTTTCAACCAGAGCCATACCAAGAGAACGAAAGTTTTCGGCAATCATCTTCTCGCGTTCTTCAGATGAATGCTGCGGGAAGCAAAGTTCAAGGTTTTTGCGGGCGATGGATTCGCGACGTTTCAGAAATGGTCTGGCTATCGTGCCGATACGTGTGCCAAGAAAACACAGGACAGGATAAGGAAGCTGTACCCAAAGCCAGAGTACGCCCAGACCAAACCACGTGAGCCAGTAGCGAGGATGGAGAAACTCGCGGGAAAATTTGCGTTGTGGAAACATAGTTACCTTCTGTAGATACGAATTGTTGTATCGCAGAAGATTCCATGTCGACAGCGGTACACTCAATATATTAGGCCATCATGTACGACAATGGTTCCTGTAAAGAGTGTAAAGACTAGCCAGGACAAAACCACGAGGAGCATGAATGCAGTACTTCCATTTTATCATCAGCCGATTGTTTTCAGCTACTGATTATTAATCACTCAAGTAAATATTTTTCAGAACTGGAAGCTCTATTTTTAACATCTTGTTTTTATTAGAACCTGGCAAAAATTGCCAGCGATTAAGAATTGTCTTACTATTAAACTACCTGAAGTAACAGGTTTTTTAGCGCGGCAGGAGGTTGAGCTATGATTTATTTATGGATGTTTCTCGCTCTGTGTATCGTTTGTGTCAGCGGATATATTGGCCAGGTACTAAATGTAGTATCTGCTGTCTCTTCATTTTTCGGCATGGTGATCCTCGCCGCCCTCATTTATTACTTCACTATGTGGTTAACTGGCGGTAATGAGCTGGTAACGGGGATATTTATGTTTATTGCCCCAGCTTGTGGCTTGATGATCCGCTTTATGGTGGGGTATGGAAGGCGGTAATAGGGGGCGAAAATTTTTATGGCAGGTGTTCAGAGCACCAACTGAAGATATTTTCACCTGTGACCATCCATTTCGTGAATATATAATGCCACTTTAGAGCAATCGGCTGGACATGACCGTTATTGTTGAGTTGGTGGCCGTTTTTACGTCATTTCCGATAAAAGGTCTTTGCATAGAATTATGCACAAACACGAAAAAGAGAGTGTTAGAAATTCTGGGGCATTTCAGTAATTTGCAATCAGAAAGGAATGACGTATGTACCGGCCCTTCGATTTTGATAAAACCCTTAGGTGCTTCAGTCCGGATCTAACGGATGAATACGGCATTTTAGATCACTTAATCAAATAGTTAACCTCAGCTACATTGACTGCGGAATTTGGCTCTCGTCTGGTTCAGTAGTTGGAAGCCAGGTCTAAAAACGGTTCCAGTAAAAAGATTATTAAAGCCACAACGGGCAGTTTCGAATGGACTGCGTCACGCGACTCTAATCGCTCGGTTGACTCCCAATTAGTGAAAAAGCGCCAGACCAAGTTCCCCAATAAGATCGAACGGATTATCATTCTCTTGTTGTGCTTGGGGTACGCTGCAGGATCTCTGCAGTGAGATTGAAGATTTATATGCTTTCAGTGTGCCCGCTATGACCATCATCGCCATGACAATAAGGCCATTTCTGAGTTAAACCAGTGGCAACAACGTCCACTGGAAAAGTTCTGAGTCTGTATCGGCTTAAAAAAGAATCGCTAGTTTCTGGTCATTTGTATCAAGTGACCAGCAAAATTAAAGCCCCTGCTTCGGGGCATAAATCATGCAATACTTTAGTGGCAGTGAATTTCGCTAATTAAGTTTGTTGGAACAATCATAACCCAGTTTGCTGGTTTGATTTGTATGGCTGAATTTGCGTTATCAATTTTTTCAGCGTGACATATTGAATAATAAAAATGATCATTTAAAAAAATGTTTTTCTTTGCCATTTCACCTTCTGATATTATGTCTGCATTCACAATATATATACACAATAACACTCCGGAAACAAAATAAGATAAATAACTGATTGGCTTTGAGAAATTACATTGAGATAAACATGCTATGAACAATAAGATAGAGAGAAAGTTTGTTCCTACAAAATATCTATCGGGAAATGTAGTTTGATAGTTATTCAGGAGATCGCTGAGGCCGATTCTACCAAAAACAGTCGTAACAAGACAGATAAATAGTGTGATCGCTAAAGTAAGTAAATGTTTTTTTATTGTTATATCTTTAGTTTTGAAAATAATTGTTGTACAAAAGATAATATATACAAATGATAGGGTTATCGATATTGAATCATTTAATTTTTCATACCACGGAAATACGAATGGATAAAGTAGCAGCCGAGCCGTTACCATTTCAATAATATTATTAGGATTATAGCCATAGTCACCAAGTCCGCCAGAGCCGTTGAGTCGAGGAAGTATAAATAAAGCTAATATGACCATGGATATTGCTAAAGGTAGCATATCCTTAATTAAAACATATTTATTTTTAACATTCAACAACTTGAATGAATAATAAACTCCTACAATTATAAATACGACTGGGTTTGTTGCGGCAGTTAACCAGATCATCATGTCAATAATAAATTTAGCATTTTTTTTATTGACGTACTCTCTCTGTATAATAAGAGCACTTGATATAGCTGGCATATAAAAACCAATTTGTAACAAATGACCGATATTTTCAGATTGAGAATGACCTAAAGGCAATAAGAGAGTTATGAAATATGCTAAAATAGAAAATAATGGATTGGATATTTTAATAATTAAATGAAAAGCCATAACGGCCATTAGACTATAGAAAAAATATGATACTACAGCTATAGATTGCGGAAGAAGCAATAAGGGACTCCCGCTTATAATACTGCTGATTGATGTTGATACAAATAAAAAGAAAATATTAAAGAATACAAAATAATCTTCTCTGGCATTAATGAAGGTTTCTAGCCAACCATGATTCAATGCATTAGCAACCCAGACACCATCTTCCGCATAAAGCCAGGGATTGATGATCGGAGTCGTATAACGCATAGCCAAAATTATCATGCCGAATATTATTAAAATAATATAACTGCTGATGTTTATATTTCTCATTTTCTTTTTCCTTGATTATAAAATCCAAAACACGCTTTAAATAAGACAATCAATACGGAAAAATTTCCTTTGATTCCATTTATTTTGGTAGGTATTTCACCTTTAGGATAACGACGAATGGTCGGAATTTCTAAGCAACGATAACCAAGTTGTGGGACTCGGTATGAAAGATATGCCAGTAGTTCATAAGATGAGAAAATATCACGGAACGGCGCAACACGCTCGTCAAGCAGCATTTTACGACTATAACCCCTAAATCCTTGAGTAGTATCTGTCCATTTAAATCCTGAAAAGAAACTAAGCATAGGCGCATGGATAAAACGTATTGCAATATCTCGGGTGAGAGGAGTATTTTCTGCTACACCACCATTAAGGAAACGAGATGCCTGGACGAAATGTACACCATTTTTTAGTGCTGTGATAAATTGTGGAATAGCCACAGGATCATCTTTGTCATTTCCATCAATAGTCACAATGCCTTCATAACCTTGCTCAAGAGCAAAAGCATAGGCACATCTTAGCTGTGCGCTTAGCTTACCTTGTGCTTTTTTCAGTATTAGACCTCGAACGCCTTTTCCCTGTAGAATATTGGGATTCAGAGAACCATCGGTGCTGCCACCATCAACAATAATTATATCCGCATAAGTTGATACATTTATGGCAGCCATTCTTGCTAATAGGTTATGTATACGATTGCCTTCGTTAATTACGGGGATAACGACGCAATAATTGTGTTTTTTACCAAGCCACATTTGGTTTTCGTAGGCAGGGACTTGCCATTTGGTACGAAGTGTTTGAGATATGAATTCAGTCATAATGTTTGCTTAACTTTTTACTTAACTTTAAGGGTAATAAGTGCGACACCACTCATCACCAACAGAATTCCAGTAATGGTAGACCAGTAAACTGGTTCGCGGAAAATAACGACAGAGAATAATGCGACACAGGCAATTGCACCAGAGGTCAGTATTGGGTGTGCTACATTCAAAGGTAAAAATGCCAGTGTAACAGCATATAACAAAAAGGCAATTCCATATAGAAATATCCCTAACCATAATGGCCAATTTGCAAGCGCAGCAAGAGGTTCAGCCAGACTTGGGAGCCTTCTGGGAGGGGTTATTGCTAATTTTATAAGAACACTGGCCGAGGCATTAGAAAATATGCCAAGAATTAAAATGAGCCACTTCATGCTATTCCCTCTTTCTACTGACGATAATGAGAAATTGCGAAATCAAGAGCATCCTCAATAGAGGAAAGCGAATGTTTATTTTGGGGATCGAGCATTTCAATTGTTGCAATTGAGTTCGGTAATGCGTGATAGAGAGCATTAGCAATATGTGTATGATTCGCACCGCTACAGCCTAAAGGAGCCAGATCTGGTTCACTGAGATGAATGTGACCTATAATGTCAGCGTTTTGCTGAAGGATATCATTAATATTTTCTTTGTTAATTATGATGGCACCAGTATCCAGCTGCATTTTAATTGCTGGGTGATTTACTTGCCGAACAACAAAAGCAGTTTCAGCACTGTCAATCATAAAATTTGCCCCGTAACAGACTGGGTTTGGTTCAAGGCAAAAATAAACGCCTTCTTGCTGCGCAATATCACCAAGATGATTAAAGAAATTTATTGCAATTTCAAGAGTGATACTATCAGATAATCCCTTTCGGTCGCGGTTTTTAGGTGATCCAAATACTAATGCTGGAATTCCTAAACCGGCAGCAATACGACTGATAGCCTGTAAGTGAACCAACATTCTTTTTTGTACTTCGTTGGTTGAAAAAAGATTTAACCCTTGGGTTCCAAATAATAGTGATTGCATACCAACTAATGAAATTTCATTATCATGCCAGTAATTACGAACGGCAAATATTTCGTGTTCACTTGCGTCTAACGGATTGGAGAAGTATTTTCCAGGGGCAATATCTATTGCATCAATCTGTCTGGAATGTAGTAGGTGACAGATAGAATCATCATTAGTTATATTCCAGGCTATACCTGAGAGTGAAAGTCTCATTTTAATTACTGCCTATTTTCAGATTGTGCATAAGCGCGTATTGCCATCAATGATTCACGACGGTTATACTGATAGTCATGATCGTTAGTAAATAAGTGGCTATGGCAACTTTTCATATCGTAATATCCAGGTTTATCCTGAATGTGATTGCAAAAATCGAAGCCAAAGCTACGTTGTGCTATATCAGCGACGCTTATTGGTGCCGCAGTCAAATGTACCAGCGATAATTTATGTTGTAGCGCAATGTTAATGTCATACCACAAGTTGATCATCGGGTAAAATTGAAAAACACTACGACTTTCAATTTGTAAAATATTATTTTTATGCAAAAAATCATAGATAATGTTTTTTTTGAGACCTGGCCCAACGAGGCCTGGTAACCGTACAATTAGATTGTCAGGGAATTGTTTGCTCACAAATTGTTCTAAATAATATCTGTGTGCACCGTAAGCATGTAATCCTTCTGTTTCGATTGATGTAGTCTCATCAACATTAACTGGATCTTTAAAGACATCTACAGTACTAATCAAAATGAATTTTTGACAAGATATGTTTTTTAATTTTTCAATTAGGTTATTGATTTTTTTATGTCGTCGGCAGGATCTTTATTTGCAAGCCATTTTTGTGCAGGGGCACCGGCACAAACTACCGTGTCAAATGTTTTCCCAACAATTTCGCCGATGTTGGTTGAGCGATATAGTGCATCGAAACGACGTTGTCTTAATAAAGTTGTACCGACAAAACCGGAATATCCAATCAATGCGTCCATTCTTCCCCCCTAGTCTGTGGTGTTAAACCATCACGACCAGTTTGTACATAATTAGACTCTAGTGGCAGAGAAGTGTGCATAACATTAAACCTATCGGTATTAACCATAACTTCACTTGTTCGTTCATAAACCACTGCATATTCTGCCTGTGAGTTGCTTTCATCCAGCAGGCGCCCCAAATACTCGCCAAAAAAAGCCATCATGACGAACTGAATTATAAATAATGAAGTTACAACTAATATAGACGTTGTCCAGCCCTCAACAATAAGCCCACTGAACAGATGGATCAACACGCTATAACAAGCAAATAGAAAACCCGCAAGACTTCCGCCGAAACCGAGAATAGACATCCAACGTAGCGGCTTCGTGGAGTTAAATATTACCAAGTGCATCAATCGATGCAATGATTTTACTACCCCGGCGCCCTCTGATTGTTTTAGCGGTTTGTAGATGAGGGCTTCGGCTGGATAGCCGGTTTTGTGAATACGAAGATAGAATTGGTGGTGAAATCGACCGATTCGAGTAACGGCATTTACAGCGCGACGGCTTAAACAACGTAACCCCGTTGAATTAGAAGGAATCTCATAATCTATGGTGCGCAATGCAACATTCATGAGTCGACGAAGTATCCGATAACGTAGTGAACGAACGCTATTCGAGACACCAATTACGACATCGGCACCTTCACGACATTTGTTAACACTTTGAGGTACGACTTCTACCGGATCGGCCAGTGGATTCCATAAAACAACAAAATCACCAATAGCACTTTCTAATCCAGCCGCTAACGCAACATCATGAAATACGGGAGTGGATAGCTGGATTATTCGTACACAAGGAATATCCTTCAACACTCGATCTTCTACCTGTGCACTCGTACTGTCTAACCCCGGTGCTATCACGACTAATTCGTAATCACTGTATAGCGTATCCAGAAGTGAGGCAAGTTTAGATAAAGAAGCATAGATATAATTCAAGTGGTCTGGAATGACAATAACGACTGATACAAAAGATTCACTTTTCATTTTTATCAACTCAACTCGATCACACGTTCTATTTCATGTAGAGCATCATAAATATTGTCAATTTTCCCACCCATCACGCAGTGAAGCCCCTTCAATATATAATTCGGGCGAAATAAAATTGGGCGAGAATCATCGCTATCACTTCGTGGAAGGATTGTTTTTACTTCCCAGATTGAGCTTTGATATTGGCATTCACTCAAACAAGGGATATAACGCGTGGCATCTCTTACCATATGCCCCCAGGCCGAATGCCGTTCATTTAGTTCATACTTTCTATATGCATCCTCATAAGGTTTATTTGGTCTGTCATTCCATTGGTAATGGGGTGTGTATCGAACATGGCTGAAGGAATGTAGTTGAGCTGGTGGGAATGGCATAACAGAAAAAAATGGGCCGCACATTAGTGTTAGCCCCATTTTTTTTAGCTCATCTGGAACAGTTACAAGGCACATTTCCGTCATTTCATGACGAAGGGGAATTAATGTAAGCTCAGAACCATTCAAGAGATAATTAATTCTTGAATAAGTACAATTGAAAAGATGATCAACATAGCTAATATCTGGTTGTCCAGATATTGTTGTGATTACCTCTAACCCCTCACCAGATTTGCTAACTTTTTCAACAACCGCGTCCGTTACAATAGTAACTTTTGCTGCTGAAAGCCGTTGTTGCATTGTATTACGCAGCTTATGGGAATCAAATGCATACTCCCGGGTAATAAACACCGCATCGATAAGTACAGGATTAATCAAACGTTTCACTGACGGAGGAGCATCTTCACATTCAGTACCTATACGTTGACAAAATCGGCTAAATTGTGCACCTGTTATTTTACTCAACGCACCTGCAACAAGGTAATATTTGGCAAAATCATCTTCAATGCAGTCGCGAAATTCTTTAACAAAACGAGGGAAAGAGATACGAGAGCGTAACGCTGTCAAGATGCTGCGTGGATAATGATAGCCATTGTGCACTCGAGCCTGATTAACATAGGATGCACGGGACATGAGTTCCTGACTTTTCTCATAAACTGTAACTTTATAACCCTTCAATGCAAGTTGTTCTGCCAGATACAAACCAAAAAAACCACCTCCTGCGATTGCAATATTTTTACTCCCCATAATCGTAATCTCCGAATAATACGTTAAAACTAGAAATATTAATATTGATAAGTATTAACGTTGATAAGTATTAATGTGGTAAATTTGGGTGTGCAAAAACTTAACCGAAATTATATTTTTAGATTGTCCTTAATATTGGGATAATACTTAATTCGTGAGATGAATGAAAGTCTATTGTGAATTTTTAGTGGTTTATTGAGTTTGTTCAGCTGAACAGTGGTGATTGTAGTGGTCAACAAAAACTGGCCATTACTTTAGATTTTTTCTGGTATCTATTTCCCGACAGTCAGGATTTTCTCCTTACCGTCAATCTTGTAGCGAAGCTGCCATACCTTTTTCCCTGACACAGGGACATATAGGTACAGGCCATTACCATCGAGAAGGCGGTATGGTTTTTCTTTCGGCTTTGCTGCTTCAATCTGCTTAACGGTGAGCATGGGTAAAAATCCGGTGGGTAAAATTATTTTATCCACTTTTTACCCGTCATGGAGTGCGGCTGTTAACAATCTTACGCGAACTATGACGAACTGTGGATGCACGGAAAGCTTGATATTTATGGAATTTTGCGGACTGGTACGGATGGGAGCGAACTGATAAATGGTGTCCCCTGCAGGAATCGAACCTGCAATTAGCCCTTAGGAGGGGCTCGTTATATCCATTTAACTAAGAGGACAATGCGGCATGAGTATAACCGCTATTAAACAGCGGGGTAAGTACACTGTCGCTCGATTGCTTAAACCCTCGCCACTTATAGCGGATTTTTATCATTTTTCTTAATGATTTCCGCATGTTCTGCTTTCTGGCGTGCCTCTTCTTTACGCTTGTTACTCATATCGTTACGGATTTGCGCATGGCTCATTAATGCGAAGATGAAGGTGCCGCCGCAGATGTTTCCCGCCAGAGTAGGTAGCGCGAATGGCCAGATGAAATCGCTCCAGTGCAGCGTGCCGTTAAAGACCAGATAGAGGATCTCTACAGAACCGACGACGATGTGGGTAGTGTCGCCCAGTGCGATAAGCCATGTCATCAATATAATTACGACAATCTTTGCCGCTCCCGCAGCAGGGAACATCCATACCATTGTGGCTATAAGCCAGCCGGAGATGATCGCGTTGGCAAACATCTCGCTGGGGGTGTTTTTCATCACATCCATGCCGATTTTGACAAACGCATCGCGGGTTTCTTCATTAAAGATAGGCATATACTCAAATGCCCACGCCGCAATACCTGTTCCGAGAATATTACCCAGCAGCACGACGCCCCATAACCGCATCAGTAAGCCGATGTTGCCGATAGTCGGTTTTTGCATCACCGGCAGTACCGCAGTTACGGTATTCTCAGTAAATAATTGCTGGCGAGCCATAATGACGATAATAAAACCAAAGGTATAACCCAGATTCTCCAGCAAAAAACTCCCCGGCACACCTTCCAGTTCGACATGAAATATCCCTTTTGCCAGTAGAGATGCGCCCATCGACAGACCCGCCGCAATGGCTGACCACAGTAGCGCCATCGCGTCGCGCTCCAGCTCTTTTTCGCCGTCCTGACGGATATGTTCGTGAATAGCCATCGCTCTGGAGGGGAGCCGGTCTTCGTCTATTTCTATTTTTTTCCCGCGTTCTTTTTCTTCGCTCTCTACTTCAAGTTCGTCGCTGTGTTTATCTATTTTGTCATTGTCCATGATGTCGTCTCTTGAATTAGCACGTATAGCTAAAGCGTAGCGGCTTTTTTGCTCGCAACTGGCGGGAGTTACTCTGAAAATGTATAAAAGGCTGCGTTTGCCTTTTTCTGTTTCTACAGAATCAAGTAGCCTACAGGGCGGCGATTACCAGGCTATGATCAAGTCAGCATTCCAGGGCGTCTGGACATCAGTTGACGTGCTGTTACAATCGCCCACACCTAAACAGGCGGATACGGTATCGTTCCGTCATGGATGGCAAACTGCATAAGCCATAAAAAAGCCATAAAAAACAGGGAGACATTTATGAAGCTTCGCCTGTCGGCGCTTGCTCTGGGAACTACGCTTCTGGTGGGGTGTGCGAGTTCCGGTACAGATCAGCAAGGGCGTTCTGACCCGTTAGAAGGGTTCAACCGCACCATGTACAATTTTAACTTCAATGTGTTAGACCCGTATGTGGTTCGACCGGTAGCTGTCGTCTGGCGTGATTATGTTCCGCAACCGGCGCGTAACGGTTTGAGCAACTTTACCGGCAACCTTGAAGAACCTGCGGTGATGGTTAACTACTTCTTGCAGGGCGACCCTTATCAGGGGATGGTCCACTTTACCCGCTTTTTCCTGAACACCATTTTGGGTATGGGCGGCTTTATTGATGTTGCGGGGATGGCGAATCCGAAACTGCAACGCACTGAACCTCACCGTTTTGGTAGCACGCTCGGTCACTATGGCGTGGGCTATGGGCCGTACGTTCAGTTACCGTTCTACGGTAGCTTTACGCTGCGTGATGACGGCGGTGATATGGCAGATAATCTTTACCCGGTACTTTCCTGGCTGACGTGGCCGATGTCGGTGGGTAAATGGACGCTTGAAGGGATCGAAACTCGTGCGCAGTTGCTGGATTCTGACGGCTTGCTTCGCCAGTCCTCCGATCCTTATATCATGGTGCGCGAGGCTTACTTCCAGCGTCATGATTTCATCGCCAATGGCGGTGAACTCAAACCACAAGAAAACCCGAATGCGCAAGCGATTCAGGATGATTTAAAAGATATCGATTCTGAATAAGCCGCAAATAAAAAAGGTGAGTCGTAAAACTCACCTTTTTTTTATTAAACGAACGTGTTATTAGAACGCGTAGTTAAAGTTAGTCCCGAACAGCCAGGCTTTACCTTCAGACTCGAAGGAATAAGCTGCCGCGCCTTCACCTTCGGTGAATTTCACTTTCTGACCATGCATATAAGATGCGCCAACGTCAATGGATGCATCTTCATTAAATGCGTAGGTTAACCCAGCACTTAACCACAAGCGATCCTGGTCAGGAATGGAAATAGAACGTTTATCTGCCGGAACCGGGCTGTCGTCATAGGCGATACCGGTACGGAAGGTCCAGTTTTTATCGTAATAGTAGGTTGCACCCAACGCGATACGATATGCGTCACGGAATCCTTCATCTTTATAGAACAGCGTCTGACCACTATCGCCTTTCGCTTTCAGCTCCTGAAACTGGCTCCAGCTGGTATAGGCCATGCTGTAGTGAATTGCCCACTGCGGCGCAACACGGTTATAACCAGAAATCTCCCACATCTCAGGCAGGTTGAGTGTCAAGGATCCATTTTGTGTTGCACCCATCGTGCCATACGGCAAGCCCATGTTACCCAAAATGTTGTTCAGATTTGGGTTAATGGAGCTTTTGTAATCCCCTTCGAAGTCGATTTTAACTTCTGAACGATATGTCAGGCCCCAACGGTTATCTTTATCCAGTTCATAAAGAATACCCGCGTTCCAGCCAAAGCCCCACTCGTCACCTTTCAGATGAGCAATTTGAGAGTCCGGAGTATTAATACCATTGGTCAATGAAGCGGGTACACCCTGGGCAATCAACTGTTGAGACAACAAAGGCCCCAGCGAACCGGCGTAACGCTCAATTTTTGCCTTGGCGTAAACAGCATCAAAACCAAGACCAAAACTCCAGCTATTGTTAAGGCGATAAGCCCCGCTAAGGTTAAGGTTGATTGTCTGCAGATCGGTTTTACCGCCATAGATACCAGCAGCGTAGTTGTCGGTAAATTCCGTAGCCAGGCCGTAGTTGGACGTTATTGACGCCCCCCAACCAAACTGATCGTTAATAGGCGCGACAAAGTGCAGGTTAGGTACCCACGCTGTCGGTGCGATATTTTTAGCATTTGCACTCTGACCGGTTAAATTAGAATGTCCGGTAATATCTACATCCGGATCAATATAAACCGCACCCGCAGAAAAAGTTGGGCGGTCAAACATGGTAATCAACGCGGGGTTACGGCTGACGTTACCGGCATCATCGGCAATTGCGCCTTCCCCTGAATAAGCCCGGCCCAGGCCAGAGGAAGAAAATTCGTTTAACTGAAAGCCTGCCGACCAGGCCTGGGTGGAGATAAGTGCCACTGCGACTGCGAGAGCAGACTTTGTAAACAGGGTTTTCTGGCTCATGACCATAACCTCAATAATTTATTTTTATACAAACTATGTTACGTGCTGTAACAGGAGCGCGAAGTGTAGGTGCTGATGTACATCTTAGAAATCAGACCAGTGGCGAGAGTATAGGTCTGACCAGATGGAATGTTGCAAGTATGTTTCTATCTTTTTTCAAATATGATCTAAGAAACGCGATCCAGCTGGCAAAATTTGGAGGTGGCGCACTCATCCATCCGGGTGAATTTTGTTTTAGATCATTTTTAAGTGTGATTTCGGTCACTTATCCGATTTTGCAGAATTAACAACTGGAGCAGCACTTTCCGGAAGCGTAAAATATCCGCAACGTTTATCTGGCACCTTGGGTGCACATACAGAGGAAATCAACGATGAGTAAATGTAGTGCTGATGAAACCCCGGTTTGCTGCTGTATGGATGTTGGCACCATTATGGACAACTCCGATTGCACCGCGTCTTATAGCCGCGTGTTTGCAAACCGCGCAGAAGCAGAACAAATGCTGGCGGCGCTGACTGAAAAAGCCCGTGGCGTGGAATCCGAACCTTGCAAAATCACCCCGACTTTCACTGAAGAGTCTGATGGTGTTCGCCTGGATATCGATTTCACTTTTGCCTGCGAAGCTGAAATGCTGATCTTCCAGCTGGGTCTGCGTTAATTCCTCTCAGGTACGCACGCCCCTGCCAGTTGCTGGCAGGGGCGTTTTGTTTTCTCTTCTTCTTTTCTCTCTGTGTCATAGCTCCCACTTTCCCTTTTCTCCACTTGGCTAAATGTAAAAAAATGGTTAAGACTATGATCAGGTCAGACCACTTTATATATTTTTTTACAGGGGAGTGTTATGGGTCAGGTTTTACCGCTGGTTACCCGTCAGGGCGATCGTATCGCCATCGTTAGCGGATTACGCACGCCTTTTGCTCGCCAGGCGACGGCTTTTCATGGCATTCCCGCTGTTGATTTGGGGAAGATGGTCGTCGGAGAACTGCTTGCTCGTAGCGAGATCCCCGCCGAAGTGATTGAACAACTGGTATTTGGTCAGGTTGTGCAAATGCCGGAAGCCCCCAACATTGCGCGTGAAATTGTTCTTGGCACCGGAATGAACGTCCATACCGATGCTTACAGCGTCAGTCGTGCCTGTGCCACCAGTTTCCAGGCTGTGGCAAACGTTGCCGAAAGCCTGATGGCGGGAACTATTCGCGCGGGGATTGCCGGTGGGGCAGATTCCTCATCGGTATTGCCGATTGGCGTTAGTAAAAAGCTGGCGCGCGTGCTGGTGGATGTCAACAAAGCACGCACAATGAGTCAACGGCTGAAACTCTTTTCCCGCCTGCGTTTGCGTGACTTAATGCCTGTACCGCCTGCGGTAGCAGAATATTCCACAGGCTTGCGGATGGGTGACACCGCCGAACAAATGGCGAAAACCTACGGTATTACTCGCGAACAGCAAGATGCGCTGGCGCATCGTTCGCATCAGCGAGCCGCTCAGGCGTGGTCGGAAGGTAAACTCAAAGAAGAAGTGATGACCGCCTTTATCCCTCCTTATAAACAACCGTTCGCGGAAGATAATAATATTCGCGCTAATTCCACGCTTGCCGATTACGCAAAGCTACGTCCGGCGTTTGATCGCAAACACGGAACGGTAACGGCGGCAAACAGTACGCCGCTGACCGATGGTGCTGCGGCGGTGATCCTGATGACCGAATCGCGGGCGAAAGAATTAGGGCTGGTGCCGCTGGGATATCTGCGCAGTTATGCATTTACCGCGATAGATGTCTGGCAGGACATGCTGCTCGGCCCGGCCTGGTCAACACCGCTGGCGCTGGAACGTGCCGGTTTGACGATGAGCGATCTGACATTGATTGATATGCACGAAGCCTTTGCTGCCCAGACGCTGGCGAATATTCAGTTACTGGGTAGCGAACGTTTTGCCCGCGATGTGCTGGGGCGCGCACATGCCACTGGTGAAGTGGACGACAGCAAATTTAACGTGCTTGGCGGCTCGATAGCTTACGGGCATCCCTTTGCGGCGACTGGCGCGCGGATGATAACTCAGACATTGCATGAACTTCGCCGACGCGGCGGTGGATTTGGTTTAGTGACCGCCTGTGCTGCCGGTGGGCTTGGCGCAGCAATGGTTCTGGAGGCGGAATAATGGAAATGGCATCAGCATTTACCCTCAATATGCGTCTGGACAACATTGCCATCATCACCATCGACGTTCCCGGTGAGAAAATGAATACCCTGAAGGCGGAGTTTGCCTCACAGATGTGCGTCATTATTAAGCAACTCCGCGAAAATAAAGATCTGCGCGGCGTGGTGTTTATCTCCGCGAAACCAGACAACTTTATTGCCGGCGCGGATATCAACATGATCGGCAACTGCAAAACGGCGCAAGAAGCGGAAGCACTGGCGCGGCAGGGGCAACAGTTAATGGCAGAGATTCATGCTTTGCCCGTTCCGGTTATCGCGGCTATTCACGGCGCATGTCTTGGCGGCGGACTGGAGCTAGCACTGGCGTGTCATGGTCGCATCTGTACCGACGATCCTAAAACGGTGCTCGGTTTGCCTGAAGTTCAGCTTGGGTTGTTACCCGGTTCAGGTGGAACCCAGCGTTTACCGCGCCTGATAGGCGTCAGCACAGCATTAGAGATGATCCTCACCGGCAAGCAGCTTCGGGCAAAACAGGCGTTAAAGCTGGGGCTGGTGGATGACGTCGTTCCGCATTCCATTTTACTGGAAGCCGCTGTGGAGCTGGCGAAGCAGGATCGTCCGGTTTCGCGGACACTCCCGGTTCGCGAACGTGTGATGGCGGGGCCATTAGGTCGTGCGCTGTTATTCAAAATGGTAAGCAAAAAAACAGAACAGAAAACCCAGGGTAACTATCCGGCGACGGAACGTATTCTTGAGGTTGTCGAGACAGGGTTAGCGCAGGGCACCAGCAGCGGCTATGACGCTGAAGCAAGAGCCTTTGGTGAACTGGCGATGACGTCGCAATCAAAGGCATTGCGCAATATCTTTTTTGCCAGTACTGATGTGAAGAAAGATCCTGGCAGCAATGTTGCACCCGCTCCCTTAAACAGCGTGGGGATTTTAGGCGGCGGCTTGATGGGCGGCGGTATTGCTTACGTCACTGCCTGTAAAGCGGGTCTGCCGGTACGAATTAAAGATATCAACGCTCAGGGGATTAATCATGCGCTGAAATACAGTTGGGATCAGCTGGAGAGTAAAGTGCGCCGTCGTCATCTCAAAGCCAGTGAACGCGACAAACAGCTGGCGCTGATTTCGGGGGCGACGGATTATCGCGGCTTTGCCCATCGCGATCTGATTATTGAAGCAGTATTTGAAAATCTCGAATTAAAACAACAGATGGTGGCAGAAGTTGAGCAAAACTGCGCCGCTCATACCATTTTTGCTTCGAATACCTCATCTTTACCGATTGGCGATATCGCCGCTCACGCCACGCGACCAGAGCAAGTTATCGGCCTGCATTTCTTCAGTCCGGTGGAAAAAATGCCGCTGGTGGAGATCATTCCTCATGCGGGGACATCGGCGCAAACCATCGCCACTACGGTAAAACTGGCGAAAAAACAGGGTAAAACGCCAATTGTCGTGCGTGATAAAGCCGGGTTTTACGTCAATCGCATCTTAGCGCCTTACATTAATGAAGCTATCCGCATGTTGACCGAAGGTGAGCGGGTAGAGCACATTGATGCCGCGCTGGTGAAATTTGGTTTTCCGGTAGGTCCAATCCAACTTTTGGATGAGGTAGGAATCGACACCGGGACTAAAATTATTCCTGTACTGGAAGCAGCTTATGGAGAACGTTTTAGCGCGCCTGCAAATGTTGTTTCTTCAATTTTGAACGACGATCGCAAAGGCAGAAAAAATGGCCGGGGTTTCTATCTTTATGGTCAGAAAGGGCGTAAAAGCAAAAAACAGGTCGATCCCGCTATTTACCCGCTGATTGGCGCGCAAGGGCAGGGGCGGCTTTCCGCACTGCAGGTTGCTGAACGGTGTGTGATGTTGATGCTGAATGAAGCAGTACGTTGTCTGGATGAGCAGGTTATCCGTAGCGTGCGTGACGGGGACATTGGCGCGGTATTTGGCATTGGTTTTCCACCGTTTCTTGGTGGGCCGTTCCGCTATATCGATTCTCTCGGCGCGGGCGAAGTGGTTGCAATAATGCAACGACTGGCCACGCAGTATGGTTCCCGTTTTACCCCTTGCGAGCGTTTGGTCGAGATGGGCGCGCGCGGGGAAAGTTTTTGGAAAACAACTGCAACTGACCTGCAATAAGAAGGTCAAAGCTATATGAATCCGCGCTGAATGGCGGAGTGTTGTTCAAAATGTAAACGCATATTGACTATACTTACGCCATTGAGGTAAAAAACAGCGTTTCATTCGGTGAATGGATAAGGCACAATGCCGGCCACCGTCCTCTTTATCTGGTTTCAGATGAAAGAAGACGGGCGAATCTGGTTAACAAAAGCGGTGCAATATGCAAGTTTTTATCATGCGTCACGGCGACGCAGCCCTCGATGCCGCCAGTGATTCGGTTCGTCCTCTGACCACTAACGGTTGTGACGAATCTCGCCTGATGGCGAACTGGCTGAAAGGTCAAAAAGTGGAAATCGAACGCGTTCTGGTGAGCCCGTTCCTGCGAGCCGAGCAAACACTGGACGAAGTAGGGGATTGTCTGAACCTGCCTTCCAGTGCAGAAGTTCTGCCGGAGTTAACGCCCTGCGGCGATGTTGGCCTGGTCAGTGCCTATCTGCAGGCGTTGACCAATGAAGGTGTTGCTTCGGTACTGGTGATCTCCCATTTACCATTAGTCGGGTATCTGGTCGCCGAGTTATGTCCGGGCGAAACGCCGCCTATGTTTACCACCTCGGCCATTGCCAGCGTAACGCTTGATGAAAGCGGAAAAGGTCAATTCAACTGGCAGATGAGCCCGTGTAATCTGAAGATGGCAAAAGCAATTTGATATGAACGTGTAAGGCCCGCTGGCGTAAGCTGTCGGGCCTTAGTTTTGCTTACTGTATTGAAATCATTGCTATTTAAATGCGTTTAATCGTCCTGGTGTGAAAAAATAAATGTTTCCATTTATAGTAATGGTGCTTATTTATTTTCACAAAGTTACATATGGAAGTAATTGTTGCTTTTTTGCATGGGTTATTATTTTTCGAAAAGAGGTGTTAAAAAATAAAAGATAACATTGCCGAGTAGATATTTTTGGGTCTTGATATAATATTAATTCAGAAAGATTAATATTATATCTTCGAGAAGCTAAAGTCACAATTGCCATATTTATTTTTAGCTGTTTTATGATCCAGAAGCATTCATGGTATAAAGTGTTTGTACCGTTTTGATGAAATGTTCTGCTGCTTTTTGAGATAACCCTCAAGCTATTATTTGTGCTGTTGATTATTTAAAAATTTCTACACTGTGTTGTTAGTAAATTTAAATTGAATCAGTCTCATTAAAATATCAACATTGCCGCCACGCCAAAGAATATCATCTCGTGCAACCCGTATTTTATGGATCAGAAATCCTATTCAATGGTTGGTTAAAAGCTGCTGAAGAAAGATTGAGGGATTTTATCGTCAATATTTCAGTTGGCTTATATTCTAATTATTTATGGTTTAAGGACAAATAATGAGTAAGTTTGTAAAAACAGCTATTGCAGCAGCAATGGTAATGGGTGCGTTTACTTCAACATCTTCTTTCGCAGAAGGTAACAACGGTACTGCCCGTTTTTACGGCACCATTGAAGATTCAGTTTGCTCAATCGTACCAGACGATCACAAACTGGAAGTGGATATGGGTAATATCGGTGCAGATAAACTGAAAAACAACGGCACTACCACGCCGAAAGATTTCCAGATTCGTTTGCAGGACTGCGTGTTTGATACCCAAACTACCATGACCACTACCTTCACCGGTACTGTGTCTACGGCGAATAGCGGCAACTATTACACCATTTTTAATACTGATACCGGTGCGGCGTTTAACAACGTGAGCCTGGCGATTGGTGATCAACAAGGAACCTCTTACAAAAGTGGCGCTGGCATTAATCAGCAGATCGTAAAAGATACTGCAACCTCCAAAGGCAAACCGAAACAAACTTTAAACTTTAAAGCCTGGCTGGTAGGTGCGACTGACGCGCCGGACCTGGGTGGTTTTGAAGCTAATACCACCTTCCAGATTACCTATCTCTAAGGTATGTCCCCTCATAGCAGCAATGCTATGAGGGGTTTTTAGCGTTTCGATAGTCTTTAAATAACCACGGATGGATACGTGTATGCCTGACCATTCCCTTTTCCGCTTACGGGCGCTTCCCTGGTGTGTTGCTATGGCAATATCTGGATGCCATATCAATGCCTGGGCCGACGAAGATATTCAGTTTGATTCCCGTTTTCTGGAATTAAAAGGCGACACGAAAATTGATCTGAAGCGTTTTTCCAGTCAGGGTTATGTTGAACCGGGTAAATATAATTTACAGGTTCAGGTAAATAAACAGCCGTTACCCGATGAATATGATATTTACTGGTATGCGTCAGAAAACGATAAAAATAAAACTTATGCCTGCCTGTCGCCGGAGCTGGTGGCGCAGCTTGGTTTTAAAGAAGACATTGCACAAAAATTGCAATGGGATAACGACGGTAAATGTCTCAAGCCAGGCCAACTTGACGGTCTGGAAATACGTGCTGATTTAAGCCAGTCCGCGCTGCTCATCACCTTACCGCAGGCTTATCTTGAATACAGCGATGTAGACTGGGATCCACCTTCGCGCTGGGATGATGGCATCCCCGGTTTCATTGCCGATTACAGCATCAACGCCCAAACCCGACACGAAGAAAATGGCGGCGATGACAGCAACGACATCAGCGGAAATGGTACGGTTGGCGTTAACCTTGGGCCGTGGCGTCTGCGCGCCGACTGGCAGAGCGATTATCAGCACACCCGCAGCAACGATGAAGAGACGGATAACAGCACCGAGAGAAATTGGGACTGGAGCCGTTACTACGCCTGGCGTGCGTTACCGAGCCTGAAAGCCAAACTGGCACTTGGCGAAGACTACCTCGACTCCGATATTTTTGACGGTTTTAACTACATCGGCGGTAGCCTCAGTACCGACGATCAAATGTTGCCGCCGAACCTGCGCGGCTACGCCCCGGATATTTCCGGCGTGGCGCATACAGCGGCGAAAGTCACCGTTAGTCAGGCCGGGCGCATAATTTATGAAACCCAGGTGCCTGCCGGGCCATTCCGTATTCAGGATCTCGGTGAATTTAACTCTGGTACGCTGCATGTGCGCATTGAAGAGCTGAACGGCCAGGTGCAGGAGTATGACATCAGCACCGCTTCCATGCCGTTCCTGACGCGCCCGGGTCAGGTGCGCTACAAAGTGATGATGGGGCGTCCGCAGGAATGGGGACACCATGTACAGGGCGGATTCTTCTCCGGTGGTGAAGCGTCATGGGGGATAGCCAACGGCTGGTCGCTGTACGGCGGGGCGCTGGGCGATGAAAACTATCAGTCTGCCGCGCTTGGCATCGGGCGCGATCTCTCCATTTTCGGCGCGATGGCGTTTGATATTACCCACTCGCATACCCGACTTGACGATTCAACCGCTTACGGCAAGGGTACGCTCGACGGTAACTCTTTCCGCGTCAGTTACTCCAAAGACTTTGATGAACTAAACAGCCGCGTCACCTTCGCCGGATACCGCTTCTCTGAAGAGAACTATATGACCATGAGCGAGTATCTGGACGCGAATGACAGCGAAATGGTCCGCGCCGGCAACGATAAAGAGATGTACACCGCCACCTATAACCAGAACTTCAGGGATGCCGGCGTTTCTGTTTATCTGAACTATACGCGCCATACCTACTGGGATCGCGAGGAGCAGACCAACTACAACGTCATGCTTTCCCATTATTTCAATATGGGCGGCATTCGCAACATGAGTATCTCCCTGACAGGTTATCGCTACGAGTATGACAACAGCGCCGACAAAGGCGTCTATATCTCCTTAAGTATGCCGTGGGGTGATAACAGCACCGTGAGTTACAACGGCAACTACGGCAGCGGTTCAGACAGCAGTCAGGTGGGATACTTCAACCGTATTGATGACGCCAGCCACTATCAGATAAACGTTGGCAGCAGTGAAAATCACTCCAGCGTAGATGGTTATTACAGCCATGACGGCTCTATGGCACACGTGGATCTGAGTGCTAACTACCATGAAGGGCAATACACTTCTGCCGGGCTGTCGCTGCAAGGTGGAGCCACGTTAACGGCGCACGGTGGCGCGTTGCATCGTACTCAAAACATGGGCGGTACGCGCCTGCTTATCGACGCTGACGGCGTGGCTGACGTACCGGTCGAAGGTAACGGTTCAGCGGTTTACACCAACATGTTCGGTAAAGCCGTCGTTGCGGACGTCAATAACTACTACCGTAACCAGGCCACGATTGACCTGACTAAACTACCAGAGAACGCCGAAGCCACGCAGTCAGTGGTGCAGGCGACGCTGACCGAAGGAGCCATTGGCTACCGTAAATTTGCGGTCATTAGTGGACAAAAGGCGATGGCTGTCCTGCGCATGAGTGATGGTAGTTATCCACCATTTGGTGCAGAAGTGAAAAACGAACACGACCAACAGGTCGGTCTGGTCGATGATGACGGCAACGTCTATCTGGCCGGAGTAAAAGCTGGCGAACGTATGAGCGTCTCATGGAATGGGGCTTCCCACTGTGAGATCGTCCTGCCAGACCCACTGCCTGCTGACTTGTTCAATGGCCTGTTACTGCCGTGTAAGCAAAAAGGCACAGTGACGCCTGCTACGCCGGTGGAAATCAAACCGGTGATTCAGGAACAGACGCAACAGGTCACGCCCGGTGCAGCGCCAATTGCTATCTCCGCTAACCAATAACGTGATTAAGGAATGATCCATGTATACACAGACTAATACTGCAAAAATGGTTGCCCCGGCGCTGGCGCTGCTGGTGACCGCCACCAGTTTTACAACCCACGCATCGGTAACGCCCGACCGCACCCGCTTGATCTTCAAAGAAAGCGACAAATCCATCAGCGTCACGTTGCGCAATAACGATCCTAAGCTGCCATACCTGGCGCAAAGCTGGATAGAAGACGAAAAGGGCAACAAAATCAGCTCGCCATTGACGGTACTGCCGCCGGTACAGCGCATTGATGCGATGATGAATGGTCAGGTAAAAGTCCAGGGAATGCCGGATATCAGCAAGTTACCCGCCGATCGTGAGAGCATGTTCTACTTTAACGTGCGTGAAATTCCGCCAAAATCGAACAAACCTAACACCCTGCAAATTGCGCTGCAAACGCGTATCAAACTGTTCTGGCGACCCAAGGCGCTGGCAGAAATCAACATGAGAGATCCGTGGCAGCACAAGGTGACCTTAACCCGCAATGGTCAGACCTTCACCGTTAATAACCCGACGCCGTATTACGTGATCCTCAGCAACGCCAGTACGCAGAAAAATGGTAATCCGGCAGCCGGGTTTACGCCGCTGGTGATGCCGCCGAAAACATCCGCACCGCTGAATGTGAAGATGGACAGTGTGCCGGTGCTGACTTACGTCAACGACTACGGCGCGCGACTGTCGCTGATCTTTAAATGTAATGGCAATAGTTGCCAGGTGGATGCAGAGCAGAGCCGCAAAGGCTGATGCCGGGAGAGTCTTATGAAATACACGTTTCTGGTGGGAACGGGCATTTTGCTCCTGAGCGGCTGGCTGACGGGCAACGTTGCTTTTGCGGGAGAAAGTAAACCGGTGTCATTAACGTTGCGCATTCTGGTTGATGGGCCACCGCCCTGTTCCGTGAAAGGGAGCAATGTTGAATTTGGCAATGTGTACATTAACAAAATAAATGGCACAAATTACCGCACGACGGAGGCGCTTTATACCCTGAACTGCGGAAATAAGGCATCAGGTGTTGATGATCTGCGGATGCAGCTTAAAGGCTCCACCACCGTGATTAACGGGGAAACGGTCATTGCGACCGAAATTTCAGGCCTGGGCATTCGCATTGAAAACGGCGCCGATAACTCCCTGTTTAAAGTGGGTGAAGGTAACTGGTCTGATTTCAATGTTAACCAGTTGCCCAATCTCAAAGCGGTGCCGGTAAAACAAAGTGGAGTGCAGCTTACGCCAGCGGAATTTAACGCCAGCATGACGATGGTGGTGGATTACCAATGAAAAAACTCTCGCTCCTTTTACTCTACGCGTATGGCGGCATGGCTCTGGCCGCTAATGAAGACATCACCTTCCACGGTACGCTGGTGGCACCGCCTGTCTGTACTATCAGCGGTGGAAAGACCATCGAAGTGGAATTTCGCGATCTCATCATCGACAGCATCAACGGGGACTATGGTCGCAAGGAAGTGGAGTATGACCTGAGCTGTGACTCCGCAGTACGCGATCCCGACTGGAATATGACGCTCACCTGGACGGGGACGCAGACCTCGTACAATGACGCAGCTATCGAAACAGACGTTCCCGGCTTTGGTATTGAGCTTCAGCACGATGGTCAGCGTTTTAAGCTGAATACGCCGCTTGCCATTAACGCCACCGATTTTACGCAAAAGCCGAAGCTGGAAGCTGTGCCGGTAAAATCGGCTGATGCGGTGTTGAGTGATACCACGTTTTCGGCCTGGGCAACATTACGGGTGGATTATCAATGAAGACAGGACGCATTTATTCGCTCGGTTACGCGCTTTTAGCGGGTCTGCTGCTGACCGGTAGTACTCGTACTCTGGCCGTGGACAACAACCTGCATTTTTCCGGCAACTTGTTAAGCCGTTCCTGCACGCTGGTGGTTGATGGCGGAAATCTGGCAGAAGTGCATTTTCCTGCCATCAGCCGTCAGGATCTTATGGTCGCCGGGGAATCCCCGCGCGTTCCGGTGGTGTTTAAGTTGAAAGATTGTAAGGGGCCAGCGAGTTACCAGGTGCAGGTGACCCTTACCGGTACGGAAGACAGCGAGCAACCGGGTTTCCTTGCGCTGGATACCACCTCAGCCGCTCAGGGCGTCGGGATTGGGATGGAGACGACCGACGGTGTGCGGGTGTCGATTAACAACCCGACCGGAGCGAAATTTACGCTCAGTGATGGCAGCAATGACATTAATTTCAGGGCCTGGCTGCAGGCGAAAAGCGGTCGCGATGTCACGCTCGGTGATTTTACCGCCAACCTGACGGCAACCTTTGAGTATATATAAGATGAAAAAAATACGATTACTGCTTTGCGTCATGCTGGTGCTGTGCTTTAGCCAGGGAGCTCAGGCGAAACTGGGGGGAGTCTACACTGACGTGAAGATCTATTATGGTACGGTTGGCTCAAGGGCAGAACTTAACTTCACCCTTGATTTACTGACCACCAATGGAGTTTATCATGGGGAGTATTATCAGAATGTCGACCATGGCGTGAAGTATGGGGATCTTCCTAATCAGTCGTGGACCGGGCCTGGAAACGTGCCCGCACCCAAAATCACGATCCGTACAGTAGATGATGCATCAGATTCTTTTTGTCCGGGCGTGAACGATATTGATAAAGGTCTGCCCTGGGAATGCACAGTAGCAGGACTGACCATAGAAGTCGACGGTTCAGCAGAGACATGCCCATGGTTGGTGGGGTTGACGGCAAACAGTTCTACACGGGTAATCGATGGTGGTAAATGGATAACGGAATACTATAGGGGGCCGACAGCCTATGAAACAACGTGCCCGAGTGAGCCATTAACGACTTATGATATCTCCTGGAGTGACAGCCGCGTTGAACACACAAAGATTTTGAACCTGAAATCAACAGGGGCCGTTATTGAACAAAACTTATCGACTTACCTGATGAAAGATGGTCAGCTCTGCGATGGCAGTGGAACGGATGAACGCGCCGCCTATTGTCGTTTTGTAAATCAGTTGATGACATTTACTGCTGAAGGATGTGATGACGCTAAAGTGACGGTGGCGCCAACGCAGCACCCTATTACCGATCGACAACTGCACGATATGTTAGTGCGTGTGGATACCAGTAGCAGGCAGCCAATAGACGCCACGTGTCGGTTCCAGTACATATTGAATATGCTGTAGCGCCCAGACTGGATAAGGCGTTCACGCCGCATCCGGCATTTTTTGTCGGATGCGATGTTAACGCATCTTATTCGACCTGCAAATTCCATATCGGTTGTTGCCATTCAGGGCAATTCTGGCGGCAGCCACTCTTCCACTTCAATCAACACTAACAACGCCGCATCGCCGCCGTACTCTTTCGGAGCCTGGTGAAATGCCATCACATGCGGATGCTGCGCCAGCCACAGCGGCGTTTGCTGTTTTAAAATATGCTTACCGTGCCCGTGCATGACACAGGCACAAAACACATGCTCACGGCGGCAGGCGGCAATCAACGCGCCTAACTCTTGTTTGGCCTGAAGCTGCGTCAGACCATGCAAATCCAGAAACAGCTCTGGCGAATAATCACCACGGCGCAGTTTCTTCGCCTCAAAATGACTGACATCCGGGCGGACATATTTCACCGGGCCTTCGGTATTTAATAACGGTTGAAACTCATCGGAGAAATAATGGCTGGCATCCGCCTGTTCCTGAATCAATCGCTTAACGGGTACTTCGCTGATTTTTTTACGCTGTGGTCGATGGACAATAGTGTCCTGCTTAATCTTGCGAGTGCCCGCCATCAGCTGGCGAAACAGTGCCTGATCCTCCTCGCTGAGTGTTGTTTTCTTTTTCATTTATGCATCTCTATTTTAATTTTCCTACAGTTTACCCGACTCGCAGCGCAATCGATCGGTCAAAACATAATTTTCCTGCGTCATCGCCGCGTGAATGCTGATTTATCGTCATCTTCATGGCAAACTAGCCGCCGAAATTAATGCGACCATGCCCTGGAGGAATACGTGGATAAAATTTTCGTCGATGAAGCAGTAAATGAGCTGCAAACCATTCAGGACATGTTGCGCTGGTCGGTTAGCCGCTTCAGCGCGGCAAATATCTGGTACGGTCACGGCACAGACAACCCGTGGGACGAAGCAGTGCAACTGGTGTTGCCGTCGCTCTACCTGCCGCTGGATATTCCGGAAGATATGCGTAACGCCCGCCTGACCTCCAGCGAAAAACACCGTATTGTTGAGCGCGTGATCCGCCGCGTCAACGAACGCATTCCGGTGGCCTATTTGACTAACAAAGCCTGGTTCTGCGGTCATGAATTTTACGTCGATGAACGTGTACTGGTGCCGCGTTCGCCGATTGGTGAACTGATCAACAATAAATTTGCCGGACTCATCAGCAAACAACCGCAGCATATTCTGGATATGTGCACTGGCAGCGGCTGCATTGCCATTGCCTGCGCTTATGCCTTCCCGGAAGCGGAAGTCGACGCGGTGGATATCTCTCCCGACGCGCTGGCGGTTGCCGAACAGAACATCGAAGAACACGGTTTGATCCATAACGTCATTCCGATTCGATCCGATCTGTTCCGTGACTTGCCGAAAGTGCAGTACGACCTGATCGTCACTAACCCGCCGTACGTCGATGCGGAAGATATGTCCGACCTGCCAAATGAATACCGCCACGAGCCGGAACTGGGTCTGGCATCTGGCACCGACGGCCTGAAACTGACGCGCCGCATTCTCGGTAACGCGGCAGATTACCTTGCTGATGATGGCGTGCTGATTTGTGAAGTGGGCAACAGCATGGTACATCTTATGGAACAATATCCGGATGTTCCGTTTACCTGGCTGGAGTTTGATAACGGCGGCGATGGTGTGTTTATGCTCACCAAAGCGCAGCTTATTGCGGCACGGGAACATTTTGGAATTTATAAAGATTAAGTAAACACGCAAACACAACAATAACGGAGCCGTGATGGCTGGAAACACAATTGGACAACTCTTTCGCGTAACCACCTTCGGCGAATCGCACGGGCTGGCGCTCGGCTGTATCGTCGATGGTGTTCCGCCAGGAATTCCGCTGACGGAAGCGGATCTGCAACATGACCTCGACCGTCGTCGCCCTGGGACATCGCGCTATACCACCCAGCGTCGTGAACCGGATCAGGTCAAAATTCTCTCCGGCGTTTTTGAAGGCGTCACCACCGGCACCAGCATTGGCTTGTTGATCGAAAACACCGACCAGCGTTCCCAGGATTACAGCGCAATTAAAGACGTTTTCCGTCCGGGTCATGCCGATTACACCTACGAACAAAAATACGGCCTGCGCGATTATCGCGGCGGCGGACGTTCTTCCGCCCGTGAAACCGCCATGCGCGTTGCGGCAGGGGCGATTGCCAAAAAATATCTCGCTGAGAAATTTGGTATTGAGATTCGCGGTTGCCTGACCCAAATGGGCGACATTCCGCTGGAAATCAAAGACTGGTCGCAGGTCGAGCAAAATCCGTTCTTCTGCCCGGACCCGGACAAAATCGACGCCTTAGATGAACTGATGCGCGCGCTGAAAAAAGAGGGCGATTCTATCGGCGCGAAAGTGACCGTTATTGCCAGTGGCGTCCCCGCCGGACTTGGCGAGCCGGTCTTTGATCGCCTGGATGCCGACATCGCCCACGCGCTGATGAGCATCAACGCGGTGAAAGGCGTGGAAATTGGCGATGGTTTTGACGTGGTGGCGCTGCGCGGCAGCCAGAATCGCGACGAAATCACTAAAGAAGGTTTTCAGAGCAACCACGCAGGCGGCATTCTTGGTGGCATCAGCAGCGGGCAGCAAATCATCGCCCATATGGCGCTGAAACCGACCTCCAGCATTACCGTGCCAGGGCGCACGATCAACCGCTTTGGCGAAGAAGTTGAGATGATCACCAAAGGCCGTCACGATCCTTGTGTCGGGATCCGCGCGGTGCCGATTGCTGAAGCGATGCTGGCGATTGTTTTGATGGATCACCTGTTACGGCAACGGGCGCAAAATGCCGATGTAAAGACTGATATTCCACGCTGGTAAAACATGAACAAAACCGCGATTGCGCTGCTGGCCCTGCTTGCCAGTAGCGCCAGCCTGGCAGCGACGCCGTGGCAAAAAATAACCCAACCTGTGCCGGGTAGCGCACAATCGATAGGCAGTTTTTCTAATGGTTGTATCGTCGGCGCTGACACGCTGCCGGTACAGTCCGAACATTATCAGGTCATGCGTACCGATCAGCGTCGCTATTTCGGTCACCCGGATCTGGTGATGTTTATCCAGCGACTGAGTAGCCGGGTGAGCAATCTGGGCATGGGTATGGTGCTGATTGGCGATATGGGGATGCCTGCTGGTGGGCGCTTCAACGGTGGTCACGCCAGCCACCAGACCGGACTGGATGTGGATATCTTCCTGCAACTGCCGAAAAAACGCTGGACCTCCGCGCAGCTCTTGCGCCCGCAGGCACTGGACTTAGTTTCCCGCGACGGCAAACACGTCGTCCCGACGCTGTGGAAGCCGGAAATTTTCAGCCTGATCAAACTCGCAGCGCAGGACAAAGACGTCACCCGCATTTTTGTTAATCCGGCGATTAAACAACAACTTTGCCTTGATGCGGGCACCGATCGCGACTGGTTGCGTAAAGTGCGGCCCTGGTTCCAGCATCGTGCGCATATGCATGTACGATTACGTTGTCCTGCCGATAGTCTGGAGTGTGAAGATCAACCTTTACCGCCGCCGGGCGATGGCTGCGGGGCAGAACTGCAAAGCTGGTTTGAACCACCGAAACCAGGAACAACCAAGCCTGAGAAGAAGACACCGCCTCCGTTGCCGCCTTCCTGCCAGGCGCTACTGGATGAGCACGTGATCTAATGGAAACGTTTAATAGCCTGTTTATGGTCTCCCCGCTATTGCTGGGCGTTCTCTTTTTTGTCGCCATGCTGGCGGGATTTATTGACTCGATTGCCGGTGGCGGTGGGTTACTCACCATTCCGGCATTGATGGCGGCGGGGATGTCTCCGGCTAACGCGCTGGCAACCAATAAATTGCAAGCCTGCGGTGGCTCTATTTCCGCTACTATCTATTTTATTCGCCGCAAAGTCGTCAGCTTAAGCGATCAGAAACTCAATATCGCCATGACCTTTGTTGGTTCAATGAGCGGCGCATTGCTGGTGCAGTACGTGCAGGCTGATGTGCTACGGCAGATTTTACCCATCCTGGTGATTTGTATCGGTCTCTATTTCTTGCTGATGCCCAAACTGGGAGAAGAAGATCGCCAGCGCCGGATGTACGGCCTACCTTTTGCGTTAATTGCCGGTGGTTGTGTCGGTTTTTACGATGGATTCTTTGGTCCGGCAGCCGGATCGTTTTATGCGCTGGCCTTCGTTACGCTGTGCGGATTTAATCTTGCCAAAGCCACCGCCCACGCCAAATTACTCAACGCGACGTCAAACATCGGCGGCCTGCTGCTGTTTATTCTCGGCGGCAAAGTGATCTGGGCGACGGGTTTTGTGATGCTGGTGGGGCAGTTCCTCGGCGCGCGCATGGGTTCACGACTGGTGTTGAGCAAAGGACAAAAGCTGATCCGCCCGATGATTGTTATCGTCTCGGCGGTGATGAGTGCCAAATTACTTTACGATAGCCACGGACAGGAGATCCTCCACTGGTTGGGGATGAACTAATGAACAGTACACACCACTACGAGCAGTTGATTGAAATTTTTAATGGCTGCTTTGCCGATGAATTTAATACCCGTCTGATTAAAGGCGACGACGAACCGATCTATCTTCCTGCTGATGCGGAAGTACCGTATAACCGAATCGTCTTTGCTCATGGTTTTTATGCCAGCGCCATCCACGAGATTTCGCACTGGTGTATTGCCGGGAAAGCGCGCCGTGAACTGGTTGATTTCGGTTACTGGTATTGCCCGGACGGACGCGATGCCCAGACGCAAAGCCAGTTTGAAGATGTTGAAGTTAAGCCGCAGGCGCTCGACTGGTTGTTCTGCGTGGCGGCGGGATATCCGTTTAATGTTAGCTGCGACAATCTGGAAGGCGACTTCGAACCGGATCGCGTGGTGTTTCAACGGCGGGTACATGCTCAGGTAATGGATTATCTGGCAAACGGTATTCCCGAACGTCCGGCACGCTTCATAAACGCATTACAAAATTATTATCACACGCCGGAACTTACGGCGGAACAGTTCCCGTGGCCGGAAGAGCTCAACTGAAGCCAGTGCCACGTTTTACAATGAGGAAAGAAGATGATCGCGGAGTTTGAATCACGCATTCTGGCATTAATCGACGGTATGGTTGACCATGCCAGTGATGATGAGTTGTTTGCCAGTGGGTATTTGCGTGGCCACCTGACATTAGCCATCGCAGAACTGGAAAGTGGTGATGACCACTCCGCCCAGGCGGTGCATACAACCGTTAGCCAGAGTCTGGAAAAAGCCATTGGCGCAGGTGAGTTGTCGCCGCGTGACCAGGCGCTGGTTACCGATATGTGGGAAAACCTGTTTCAGCAGGCTTCACAGCAGTAAGTTGTTGGCGTCTGGAGCACCATGCCTGATGCGACGCTTGCCGCGTCTTATCAGGCCTACACGTTACCGTAGGTCGGATAAGGCGTTTACGCCGCATCCGACAAACAATGGCAAAGCTGATTACCCGGACTTCACCGTTTTACCTTTCAACAATTTCCGTACCCATAACCGATTCGGGTTTAACGCCGCCAGCGTACTGGCATCCATCGGAATCGGTTCGTCGCTCATCTGCGCCGCCAGAATTTCGGCACACAGTGGGGCAGAACACAAACCACGCGAACCCAAAGCTGCAAGCATAAACAGATCGTCATAAATCGGCGCGCTTACCGCTTCATCTTTCTGTTCCGCCAGCGAGGCATATTCCGCGAGCGTTGCGTCATAATCGGGCACATTTCCCACCATTGGCAGATGATCGCGGGTAGCACAACGCACACCGCAACGAGCCTCTTTTTCACTGACATCGACTTCTGTCGCCCATTGCGCCTGCGGGAAACAATCAATCAACCGCTGGCGATTCTGCAGCTGATCATCTTCACTGTACGCCGTGTCCTCACTACCGCGATGGTAACTGGCGCCAATACAATGATGCTGATTCGCCGGATTTTGTGGCGTGAGATAACCGTCATAACACAGCACCTGCTTAAGCTTCGCCAGTTCCGGCGTTGTCGGAATATGGCTAACCTGCCCGGCAACTGAATACACCGGCAGAGGCGATGTTTGGCTGAAACGGCTAATTTGATGCCCGTTCGCCAGTACCACCACGCTATGCATCGTTTGCTGACTATCCGCAAATGTCAGTTGCCACTTATCATCTTTACGGGATAAATCCTTTAACTGATGCTGATAACGAATCTGCAAACCTTGCTGTTCCGCCAGTTCCAGCACATTACGGGTAAGTTCTGCCGGACACAGCCAGCCGCCTTGCGGATAAGTGATACCACCACAATTTGTCGCAACACCTGTAACGCCTTTAATCTCATTTGCATCGACCGCCATCGCCAGATCTGCGGGTAAATCCATCGACAACATCTGCGCGATTTTATGCTCGCTTTTCTCATCCCAGCCTAACTGCGTGACGCCGCACCAGTCATGATCAAATTTAACGGGCAATAAATCGTAAAGCCGACGAGCAAAAGTAAACGCATTAGAGAAAAAGCGGTTCAGCGCCTCATCATGTTTGCTCAACAACGGATACAGCGCCCCCTGGCGATTGCCAGAAGCACCCAGCGCAGGGGTATCATCCGCGCAATAAAGCGTTACCTGCCAGCCGCGCCGTAACAGCGCCAGAGACAATAACGCGCTGGCGATACCGCCGCCGATAACTGCGGCTTCCCGTGTGCTGCTACCTGTACGGTTAAACCACGGCGTGGAGGAGGGGAGTGGTAATGTCTGTTCCATCACGCCGCAAAGCATTTCCCGTTTCCGCCCAAAGCCCTTACGCTTTTGCATTGTGAATCCGGCTTCCTGCAAACCGCGACGGACAAATCCGGCAGATGTGAAGGTCGCCAGCGTGCCGCCAGGACGCGCCAGACGTGCCATGGCGTTAAAGAGATTTTGCGTCCACATATCCGGGTTTTTCGCAGGCGCAAAACCGTCCAGAAACCAGGCATCCACTTTTTGATTCAGCGAATCGTCCAGTTGGCTGGTCAGTTCGTTAATGTCGCCAAACCATAAATCCAGCGTTACGCATCCTTCATCGAGCAATAAACGATGGCAACCGGGCAAGGGTAAAGGCCACTGAGCCTGGAGTTGTTCCGCCCACGGCGCCAGTTCCGGCCAGTGTTGATGCGCTAACGCTAAATCAGCACGGGTGAGGGGAAACTTCTCAAAACTAATGAAATGCAATCGCTGCAATTGTGCCTGCGGATGCGCCTGGCGAAACTGATCAAATGCCTGCCAAAGCGTCAGGAAGTTTAATCCGGTGCCGAAGCCGCTCTCCGCTACCACAAACAGAGGATCTGGATGAGCAGGAAAACGTGCCTCTAATTGGTTACCCCCAAGAAAAACATAACGCGTCTCTTCCAGCCCGTTATCGTTGGAAAAATAGACATCGTCAAAATCTCGGGAAACAGGTGTACCCTCAGCATTAAATTCGAGGTTGGCAGGTTGTATTGAGTAGTGTTTCACGTAAGTTACTCGTCTTACAGGCGGTGGCTCGATCTTAGCGATGTGTGTCAGGCCGCGCAAATTTCTCTATAAATTGTCTGATCGGACTTGTTCGGCGTACAAGTGTACGCTATTGTGCATTCGAAACTTACTCTATGTGCGACTTACAGAGGTATTGAATGAAACGTGCAGTGATTACTGGCCTGGGCATTGTTTCCAGCATCGGTAATAACCAGCAGGAAGTCCTGGCATCTCTGCGTGAAGGACGCTCAGGGATCACTTTCTCTCAGGAGCTGAAGGATTCCGGCATGCGTAGCCACGTCTGGGGCAACGTAAAACTGGATACCACTGGCCTCATTGACCGCAAAGTTGTGCGCTTTATGAGCGACGCATCCATCTATGCATTTCTTTCTATGGAGCAGGCAATTGCAGATGCTGGCCTCTCTCCGGAAGCTTACCAGAATAACCCGCGCGTTGGCCTGATTGCAGGTTCCGGCGGCGGTTCCCCGCGTTTCCAGGTGTTCGGCGCTGACGCAATGCGTGGCCCGCGCGGCCTGAAAGCGGTTGGCCCGTATGTGGTCACCAAAGCGATGGCATCTGGCGTTTCTGCCTGCCTCGCCACACCGTTTAAAATTCACGGTGTTAACTACTCCATCAGCTCCGCGTGTGCGACTTCCGCACACTGTATCGGTAACGCAGTCGAGCAGATCCAACTAGGCAAACAAGATATCGTGTTTGCTGGCGGCGGCGAAGAGCTGTGCTGGGAAATGGCGTGCGAATTCGACGCAATGGGCGCGCTGTCTACCAAATACAACGACACCCCGGAAAAAGCCTCCCGTACTTATGACGCTCATCGTGACGGTTTCGTTATCGCTGGCGGCGGCGGTATGGTCGTGGTGGAAGAGCTGGAACACGCTCTGGCACGTGGCGCTCACATTTACGCTGAAATCGTTGGCTACGGCGCAACGTCTGATGGCGCAGATATGGTTGCTCCGTCTGGTGAAGGCGCAGTTCGCTGCATGAAGATGGCGATGCACGGCGTTGATACCCCAATCGACTACCTGAACTCTCACGGTACTTCAACTCCGGTTGGCGACGTGAAAGAGCTGGCGGCTATCCGTGAAGTGTTTGGCGACAAGAGCCCGGCAATTTCTGCAACCAAAGCAATGACCGGTCACTCACTGGGCGCGGCGGGTGTGCAGGAAGCTATCTACTCTCTGCTGATGCTGGAACACGGCTTTATCGCCCCGAGCATCAACATTGAAGAGCTGGACGAGCAGGCGGCGGGTCTGAACATCGTGACCGAAACAACCGATCGCGAACTGACCACCGTTATGTCTAACAGCTTCGGCTTCGGCGGCACCAACGCCACGCTGGTAATGCGTAAGCTGAAAGATTAATAGGTAGAGTCGGTCGGATAAAACGCGTCAGCGTCGCATCCGACAGCAACGCAAAAGGGAACCTGATGGTTCCCTTTTTCACATCGTTGACAATCGCTGCCGCTTCCAGGCAAACTTCCCGCTTTGTCAATTGCCTTCTGAAAACACGTACGCGACGCACCGTAACCCTGAAAACCAGAGAGATGAGACGGGGACACTCCTCGCCTTGCGCTGCATTCTGGAGTAATGCATGACTGCTGTAAGCCAAACAGAAACACGATCTTCTGCCAATTTTTCACTCTTTCGTATCGCCTTTGCGGTTTTTCTAACTTACATGACCGTAGGGTTACCGTTGCCGGTTATCCCGCTGTTTGTTCATCATGAACTGGGCTATGGCAACACCATGGTCGGGATTGCCGTCGGCATTCAGTTTCTGGCTACGGTGCTGACGCGTGGTTACGCCGGGCGGCTGGCCGATCAATATGGCGCAAAACGTTCGGCGCTTCAGGGGATGTTAGCTTGTGGTCTGGCTGGCGGCGCGTTGCTGCTGGCGGCGCTTTTACCCGTCTCTGCACCGATTAAATTTACTCTGCTGGTTGTCGGACGTTTGATTCTTGGCTTTGGTGAAAGTCAGTTGCTGACAGGGGCTTTGACATGGGGATTAGGCATTGTCGGGCCGAAACACTCTGGTAAAGTGATGTCCTGGAACGGAATGGCCATTTACGGCGCACTGGCAGTCGGCGCACCGCTTGGCTTACTGATTCATAGCCATTATGGTTTTGCCGCACTGGCGCTCACCACAATGGCATTACCCTTACTGGCGTGGGGCTGCAATGGCACAGTACGCAAAGTACCGGCAATGGCGGGAGAACGCCCATCGCTGTGGAGCGTTGTTGGGCTTATCTGGAAACCAGGGCTAGGACTGGCGCTTCAGGGTGTTGGCTTTGCGGTTATCGGGACTTTTGTTTCGCTTTACTTTGCCAGCAAAGGATGGGCGATGGCGGGCTTTACGCTCACTGCCTTTGGCGGCGCATTTGTCGTTATGCGCGTGATGTTTGGCTGGATGCCAGACCGTTTTGGCGGCGTAAAAGTGGCGATTGTCTCTCTGCTGGTGGAAACGGTAGGCCTGTTGCTGCTCTGGCAGGCACCGGGCGCGTGGGTCGCGTTAGCTGGCGCGGCGTTAACCGGAGCTGGGTGTTCGCTTATTTTCCCTGCGCTGGGCGTGGAAGTGGTTAAACGTGTTCCTTCCCAGGTTCGCGGTACTGCGCTCGGCGGCTATGCCGCGTTTCAGGATATCGCCCTCGGCGTATCCGGGCCGCTGGCGGGAGTGCTGGCGACCTCGTTTGGCTACTCTTCGGTATTTCTTGCCGGGGCGATATAGGCGGTGCTGGGGATTATCGTGACGATACTGGCGTTTCGCCGGGGTTAACTCACCAGCCAAAACAACATCACAATGATGACGACGAATAATATCCACAAGCTGGGGCGCATTGACATTTTTTGTATCGTGTCAATTAATGGGGTAAAGGGATTGAACAGCGGTTGAATATCACGCGGTTCAATGCCTTTTACCCGCCGCTGATAGAGCTGGTTAAGGATATCCTCGGCCTGTGCAGAAGTCAGGGCTGAATGCGTAGAAAGGCCATACTTTTGCTCAACATAGGTCGATAATACCGTCAGCTCGCTGGCATCCAGTGGCTGTTTTAGCGCCATCTGGAGCGACTCCAGCGTCGGTGTGTGTTGCTGACTTAACGCCTGACGCGCCTGTAACCAGGTGACCAGATGGTTAAACTGTTTCGCCGGAATCAACTCGCCATCTTTCACCCCTGAAAGTTCCAGCATCGATTGCCAGATCTGTTTACTGGGTTCCCCCGTGGCTGCCGCGAGTTTTGTGACCAGTTGTTTGAGCGTATTGTGCTCCGCTGGTAATAAAGGTCGATCGGTCGCCTGGCGCTGTTGCGGCTGCGGGATAACCATCTTCCCTTCCTGTAGCAGAGTCAGGACGGTTTTTAATTGCTCTGGTGAGAGTTGATTCAGCGGCGTCTGACCAAAATTATGCCGGATATAATCCGTGACGGCCTGACGATTATTCCCCAGACGTAAATACTCCCCCAATTGAGCCAGAAGTTGGCGGACAGAATAACTTTTTTGCGCAGACAGCAGACGTTGCGCAAGGTTTTGTTCTGCGGCCGGGAAGTGGCGTGAAAGCAAAGGTGAATCACCCGGCAGACCGATGTCGTGCTTTATATTGGCCCACAATTCCGCTCTCTGCTGTTGCGTCAGCGAAGTTATTTTGGTCATCAAACTTTCCAACGCGGTACGTTGCAAGCTGGATAAAGGCTGATTGCCTGCGCCAGACGACAGGTTATCCCCCTGACCTGGTTGTTGCGCAGGTGGAAGGCCTGAAAGAGGTTGTATCATTACGTATCCTTATACCTGAAATCATCGCAAGTATGCCTGGCCGCGAGATTATGGCACACTTGTCCGGTTAACTCTCGTTCTCATACAGGTAGCACAAACGTGAAAATCCTTGTTGATGAAAATATGCCTTATGCCCGCGAATTATTTAGCCGTCTGGGTGAGGTGAAAGCGGTTCCGGGGCGTCCAATTCCAGTCGCTGAACTGGATGATGCAGATGCGCTGATGGTGCGTTCAGTCACAAAAGTGAACGCGTCGCTGCTGACGGGGAAACCAGTAAAATTTGTTGGCACTGCCACGGCAGGGACAGACCATGTTGATGAGGCATGGTTGAAGCAGGCGGGAATTGGTTTTTCTGCGGCACCAGGCTGTAATGCGATTGCGGTAGTGGAATACGTTTTCTCGTCATTGCTGATGCTTGCCGAACGCGATGGATTTTCACTGCATGACCGTACCGTGGGGATCGTGGGCGTCGGTAATGTCGGTCGTCGATTACAGGCGCGGCTGGAGGCGTTGGGGATTAAAACCTTGCTTTGCGATCCGCCACGCGCCGATCGTGGGGATGAGGGAGATTTCCGTTCTCTTGATGAGCTGGTTCAGCACGCGGATATTCTGACTTTCCATACACCGCTCTTTAAAGATGGGCCGTACAAAACGCTACATCTGGCGGATGAAAAATTGATCCGCCGCCTGAAGCCAGGGACGATTTTGATTAACGCTTGCCGTGGCGCGGTCGTTGATAATACCGCGTTATTGACTTGCCTGAACGAAGGCCAGAAGTTAAGCGTGGTGCTGGATGTCTGGGAAGGGGAGCCGGAACTCAACGTAGAACTGTTGAAGAAAGTGGATATCGGCACGCCGCATATCGCCGGTTATACCCTGGAAGGAAAAGCGCGCGGAACCACACAAGTATTTGAAGCATACAGCAAATTTATTGGTCATGAGCAGCACGTTGCGCTGGATACCTTATTGCCAACGCCAGAGTTTGGTCGCATTACGCTGCATGGCTCGCTCGATCAGCCAACGCTGAAAAGGCTGGTGCATTTGGTGTATGATGTGCGCCGCGATGACGCACCGCTGCGTAAAGTCGCCGGGATACCGGGTGAGTTTGATAAACTGCGCAAAAACTACCTTGAGCGCCGTGAATGGTCGTCTCTGTATGTGATCTGTGATGACGCCAGCGCGGCGGCATTACTGTGTAAACTGGGTTTTAACGCCGTTCATCATCCGGCACGTTAATCTCTTCTTCATGCTCTCTGCTGTAATATTGGCAGGGAGCTTTGCTATTTCTGGAGTAAACCACCATGTCTGAAGGCTGGAACATTGCCGTCCTGGGCGCAACTGGCGCTGTGGGCGAAGCCCTGCTTGAAACGCTGGCTGAACGTCAGTTCCCGGTTGGGGAAATTTATGCACTGGCACGTAACGAAAGCGCAGGTGAACATCTGCGCTTTGGTGGTAAGACAATCACCGTGCAGGATGCCGCTGAATTTGACTGGACGCAGGCGCAACTTGCATTTTTTGTCGCAGGCAAAGAAGCGACCGCTGCCTGGGTTGAAGAAGCGACCAACGCGGGTTGTCTGGTGATCGACAGCAGCGGATTGTTTGCTCTCGAACCCGACGTACCGTTGGTGGTGCCGGAAGTGAATCCTTTTGTACTGACGGACTACCGTAATCGCAACGTTATTGCTGTTCCTGATAGCCTGACCAGTCAGTTACTGGCAGCACTGAAACCGTTAATCGATCAAGGCGGTTTGTCTCGTATCAGCGTCACCAGCCTGATTTCTGCCTCCGCCCAGGGTAAAAAAGCGGTCGATGCGTTAGCAGGGCAGAGCGCGAAATTGCTCAACGGTATTCCGATTGATGAAGAAGATTTCTTTGGTCGTCAGCTGGCGTTCAACATGCTACCCCTGTTGCCGGATCGCGAAGGTAGCGTGCGCGAGGAACGCCGTATCGTCGATGAAGTGCGCAAAATCATGCAGGACGAAGGACTGATGATTTCGGCAAGCGTCGTCCAGGCACCGGTATTTTATGGTCATGCTCAGATGGTCAACTTTGAAGCACTGCGTCCGCTGGCGGCGGAAGAAGCGCGTGATGCGTTTGCTCAAAGCGAATATATTGAGCTTTCTGAAGAGAATGAATTTCCAACGCAGGTGGGCGATGCTTCCGGGTCGCCACATCTTTCTGTTGGTTGTGTGCGTAATGACTATGGTATGCCGGAACAAATTCAGTTCTGGTCGGTGGCTGATAACGTTCGCTTTGGCGGCGCATTGATGGCAGTGAAGATCGCTGAAAAACTGGTGCAGGAGTACCTGTACTAATGTCCGACCAGCAACAACCGCCAGTTTATAAAATTGCGCTGGGCATTGAGTACGACGGCAGCAGATATTACGGCTGGCAACGGCAGAACGAAGTTCGCAGCGTGCAGGAGAAGCTGGAAAAGGCGCTCTCGCAGGTGGCGAACGAACCGATCACCGTCTTCTGCGCCGGGCGTACCGACGCAGGCGTACACGGCACCGGGCAGGTTGTGCATTTCGAAACCACCGCGCAGCGTAAAGACGCTGCGTGGACGTTGGGCGTAAATGCGAATTTACCTGGTGACATCGCCGTGCGTTGGGTTAAAGCTGTACCCGATGATTTTCATGCCCGATTTAGCGCCACGGCTCGCCGTTATCGCTACATCATCTACAATCATCGGCTGCGCCCGGCAGTACTGAGTAAAGGGGTAACCCACTTTTACGAACCGCTGGACGCCGAACGGATGCATCGGGCTGCGCAATGTCTGCTGGGCGAGAATGATTTCACCTCGTTTCGCGCGGTGCAATGTCAGTCCCGAACGCCGTGGCGCAACGTTATGCATATCAACGTCACGCGTCACGGTCCTTATGTGGTGGTGGATATCAAAGCGAATGCCTTTGTACACCATATGGTGAGGAATATTGTTGGCAGCCTGATGGAGGTCGGTGCCCACAACCAGCCAGAGAGCTGGATAGCAGAGCTGTTGGCGGCAAAGGACAGAACGCTGGCGGCAGCAACGGCGAAAGCGGAAGGTCTGTATCTGGTTGCGGTGGATTACCCTGACCGATTTGATCTTCCAAAGCCGCCAATGGGCCCGCTATTTCTGGCGGACTAATGAGAATAATGCTCTGAACATTTCAGGTCGTAGCCAACGCAGTTACGGCCTGAAAGAGTAAGAGCAAAAGGCATAGGCAATTATGGACCTGATTTATTTCCTCATCGATTTTATCCTGCACATTGATGTGCATCTGGCGGAGCTGGTCGCAGAGTATGGCGTCTGGGTTTATGCCATCCTGTTTTTGATTTTGTTCTGTGAAACCGGTCTGGTGGTGACACCGTTTCTGCCGGGAGATTCGCTGCTGTTTGTCGCTGGAGCACTGGCTTCGCTTGAAACCAACGATCTCAATGTTCATATGATGGTCGTACTGATGTTAATTGCCGCGATTGTTGGTGATGCAGTCAACTACACCATCGGACGGTTGTTCGGGGAGAAATTATTCAGTAATCCGAACTCGAAAATTTTCCGTCGTAGCTATCTCGACAAAACGCATCAGTTTTATGAGAAACACGGCGGCAAAACCATTATTCTCGCCCGTTTTGTGCCGATCGTCAGAACGTTCGCCCCGTTTGTTGCGGGGATGGGCCACATGTCGTACCGTCATTTCGCCGCTTACAATGTGATCGGCGCGCTGTTATGGGTACTGCTTTTTACCTACGCAGGCTATTTCTTCGGTACAATCCCAATGGTTCAGGATAACCTTAAGCTGCTGATCGTCGGGATTATTGTGGTTTCCATATTGCCGGGCGTCATCGAAATTATCCGTCACAAACGCGCTGCGGCACGCGCCGCAAAATAAAGTAACTCGGCGGTTCGACCACTTTTTTATCCAAAGTTTCGGGCTGTTATGTTTTAATGTGCAACATTGATGGTCTGTTGGGGGCAAAAATGGCATTATGCGTCCCCAAAGATAAAACTGGCATCGAACCAGGTTCAGACAGAAAGGTCCCTAATGAGCTGGATTGAACGAATTAAAAGCAACATTACTCCCACCCGCAAGGCAAGTATTCCTGAAGGTGTGTGGACTAAGTGTGATAGCTGCGGTCAGGTTTTATACCGTGCAGAGCTGGAACGTAATCTTGAGGTCTGTCCGAAGTGTGACCATCACATGCGTATGACGGCGCGTAATCGCCTGCATAGCCTGTTAGATGAAGGAAGCCTTGTGGAGCTGGGTAGCGAGCTTGAGCCGAAAGATGTGCTGAAGTTCCGTGACTCCAAAAAGTATAAAGATCGTCTGGCATCAGCACAGAAAGAAACCGGCGAAAAAGACGCGCTGGTAGTAATGAAAGGCACCCTGTATGGAATGCCGGTCGTTGCTGCTGCCTTCGAATTTGCCTTTATGGGCGGTTCAATGGGATCCGTAGTGGGTGCTCGTTTTGTGCGTGCCGTTGAGCAGGCGCTGGAAGACAACTGCCCGCTTATCTGCTTTTCCGCCTCTGGTGGCGCACGTATGCAAGAGGCGCTGATGTCGCTGATGCAGATGGCGAAAACCTCTGCGGCACTGGCGAAAATGCAAGAGCGCGGTCTGCCGTACATTTCCGTACTGACCGATCCGACCATGGGCGGCGTTTCTGCAAGTTTCGCGATGCTTGGCGATCTCAATATTGCTGAACCGAAAGCGTTGATCGGCTTTGCCGGCCCGCGTGTTATTGAACAGACCGTTCGCGAAAAACTGCCGCCGGGATTCCAGCGCAGTGAGTTCCTGATCGAAAAAGGCGCGATCGACATGATCGTCCGCCGTCCGGAAATGCGCCTGAAACTGGCGAGCATTCTGGCGAAGCTGATGAATCTGCCAGCGCCAAATCCTGAAGCGCCACGTGAAGGCGAAGTGGTGCCACCAGCACCGGATCAGGAACCTGAGGCCTGATAACTGATAAGGGCAGGGCCGCTGGCTCTGCCCTTTTGCTATTATCCCCGTAATGAATCAGCGGATACCATGATTATCAAACGCACACCTCAAGCCGCGTCGCCTTTGGCTTCGTGGCTTTCTTATCTGGAAAACCTGCACAGTAAGACAATCGATCTCGGCCTTGAGCGCGTAAGCCAGGTGGCAGCGCGTCTCGGCGTTCTGAAACCAGCACCGTTTGTGTTTACCGTTGCGGGTACTAATGGCAAAGGCACAACCTGCCGCACGCTGGAATCGATACTCATGGCGGCAGGGTACAAAGTGGGTGTTTACAGTTCGCCGCATCTGGTGCGTTATACCGAGCGCGTTCGTGTACAGGGTCAGGAACTACCAGAATCGGCCCACACCGCCTCTTTTGCTGAGATTGAATCGGCACGCGGTGATATTTCCCTGACCTATTTTGAATACGGCACGTTGTCGGCGCTGTGGCTGTTTAAACAGGCGCAACTTGATGTTGTAATTCTGGAAGTGGGGCTGGGTGGTCGTCTGGATGCCACCAATATTGTCGATGCTGATGTAGCCGTGGTGACCAGCATTGCGCTGGATCATACTGACTGGCTGGGGCCAGATCGCGAAAGCATTGGTCGCGAGAAAGCAGGGATCTTCCGCAGTGAAAGACCGGCGATCGTTGGTGAACCTGAAATGCCATACACCATCGCCGATGTGGCGCATGAGAAGGGCGCACTGTTGCGACGTCGAGGCGTAGAGTGGAATTATTCCGTCAGCGACCATGACTGGTCGTTTACCGACGCACACGGTACGCTGGAAAACCTGCCGTTACCGCTTGTCCCACAACCGAATGCCGCAACGGCGCTGGCGGCGCTGCGTGCCAGCGGCCTGGAGGTCAGTGAGCAGGCAATTCGCGATGGTATTGCCAGCGCAATTTTGCCGGGACGTTTCCAGATTGTGAGCGAGTCGCCACGCGTCATTTTTGATGTCGCCCATAATCCCCATGCGGCAGAATATCTTACCGGGCGTATGAAAGCGTTACCGAAAAACGGGCGCGTACTGGCAGTAATCGGTATGCTACATGATAAAGATATTGCTGGGACATTGGCCTGGTTGAAAAGCGTGGTGGATGACTGGTATTGTGCGCCACTGGAAGGGCCGCGCGGTGCCACGGCAGAACAACTGCTTGAGCATTTGGGTAACGGCAAATCATTTGATAGCGTTGCGCAGGCATGGGATGCCGCAATGGCGGACGCTAAACCGGAAGATACCGTGCTGGTGTGTGGTTCATTCCACACGGTCGCACATGTCATGGAAGTGATTGACGCGAGGAGAAGCGGTGGCGAGTAAGTTTCAGAATCGGTTAGTTGGCACAATAGTGCTGGTGGCGCTGGGAGTGATTGTGCTGCCAGGGCTGCTGGACGGGCAGAAAAAACATTATCAGGATGAGTTCGCGGCAATCCCGCTGGTGCCTAAAGCGGGCGATCGCGATGAGCCTGATATGATGCCAGCCGCTACCCAGGCATTGCCGACACAGCCGCCTGAAGGGGCTGCAGAGGAGGTGCGTGCGGGCGATGCTGCGGCACCTTCGCTCGATCCGGCAATTATTGCGGCCAATAATACCGAGTTTGAACCGGAACCTGCACCGGTCGCTCCACCGAAACCAAAACCGGTGGAGCCGCCTAAGCCGAAAGTAGAAGCACCGCCTGCGCCGAAGCCAGAACCGAAACCGGTCGTGGAGGAAAAAGCTGCACCGACGGGTAAAGCCTATGTTGTGCAACTGGGCGCGCTGAAAAATGCCGACAAAGTGAATGAGATTGTTGGTAAATTGCGCGGTGCGGGATACCGGGTTTATACGTCGCCGTCAACGCCAGTACAGGGTAAAATTACCCGTATTCTGGTTGGGCCGGATGCTTCGAAAGAGAAGCTGAAAGGCTCGCTGGGTGAGCTGAAGCAACTTTCTGGCTTAAGCGGCGTGGTAATGGGCTATACGCCGAATTAATACGGTTTTGCCTGATGCGATCTTATCAGGCCCGAACAGGAGCAGCCCTGTAGGTCGGATAAGGCGTTCACGCCGCATCCGACACGTATTGCCCGATGCCGCAAAGGCAAAAAAACCGATGGCGTTGAATATTTTTTCAGCGCCATTTTTATTGATGCGTGGGAAGGAAATCCCTACGCAAACGTTTTCTTTTTCTGTTAGAATGCGCCCCGAACAGGATGACAGGGCGTAAAATCGTGGGACACATATGGTCTGGATTGATTACGCCATAATCGCGGTGATTGCTTTTTCCTCTCTGGTTAGCCTGATCCGTGGCTTTGTTCGTGAAGCGTTATCGCTGGTGACATGGGGGTGTGCTTTCTTTGTCGCCAGTCATTACTACACTTACCTGTCACCCTGGTTTACGGGCTTTGAAGACGAACTGGTTCGAAATGGGATTGCCATCGCGGTACTGTTTATTGCCACACTTATCGTTGGCGCTATCGTGAACTTCGTGATAGGCCAGCTAGTGGAGAAAACAGGGTTGTCAGGCACCGATCGGGTGCTGGGCGTCTGTTTCGGTGCGTTGCGTGGTGTGCTGATTGTTGCTGCCATTCTTTTCTTTCTCGACTCCTTTACCGGGGTGTCGAAAAGCGAAGACTGGAGCAAATCACAGCTGATCCCGCAGTTCAGTTTTATCATCAGATGGTTTTTTGATTATCTGCAAAGCTCGTCAAGTTTCTTGCCCAGGATCTAACGGTTCTGAGATGTGGCTTAACGAGGAAAAAGACGTATGTGCGGTATTGTCGGTATCGCCGGTGTTATGCCGGTTAACCAATCGATTTATGATGCCTTAACGGTGCTTCAGCATCGCGGTCAGGATGCCGCTGGCATCATCACCATTGATGCCAATAACTGCTTCCGTTTGCGTAAAGCGAACGGTCTGGTGAGCGATATATTTGAAGCTCGCCATATGCAGCGTTTGCAGGGCAATATGGGCATTGGTCATGTGCGTTACCCTACGGCTGGCAGCTCCAGCGCCTCTGAAGCACAGCCGTTTTACGTTAACTCCCCGTATGGCATCACGCTTGCCCATAATGGCAATCTGACTAACGCTCACGAGTTGCGTAAAAAGCTGTTTGAAGAAAAACGCCGCCACATCAACACTACTTCCGACTCGGAAATTCTGCTCAATATCTTCGCCAGTGAACTGGACAACTTTCGCCATTACCCGCTGGAAGCCGACAACATTTTTGCCGCCATTGCCGCCACAAACCGCCAGATCCGTGGCGCGTATGCCTGTGTGGCGATGATTATCGGCCACGGTATGGTCGCGTTTCGCGATCCTAACGGCATTCGTCCGCTGGTGTTAGGGAAGCGCGATATTGATGAGAATCGCACAGAATATATGGTCGCTTCTGAAAGCGTTGCGCTCGACACCCTGGGCTTTGAGTTCCTGCGTGATGTCGCACCAGGTGAAGCGATTTACATCACTGAAGACGGACAGTTGTTTACCCGCCAGTGTGCCGACAATCCGGTCAGCAATCCGTGCCTGTTTGAGTATGTATACTTCGCCCGCCCGGACTCGTTCATCGACAAAATTTCCGTTTACAGCGCCCGCGTCAATATGGGAACGAAACTTGGCGAGAAAATTGCTCGCGAATGGGAAGATCTGGATATCGACGTGGTTATTCCAATCCCGGAAACTTCCTGCGATATCGCGCTGGAAATCGCTCGAATTCTGGGTAAACCGTACCGCCAGGGCTTCGTCAAAAACCGCTATGTTGGCCGCACCTTCATCATGCCGGGTCAGCAGCTGCGCCGTAAGTCTGTGCGCCGTAAACTGAACGCCAACCGCGCCGAGTTCCGTGATAAAAACGTCCTGCTGGTTGATGACTCCATCGTCCGTGGCACCACTTCTGAGCAGATTATCGAGATGGCACGCGAAGCCGGAGCGAAGAAAGTTTACCTCGCCTCTGCGGCACCGGAAATTCGCTTCCCGAACGTTTATGGTATTGATATGCCGAGCGCCACGGAGCTTATCGCCCACGGTCGTGAAGTGGATGAAATTCGCCAGATCATTGGTGCTGACGGGCTTATCTTCCAGGATCTCAACGATCTGATCGAAGCCGTTCGCGCTGAAAACCCGGATATCCAGCAGTTTGAATGCTCGGTGTTCAACGGCGTCTACGTCACCAAAGATGTTGATCAGGGCTACCTCGATTTCCTCGATACTTTACGTAATGACGACGCCAAAGCGGTGCAGCGCCAGAACGAAGTAGAAAATCTGGAAATGCATAACGAAGGATGACGCCTTCACGCAGGGTGCCGGTCTGGCACCCTGACTTGCAACTCCCGCCGAAATCCTGCAAAGTCTGCCTGCAAGTCTGACAGGGCAACTATTTATGAAACGACTCATTGTAGGCATCAGCGGTGCCAGTGGCGCGATTTATGGCGTGCGTTTATTACAGGTTCTGCGCGATGTCGCAGATGTTGAAACGCATCTGGTGATGAGCCAGGCGGCGCGCCAGACCTTATCCCTCGAAACGGATTTTTCCCTGCGCGAGGTGCAAGCGTTAGCTGATGTGACGCACGATGCGCGCGATATTGCTGCCAGCATTTCTTCCGGTTCGTTCCAGACGCTGGGCATGGTGATTTTACCCTGTTCAATCAAAACCCTTTCCGGCATTGTCCATAGCTATACCGATGGTTTACTGACCCGTGCTGCAGATGTAGTGCTGAAAGAACGCCGCCCGCTGGTGCTCTGCGTGCGTGAAACACCGTTGCATTTAGGCCACCTGCGGTTAATGACTCAGGCGGCGGAAATTGGTGCGGTGATTATGCCTCCCGTTCCGGCGTTTTATCATCGCCCACAATCGCTTGATGATGTGATAAATCAGACGGTTAACCGTGTACTTGACCAGTTTGCGATAACCCTTCCCGAAGATCTCTTTGCCCGCTGGCAGGGCGTATAACTTTGCTGTTGCCCTGTTTCAGGGCAATTTTGCAACCGCGATCAAATCCTCGACATTTTGTTCCTGTCATTGAATCGAAACGCTGCGATTGAACCGTCATACCTGCTATCTTCAACTTCAGGACAATAATGCAACGTCTTATTAACATATTTAACATCGAATGTTTCTGCTGTCGGCAAGATGGCATAAGACCTGCATGAAAGAGCCTGCAACACACAACACAATACACAACATAAAAAAGCCATTTCACTTGAGGGTTATGTATGAAGAAGTCGATTCTCGCTCTGTCTTTGTTAGTCGGTCTCTCCGCAGCGGCTTCCAGCTATGCGGCGCTGCCAGAGACGGTACGTATCGGAACGGATACCACCTATGCACCGTTCTCATCGAAAGATGCCAAAGGTGACTTTGTTGGCTTTGATATCGATCTCGGTAACGAGATGTGCAAACGGATGCAGGTGAAATGTACCTGGGTTGCCAGTGACTTTGATGCGCTGATCCCCTCACTGAAAGCGAAAAAAATCGACGCCATTATTTCGTCGCTCTCCATTACCGATAAACGTCAGCAGGAGATTGCCTTCTCCGACAAGCTGTACGCCGCAGATTCTCGTTTGATTGCCGCCAAAGGTTCGCCGATCCAGCCGACGCTGGATTCACTGAAAGGTAAACATGTTGGCGTGCTGCAAGGCTCCACCCAGGAAGCGTATGCTAATGACAACTGGCGCAGTAAAGGCGTCGATGTGGTGGCCTATGCTAACCAGGATTTGGTCTATTCCGATCTGGATGCAGGTCGTCTGGATGCCGCTCTGCAGGATGAAGTGGCTGCCAGCGAAGGTTTCCTCAAGCAACCCGCCGGTAAAGAGTTCGCCTTTGCTGGCTCATCAGTGAAAGACAAAAAATACTTCGGTGATGGTACAGGCGTAGGGCTACGTAAAGATGATGCCGAACTGAAAGCCGCCTTTGATAAGGCGCTTGGCGAACTGCGTCAGGACGGCACCTACGACAAGATGGCGAAAAAGTATTTCGACTTTAATGTCTATGGTGACTGATACGTCGCAGGGAAGTAGCGCCTGATGGGGAATCATCATGGTGCACGCCAGGTTTGTTGCACTATCGCGGTGCATTGAAATGCATACTTAAGCATTTTTAATGAAAAATAATACGTCTAACGGGGCGGGATATTTTGCCTTGATGGTCAATTTTATGGCACGATAAGTGTAACAAACCTGTAAATATTCCCTATAAAAAGACTGTCAGTTGAGGACATTATGAAAAAACTGGTGCTATCGCTCTCTCTGGTTCTGGCCTTCTCCAGCGCAACTGCAGCGTTTGCTGCGATCCCGCAAAACATCCGCATCGGCACCGATCCGACCTATGCGCCATTTGAATCAAAAAATTCACAAGGCGAACTGGTTGGCTTCGATATCGATCTGGCGAAGGAGTTGTGCAAGCGCATCAATACGCAATGTACGTTTGTCGAAAACCCGCTGGATGCGTTAATCCCGTCCTTAAAAGCGAAGAAGATTGACGCCATCATGTCATCGCTTTCCATCACGGAAAAACGTCAGCAGGAAATTGCCTTCACCGACAAACTGTACGCCGCCGATTCTCGTCTGGTTGTAGCGAAAAATTCCGACATTCAGCCGACAGTAGAATCGCTGAAAGGCAAGCGGGTAGGGGTATTGCAGGGCACCACCCAGGAGACATTTGGTAACGAACACTGGGCGCCAAAAGGCATTGAAATCGTCTCTTATCAGGGGCAGGACAACATTTACTCTGACCTGACCGCCGGACGAATTGATGCCGCGTTCCAGGATGAGGTCGCCGCCAGCGAAGGTTTCCTCAAGCAGCCAGTCGGTAAAGATTACAAATTCGGTGGCCCGTCTGTTAAAGATGAAAAACTGTTTGGCGTAGGCACCGGCATGGGCCTGCGTAAAGAAGATAACGAACTGCGCGAGGCACTGAACAAAGCCTTTGCCGAAATGCGCGCTGACGGTACTTACGAGAAACTGGCGAAAAAGTACTTCGATTTTGATGTTTATGGTGGCTAATCGCCATCGGTGAAAGAAAGCCCGCTCCCTTCGGGTAACCGGAGGGAGACAAGAGGCGGTAATTCACCACACACGACAGGACAGGCAGCATGTTGTATGGGTTTTCAGGTGTTATTTTACAGGGTGCGCTCGTCACGCTGGAGCTGGCGATCAGCTCTGTAGTGCTCGCTGTAATCATCGGTTTAATTGGCGCTGGCGGTAAGCTCTCGCAAAATCGGCTTTCGGGGCTGATTTTCGAAGGGTACACCACGCTGATTCGTGGCGTGCCGGACTTGGTGTTGATGCTGCTGATTTTCTACGGTTTGCAGATTGCGCTAAACACGGTGACGGAGGCGATGGGCGTCGGGCAGATTGATATCGATCCGATGGTCGCTGGTATTATCACTCTCGGTTTTATCTACGGTGCTTATTTTACCGAAACGTTCCGTGGTGCGTTTATGGCAGTGCCGAAAGGGCATATAGAGGCGGCGACGGCGTTCGGTTTTACTCGTGGGCAAGTGTTTCGGCGGATCATGTTTCCGGCGATGATGCGTTACGCCCTGCCAGGCATTGGCAACAACTGGCAGGTAATTCTTAAATCAACTGCCCTGGTTTCGTTACTCGGTCTGGAAGATGTGGTCAAAGCCACGCAGTTAGCGGGTAAAAGTACCTGGGAACCGTTCTATTTCGCCATCGTCTGCGGCGTGATTTATCTGGTTTTCACCACCGTTTCCAATGGTGTGCTGCTGTTCCTTGAGCGCCGCTACTCCGTGGGTGTGAAGAGGGCTGACCTGTGATCGAAATCTTACATGAATACTGGAAACCACTGCTGTGGACCGACGGCTATCGTTTCACTGGCGTGGCGATCACTCTCTGGCTGCTGATTTTGTCGGTAGTGATGGGCGGAATTCTGGCGCTGTTTCTGGCGATTGGTCGCGTCTCAAGTAATAAATACATCCAGTTTCCAATCTGGTTATTTACTTATATTTTTCGCGGTACGCCGCTGTATGTTCAGTTGCTAGTGTTCTATTCCGGCATGTACACGCTGGAAATTGTTAAGGGCACCGAGTTCCTTAACGCCTTTTTCCGCAGTGGCCTGAACTGTACCGTGCTGGCGCTGACGCTCAACACCTGTGCTTATACCACCGAGATTTTTGCCGGGGCAATCCGCTCAGTGCCGCATGGGGAAATTGAAGCTGCCAGAGCCTACGGTTTCTCGACCTTTAAAATGTATCGCTGCATTATTTTGCCTTCTGCGCTGCGTATTGCGTTACCGGCATACAGCAACGAAGTGATCCTGATGCTGCACTCTACTGCGCTGGCTTTCACCGCCACGGTGCCGGATCTGCTGAAAATTGCTCGCGATATCAACGCCGCCACTTATCAACCATTTACCGCCTTCGGCATTGCCGCTGTGCTCTATTTAATTATCTCTTATGTCCTGATAAGCCTGTTCCGTAAAGCGGAAAAACGCTGGTTGCAGCATGTGAAACCTTCTTCAACGCACTGAGAATACGATGTCCGAGAATAAATTAAACGTTATCGATTTGCACAAACGCTACGGCGAACATGAAGTGCTGAAAGGGGTTTCCCTGCAGGCGAACGCCGGAGATGTGATAAGCATCATCGGGTCGTCGGGATCGGGGAAAAGTACCTTTTTGCGATGCATTAACTTCCTCGAAAAGCCGAGCGAAGGATCGATCGTGGTTAATGGTCAGACGATCAATCTGGTGCGTGACAAAGACGGTCAACTCAAAGTCGCCGATAAAAATCAGCTGCGTTTACTGCGCACGCGCCTGACCATGGTGTTCCAGCACTTCAATCTCTGGAGCCATATGACGGTACTGGAAAACGTCATGGAAGCGCCGATTCAGGTGTTGGGCCTGAGCAAGCAGGAAGCGCGCGAGCGGGCGGTGAAGTATCTGGCGAAAGTCGGGATAGACGAACGTGCGCAGGGTAAATACCCGGTGCATCTTTCCGGCGGTCAGCAACAGCGTGTTTCTATCGCGCGGGCGCTGGCGATGGAACCGGAAGTTTTACTGTTTGATGAACCTACCTCGGCGCTCGATCCTGAACTGGTAGGCGAAGTGTTGCGTATTATGCAGCAACTGGCAGAAGAGGGGAAAACCATGGTGGTAGTGACCCACGAAATGGGCTTTGCCCGCCACGTCTCCACGCATGTAATTTTTCTTCATCAAGGGAAAATTGAAGAAGAGGGTACGCCAGAACAGTTATTCGGCAACCCGCAAAGTCCGCGTCTGCAACAGTTCCTTAAGGGATCGCTGAAATAATTATCTCTCCGGTGGCTAATGCTGCCGGAGTATTTTCCGGGGGAATTTGCGAGTCAGCTTCCGCTGAAATGTAAAAATTGCAGTCCGCTAAAAATACTTCTGAATTCGCTGTCCAAAGATAAAAACTGCCTGCTGCATTGGGTGTTAATCGTGGTTATTGTCGCGTCATCTTAAATTTGAGGGGTGACGGAACGCCATGACAATATCGGCAACTTCCACGCCGCATGATGCGGTATTTAAATCTTTTTTACGCCATCCAGACACCGCGCGGGATTTTATTGATATTCACCTTCCCGCGCCGCTGCGCAAACTGTGTGATTTAACGACTCTTAAACTGGAACCAAACAGTTTTATTGATGAAGACCTGCGGCAATATTATTCCGACCTCTTGTGGTCTGTGAAAACGCAGGAGGGAGTGGGTTATATTTATGTAGTGATAGAGCACCAAAGTAAGCCGGAAGAATTAATGGCTTTTCGCATGATGCGTTATTCCATTGCGGCAATGCAAAACCATCTTGATGCGGGCTATAAAGAGCTTCCATTGGTGATCCCGATGCTGTTTTATCATGGCTGCAGAAGCCCTTATCCATATTCACTCTGCTGGCTTGATGAATTTGCCGAGCCTGCGATTGCCCGCAAAATATATTCATCAGCGTTTCCGTTGGTGGATATTACCGTGGTGCCGGATGACGAGATTATGCAACATCGCAAAATGGCGCTGTTGGAGTTAATTCAGAAACATATTCGTCAGCGCGATCTGTTGGGATTAGTCGACCAAATTGTTTCGCTGCTAGTTACAGGGAACACTAATGACAGACAGCTAAAAGCCCTGTTTAATTACGTATTACAAACAGGGGATGCCCAGCGTTTCCGTGCATTTATTGGTGAGATAACGGAACGCGCACCACAAGAAAAGGAGAAACTGATGACCATTGCTGACAGATTACGTGAAGAAGGCGCAATGCAGGGCAAACACGAAGAAGCCCTGCGTATTGCTCAGGAGATGTTGGAGAGAGGGTTAGACAGAGAGTTAGTTCTGATGGTGACCAGACTTTCGCCAGACGATCTTATCGCGCAAAGCCACTAATCCTGTAACACTGGGATTAACTGGCGGATGTTTGCAGTAAACCACATCAGCGAACGACATCCGCCAGCGCCTCTTCTAAATCGTACCAGCGAAAAGCGAACCCCGCTTCTTCAAGCCGTTTTGGCAAGGCGCGTTGTCCGCCCAATACCAGAACCGATGATTCCCCCATCAGCAAGCGAATAGCTGTGGCAGGGACGCGCAAAATCGCCGGGCGATGCAGCGCATGACCAAGCGCATGGGCAAATTGTTCATTGTGTACCGGATATGGCGAGACCATATTAAATGGCCCGCGCAGATCGTTATCCAGCAGCCAGAGAATACCGTTGACCATATCATCAATATGAATCCAGGCCAGATACTGCCGACCGGAGCCTATCGGACCGCCCAGGCCAAGGCGAAACGGAGGCAGCATTTTGCCGAGGATACCGCCATCCGAAGCCAGTACTACGCCGGTACGCAGCAGGCACACTCGTGTTTTGTCGCTTTGCGCCCGACAGGCAATTTCTTCCCAACGGGCGCAGAGTTTATGGGTAAATTCGTTATGTGGCGGTTCTTCTTCAGTGACCACGACTTCACCTAAGTCACCATAATATCCCGCCGCCGAGCCTGAAATGAGCACTGACGGCGGCGTGTCGCTGGCGTTAATCAAATCCACCAGTTTTTGCGTGATATTCCAGCGGCTTTGGCAGAGGAGATCTTTTTGCTCGCGAGTCCAGCGTTTATCAGCAATCGGTTCTCCGGCCAGGTTGATTACTGCATCAACGCTGTTGAGGTTGCTTTGATCGGCAAGCCCTTGCCATAGTGTCACTCGGGAGCCGAGAACGGAACTGGCTGTCTGCGGGTTACGCGTTACCACCGTTACCTGATGACCCAGTTCCAACAAGCGTGGGATTAAATGGCGACCAATTAATCCTGTCCCTCCGGTGATCACTATATTCATGCAGCCTCCCGATATAGCGGTTAACGCTGCCAGCTTAAGGTCATGGATACCGAATCGGCATAGCGCAGCGCGTGAAGTTTATCGATCTCCACTTCAGCATACGTCACCCAGTGATGTTCACGTGCGATATCGAGCACATCCTGAGTTAATTTTTCCAGCAAAGAGAAACGGTTATTCTCTACGTGTTGAATGATGTTTTTGGTAACGGTGCGATAATTCAGCGCGTCATTAATATCTTCGCTGGTACGCGCTTTATCGGCGGGGTAATGGATCGTCACGTTGATAACGATATCCTGACGGTTGTTAATCTCTTCGTCTTTAATTCCGATAAATGTACGTAAGCGAAGGTTCTTTATACGAATAATCGCGGCAGGTTGTGCCATTGCAGGTTCTCCGTTGTTTTATTTAGGATTAAATAATACACGAGAACCAGGTTCTGTTAACTATTCGAAATCTCATCATTTACTTGTGCTTTTAGTAGCGCCTGCCCGGTAGCAGGACGTGAGCGGATTCGTTCATACCAGTTTTTTACTGCCGGATACATCGCGAGATCAATTCGCTGGCGAGTCCAGGCATTAACCCACGGCCAGCAGGCAATATCTGCAATGCTGTAGTTTTCACCGCCCAGCCAGGGCGAGTTTTCCAGGCGCTTATTCAGCACATGATACAGACGCTGAGTTTCAACCTGATAACGCTCAATTGCATAGGGAATAGTCTGTGGCGCTGCATGATTAAAATGGTGATTTTGCCCGAGCATCGGCCCCAGGCCTCCAACCTGCCAGAATAACCACTGTAATGTGGCGGCGCGCTCACGCGGTTCATGACCTAAAAATAGCCCTGTTTTTTCCGCCAGATACAACAAAATGGCACCTGACTCAAAGAGGCTTAATGGTTCACCGCCGTCAGTCGGGGCATGATCAACAATCGCCGGAATTTTATTGTTGGGCGAAATGCGCAAAAACTCCGGGCGAAACTGACCACCTTTACCGAGGTCAACTTTGATTAAGCGATAATCCAGTCCCGCCTCTTCGAGAAACAACGTAATTTTGTGACCATTCGGCGTTGGGGCGAAATAGAGATCGATCATTGCAGCTCCGGTTATCTAATAATCTGAACACATCAAGTATAGAAAGCGCAGCGACTTGTGTAAGTTTTCATCAAGTAACCGTGACAAAAAGGCTCTATAGTTTGATAGCAAGCCCATTTATCGCTGAGGACATAATGAGTAAACCTGCAATCACGCTGTGGTCAGATGCCCATTTTTTCTCCCCTTATGTGTTATCCGCCTGGGTGGCGTTGCAGGAGAAAGGCCTGCCTTTTCATATAAAAACCATCAACCTCGACAGCGGTGAACATTTGCGGCCGACGTGGCAAGGTTACGGACAGACACGGCGCGTGCCGTTGTTACAAATTGATGATTTTGAGTTAAGTGAATCCTCTGCCATTGCAGAATATCTGGAGGATCGTTTTGCGCCGCCGACCTGGGAGCGCATTTATCCGCTTGATTTGCAAAATCGGGCGCGAGCACGGCAGATTCAGGCCTGGCTACGCAGCGATCTGATGCCCATCCGCGAAGAGCGTCCGACGGATGTTGTCTTTGCTGGTGCGAAAAAAGCGCCATTAACGGTGGAGGGAAAGGCCAGTGCAGAGAAACTGTTCGCGATGGCAGAACATTTACTGGCGCATGACCAGCCGAATCTGTTTGGTGAGTGGTGTATTGCAGATACTGATTTGGCGTTAATGATTAACCGCCTGGTATTACAGGGTGATGAGGTGCCGGAACGTCTGGTGGATTATGCAGCATTCCAGTGGCAGCGGGCTTCAGTTCAGCTTTTTATTGCACTTTCGGCGAAGCAATCTGGCTGATAGAGGCGATAGAATCCAGTATCATAGCTTACGTTTTTTCGACGAGGAGTGAGTGATGAAACTGATGTTTGCATCGGACATTCATGGGTCGTTACCGGCGACGGAACGTGTTCTGGATTTGTTTGCCCAGAGCGGAGCTCAGTGGCTGGTGATTCTTGGCGACGTGCTGAATCATGGCCCGAGAAACGCCCTGCCTGAAGGGTATGCGCCAGCCAAAGTAGCCGAACGGCTGAATGAGGTGGCGCATAAAGTTATCGCCGTGCGCGGCAACTGCGATAGCGAAGTGGATCAGATGCTGCTGCACTTCCCTATAACCGCACCGTGGCAACAGGTATTACTGGAAAAGCAACGTCTGTTTCTGACGCATGGTCATCTGTTTGGCCCGGATAATCTGCCGGCTTTAAACCAGAACGACGTGCTGGTGTACGGTCATACCCATCTACCAGTGGCGGAACAGCGGGGTGAAATTTTCCACTTTAACCCCGGTTCGGTAAGCATTCCGAAAGGCGGCTATCCGGCGAGCTATGGCATGTTGGATGATGACGTACTAAGCGTAATCGCACTCAATGATCAAAGTATCATTGCGCAGATCGCGATTAATCCGTAATTTACTCCACAACTCAAAATGCGCCGTAAGAGCGCCAGAAAAAGAAGGTTTCCTGATAATGGAACAGCGTCGTTTGGCAAGTACTGAATGGGTGGATATTGTCAATGAAGAGAACGAAGTCATTGCACAAGCCAGCCGGGAACAAATGCGGGCACAGTGTCTGCGTCATCGTGCAACTTATATCGTCGTGCATGATGGCATGGGCAAAATTCTTGTGCAGCGTCGTACCGAGACAAAAGACTTTTTACCCGGCATGTTAGATGCGACCGCTGGTGGTGTGGTCCAGGCCGATGAGCAACTGCTGGAATCCGCACGTCGCGAAGCGGAAGAAGAGTTGGGCATTGCTGGTGTCCCCTTTGCCGAGCACGGGCAGTTCTATTTCGAAGATAAAAATTGCCGTGTCTGGGGCGCGCTGTTCAGTTGTGTCTCTCACGGTCCATTCGCCCTCCAGGAAGATGAAGTCAGTGAAGTTTGCTGGCTAACGCCGGAAGAAATCACCGCACGTTGCGATGAGTTTACTCCAGACTCGCTGAAAGCTCTGGCGTTGTGGATGAAGCGCAATGCCAAAAATGAAGCCGTAGAGACTGAAACGGCAGAATGAAAAAAGAGCCGCAATTGCGGCTCTTAACATTTTTAATGGTAGCCCATTAACTGAGCGCCGATCACCACGACGCTGGACATAATAAATAGCAGTCCAAGCAGTGTCGCACCCACTTTCAGCCAGTTACGGAAGTCCACCCGGCAAACGCCGAGCGTCGCCATTAGCGAAGCCGAGGTCGGGTAAATGATGTGACTGAAGCCATCGCCAAACTGGAACGCCAGCACGGTAACCTGACGGTTAACACCGACCAGATCGCCAAGCGGTGCCAGTAACGGCATGGTTAGCGCAGCCTGACCAGAACCGGATGTCACGAAGAAATTGAATACCGCCTGGAAGAGCAACATAAACCAGGCCGCGACAGCGTTATCCAGACCGCTAATGGCATTGGCAATGCTGTTGAGGATAGTATTCAGCACGCTGGCCTCACCAGCTTCACCGTTACCCACCAGAAGCAAAATCCCTTTGGCGAAACCCACCAGCAGGGCAGGGGCGATCATCATGCGCGCGCCTTCGGTAAAGGATGAAGCCATGGTATTTACCGTCATGCCGTTAAGACGGAAGACAACGCCGATGATGCCAATCACCAGCCCCATAGTGAAGAACTGGCTGGCGATTTCTGGAATAAACCAGGCATTAACGATCACCCCCCAAATCACCCAGATCATAACGGCGGTCAGGACAATCAATACCAGCCAGTCACCAAAGGTAAACGGACGTTGTTCAACGTCAGCCTGCTTTTCACGGAAGAAGCGATCGGAATCATGCACGCGTGACAACAGAGGATTCTTTTTCACTCGTGAGGCGTAAACCATGGTAAAGATCAGGCCAATCAGAGTGGCGATAACCCACACCACAATGCGCAGGCCGGAGCCGGAAAGCACCGGAACGCCAGCAATCCCCTGGGCGACAACTACGCAGAACGGGTTCATCCACGAGCTGGCAAAACCGATTTGAGTGGCGATATAGGTCACCAGGACGGTAGTAATACTGTCATAACCCAGTCGTACCATTAGCGGGGCAATGATAATGGCAAAGGCGACGGCCTCTTCCCCCATGCCGAACACCGCACCACCGAGCGAAAAGAGAATAAACAACGCAGGAATAAAGAGAATTTCATTCCCTCGAGTATGGCGGATAAGCGCCAGGATGCCGTTATCAATGGTTCCTGTACGCATCACGATGCCAAATGCACCGCCAATCACCAGCATAAACATGATGATGCCAACGGCTGTCCCGTATTTCGATCCGGAGGTTAACCCTTCAAACGGGAAGTTCATCAGGCCAGGGCGTTCATCGCCCGTCGAGAACAGTTGTACGCGGTGATACTCAGGTTCGCCGGCCTCGTTGGTCAGAATGCGAAATGAGTGAGGGTCTACGACTTTGCGTGTTTTCGTCTGACCATCAACCTGGTACTGCACTTCCTGACTGTCAAACATCCCCACCGGAACAACCCATGTGGCGAGGCTGGTTAAAATAGCGACAAAAAAGATAATCACCAGCGTATCGGGCATTGCCCATCTTCTGGTTGGTTTGGATTCAGTTATTGCGGACATAGCGCAAATTTTCCCTTGCACAAGACAAAGTGGTAAGTATGCAAAGTGATATGGCGCAATTCATTGATGCAGCGCAGTTAAGCAAGATAATCAGAAAGGAGTAATGCAAATTAAGAGAATAAAAAACCGGAAATATTGACTATTTCCGGTTCAGATATCCGCAGCGCAAGGCTGCGGATTATGACGAGATTACTGCTGCTGTGCAGACTGAATCGCAGTCAACGCGATGGTGTAGACGATGTCGTCAACCAGAGCGCCACGGGACAGGTCGTTAACCGGCTTGCGCATACCCTGCAGCATCGGCCCGATGGAGATCAGGTCGGCAGAACGCTGTACCGCTTTGTAGGTGGTGTTACCGGTGTTCAGATCCGGGAAGATGAACACGGTAGCGCGACCTGCAACCGGAGAGTTCGGTGCTTTAGATTTCGCAACGTCAGCCATTACCGCAGCATCGTACTGCAGCGGACCGTCGATCATCAGGTCAGGACGTTTTTCCTGCGCCAGACGAGTTGCTTCGCGAACTTTTTCTACGTCGCTACCAGCACCAGAAGTACCGGTGGAGTAGGAGAGCATAGCAACACGCGGTTCGATACCGAAGGCTGCGGCGGAATCTGCGGACTGAATCGCAATTTCTGCCAGCTGTTCTGCGGTCGGATCTGGGTTGATCGCACAGTCACCGTAAACGTAAACCTGTTCTGGTAGCAGCATGAAGAACACGGAAGATACCAGGGAGCTACCCGGTGCAGTTTTGATCAGCTGCAGTGGCGGACGGATAGTGTTTGCGGTGGTGTGAACAGCACCGGAAACCAGACCGTCAACTTCATCCTGTTCCAGCATCAGCGTACCGAGAACCACGTTGTCTTCCAGCTGTTCGCGGGCAACGGTTTCGGTCATACCTTTGTTCTTACGCAGTTCGACCAGACGAGCAACATAGCTTTCGCGAACCACTTCTGGATCAACGATTTCGATGCCTGCGCCCAGTTCTACGCCCTGAGACGCTGCAACGCGGTTGATCTCTGCCGGATTACCCAGCAGAACGCAAGTTGCGATACCACGTTCAGCACAGATAGCGGCTGCTTTAACCGTACGCGGTTCGTCGCCTTCCGGCAGAACGATACGTTTGCCCGCTTTGCGCGCCAGTTCAGTCAGCTGATAACGGAACGCTGGCGGAGAGAGACGACGGCTGCGCTCGGAAGTGGCAGTCAGAGAATCGATCCAGTCAGCGTTGATGTAGTTAGCAACATATTCCTGAACTTTCTCGATACGCTCATGATCGTCAACCGGAACTTCCAGGTTGAAGCTCTGCAGGCTCAGAGAAGTCTGCCAGGTGTTGGTGTTCACCATAAATACCGGCAGGCCGGTAGCGAAAGCACGTTCGCACAGTTTAGAAATGCGCGCGTCCATTTCGTAGCCGCCAGTCAGCAGCAGGGCTCCGATTTCTACGCCGTTCATTGCAGCCAGGCAAGCGGCAACCAGCACGTCAGGACGGTCTGCGGAAGTCACCAGCAGAGAACCGGCACGGAAGTGCTCCAGCATGTGCGGAATGCTGCGTGCGCAGAAAGTTACGGATTTAACGCGGCGAGTGTTGATGTCGCCTTCGTTGATGATGGTCGCATTCAGGTGACGCGCCATATCGATCGCACGGGTTGCGATCAGATCAAAGCTCCACGGCACAGCGCCGAGAACCGGCAGCGGGCTGGATTCTTGCAGCTTCGCCGGATCAACATTGTTTACTTTAGCTTTGGAAGAGTCGTCGAAAATCTCGGACAGATCCGGGCGAGTACGACCCTGTTCATCAACCGGTGCGTTCAGTTTGTTAACGATAACGCCGGTGATATTGGTGTTTTTTGCACCGCCGAAGCTGTTGCGAGTCAGTTCGATACGCTCTTTCAGCTGTTCCGGGGTGTCAGTGCCCTGAGACATAACGAAGACGATTTCCGCATTCAGCGTTTTGGCGATTTCGTAGTTCAGAGACTGGGCAAACTGGTGCTTACGTGTCGGGACCAGACCTTCAACCAGAACAACTTCAGCGTCTTTGGTGTTAGCGTGGTAGTTCGCGACGATCTCTTCCATCAGCACATCTTTTTTATTGCTGGAAAGCAGACCTTCTACGTAACTCATTTTCAGCGGTTCAGCGGCTGTCGTGGTGGAAGAATTCGCACGCACAATAGTCGTTGTCTGATCGGGCGCATCGCCACCGGTACGCGGCTGAGCGATAGGTTTGAAAACGCTCAGACGAACGCCTTTGCGTTCCATTGCACGGATCACGCCAAGACTGACGCTGGTCAGACCGACGCTGGTTCCGGTAGGGATCAGCATAATAATACGGGACACGGTTTATCCTCTTTCGTTACCGCCGGTTTGGCGGGTTACAAAACAGCACCGCCAGCAGGGCTGGCGGTGTGGAATCAGGCGGTCAGGCGGCAGGCGTCTTGCGCGATAACCAGCTCTTCGTTGGTTGGGATCACAACAGCAGGGCGGGTGCCTTCTTTGTTGATGAAACCAGATTTGCCGAAACGTGCAGCCAGGTTGCGTTCATGATCAACTTCAAAGCCCAGCACGCCCAGTTTGCCCAGAGACAGTTCACGAACCATCGCGGCATTTTCACCGATACCACCGGTGAATACAACTGCGTCCAGACGACCATCCATCAGTGCAGTGTATGCACCGATATATTTCGCCAGACGGTGGCAGTAAACGTCCATTGCGCGCTTCGCGTCTTCTTTAGTCGCGTAGTTGTCTTCAACATAGCGGCAGTCGCTGGTGACTTCGGTCAGACCCAGCAGGCCAGACTCTTTGGTCAGCATTTTGTTGATTGCGTCAACGCTCATGCCCAGGGTGTCGTGCAGGTGGAAGATGATAGCCGGGTCGATATCGCCAGAGCGAGTACCCATTACCAGACCTTCCAGCGGGGTCAGACCCATAGAGGTGTCAACGCATTTACCGTTGCGGATAGCAGAAACGGAACCACCGTTGCCCAGGTGGCAGGTGATGATGTTCAGCTCTTCTACCGGTTTGTTCAGCATTTTTGCCGCTTCCTGGGTTACATAGAAGTGGCTGGTGCCGTGCGCGCCGTAACGACGGATGCCGTGCTCTTTGTACAGGTTGTACGGCAGAGCGTAGAGGTAAGACTCTTCCGGCATAGTCTGGTGGAACGCAGTGTCAAATACAGCAACGTTTTTGTCTTTCAGCTGCGGGAAAGATTTCAGAGCTTCTTCGATACCGATCAGGTGAGCCGGGTTGTGCAGCGGTGCAAAAGAAGCCGCATCTTTGATACCCTGAATAACAGACTCATCGATCACTACGGAGCTGGTATACTTCTCGCCGCCGTGTACGATACGGTGACCGATAGCGGTCAGCTGCGCAGAAAGTTCTGGTTTTTGTGCCAGAATATTATTAACGATAAAGTTGAGCGCTTCGCTGTGAGCGGCGCCTGCACCTAAAGCCGCTTCTTGTTTATTGCCGTCCATTTTCCATTTGATGCGTGCTTCGGGCAGGTGGAAACATTCGGCTAAACCAGAAAGGTACTCTTCACCATTTACAGCATCGATGATTGCAAATTTCAGTGAAGAACTACCGCAGTTCAGAACCAGTACTAACTTACTCGACATGGAAGTACCTATAATTGATACGTGGCTAAAAAAACGTCAGGGAGCCATAGAGCGTAGCGCATGATGACACCGACATTTATGATTAACATCATGCACTGCAAATTTTTTTTGCATGATGGAATAAATATCTTGAGTCTATGCCATTTTGCGTAATTTTCAGCCAATGGCATAATGTATATGAATTTGACGACTCAATGAATATGTACTACTTAGGCCTTCAGGCTGCTAAAGGATACCTGATAGTGGGTATGGAAGACAAAATGTTTTGAACGTTGTCCCGCTGAGTTGTGAATTTGCACAAATTTTTGAATCTTTATATGTGAAGTTGAGGTGAAGCATGTCAACGCCGGATAATCGTTCTGTTAATTTTTTTAGCTTGTTTCGCCGGGGACAGCATTACTCAAAGACGTGGCCGCTGGAAAAACGCCTTGCCCCGGTCTTTGTTGAAAATCGCGTTATCAAGATGACGCGCTATGCGATTCGTTTTATGCCGCCGATTGCTGTGTTCACTCTCTGCTGGCAAATTGCACTAGGCGGTCAGCTTGGGCCGGCTGTTGCTACTGCGTTGTTCGCCCTGAGTTTGCCGATGCAGGGGCTATGGTGGCTGGGCAAACGTTCTGTTACGCCATTACCGCCGGCGATCCTGAGTTGGTTTTATGAGGTTCGCGGTAAATTGCAGGAGGCCGGGCAAGCATTAGCACCCGTAGAAGGCAAGCCTGATTATCAGGCATTAGCTGACACGCTTAAGCGCGCCTTCAAACAACTGGATAAAACTTTCCTTGATGATTTGTAATTGACCCCTGATTACGCATATAAAAGAAGGCAGACATCGGCCTTCTTTTTTTTCACCGTAGTAAAGTGATACAGGAGTCAACAATGGAAATGACCAACGCGCAACGTCTTATTTTGTCTAACCAGTACAAAATGATGACTATGCTCGATCCGGCAAATGCTGAACGTTATCGTCGTCTGCAAACAATCATTGAACGCGGTTATGGATTGCAGATGCGTGAACTGGATCGTGAGTTTGGCGAGCTGAAAGAAGAAACCTGCCGCACTATCATCGACATTATGGAGATGTATCACGCACTGCATGTCTCCTGGTCTAATTTGCAGGATCAACAAGCTATCGATGAACGCCGTGTCACTTTCCTCGGCTTCGACGCTGCCACCGAAGCACGTTATCTCGGTTATGTACGCTTTATGGTTAATGTCGAAGGGCGTTACACCCATTTTGATGCCGGGACTCACGGCTTTAATGCCCAGACGCCAATGTGGGAGAAATACCAACGCATGTTGAACGTCTGGCATTCTTGCCCGCGTCAGTATCATCTGAGCACAAACGAAATTAATCAAATCATTAACGCCTGAGGAGGCTTGCGTGCGGTGCAAAGGTTTTCTGTTTGATCTTGATGGTACGCTGGTAGACTCCCTGCCTGCGGTAGAGCGGGCGTGGAGCAACTGGGCGAGACGCCATGGATTAACGCCGGAAGAAGTGCTGGCTTTTATTCACGGTAAACAGGCAATAACGTCTCTGCGCTATTTTATGGTGGGGAAATCGGAGGCGGAAATTGCTGCAGAGTTTACGCGTCTGGAGCAAATCGAGGCTACGGAAACCGAAGGAATTTCTGCACTTCCTGGGGCAATCGCCTTACTCAATCATTTGAATAAAGCGGGTATTCCATGGGCGATTGTGACTTCAGGTTCAATGCCAGTTGCACGAGCGCGCCACAAAGTAGCCGGACTTCCTGCACCGGAAGTATTTGTTACTGCGGAGCGGGTGAAACGTGGGAAACCAGAGCCCGACGCGTATCAGTTAGGCGCGCAACTGCTGGGTCTTGCACCACACGAATGCGTTGTAGTGGAAGACGCTCCCGCAGGTGTGCTTTCTGGCCTGGCAGCGGGATGCCATGTTATTGCGGTTAATGCACCGGCAGACACTCCACGTCTGAATGAGGTAGATTTGGTTCTCCATAGTCTGGAGCAAATTACTGTGACCAAACAGCCAAATGGCGATGTTATTATTTCGTGAAACACCTAATCATGATTTAGCCCCGTCTCGTCGGGGCTTTTTTGTGGCAGAATCAAGCCATCCCCCTCAATTAACAAGGATAAGTTGTGAACGGTGAATTGATCTGGGTTCTCTCATTACTGGCCGTTGCCATAGTCCTGTTTGCAACAGGCAGAGTGCGTATGGATGCGGTCGCTTTGTTTGTTATTGTCGCGTTTGCATTAAGCGGAACGCTGACGGTCCCCGAAGTTTTTTCCGGCTTTTCCGATCCTAACGTTGTGCTGATCGCCGCCCTGTTTATTATTGGCGATGGTTTAGTCCGTACCGGCGTTGCCACCGTGATGGGGACATGGCTGGTCAAAGTGGCCGGCAACAGTGAAATCAAAATGCTGGTTTTACTGATGTTAACTGTCGCGGGTCTTGGCGCATTTATGAGTTCAACTGGCGTCGTCGCTATCTTTATTCCCGTGGTGTTAAGCGTTGCCATGCGTATGCAAACGTCGCCATCGCGCCTGATGATGCCGCTAAGTTTTGCCGGGCTGATTAGCGGCATGATGACGCTGGTGGCGACCCCGCCTAACCTGGTGGTGAACAGCGAACTGCTACGCGAGGGTTATCACGGGTTTAGTTTCTTCAGCGTAACTCCTATCGGCCTGGTCGTATTGGTACTCGGCATCTTATACATGCTGGTGATGCGTTTTATGCTGAAAGGGGATTCCCAGATCCCGCAGCGCGAAGGCTGGACGCGTCGCACCTTTCGCGATCTTATTCGTGAATACCGTCTTACCGGACGAGCGCGCCGTCTGGCTATTCGCCCCGGTTCGCCGATGATCGGTCAACGGCTGGACGACCTTAAATTGCGTGAACGCTATGGCGCAAACGTCATTGGTGTTGAACGCTGGCGTCGTTTTCGTCGTGTTATTGTGAATGTGAACGGGGTTTCTGAATTTCGTGCGCGTGACGTTTTGCTTATTGATATGTCAGCGGCTGACGTCGATCTCCGGCAATTTTGCAGTGAACAATTACTGGAGCCGATGGTTTTGCGCGGCGAGTATTTTTCCGATCAGGCTCTTGATGTCGGTATGGCAGAGATTTCATTAATTCCTGAGTCAGAGCTTATTGGTAAATCGGTTCGCGAAATCGGCTTTCGTACCCGCTACGGGCTGAATGTCGTGGGGCTGAAACGCAATGGAGTGGCGCTGGAAGGTTCGTTGGCGGATGAACCTCTGCTGCTGGGCGATATTATTCTGGTGGTTGGTAACTGGAAACTGATCGGTATGCTGGCAAAACAGGGCCGCGATTTTGTGGCGCTGAATTTACCAGAAGAAGTGAGTGAAGCATCACCCGCACACAGCCAGGCGCCACATGCCATTTTCTGTCTGGTGCTGATGGTGGCGTTAATGCTGACCGATGAAATTCCTAACCCTGTTGCCGCTATCATTGCCTGCCTGCTGATGGGGAAATTCCGCTGTATCGATGCCGAAAGTGCCTATAAATCCATTCACTGGCCGAGCATTATTTTGATCGTTGGGATGATGCCGTTTGCTGTGGCATTACAGAAAACCGGTGGTGTCGCGCTGGCGGTGAAAGGGCTGATGGACATCGGCGGCGGTTACGGGCCGCATATGATGCTGGTCTGTTTGTTTGTCTTGTCGGCAGTTATTGGGTTATTTATCTCTAATACCGCGACGGCGGTGTTGATGGCTCCGATTGCGCTGGCTGCCGCAAAAACAATGGGCGTATCACCTTATCCGTTCGCAATGGTCGTGGCGATGGCTGCATCCGCCGCTTTTATGACGCCAGTTTCTTCCCCCGTTAACACACTGGTTTTAGGCCCGGGGAATTACAGTTTCAGTGACTTTGTGAAGCTGGGAGTACCGTTCACCATTATCGTGATGGTGGTTTGTGTGGTCATGATCCCGATGTTGTTTCCATTTTGACGAGAGCCAGATGTCGCATCCGTTGCTTATTGCCTGATGCGACGCTGGCGCGTCTTATCAGGCTGTGTCGGCTGGTATCAGGCTGCTTACAGCGGTGAATCCTGGCTAATCTCATCGAGCGAAAGATGAAAGCTGGGAACAAATACCTCCATGAAGTAGTCCATCTCCTGGCTGCGGCGCGCTTCAAGCGTTGCTTCCAGTCGCGTTTTTGCCAGCAAAAATTCATTATTTCCGGCCGCGAGTTCTTCCAGGCATTTCAAGTACGCACACAGCGCATCCGCCTGTTTAACCAGTGACTTTTCTTCATCGCTATACGCATTTTCATCGATTAATGGCGCAAAAATATCCCGCAGCTCCTCCGGAACCATATCGACAAGTTTTTGCTGAGCGATTTTCTCAATGGCTTTATATTCCTGGGCGATTTGCGAGTTGAAGTATTTCACCGGAGTAGGGAGATCGCCAGTGAGCACTTCAGAGGCATCGTGGTACATCGCCAGCAGTGCGATGCGTTCTGCATTCACCTGTCCGCCAAATTTGCGATTCTTGATGGCTGCCAGCGCATGGGCGACCATCGCTACCTGCAAACTGTGTTCGGACACATTTTCCGTCCGCACGTTGCGCATTAGCGGCCAGCGGTTAATGAGTTTCAGGCGGGAGAGGTGGGCAAAAAAATGGCTCTGTTTCATAGTGACCTTACGAGTGATGACATCCTGAGGTCATTGTGGAGGGATAACACTGCCGGATGCAATCTCCGGCAGTGAATTTAAGATTACAACTGATGATAACCGGAAAGGAAACGAGCGAACTTGCTCAAGGACAGTTCGATATCATCAACACGCGGCAGCGTGACAATGCGGAAGTGATCCGGCCATGGCCAGTTAAATGCAGTTCCTTGTACCAGCAGAACTTTTTCCTGTAACAGGAAATCCAGTACCATCTTCTGATCGTCGTGAATATTAAAGCGTTTGGCGTCGATTTTCGGGAACATGTACAGTGCGCCGCGCGGCTTCACGCAGGAAACACCTGGAATGTCGTTAATCAATTCCCAGGCGCGATTACGCTGCTCGTAAAGACGTCCGCCCGGCATGATAAACTCGCTGATGCTCTGATAGCCGCCGAGTGCGGTCTGTATTGCGTGTTGTGCAGGAACGTTAGCGCACAGTCGCATTGAGGCCAGCATTTCCAGACCTTCGATGTAGCCTTTGGCGTGTTTTTTCGGCCCGTTCAGCACCATCCAGCCCTGACGGAAGCCTGCAACACGATACGTTTTCGACAGTCCGTTAAAGGTAATAGTCAGCAAGTCAGGAGCTAACGGCGCAATCGAGTGATGCTCAGCGTCGTCATAGAGGATTTTGTCGTAAATTTCATCGGCGAAGATAATGAGATTATGTTGACGCGCAATCTCCACAATCTCCATCAAAAGCTCTTTGGAATATACTGCGCCGGTTGGGTTGTTCGGGTTGATAATAACAATGCCGCGCGTGCGTGGCGTAATTTTGGCGCGAATGTCATCGAGATCCGGGAACCAGTCAGAGGATTCATCGCAAAGATAGTGCACTGCTTTACCGCCGGAGAGCGAAACTGCCGCTGTCCATAGAGGGTAATCAGGCGCAGGAACCAACATTTCGTCCCCACTGTTCAGCAATGCCTGCATTGCCTGAACGATAAGCTCTGATACACCATTGCCAATGTAAATATCTTCCACGGTAACATCACGCATACCGCGAGCCTGGTAGTGCTGCATGATGGCTTTACGCGCGGAGTAAAGACCTTTGGAATCGCAATAGCCCTGAGCTGTCGGGAGGTTGCGTATCACGTCAACCAGGATTTCATCGGGTGCGTCAAAACCGAACGGCGCTGGGTTGCCGATGTTCAGTTTCAGTACCTTGTTACCTTCTTCTTCCAGGCGTTTTGCTTCTTTCAGCACCGGACCACGGATGTCGTAACAGACATTCTCTAATTTGCTGGATTTTTCAATGGGGGACATGAATCTTGACCTTTTTGCTGTTATCGCCACTCCCTGCCGTGGAAGTCAGCTTAGAACAATGTACTCCCCCGAGGCGGCGTTTTGAAGTTCTGCAGAACAAGATTTTGCTGGCAGAGAAAGAGGAATTGTGCTGTTAATAACTTAATTATCGCAAAATAATAAGATGCATATACTTAATAAGTGATGTTTGGTAGTGATTTATTCTGAATATCAATTCAGAGTATGGTTTTTTTGTCTGATAGATAAATGTGTAAAATTTCTTCGGCTTAAGAAATCACGAACATAAAGCATTCATGATATTTTCGTTATAAGTGAAAAATTAACGAGTAGTGATTGCCGATGTGTCGTATAGGTGATGACGGGGGAAATTATTGTTAAGAGGAATTAATGAATGCGGGTGATGCTAATTAATTATTATTTAATATTCAAAAAGGCTTTGTTGTGCATATTAATAATAGAAGATTACTTTGCCTAACATAACATAACTTTGCATCAGATAATTCGCAATGACCCTTATAAATAAAAGGGTTTTAGGGTAAAATGCCTACTTTAATGACGGAGCACCTGCTTTTGATGCAGCCTCATCCTCGCTGTTTGTACGCGTACACGTATTAGCCGCGCTGCTGCGAGGGAGTGGAGCAGGGAGCAACATTTACATTTACATAAACTCTCGCATGTCATAAATAGAAAAGAGTGAGTAACTTAATAGATATGCGATCCCTGAAGATATATTCTGTGATCTACTTCAGGCATTATAACGGAACAATGTGAGCCACATTTTTAGTGCAACTCATATGCATTTTTACTTTCATCCGGGTTCCGGATGAAACTGCCAGGGAGGCACATTACAAATGGAATTGCTTGTTTGTGTGTGCACAGCATTAACCAGCTCAGTATGAGCCGCCAGTAAGTGATAATATATGATAAGTGCAAATCGTCCGATAATTAACCTCGACCTCGATCTGCTGAGAACATTTGTTGCTGTTGCCGATCTGAACACTTTTGCTGCTGCAGCTGCCGCTGTGTGTCGTACTCAGTCCGCTGTTAGCCAGCAAATGCAACGTCTGGAACAACTCGTTGGGAAAGAACTGTTCGCTCGGCATGGTCGCAACAAACTGTTAACTGAACATGGCATTCAGCTTCTTGGTTACGCCAGGAAAATCCTGCGTTTTAATGATGAGGCTTGCTCATCATTGATGTTCAGTAATCTTCAGGGCGTGTTAACTATCGGTGCTTCAGATGAATCTGCTGATACGATCTTACCTTTCCTGCTTAATCGCGTAAGTTCGGTTTATCCGAAACTTGCGCTGGATGTCCGCGTTAAACGCAATGCCTATATGGCAGAAATGCTGAAGTCCCAGGAAGTGGATTTAATGGTTACCACTCATCGTCCTGATACCTTTAAGGCGTTGAACCTGCGTACTTCGCCAACGCACTGGTATTGCGCTGCGGAATATGTGTTGCAAAAAGGCGAGCCGATCCCACTTGTGCTACTGGATGACCCTAGTCCGTTCCGTGACATGGTTCTGGCAACGCTCAATAAAGCGGAGATTCCATGGCGCCTGGCGTATGTTGCCTCCACATTACCGGCTGTTCGTGCTGCAGTAAAAGCGGGTCTTGGCGTGACAGCAAGACCGGTTGAGATGATGAGTCCGGATCTGCGCGTTTTGAGCGCGGTAGACGGTTTACCTCCACTCCCAGATACCGAATATTTGCTGTGCTATGATCCGTCCAGCAATAATGAGTTGGCGCAGGTGATATACCAGGCAATGGAGAGTTATCACAACCCATGGCAATACAGCCCGCTGACTCCCCAGGAGGGGGACGATTCCCTGTTGATAGAAGGGGATTACGAATAATCGTCTGGCAATAACAATTGCTGATGATAAGTTTGTAAAAATAAGCCACTGGTGATTAATAAAACGCCAGTGGCTTTTTTTACAATAAATCCTTAAGAATTTTCCTCACGGCGAACAAAAGTGTTCATTTTTCAATTATCAGCCATTCTCCACGTTTACGAACAAAAAATCGCCTGAAAAAAATCTCCTGCTACAATGATGTTAAAAAATACGTAAAATTATTGCTGTGTTTTTGTTATGGATTAACAAAAGCGTGTCACAGATCAAGAAAATACTCTCTTTTGGGGGGAGGAATCGACACAAATTCCTGTCAAAATAGACCCGTATTTTTTCCATTGCTTCACAACGGACACGATTCAACAACATCTAATTTTCCTGGAGTTGTCAACAATCTGGGGCTATAGGGCATTAAATGCAAAAGTTGTTGATATCATGTAAATTAATGTGAAGAAACCTTTGTTAAAGTTGACAAAAGGTTATAGAAAGGAGTAAAAGACCACATCAATTAGCTGTATAAAATAGTTTCTACAGTGATTGTAAGGTTTTTTTTATTCCTCCCCATGAATCGATGTGGCGTCCATCTGCCGTGAAGAGCAGTGAGTCTGGCGCTACTTTTGATGAGTAAGCAATGAGTATGTCAACATCCACTGAAGTCATCGCTCATCACTGGGCATTCGCTATCTTTCTTATCGTTGCCATTGGCCTGTGTTGCCTGATGCTGGTAGGCGGTTGGTTTTTAGGCGGTCGCGCACGCGCGAGGTCGAAAAACGTGCCGTTTGAATCAGGTATCGACTCGGTCGGCTCCGCCCGCTTACGCCTGTCTGCCAAGTTTTATCTGGTGGCCATGTTCTTCGTTATCTTCGACGTTGAGGCGCTGTATCTGTTCGCATGGTCAACTTCCATTCGCGAAAGCGGCTGGATTGGCTTTGTAGAAGCGGCAATTTTTATTTTTGTGTTACTGGCTGGTCTGGTTTATCTGGTGCGTATTGGCGCGCTGGACTGGACGCCCGCGCGTTCTCGCCGCGAGCGTATGAACCCGGAAACGAACAGTATCGCTAATCGTCAACGCTAACCGCGAGGCATTAAGATGGATTATACGCTCACCCGCATAGATCCCAACGGTGAGAACGACCGTTACCCCCTGCAAAAGCAGGAGATCGTAACCGACCCTCTGGAGCAAGAAGTTAACAAAAACGTGTTTATGGGCAAGCTCAATGACATGGTTAACTGGGGTCGTAAAAACTCAATTTGGCCGTATAACTTCGGTCTTTCCTGCTGTTACGTTGAGATGGTGACCTCATTTACTGCGGTGCATGACGTGGCGCGTTTTGGCGCAGAAGTATTGCGTGCTTCGCCGCGTCAGGCTGACCTGATGGTGGTAGCAGGAACCTGCTTTACCAAAATGGCACCGGTTATTCAGCGTCTGTATGACCAGATGCTGGAGCCGAAATGGGTTATCTCCATGGGAGCCTGTGCCAACTCTGGCGGTATGTACGACATTTATTCCGTTGTACAGGGCGTTGATAAATTCATTCCGGTTGATGTGTATATCCCGGGGTGTCCGCCGCGTCCGGAAGCGTATATGCAGGCACTGATGCTGTTGCAGGAATCTATTGGTAAAGAACGTCGCCCGCTCTCCTGGGTCGTTGGCGATCAGGGCGTTTATCGCGCCAATATGCAATCAGAGCGCGAACGCAAGCGCGGTGAACGCATTGCCGTTACCAACCTGCGCACCCCTGACGAGATTTAATTTGCGCCTGTCGGCAAAGGTATTTTTCTTCGCTTATTCCTAAATCTATTGCGCGAAGCCACGCCGACAGTCACCACGGACCATATGCAATGGTGAACAATATGACCGACTTAACCGCGCAAGAACCCGCCTGGCAGACCCGCGATCATCTTGATGATCCGGTGATAGGCGAACTGCGCAACCGTTTTGGGCCGGATGCCTTTACTGTTCAGGCGACTCGCACCGGGGTTCCCGTTGTGTGGATCAAGCGTGAACAATTACTGGAAGTTGGCGATTTCTTAAAGAAACTGCCGAAACCTTACGTCATGCTGTTTGATTTACACGGCATGGACGAACGTCTGCGCACCCACCGCGAAGGGCTACCTGCTGCGGATTTTTCTGTTTTCTACCATCTGATTTCCATCGATCGTAACCGCGACATCATGCTGAAGGTGGCGCTGGCTGAAAACGACTTGCACGTACCGACCTTTACCAAATTGTTCCCGAACGCTAACTGGTATGAGCGTGAAACCTGGGATCTGTTTGGCATTACTTTCGACGGTCACCCGAACCTGCGCCGCATCATGATGCCGCAAACCTGGAAAGGTCACCCGCTGCGTAAAGATTACCCGGCGCGCGCAACCGAATTCTCGCCGTTTGAGCTGACCAAAGCCAAACAGGATCTGGAGATGGAAGCCCTGACCTTCAAACCGGAAGAGTGGGGGATGAAGCGCGGCACCGAAAACGAGGACTTCATGTTCCTCAACCTCGGTCCGAACCACCCGTCGGCACACGGGGCTTTCCGTATCGTTTTGCAACTCGACGGCGAAGAGATTGTCGACTGCGTACCAGACATCGGCTACCACCACCGTGGCGCGGAGAAAATGGGCGAACGCCAGTCATGGCACAGCTACATTCCGTATACCGACCGTATCGAATACCTCGGCGGCTGCGTTAACGAAATGCCTTATGTGCTGGCGGTAGAGAAACTGGCCGGAATTACCGTGCCGGATCGCGTTAACGTGATTCGCGTAATGCTTTCCGAACTGTTCCGTATCAATAGCCACCTGCTGTACATCTCGACCTTTATTCAGGACGTCGGCGCAATGACGCCAGTATTCTTCGCCTTTACCGATCGTCAGAAAATTTACGATCTGGTGGAAGCAATCACTGGTTTCCGTATGCACCCGGCGTGGTTCCGTATTGGCGGCGTAGCGCACGACCTGCCGCGTGGCTGGGATCGTCTGCTGCGTGAGTTCCTCGACTGGATGCCGAAACGTCTGGCGTCTTACGAGAAAGCGGCGCTGCAAAACACCATTCTGAAAGGCCGTTCCCAGGGCGTTGCCGCCTACGGCGCGAAAGAGGCGCTGGAGTGGGGCACCACCGGTGCGGGCCTGCGCGCCACCGGGATCGACTTCGACGTGCGTAAGGCGCGTCCATATTCTGGCTATGAAAACTTCGACTTTGAAATCCCGGTTGGTGGTGGCGTTTCTGACTGCTACACCCGCGTAATGCTGAAAGTGGAAGAGCTGCGCCAGAGTCTGCGCATTCTTGAGCAGTGCCTCAACAACATGCCGGAAGGCCCGTTCAAAGCGGATCACCCGCTGACTACGCCGCCGCCGAAAGAGCGCACGCTGCAACATATCGAAACCCTGATCACCCACTTCCTGCAAGTGTCGTGGGGGCCGGTGATGCCTGCCAATGAATCCTTCCAGATGATTGAGGCGACCAAAGGGATCAACAGTTACTACCTGACCAGCGACGGCAGCACCATGAGTTATCGCACCCGTATCCGCACGCCGAGTTATGCGCACTTGCAGCAAATTCCGGCGGCGATCCGTGGCAGCCTGGTGTCTGACCTGATTGTTTATCTGGGCAGTATCGATTTTGTTATGTCAGATGTGGACCGCTAATTATGCACGAGAATCAACAACCACAAACCGAGGCTTTTGAGCTGAGTGCGGCAGAGCGTGAAGCGATTGAGCACGAGATGCACCACTACGAAGACCCGCGTGCGGCGTCCATTGAAGCCCTGAAGATCGTTCAGAAGCAGCGTGGCTGGGTGCCGGACGGTGCGATCCACGCGATCGCTGACGTTCTGGGTATTCCGGCGAGCGATGTCGAAGGCGTGGCAACATTCTACAGCCAGATCTTCCGCCAGCCAGTTGGTCGCCATGTGATCCGTTATTGCGACAGCGTGGTCTGTCACATCAACGGTTACCAGGGCATTCAGGCGGCGCTGGAGAAAAAACTGAACATCAAACCAGGGCAAACGACGTTTGACGGTCGCTTTACGCTGCTGCCAACCTGCTGCCTGGGGAACTGTGATAAAGGGCCGAACATGATGATCGATGAGGACACTCACGCGCATCTGACCCCGGAAGCGATCCCTGAACTGCTGGAGCGGTATAAATGAAAAACATTATCCGTACTCCCGAAACGCATCCGCTGACCTGGCGTCTGCGTGATGATAAACAGCCAGTGTGGCTGGATGAATACCGCAGCAAAAACGGTTACGAAGGGGCGCGTAAGGCGCTGACCGGACTTTCTCCGGACGAAATCGTTACTCAGGTAAAAGACTCCGGCCTGAAAGGGCGCGGCGGTGCAGGCTTTTCTACTGGCCTGAAGTGGAGCCTGATGCCGAAAGACGAATCCATGAACATCCGTTACCTGCTGTGTAACGCCGATGAAATGGAGCCGGGCACCTATAAAGACCGCCTGCTGATGGAACAACTGCCGCACCTGCTGGTGGAAGGTATGCTCATCTCCGCGTTTGCGCTGAAAGCTTACCGTGGCTACATCTTCCTGCGTGGCGAATATATTGAAGCGGCAGTGAATCTGCGCCGTGCCATTGCTGAAGCGACCGAAGCGGGTCTGCTTGGCAAAAACATTATGGGAACAGGTTTTGATTTTGAACTGTTTGTCCATACCGGGGCAGGGCGCTACATCTGCGGTGAAGAAACAGCGTTAATCAACTCCCTGGAAGGGCGTCGCGCTAACCCGCGTTCAAAACCGCCATTCCCGGCAACCTCCGGCGCATGGGGTAAACCGACCTGCGTCAACAACGTCGAAACCCTGTGTAACGTTCCGGCAATCCTTGCTAACGGCGTGGAGTGGTATCAGAACATCTCGAAAAGCAAAGATGCTGGCACCAAGCTGATGGGCTTCTCCGGTCGGGTGAAAAATCCGGGTCTGTGGGAACTGCCGTTCGGCACTACCGCACGCGAGATCCTCGAAGATTACGCCGGTGGTATGCGTGACGGCCTGAAATTCAAAGCCTGGCAGCCAGGCGGCGCGGGCACCGACTTCCTGACCGAAGCGCACCTTGACCTGCCGATGGAATTCGAAAGTATCGGTAAAGCGGGCAGCCGTCTGGGTACGGCGCTGGCGATGGCGGTTGACCATGAGATCAACATGGTATCGCTGGTGCGTAACCTGGAAGAGTTTTTCGCCCGTGAATCCTGCGGCTGGTGTACACCGTGCCGTGACGGTCTACCGTGGAGCGTGAAAATTCTGCGTGCGCTGGAGCGGGGCGAAGGTCAGCCGGGCGATATCGAAACACTTGAGCAACTGTGTCGATTCTTAGGCCCGGGTAAAACCTTCTGTGCCCACGCACCTGGTGCGGTGGAGCCGTTACAGAGCGCCATCAAATATTTCCGCGAAGAATTTGAAGCGGGAATCAAACAGCCGTTCAGCAATACCCATTTGATTAATGGGATTCAGCCGAACCTGCTGAAAGAACGCTGGTAACCGAATTTCGATTAACGCTCAGTCTCTGACTGAGAAAACTGGAAGCATGCTAATGGCTACAATTCATGTAGACGGCAAAGAATATGAGGTCAACGGCGCGGACAACCTGCTGGAAGCTTGTCTGTCTCTGGGCCTTGATATTCCTTACTTTTGCTGGCATCCGGCGCTGGGAAGCGTCGGTGCTTGCCGCCAGTGTGCGGTGAAGCAATACCAAAACGCGGAAGACACGCGTGGTCGCCTGGTGATGTCCTGTATGACACCGGCTTCCGATGGCACCTTTATTTCCATTGACGACGAAGAAGCGAAACAGTTCCGTGAAAGTGTGGTCGAGTGGTTAATGACTAACCACCCGCACGACTGTCCGGTATGTGAAGAAGGCGGTAACTGCCACCTTCAGGATATGACCGTGATGACCGGGCATACCTTCCGTCGCTACCGTTTCACCAAACGTACCCACCGCAATCAGGATCTGGGGCCGTTCATCTCTCATGAAATGAACCGCTGCATCGCCTGTTACCGCTGTGTGCGTTACTACAAAGATTACGCTGACGGTACGGATCTGGGCGTTTATGGCGCGCACGACAACGTCTACTTCGGTCGCCCGGAAGATGGCACCCTGGAAAGCGAATTTTCCGGTAACCTGGTCGAAATTTGCCCGACCGGCGTATTTACCGACAAAACGCACTCCGAGCGTTACAACCGTAAATGGGATATGCAGTTTGCGCCGAGCATCTGCCAGCAATGTTCCATCGGCTGTAACATCAGCCCCGGCGAACGTTACGGCGAACTGCGTCGTATCGAAAACCGTTACAACGGTACGGTAAACCACTACTTCCTCTGCGACCGTGGTCGTTTCGGTTACGGCTACGTCAACCTGAAAGATCGTCCGCGTCAGCCGGTACAGCGTCGTGGCGATGATTTCATTACCCTCAACGCCGAACAGGCAATGCAGGGCGCAGCAGATATTCTGCGTCAGTCGAAGAAAGTGATCGGCATCGGTTCTCCGCGAGCCAGCGTAGAAAGCAACTTTGCGCTGCGTGAGCTGGTGGGCGAAGAAAACTTCTACACCGGTATCGCTCACGGTGAGCAGGAACGTCTGCAACTGGCGCTGAAAGTGCTGCGTGAAGGCGGCATTTATACGCCGGCGCTGCGCGAAATCGAATCTTATGATGCGGTACTGGTACTGGGCGAAGATGTTACCCAGACCGGCGCACGCGTCGCGCTAGCGGTGCGTCAGGCGGTGAAAGGTAAAGCACGCGAAATGGCGGCAGCACAGAAAGTGGCTGACTGGCAGATTGCGGCAATCCTCAACATCGGTCAACGTGCGAAGCATCCGCTGTTTGTCACTAACGTTGATGACACCCGTCTGGATGATATCGCAGCGTGGACTTACCGCGCACCGGTTGAAGATCAGGCGCGTTTAGGTTTTGCCATCGCCCATGCGCTGGATAACTCCGCACCGGCAGTTGACGGTATCGAGCCTGAGCTGCAAAGCAAAATCGACGTCATCGTGCAGGCACTGGCTGGTGCGAAGAAACCGTTGATTATCTCCGGGACGAACGCCGGTAGCACAGAAGTGATTCAGGCGGCGGCTAACGTGGCGAAAGCCCTGAAAGGTCGCGGCGCTGACGTAGGTATCACCATGATTGCCCGTTCCGTCAACAGCATGGGGCTGGGCATTATGGGCGGCGGTTCGCTTGAAGAAGCGTTAACCGAACTGGAAACCGGACGCGCCGACGCGGTGGTGGTGCTGGAAAACGATCTGCATCGTCACGCTTCCGCAACCCGCGTGAATGCTGCGCTGGCTAAAGCGCCGCTGGTGATGGTGGTTGACCATCAACGCACAGCGATCATGGAAAACGCCCATCTGGTGCTTTCCGCCGCCAGCTTTGCTGAAAGCGACGGTACGGTTATCAACAACGAAGGTCGCGCTCAACGTTTCTTCCAAGTTTACGACCCGTCCTATTACGACAGCAAAACGGTCATGCTGGAAAGCTGGCGCTGGCTGCACTCGCTGCACAGCACCCTGCTGAGCCGTGAAGTGGACTGGACGCAGCTCGACCATGTGATTGACGCCGTTGTGGCGAAAATCCCGGAGCTGGCGGGTATCAAAGATGCCGCGCCGGATGCGACATTCCGCATTCGTGGTCAGAAACTGGCTCGTGAGCCGCACCGTTACAGTGGTCGTACCGCCATGCGCGCCAACATCAGCGTTCATGAGCCGCGTCAGCCGCAGGATATTGACACCATGTTCACCTTCTCGATGGAAGGTAACAACCAGCCGACCGCGCACCGTTCGCAAGTGCCGTTTGCCTGGGCGCCGGGCTGGAACTCCCCGCAGGCGTGGAACAAGTTCCAGGATGAAGTGGGCGGCAAACTGCGCTTTGGCGATCCGGGTGTGCGTCTGTTTGAAACCAGCGAAAACGGTCTGGATTACTTCACCAGCGTACCGGCACGCTTCCAGCCGCAGGAAGGGAAATGGCGTATCGCGCCGTACTACCACCTGTTTGGCAGCGATGAACTGTCACAGCGTGCTCCGGTCTTCCAGAGCCGTATGCCGCAGCCGTACATCAAACTTAACCCGGCAGATGCCGCGAAGTTGGGTGTGAACGCGGGTACACGCGTCTCCTTTAGTTACGATGGCAACACGGTCACGTTGCCGGTTGAAATCGCCGAAGGGCTGACGGCAGGGCAGGTGGGCTTGCCGATGGGGATGTCCGGCATTGCTCCAGTGCTGGCTGGCGCGCATCTTGAGGATCTCAAGGAGGCACAACAATGAGTTGGTTATCACCGGAACTGATTGAGATCCTGCTGACCATCCTCAAAGCGGTGGTGATCCTGCTGGTGGTTGTCACCTGCGGGGCATTCATGAGCTTTGGCGAACGTCGCCTGCTGGGTCTGTTCCAGAACCGTTACGGACCTAACCGTGTTGGCTGGGGCGGTTCGCTCCAGCTGGTCGCGGACATGATCAAAATGTTCTTTAAAGAAGACTGGATCCCGAAATTCTCGGATCGCGTCATCTTTACCCTGGCGCCGATGATTGCCTTTACCTCGCTGCTGCTGGCCTTTGCGATTGTGCCAGTCAGTCCGGGTTGGGTGGTTGCCGACCTGAACATCGGGATTTTGTTCTTCCTGATGATGGCAGGTCTGGCGGTCTACGCGGTGCTGTTTGCGGGCTGGTCAAGTAACAACAAATACTCGCTGTTGGGTGCGATGCGTGCTTCTGCGCAGACCCTGAGCTACGAAGTGTTCCTCGGGCTTTCCCTGATGGGCGTGGTGGCGCAGGCCGGTTCATTCAACATGACCGACATCGTCAACAGCCAGGCGCATGTGTGGAACGTCATCCCGCAATTCTTTGGTTTTATTACCTTTGCCATTGCGGGCGTGGCGGTGTGTCACCGTCATCCGTTTGACCAGCCGGAAGCCGAGCAGGAACTGGCGGATGGTTACCACATTGAATATTCCGGTATGAAGTTCGGTCTGTTCTTCGTGGGTGAATACATCGGGATTGTGACCATCTCTGCACTGATGGTGACACTGTTCTTCGGTGGCTGGCAAGGCCCGTTGTTACCGCCATTCATCTGGTTCGCGCTGAAAACCGCGTTCTTTATGATGATGTTCATTTTGATTCGTGCGTCGTTACCGCGTCCGCGTTATGACCAGGTAATGTCCTTCGGCTGGAAAATCTGCCTGCCGCTGACGCTGATCAACTTGCTGGTAACGGCGGCTGTCATTCTCTGGCAGGCGCAATAAGGGGCACTAAGACCATGACCTTAAAAGAATTGTTAGTAGGTTTCGGCACCCAGGTTCGTAGTATCTGGATGATCGGCCTGCACGCGTTCGCCAAACGCGAAACGCGAATGTACCCGGAAGAGCCGGTCTATCTGCCGCCCCGTTATCGTGGTCGTATCGTTCTGACCCGCGACCCGGACGGCGAAGAGCGTTGCGTAGCCTGTAACCTCTGCGCGGTAGCCTGCCCGGTCGGCTGTATCTCGCTGCAAAAAGCAGAAACCAAAGACGGTCGCTGGTATCCGGAATTTTTCCGCATCAACTTCTCACGCTGCATTTTCTGTGGTCTGTGCGAAGAAGCCTGTCCGACCACGGCGATCCAGTTAACCCCGGATTTCGAAATGGGGGAATACAAGCGCCAGGATCTGGTTTACGAGAAAGAGGATCTGCTGATCTCCGGTCCGGGCAAATACCCGGAATATAACTTCTACCGGATGGCAGGTATGGCAATCGACGGCAAAGATAAGGGCGAAGCAGAGAACGAAGCCAAGCCTATCGACGTCAAGAGCCTGTTACCGTAAGGAGAGGGGCAATGGAGTTCGCTTTTTATATCTGTGGCCTGATAGCCATACTTGCGACCTTGCGAGTGATCACCCATACCAATCCGGTACACGCGCTGCTGTACCTGATTATTTCGCTGCTGGCGATTTCTGGAGTGTTCTTCTCACTGGGCGCTTACTTCGCCGGTGCGCTGGAAATTATCGTCTACGCGGGTGCCATTATGGTGCTGTTCGTGTTCGTGGTGATGATGCTCAACCTGGGCGGTTCGGAAATTGAACAGGAGCGCCAGTGGCTGAAACCGCAGGTGTGGATTGGCCCGGCAATTTTGTCGGCCATCATGCTGGTGGTGATTGTTTACGCCATTCTCGGTGTTAACGATCAGGGTATCGACGGTACGCCAATCAGTGCTAAAGCAGTGGGTATTACGCTGTTCGGGCCTTACGTACTGGCGGTTGAACTGGCTTCTATGCTGCTGCTGGCCGGTCTGGTTGTCGCCTTCCACGTCGGTCGTGAAGAGCGTGCGGGTGAAGTGCTGAGCAATCGTAAAGACGACAGCGCGAAAAGAAAAACGGAGGAGCGCGCATGATCCCCTTACAACATGGACTGATCCTCGCGGCAATCTTATTCGTTCTTGGCTTAACCGGTCTGGTTATCCGTCGCAATCTGCTGTTTATGCTGATTGGTCTGGAAATCATGATTAACGCCTCCGCGCTGGCCTTTGTGGTCGCCGGTAGCTACTGGGGCCAGACCGACGGTCAGGTGATGTACATTCTCGCCATCAGCCTCGCGGCGGCGGAAGCGAGTATCGGCCTTGCGCTGCTGCTGCAACTTCACCGTCGTCGCCAGAACCTGAACATCGATTCAGTAAGTGAGATGCGCGGATGAACATGCTTGCCTTAACCATTATTTTGCCATTGATTGGCTTCGTCCTGCTGGCGTTCTCCCGTGGGCGCTGGTCTGAAAACGTCTCGGCGATCGTGGGCGTTGGCTCTGTAGGCCTGGCGGCGCTGGTAACTGCCTTTATTGGCGTCGATTTCTTCGCTAATGGCGAGCAGGCTTACAGCCAGCCGCTGTGGACGTGGATGTCGGTAGGCGACTTTAATATCGGTTTCAACCTGGTGCTGGACGGCCTGTCGCTGACCATGCTCTCGGTGGTCACCGGTGTGGGTTTCCTGATCCACATGTACGCTTCCTGGTATATGCGCGGTGAAGAGGGATACTCTCGCTTCTTCGCCTACACCAACCTGTTCATCGCCAGCATGGTGGTTCTGGTTCTCGCCGACAACCTGCTGCTGATGTACCTCGGCTGGGAAGGCGTGGGCCTGTGCTCCTATCTGCTGATCGGGTTCTATTACACCGATCCGAAGAATGGCGCAGCGGCAATGAAAGCGTTCGTCGTGACCCGTGTGGGTGACGTGTTCCTCGCTTTCGCGCTGTTCATTCTCTACAACGAACTGGGCACCCTGAACTTCCGCGAAATGGTGGAACTGGCACCAGCGCACTTTGCTGAAGGCAATAACATGCTGATGTGGGCGACGCTGATGCTGCTGGGCGGTGCGGTCGGTAAATCTGCGCAGCTGCCGTTGCAGACATGGCTTGCCGACGCGATGGCTGGCCCGACGCCTGTCTCTGCGCTGATCCACGCTGCAACGATGGTAACCGCTGGTGTCTACCTGATCGCCCGTACCCACGGTCTGTTCCTGATGACTCCGGAAATTCTGCATCTGGTCGGTATCGTGGGTGCGGTGACGCTGGTGCTGGCAGGCTTTGCCGCGCTGGTACAAACCGACATCAAACGTGTTCTCGCTTACTCCACCATGAGCCAGATTGGCTACATGTTCCTGGCGCTTGGCGTACAGGCATGGGATGCGGCGATTTTCCACTTGATGACCCACGCGTTCTTTAAAGCGTTGCTGTTCCTGGCATCCGGTTCCGTCATTCTGGCTTGTCATCACGAACAGAACATCTTCAAGATGGGCGGTCTGCGTAAATCTATTCCGCTGGTTTATCTCTGCTTCCTGGTGGGCGGCGCGGCACTGTCGGCACTGCCGCTGGTCACTGCGGGCTTCTTCAGTAAAGATGAGATCCTCGCGGGTGCGATGGCGAATGGTCATATCAATCTGATGGTGGCAGGTCTGGTCGGTGCGTTTATGACCTCGCTCTACACCTTCCGTATGATTTTCATCGTCTTCCACGGAAAAGAACAAATTCACGCTCACGCCGTGAAAGGGATCACCCACAGCCTGCCGCTGATTGTGCTGCTGATCCTTTCCACCTTCGTTGGCGCACTGATTGTACCGCCGCTGCAGGGCGTGCTTCCGCAAACTACGGAACTGGCACACGGCAGCATGTTGACCCTGGAAATTACCTCTGGCGTGGTTGCGGTCGTCGGCATTCTGCTGGCAGCCTGGCTGTGGCTGGGTAAACGTACTCTGGTGACCTCCATTGCCAACAGTGCGCCGGGTCGCCTGCTGGGAACCTGGTGGTACAACGCCTGGGGCTTTGACTGGTTGTACGACAAAGTGTTCGTCAAGCCGTTCCTGGGTATCGCCTGGTTGCTGAAACGCGATCCGCTGAACTCAATGATGAACATTCCGGCGGTTCTCTCGCGCCTTGCGGGTAAAGGTCTGCTGTTCAGTGAGAACGGCTACCTGCGCTGGTATGTGGCATCCATGAGCATCGGTGCGGTCGTGGTGCTGGCACTGTTGATGGTACTGCGTTGAGTTAAGGATTGTGGGGTCGCCCCTGGGCATATAAGTACGTAGGTCGGATAAGCCGCCTTCGCGGCGCATCCGACACTACAACCGCAATCCGAAGAGAATTTTCTGTCGTGAGAATTCGTTGAAAATCCGGTCCTGACGGGACTTTTACAAGGAATAAAGATCGCCATGTTACTACCCTGGCTAATATTAATTCCCTTTATCGGCGGCTTCCTGTGCTGGCAGACCGAACGCTTTGGCGTCAAGGTGCCGCGCTGGATCGCGCTGATCACCATGGGATTGACGCTGGCGCTGTCGCTGCAACTGTGGTTGCAGGGCGGTTATTCACTGACGCAATCCGCCGGAATTCCGCAGTGGCAGTCTGAATTCGACATGCCGTGGATCCCGCGTTTTGGAATCTCTATCCATCTCGCCATTGATGGTCTGTCGCTGCTGATGGTCGTCCTGACCGGTCTGCTCGGCGTGCTGGCGGTACTTTGCTCGTGGAATGAGATCGAAAAATATCAGGGCTTCTTCCACCTCAACCTGATGTGGATCCTGGGCGGCGTTATCGGCGTGTTCCTTGCCATCGACATGTTCCTGTTCTTCTTCTTCTGGGAAATGATGCTGGTGCCGATGTACTTCCTGATCGCACTGTGGGGGCATAAAGCCTCTGACGGTAAAACGCGTATCACGGCGGCAACCAAGTTCTTCATTTATACCCAGGCGAGTGGTCTGGTGATGTTGATCGCCATCCTGGCGCTGGTTTTTGTTCACTACAATGCGACCGGCGTCTGGACCTTCAACTATGAAGAGTTGCTGAATACGCCAATGTCCAGCGGTGTGGAATATCTGCTGATGCTGGGCTTCTTCATCGCCTTTGCGGTGAAAATGCCGGTGGTTCCACTGCACGGCTGGCTGCCGGATGCGCACTCCCAGGCACCGACTGCCGGTTCCGTTGACCTCGCGGGGATCTTGCTGAAAACCGCCGCTTACGGTCTGCTGCGTTTCTCCCTGCCGCTGTTCCCGAACGCGTCGGCAGAGTTCGCGCCAATCGCTATGTGGCTGGGTGTTATCGGCATCTTCTACGGTGCGTGGATGGCCTTTGCCCAGACTGATATCAAACGTCTGATCGCCTACACCTCGGTTTCCCACATGGGCTTCGTGCTGATTGCTATCTACACCGGCAGCCAGTTGGCCTACCAGGGTGCGGTTATTCAGATGATTGCGCACGGCTTGTCGGCGGCGGGTCTGTTTATTCTCTGCGGTCAGCTTTATGAACGTATCCACACCCGCGACATGCGCATGATGGGCGGTCTGTGGAGCAAGATGAAATGGCTGCCAGCACTGTCCCTGTTCTTTGCGGTGGCAACGCTTGGGATGCCTGGCACCGGTAACTTTGTCGGCGAATTTATGATTCTGTTCGGCAGCTTCCAGGTTGTCCCGGTGATTACCGTTATCTCTACCTTTGGGCTGGTCTTTGCATCTGTTTATTCGCTGGCGATGTTGCATCGCGCTTACTTCGGTAAAGCGAAAAGCCAGATTGCCAGCCAGGAACTGCCAGGGATGTCGCTGCGTGAGCTGTTTATGATCCTGTTGCTGGTGGTGCTGCTGGTACTGCTGGGCTTCTATCCGCAGCCGATTCTGGATACCTCGCACTCCGCGATTGGCAATATCCAGCAGTGGTTTGTTAATTCCGTTACTACTACAAGGCCGTAAATCGCCATGACAATAACTCCACAAAACCTGATCGCACTGCTACCGTTGCTGATCGTCGGCTTGACGGTGGTGGTTGTGATGCTCTCCATTGCGTGGCGACGCAATCATTTCCTCAACGCTACGCTCTCGGTTATTGGGCTTAACGCGGCGCTGGTTTCGCTCTGGTTTGTCGGCCAGGCGGGCGCTATGGACGTTACGCCGCTGATGCGCGTTGATGGTTTCGCCATGCTTTACACCGGGCTGGTACTGTTGGCGAGCCTCGCCACCTGTACTTTCGCTTACCCGTGGCTTGAAGGCTATAACGACAACAAGGACGAGTTCTACCTGTTGGTGTTAATTGCCGCGCTGGGCGGGATCCTGCTGGCGAATGCCAACCATCTGGCGTCTCTGTTCCTCGGTATCGAACTGATCTCTCTGCCGCTGTTTGGCCTGGTCGGTTACGCTTTCCGCCAGAAACGTTCGCTTGAAGCCAGTATCAAATACACCATTCTCTCTGCCGCCGCGTCTTCTTTTCTGCTGTTCGGTATGGCGCTGGTGTACGCGCAGTCTGGTGACCTGTCGTTTGTTGCACTGGGTAAAAACCTCGGCGATGGTATGCTCAACGAGCCGCTGTTGCTGGCAGGTTTCGGCCTGATGATTGTTGGCCTCGGCTTCAAACTCTCTCTGGTGCCGTTCCACCTGTGGACGCCAGACGTATACCAGGGCGCGCCAGCTCCGGTTTCCACCTTCCTGGCGACGGCGAGCAAAATCGCTATCTTCGGTGTGGTGATGCGTTTGTTCCTTTACGCACCGGTGGGTGACAGCGAAGCGATTCGCGTGGTGCTGGCGATTATCGCCTTTGCCTCCATCATCTTCGGTAACCTGATGGCGCTGAGCCAGACCAACATCAAACGTCTGCTCGGTTACTCATCTATCTCTCACCTCGGCTATCTGCTGGTGGCGCTGATTGCGCTGCAAACTGGCGAGATGTCGATGGAAGCGGTAGGGGTTTACCTGGCCGGTTATCTGTTCAGTAGCCTCGGTGCGTTCGGTGTAGTCAGCCTGATGTCCAGCCCGTACCGTGGCCCGGATGCTGATTCCCTGTTCTCTTACCGTGGTCTGTTCTGGCATCGTCCGATCCTCGCGGCAGTGATGACGGTGATGATGCTGTCTCTGGCCGGTATCCCGATGACGCTGGGCTTTATCGGTAAGTTCTACGTGCTGGCGGTCGGTGTCCAGGCACACTTGTGGTGGCTGGTGGGTGCCGTGGTTGTCGGTTCGGCAATTGGTCTCTACTACTACCTGCGTGTGGCGGTGAGTCTGTACCTTCATGGTTCAGAACAGCCAAACCGTGATGCGCCGTCAGACTGGCAGTACACAGCAGGTGGTATCGTGGTGCTAATCTCTGCACTGCTGGTTCTGGTGCTGGGTGTATGGCCGCAACCGCTGATTAGCATTGTGCGGTTAGCAATGCCGATGATGTAAGTCGTCAGTCTGTAAGCTGAGAAAGCCGCCGACATGTTCGGCGGTTTTTTTATGGTGCCCTGACACCATCACCCAACAATAACCGTCAGCGCATGATTCCCTTGCCGTAGCATACGTCGATACGCGCTAATCAGTTTTTCCATATCAAGCATGATGGACGCAAAGAGCTGCCCCTCTAACTCTTCTGAAAAAGTCACTCCCGGATAAATCTCCATTTCATTGAGCCGCTGAATGGAAAACTTTTTACGCAGCTCATTTCGGTCGAGTGTCTCCAGGCGGTCGATAGTAGCGGCTAATTCCTGATTCCATGTCAATCCCAGGAAACCATCGATGCCCTCTTCGAGACTATGTTCACCGAGCACAGCACGACTCAGCGGATCATTTTTCGCTGGATCAAAGGCAGATGTGCCCGTCAGGCCAAAATGTAAAAAATCCCAGCGTTTATCAATATCCAGTCGCCTTGAGCCTGAAAGCGTTTCATGAATATCGTCCATTAAAGATTTTTCATTAGACTCAATCAGCTTGTTGGCCTTTTCTGAGTTTATTTCCGCAAAATACGCAATCATTCCCATCTTATTTCTCCCGTCAGATTTCCTTTTGCGCATCTTAAAACAGACGGAGAAAAATAAAATATACAAGCTGCTTTTTCTGGAGCCGCCTCGAGAAAATTTTATTATTTACTGTTGTACAACAAGGTTATAACACCATCCACCACCTGCGCCATTTTCTGATAGTTCAGTCTGTCTGCTGTATCGCCGGGCTGGTGATATTGTTTATTACGATAAAAAGCTGTGTCTGTAATCATGACGGCGGGAATATCCTGCTGCCAGTAATTAAGGTGGTCGGAGAAATCAATGCCGGGAATAAAATCAGGGGCATTAATAGAATAAACAGATAATTCTTTTGACGATAACAACGCGGCTTTTACCTGACGCACGGCGCTGATATCCTGCATTCTGCCGACCACAGCAATAAAGTCACCTCGATCGGGATAAAGCCAGGACATAGGCGAGTAAGGGGAGTTTTTTATTTATCACTACTAATGATAAATATCATGCTCAAACATATTGTTCTCTTAATAGATTTATATAAAAGTAGCCTGAACCATTGGCTGATGAAACAGGGCTATTTTGCCCTGTTATCAATTAATTAAAAATTATACGTGAAACACCGCGAAATCGCTCGCCAGTTCTGTTGCCGGGAAAATTGCCCGGCACTCGCGTAATAAATGCTGACAGCCTTTATCATCATAGCGTGAGCTGACGTGGGTAATGATCAATTTGCCGACACCCGCCTCACGAGCCAGAGTCGCCGCCTGACGGCTTGAACTGTGCCCACGGCTGTTAGCTTTGGCTTCCATCTCCATATCCAGCGTCGTTTCGTGAACCATTATGTCGACACCTTTAGCAAGATCGATTGCGGCATCGCAAGGGCCGGTATCACCGAAAATGGCGATTGATTTACCCGGCGTAGGCGCGGCTAAGTAATCAGCGCCATTAATCTGCCGACCGTCTTCCAGCGTGACTGTTTTGCCTTTTTTCAAATCCTGGAACAGCGGACCGGGTTGTACGCCGGCATCTTTTAACGCCTGGGCATTCAGCGCGCCTGGTTTATCATGTTCTTCAATACGATAGCCGTAACACTCCAGTGGATGTTCCATTGGATATGCCGTTACCTTGCGCAGGCCATCATCAACTATTTCTCCTGCCGTAATTTCAACAATTTCCAGCGGATAATCGGTCCATGAGCCGCTAATGCGTAACGCTGTCTCAACAAATTCGCGGATACCTTTCGGACCATAAATCGTTAATGGTTGCACAATGCCTGACATGGAACGACTGCATAGCAACCCGGGCAAGCCAAAAAGGTGATCGCCATGAAGATGGCTTATAAAAATCTTGTCCAGTTTTCCCGGGTTAAATGCCGTGTGCAACATCTGGTGTTGTGTACCTTCACCACAGTCAAATAACCAAAGCCCGGCTTGCGTCGGATGTTGCAGATTAAGCAATATGGCTGTGACATTACGTGTCCGGGTCGGAACACCTGCTGAAGTGCCTAAAAAAATTAATTCCATGAGTTCATCACGCTGCTGAAAATATTCCGACTAGTATAAAGCAAACAGCACAAAGGAGCCTTCCATGATCGACTGGCAAGATCTGCATCATTCTGATTTATCCGTTTCTCAGCTTTATGCCTTATTACAACTGCGCTGTGCGGTATTTGTAGTGGAACAAAACTGTCCTTACCAGGATATCGATGGTGACGATCTGGAGGGAGAAAATCGCCACATTCTCGGTTGGCATAACGGGATACTGGTGGCGTATGCGAGGATTCTGAAAAGTGACGACGAACTGCAACCCGTCGTGATTGGTCGGGTGATTGTCAGCGAAGCCTTACGCGGTGAAAAAATCGGTCAGCAATTGATGAGCAAGGCGCTGGAATCGTGTACTCGCCACTGGCCGGAGAAGCCGATTTATCTGGGGGCGCAGGCGCATTTACAAAACTTTTATGGGCAATTTGGTTTCATTCCTGTGACCGATATTTATGAGGAAGATGGTATTCCGCATATCGGGATGGCGCGCGAGGTTATTCAGGCGTAATCGATAACCGTTGTCTATAGTTAGTGGCAGGTTTTACGCAAATGGAGAACGATAATGTCTAATCAGTTTGGTGATACACGTATCGATGACGACCTGACGTTGCTGAGTGAAACACTTGAAGAGGTACTACGTTCCTCTGGCGATCCCGCCGATCAAAAATATGTTGAGTTAAAGGCGCGTGCAGAAAAGGCGCTGGATGATGTGAAAAAAAGGGTAAGCCAGGCTTCTGACAGTTATTACTATCGGGCGAAGCAGGCGGTTTATCGCGCCGATGACTACGTCCACGAAAAACCCTGGCAGGGAATTGGCGTTGGCGCGGCTGTTGGACTGGTATTAGGACTGTTGCTGGCTCGCCGTTAAAACCTCCCTACACTGGGGTACTGCATTTTTTCTGTAGTACCCCGTATAATGTGAGGCTTTTAACAGGGAGAGGTCCGCGTGCAATCACTTACTACGGCGCTGGAAAATCTACTGCGCCATTTGTCGCAAGAGATTCCTGCGACACCCGGCATTCGGGTTTTCGACATTCCTTTCCCTCTCAATGACGCTTTTGATGCCTTAAGCTGGCTGGCCAGTCAGCAAACGTATCCGCAATTTTACTGGCAACAACGTAATGGCGATGAAGAAGCTGCTGTGCTGGGCGCAATCACCCGCTTTACGTCGTTGGATCAGGCGCAACGTTTTCTTCGTCAGTATCCAGAACACGCCGACTTACGCATCTGGGGACTGAATGCGTTTGACCCGTTGCAGGGCAATCTACTTTTACCACGCCTGGAATGGCGGCGCTGTGGCGGTAAAGCCACGCTACGGCTGACGCTATTCAGTGAAAATTCCCTTCAGCACGATGCAGTTAAGGCAAAAGAATTTATCGCCACACTGGCGAATATTAAACCTTTGCCCGCGTTACGTTTAACCACCACGAAAGAACAACACTGGCCGGACAAAACTGGCTGGACGCGATTAATCGAACTGGCAACGAAAACCATCGCCGAAGGTGAGCTCGACAAAGTGGTTCTTGCTCGGGCGACTGACCTGCATTTCGCAAGTCCGGTCAATGCGGCGGCGATGATGGCTGCCAGCCGGCGGCTCAATCTGAACTGCTATCATTTTTACATGGCCTTTGATGGCGAAAATGCTTTTCTTGGCTCAACGCCTGAGCGGCTATGGCGGCGGCGAGACAAAGCTCTGCGTACCGAAGCTCTGGCTGGAACGGTAGCAAATCATTCTGATGATAAGCAGGCGCAGCAGTTGGGTGAGTGGCTGATGGCGGATGATAAAAACCAGCGCGAGAACATGCTGGTGGTGGAAGATATCTGCCAACGATTGCAGGCCGATACCCAGACGCTGGATGTGTTACCGCCGCAGATACTGCGTCTGCGTAAAGTGCAGCATCTGCGCCGCTGTATCTGGACTTCACTCAACAAAGCGGATGATGTGATCTGTTTACATCAGTTGCAGCCAACGGCAGCAGTTGCTGGTTTGCCGCGCAATCTGGCGCGGCAGTTCATCGCCCGGCACGAACCGTTTACCCGTGAATGGTATGCCGGTTCTGCGGGTTATCTCTCATTACAACAAAGCGAATTCTGCGTTTCCCTGCGCTCGGCGAAAATCAGTGACAATGTGGTGCGATTATATGCCGGAGCAGGCATTGTCCGAGGCTCCGACCCCGAGCAGGAGTGGCAGGAAATCGACAACAAAGCGGCAGGGTTGCGAACATTATTACAAATGGAATAGTAATGAGTCGCATCATTACCGATTCATATCAATAATCTATTTTTGTAGCTCCTTATACTTAGCCGCAATATTGATACCGGACAAACTCATGTCAGTAAGCGCATTTAACCGACGCTGGGCGGCGGTCATTCTGGAAGCATTAACGCGTCATGGCGTCAGACACGTCTGCATTGCCCCTGGCTCCCGTTCTACGCCGTTAACGTTAGCGGCGGCGGAAAATTCTGCATTCATCCACCACACCCATTTTGATGAGCGTGGGCTGGGGCATCTGGCGCTAGGGCTGGCGAAAGTCAGCAAACAGCCGGTGGCGGTGATAGTGACTTCCGGCACGGCGGTGGCAAATCTCTATCCGGCACTGATTGAAGCGGGGTTAACTGGAGAGAAACTGATCCTCTTAACCGCCGATCGTCCGCCGGAACTGATCGACTGCGGCGCGAATCAGGCGATTCGCCAGCCGGGAATGTTCGCCTCCCACCCCATGCATAGCATTTCACTACCGCGTCCGACGCAGGATATTCCCGCTCGCTGGCTGGTTTCTACCATCGACCATGCTCTCGGTACGCTTCATGCTGGCGGAGTCCATATCAACTGCCCGTTTGCTGAACCGTTGTATGGCGAGATGGACGACACAGGACTTGCGTGGCAACAACGTCTGGGCGACTGGTGGCAGGACAATAAACCGTGGCTGCGTGAAGCGCCTCGTCTGGAAAGTGAAAAACAGCGCGACTGGTTCTTCTGGCGGCAAAAACGCGGCGTGGTCGTTGCGGGTCGCATGAGTGCGGAAGAGGGCAAAAAAGTGGCCCAGTGGGCGCAAACTCTTGGCTGGCCGCTGATTGGCGACGTACTGTCGCAAACCGGACAGCCGCTGCCGTGCGCTGATCTGTGGTTAGGCAATGCCAAAGCAACCAGCGAGTTACAGCAGGCGCAGATTGTTGTGCAACTGGGGAGCAGTCTGACCGGCAAACGGTTACTGCAATGGCAGGCGAGTTGTGAGCCGGAAGAGTACTGGATTGTTGATAATATCGAAGGGCGACTCGACCCGGCGCACCATCGTGGACGTCGGCTGATTGCTAATATCGCCGACTGGCTGGAGCTGCATCCGGCAGAAAAACGCCAACCCTGGTGCGTTGAACTCCCGCGCCTGGCTGAACAGGCAATGCAGGCGGTTGTTGCGCGCCGTGATGCATTTGGTGAAGCGCAACTGGCACACCGCATCAGCGAGTATCTACCGGAACAGGGGCAACTGTTTGTCGGTAACAGCCTGGTGGTGCGTCTGATCGATGCGCTCTCGCAACTTCCGGCAGGTTATCCGGTTTACAGCAACCGTGGAGCCAGCGGTATTGACGGACTGCTCTCTACCGCCGCAGGCGTTCAGCGGGCGAGTGGTAAACCCACGCTGGCGATTGTTGGCGATCTCTCCGCACTTTACGACCTGAACGCACTGGCGTTACTGCGCCAGGTTTCCGCGCCGCTGGTATTAATAGTGGTGAACAACAACGGCGGGCAAATTTTCTCGCTGCTACCAACGCCGACAAGCGAGCGTGAGCGTTTCTATCTGATGCCGCAAAACGTCCATTTTGAGCACGCCGCTGCGATGTTTGAGTTGAAATATCATCGCCCGCAAAACTGGCATGAACTTGAAACGGCGCTTGCCGACGCCTGGCGCTCCCCGACCACCACCGTGATTGAGATGGTGGTTAACGACACCGATGGTGCGCAGACCCTCCAGCAGTTGCTGGCGCAGGTAAGCCATTTATGATCCTGCACGCGCAGGCAAAACACGGCAAGCCAGGTTTACCCTGGCTGGTTTTTCTGCACGGTTTTTCCGGCGATTGCCAGGAGTGGCAGCAAGTCGGCGAAGCGTTTGCCGACTACTCGCGGTTGTATGTTGATCTCCCTGGTCACGGCGGTTCGGCGGAAATTAGCGTCGATGGATTTGATGATGTCATCGACTTACTGCGTAAAACCCTTGTTAGTTACAACATGCCTAATCACTGGCTGGTGGGGTACTCGCTCGGTGGACGCGTGGCGATGATGGCGGCCTGTCAGGGGATGCCGGGGCTTTGTGGCGTTATTGTCGAAGGTGGTCATCCTGGGCTGCAAAGTGCTGAACAACGCGCGGAACGCCAGCGTTCGGATCACCGTTGGGCGCAGCGTTTTCGCACAGAACCATTAACGGCGGTCTTTGCCGACTGGTATCAACAACCGGTTTTTGCCTCGCTCAATGACGAGCAGCGCCAGGAACTGGTGACGCTGCGTAGTAACAATAATGGCGCAACGCTTGCCGCCATGCTGGAAGCAACCTCATTGTCCGTCCAGCCTGATTTACGTGCTAACCTTAGCGCCCGCACATTTGCGTTTTATTATTTATGTGGTGAACGTGACAGCAAATTCCGCGCTCTGGCGGCGGAACTGGCTGCTGACTGCCATGTCATTCCTCGCGCCGGACATAACGCGCACCGGGAAAATCCCGCTGGCGTAATCGCAAGTCTGGCGCAGATCTTGCGTTTCTGACTAAAGGACACACTATGATTTATCCTGATGAAGCAATGCTTTACGCACCGGTTGAATGGCACGACTGTTCCGAAGGTTTCGAGGACATTCGTTATGAAAAATCTGCCGACGGTATCGCAAAAATCACCATTAATCGTCCGCAGGTGCGCAATGCCTTCCGTCCTCTGACGGTAAAAGAGATGATCCAGGCACTGGCGGATGCGCGTTATGACGACAACATCGGCGTGATCATTCTGACTGGTGCAGGCGATAAAGCGTTCTGCTCCGGCGGTGACCAGAAAGTGCGTGGTGATTACGGCGGCTATAAAGATGACTCCGGCGTACATCACCTGAACGTGCTGGACTTCCAGCGTCAGATCCGCACCTGCCCGAAACCGGTTGTCGCGATGGTGGCTGGCTACTCCATCGGCGGCGGTCACGTTCTGCACATGATGTGCGACCTGACCATTGCGGCAGAAAACGCCATCTTCGGTCAGACTGGCCCGAAAGTCGGCTCCTTCGACGGCGGCTGGGGTGCTTCATATATGGCGCGTATTGTCGGACAGAAAAAAGCGCGTGAAATCTGGTTCCTGTGCCGTCAGTACGACGCAAAACAGGCGCTGGACATGGGCCTTGTGAACACCGTTGTGCCACTGGCGGATCTGGAAAAAGAAACCGTCCGCTGGTGCCGCGAAATGCTGCAAAACAGCCCGATGGCGCTGCGCTGCCTGAAAGCTGCGCTGAACGCCGACTGCGACGGTCAGGCGGGGCTGCAAGAGCTGGCGGGTAACGCCACTATGCTGTTCTACATGACGGAAGAAGGTCAGGAAGGTCGTAATGCTTTCAACCAGAAACGTCAGCCTGATTTCAGCAAATTCAAACGGAATCCGTAATGCGTAGCGCGCAGGTATACCGCTGGCAGATCCCCATGGACGCGGGGGTGGTTCTGCGCGACAGGCGGTTAAAAACCCGCGACGGGCTGTACGTTTGCCTGCGCGACGGCGAGCGCGAAGGGTGGGGAGAGATCTCCCCACTGCCGGGCTTCAGTCAGGAAACCAGGGAGGAGGCGCAAAGTGTGCTGCTTGCCTGGGTAAATGACTGGCTGGCAGGTGATTGCGAATTACCGCAAATGCCTTCCGTTGCCTTTGGCGTGAGCTGCGCGCTGGCAGAGCTTACCGATACGTTACCGCAGGCAGCCAATTACCGTGCGGCACCGCTGTGTAACGGCGATCCTGACGATCTGATCCTCAAACTTGCCGATATGCCAGGTGAGAAAGTGGCGAAGGTCAAAGTGGGATTATACGAAGCCGTGCGCGACGGCATGGTGGTGAATCTGTTGCTGGAAGCGGTTCCGGATCTGCATTTGCGTCTTGACGCGAATCGCGCCTGGACGCCGCTGAAGAGCCAGCAGTTTGCCAAATACGTTAACCCGGATTATCGCGACCGCATCGCTTTTCTCGAAGAGCCGTGCAAAACCCGCGATGATTCGCGAGCCTTTGCCCGTGAAACCGGCATTGCCATTGCCTGGGATGAAAGCCTGCGCGAGCCGGATTTTGCCTTTGTGGCGGAAGAGGGTGTGCGCGCGGTGGTTATCAAACCCACACTCACTGGCAGCCTGGAAAAAGTACGCGAGCAGGTGCAGTCGGCGCACGCGCTGGGGCTGACGGCGGTGATCAGTTCTTCCATCGAGTCTAGCTTAGGCTTAACGCAACTGGCGCGGATTGCTGCCTGGTTAACGCCAGACACCATTCCGGGGCTGGACACGCTGGATCTGATGCAGGCGCAGCAGGTTCGTCGCTGGCCGGGTAGCCCGCTACCGTTAGTGGAATCAGATGCACTGGAGCGGCTGCTATGATCTTCTCTGACTGGCCGTGGCGTCACTGGCGGCAGGTGCGGGGAGATGCCATCGCCTTACGGCTCAATGATGAGCAACTCAACTGGCGCGAGCTTTGTGCTCGCGTCGATGAATTAGCGTCGGGCTTTGCGGCGCAGGGCGTGGTTGAGGGCAGCGGCGTGATGCTGCGGGCGTGGAATACACCGCAAACGCTGCTGGCCTGGCTGGCGTTGCTGCAATGCGGTGTGCGGGTGCTTCCCGTCAACCCACAGCTTCCGCAGCCGTTGCTTGAGGAGTTGCTGCCCAATCTTACTCTGCAATTTGCGCTGGTGCCGGAAGGGGAGAACACCTTTTCGGCGTTAACTTCGCTGCAAATTCAGGCTGGAGAGGGCGCATATGCAGCAATGTGGCAGCCGACACGTCTGTGCTCAATGACGTTGACCTCTGGTTCTACCGGGTTGCCAAAAGCCGCTGTTCATACTTATCAGGCTCATCTTGCCAGCGCCGAAGGTGTGTTATCGCTGATTCCGTTTGGCGAGCACGATGACTGGCTGCTCTCTTTGCCGCTATTTCACGTTTCCGGTCAGGGAATTATGTGGCGCTGGTTCTACGCTGGCGCACGGATGACGGTACGCGATAAACAGCCACTGGAGCAAATGCTGGCAGGTTGTACTCACGCTTCGCTGGTGCCGACGCAGCTCTGGCGTTTGCTGGTTAACCGTAGTTCAGTTTCTCTGAAAGCGGTATTGCTTGGCGGCGCGGCGATCCCGGTCGAGTTGACGGAACAGGCGCGCGAGCAGGGCATCCGTTGCTTTTGCGGCTATGGTCTGACGGAGTTCGCCTCCACGGTATGCGCAAAGGAAGCGGACGGTCTGGCGGACGTCGGTTCGCCGCTGCCCGGTCGGGAAGTAAAAATCGTTAACGATGAAGTGTGGTTGCGCGCTGCCAGTATGGCCGAAGGTTACTGGCGTAACGGACAACTGGTGCCGCTGGTGAACGACGAAGGCTGGTACGCTACGCGCGATCGCGGCGAGATGCATAACGGTAAACTGACTATTGTCGGGCGCTTAGATAATCTGTTCTTTAGCGGTGGCGAAGGTATTCAGCCGGAAGAAGTGGAGCGGGTTATTGCTGCGCATCCTGCGGTTTTGCAGGTGTTTATCGTCCCCGTTGCAGACAAGGAGTTTGGTCATCGCCCGGTGGCTGTCGTGGAGTATGACAGCGAAGTCGTTGATCTCAGCGAATGGGTGAAAGATAAACTGGCACGTTTTCAGCAGCCGGTGCGTTGGCTGACGCTTCCTCCTGAACTGAAAAACGGCGGCATTAAGATCTCACGCCAGGCGTTGAAAGAGTGGGTTCAACGCCAGCAGTAATGGATCATCCGTTTCACATCTCATTTTTGCCATTCCATTGCCGTTGATAAAGAGTTTATCTGTTAATCTGTAACTTAATGTGAAAACTCTTAGCAAACAGGATAATGCAATGGAATGGCTGGTCAAAAAATCATGTTGCGATAAACAAGATAACAGACATGTTCTTATGCTCTGCGGTGCTGGCGGTGCGATAAAAATGATCGCTGAAGTGAAGAGTGACTTCGCCGTGAAAGTGGGGGATTTACTCTCGCCTTTGCAGAATGCGCTTTACTGTATTAATCGTGAAAAGTTGCACACGGTGAAAGTCCTCTCGGCAAGCAGTTATAGCCCCGATGAGTGGGAACGGCAGTGTAAAGCGGCAGGGAAAACTCAGTAACGTTGTTTTGTCGTGGGCAGGAAAATCAGCATCAACCCGCTCATAATAAAGGCTACTCCCAGTAGTGCTTTCAGCGAAAAAGTCCCTTCCCAGCCGGGAAGTACCATTGAAGCAATCCATACCAGCACATAACTCATACTGAGCAAGGCATAGGCTTTGCTTAGCGCAAGTTTATGTAGCGTTTTATACCAACAAAAAACGGAAAGCAGATAACCCAGCAGCCCGAGTAACAGTATCCGGGCATCCAGGCCAAAAGCTAACAGAGCCGCGATAAAATCCCATAAGTGCGTCATCGGCGGCAGATGACTCGCCGCAAAACCCAGACTTAATTGTGCTGCAGAAGCAATAATGACGCTGAATAATCCCCACATCAGACCCATTATACGGTACTCCCCAAGATCACAATGCCGCCAATAATGAATGCCACCCCGCACCAGTGACGCATCGATACCGGCTCGTGCCACAGTTTTACCGCAGCCAGCGTCACCCAGACAAAATTCAGACTCAACATCGGGTAGGCAATGCCCACCGGTACATTCTGTAAGACCAGTAGCCAAAGCACCATCGCAAGGCCAAGACAAGCCAGCGCCAGTCCCAGCCACAGTACGATATGTTTGCGCCGTTTGTTTATTGCCACAAAGCCGGTTGCCTGTTTCTGACACAACTGCCCGGCTACACTAAGCAGGCTGGCAAAGACTAAAATCAGCCAGATCATTTTGGGCGGTACTGAATGAGCACCAGACGTCCCTGATGATCGATAGCATCAGCGGGCGGAATGGCGAGGCTGTTGATGTCTTCATCGTGGTCAACCGAAAGCACGAGTGTAATAATCCCCTCCTGGCGATGCTGATTTAACCATTTGGAAAAATTATCACCGCTGACAAATCTCCCTTGCGCATCCGTATAATTAAGGCCGTATTTCAACTCACCCGTCTGACGATACATGATGATGTCATCGCGTTGCAGGCTCCATGCCAGACCTGCGGCAACACCGACGCTATCAGTAAGAATATAGCGGCTCGGCTGAAGTGATTCTTGCGTCATCTCGACAAAAAATTGCGGATGTTTTCCTTCCATAACTCTGTCAGGAATTGAAAATCCTACCAGCAACGCCATCCCCAGCGGGCAAAGTGCGGCAAAAGGCCAGGTTTTATCCACGTTTGTTAAGGTGTACCAGCCGAAAAATGCCCACAGCGAAAAAATAGACCATGAGCAAAAGACTTTATAGATCTCGAAAGTCTGCCAGACAGGTGTATTCATCGGTCCCCAGGGGGAGACAACAAACGTGGCAATAATACCCGTGACGCCAAATGCAATGTTAACCCAGCCATTAATTCGCAGCGCCAGAGGATTATTTTTTGCCGACTGCAAAGCGTAATGCGCCATCAACATCGCTAAAGGCGCAAAGCAGGAGAGAATATAAGTGGGCAATTTGCCTTTGGCGACGGAGAAAAACAGCAGCGGCATCACCATCCAGCTTAACAAATAGACGGTTGCGGAATGATTGCGATTTTTCCAGCCTGCGTAAAGTGCGCCGGGGAGTAATCCCAGCCACGGCAGGCTACCGGCAATGATGACAGGCAAGTAGTACCAGATCGGGGCTTTATGTTGGGCATCATCCATCGCAAAGCGTTGTATATGCTCAACCCAGAAAAAATAGTGCCAGAAATCAGGCTCCCGCTGCGCTATCGCCAGCCCCCAGGGGAGAACCGTTAGTACGCAACTGATAACCGCCAGCCAGCCGTAAATAAAGAAATCTTTCCAGCGTTTTTGCGTCGCTACCCACGGCAGCACGCTTAATACCGGCACGGCGAGGGCGAGGAAACCTTTGGTCATCACCCCCATGCCACAGGTTAACCCCAGCAGCAAAAATCCCGCGCTTTTGCCTCTCCTCGTTTGTGCCTGCATTGCCAGCCAGAAGCTGCACATCCCTGCCACCAGCCAGAATGCAATAAATGGATCGAGCACGGCATAAGTGCCGATGGCATAGACAATAAACAGCGAGAGATAAACCACAGCGGCGAGTAGTGCCAGACGCTTATCGCGCCATAAGCGCAGAGTAAACCAGGCCACCAGCGCGGCGGTTAACAGGGTTGCAAAGATAACACCAGCCCGCACACCAATGTTATTCGCGCCAAATAACCATTGCCCAATACTGTTAATCCAGTATCCGGCAATGGGTTTTTCGAAATAACGTAGCCCTAACAGATGAGGCACAATCCAGTCGCCGGAAGCCAGCATTTCCCGACTAATTTCCGCATAACGCGTTTCATCAGGTTGCCAGAGCAGACGTGTGCTGATCGGTAACACGTAATAACAGACAATAAACGCGAAGAGGCCGATAAGATAACGTACCGATTTCATCACCGACTACCCGCAACTTGTTGGCAACCCAGCCAGCCTTCACGTCCGGCAATACTTCCGCGAACGACGTGACCGAGCGGTAAATTCTCTGATAACAAGTCGCTTAAAGGACAAAACATAATACCTGCACGAGCTGCGCGTTTCAGGAGATCCACAAAATTATGCTGATAAGCGCAGCCTTCAACTTCTGCATGAATGGTATAAACCGGCGTACCTTTATCTCGCAGGATGCGGTTGAGTAGCCAACCGTTAAAATCTTCTGCTTTCACATTCCGACCAATCACTTCATCCCAGGTGGGTAAGGTCACCGGGATTTGCGCAGTGCCGGGCTTTCCTGATTCGAGCAATGGACGAAACGGCATCGCCCCACGACAATCGCTGTTGTAGCGCAAATGGAACGCTTCTTTTGCTTCGATCACCTGTTGGTCGGCACGCCAGCCAGCGGCAGCGGAGCAGGTTACCGGTTGGCCGATAATCTCTTCCAGAGTGCGAAGGCCGTGTGCGATATCGTCGACCATTGTTTGCCGATCCCAGTGACCGCTATGGGCTTGCCAGGCATAGTGATCCCAGGCGTGCAGGCCGACTTCGTGGTGTTTAGCCGCTTCACGAATGATATCGGCGTTAGCATGACCAATCTCTTTACCTGGCCATGCCGTACCTGCCAGTAAAATATCCCAGCCATAAAGCGATGCCGCGTTTGAGCGCAGCATCTTCCACAAAAACTGTGGCCTCACCAGTCGCCAGAGATGGCGGCCCATATTGTCCGGGCCAACGCTGAAAAAAATGCTGGCCTGAATATTATGCTTACTCAAGATTTCCAGCAGACGCGGCACGCCTTCACGGGTGCCACGAAAGGTGTCGACATCAATGCGTAAGCCCACTTTGGTCATGATGATTTTTCCGCAAGATCGACAGTGCGCAGGAAGAAATCTAGTGTTTCGTCGATGGTTTCCTGCATATCAATTTTCGGTTCCCAGCCCAGGCAGCGGCGAGCATTGCGGATGCTCGGTTTTCGATGCTCTACGTCCTGATATCCTTTGCCGTAGTAACTGCTACTTTCTACCACGCGAAAGCCTGCAAACGGTGGGAAGTGATGGCGCAGTGGATGTTTTTCGAAGCTCGCCAGCAGCATCTCGCCCAGTTCCTCAATGCTCGCTTCGTTATCAGGATTGCCAATGTTGATAATTTCGCCGTCGCAGCGATTCCCCGCATTTTCGATAATGCGGTATAACGCTTCAATGCCATCCCGAATATCAGTAAAGCAGCGTTTTTGTTTTCCGCCATCAATCAGCTTAATTGGTGAGCCTTCAACCAGATTAAGAATGAGTTGGGTAATTGCGCGCGAGCTGCCGATTCGTGCCGCATTAAGGTTATCCAGCCGTGGCCCCATCCAGTTAAACGGGCGGAAGAGGGTGAACTGTAAACCCTCTTTTTCGCCATACGCCCAGATCACCCGATCAAGTAATTGTTTTGAAACCGAATAAATCCAGCGCGGTTTATTCACCGGGCCGACGATCAAATTAGAATGGTCTTCATCGAAGTATTTATCACTACACATCCCATAAACTTCTGAAGTCGATGGGAAGATGATTCGCTTACGGTATTTCACGCAATAACGGATAATGCGCAGATTCTCTTCAAAATCGAGTTCAAATACGCGCAGCGGGTTGCGGGTATATTCAATCGGTGTGGCTATCGCCACCAGCGGCAAGACGACATCACATTTTTTGACGTGATACTCAAGCCATTCGGAATGAATACTGATATCGCCTTCGACAAAGTGAAAATGCGGATGATTAAGGAAACGACTAATGGCGTCGCTGCCGATATCCAGACCGTAAACTTCATAATGATCTTCGCGCAGCAGGCGTTCTGTCAGATGGTTGCCAATAAAGCCATTAACGCCAAGGATGAGTACCCGGGTACGGCGTCGGGCAGCGCAGGTTGATTGGCTATTTAATCGAGAACCTTGCACCAGCCCCAGTGTTTGCGCTAATTGTGAGCCTTGCATGGTAATGCCGTCGCCCGCCTGTCCGGTGACGATTTCCAGCGTGCCATAACCACAGGCAATCAACAGCGGTGCAACAGAAATCACGCTGCCCGGTTGTGCGGCAGTAGTAAGAGAATGTACGCGGGACGACCAGACTGTAAATTTCTGATTGCCAACATAACTAAAGGCGCCAGGCCAGGGATCGGCAACGGCACGCACCATGTTGTGGAGTACACAAGCCGGTTTATGCCATTCCAGGCGGCTGTCCTCCGGTGTTCTGCGACCAAAACAGGTGGCTTCGTTCTCACGTTGGGCGATTTCCAGAATATTACCGTGTTTAATCGCGGGTAATGTCTGCTCCAGCAACTGACGCGCGGCGTGGCACAATTTATGATGTAGCGTAATGGCAATATCGTCTGGCGCAATGGCAACGCGCAGTTGGGCCACAATGGCTCCGGCATCGGCGCGTTTCACCATTCGGTGCAATGTAACGCCAGTTTCCGTTTCACCGTTCACCAGCACCCAGTTCAGCGGCGCGCGACCACGATATTTCGGTAACAGCGAACCATGCAGATTAAATGCGCCTGCGGTAGCAAGCTGCAAAATATCGTCACTGATCAGATGGCGATAATAAAAAGAGAAAATCACATCAGGTGACAGTTGGGCTATGCGTTCTACCCACAGCGGATGATTAACGTTATCCGGCGCATAAACCGGAATGCCTCTTTCCGCCGCCAGACGAGCCACCGAACCATAAAATGCTTTTTCGCCAGGATTATCGGTATGAGTAAAAATGGCGCTAATTTCGTAACCGGCAGCCAGCAAGGCTTCAATGCCCAGGCATCCCATATCGTGGTAGGCAAAAACGACGGCTTTCATTATTCATTTTCCTTGCTGGATGGACGGATAACTTGCTGAACAAAATAGCGGGGGCGGGCGCGGACATCGGTGTAGATCCTGCCGATATATTCACCGAGTAATCCCATGCCGATAAACTGAGCGCCAATAAAAGTAAACAGCACGGCAAATAGCATAAAGACGCCTTCTGCCGCCCATTGTGGTCCGAAGGTCAGGCGTAAAATCACCAGCAGTACCGCGATGCTAAAACCTCCAATCGCAATAATGCTGCCGAGCAGACTCAGCATACGTAGCGGCGTAGTGGTAAGGCAGGTCACCAGGTCGTACATCAAATTAATCAGGCGCATAAAGCTGTATTTGGATTCACCAAATTCACGCTCGGCATGATGCACTGGAATTTCAATGGCGCGGCGGGCAAAGATATTCGCCAGAATCGGGATAAAGGTGCTGCGTTCATGGCAGTGCAGCATGGCATCGATAATATGGCGGCGATAGGCGCGTAACATACAGCCGTAGTCGCCCATCGCTTTGCCGGTGGTGCGCTGGATCAACCGGTTAATCATCTTCGAGGCGGATTTACGAAACCAGCTATCCTGGCGGTTCTGGCGCACAGTCCCTACCACGTCGTAACCTTCATCGGCTTTTTCCACCAGATGGGGGATTTCTTCTGGTGGATTCTGGAGATCGGCATCAAGAGTAATGATTAAGTCGCCGGTAACGTGACTGAATCCCGCCATAATTGCCGAATGTTGTCCGTAATTGCGATTAAGCAAAATAGACACAATATGGCTGCCCTCCGCTTGTGAGGCATCGACCAGCATTTGTGCGGAGTTGTCGTTGCTGCCGTCATCAATCAGCAGGATCTCATACTCTTTCCCCAGCGATTCACAGGCTGTGGTGGTGCGCCTGATTAATTCCGGTAAGCTTTCCTGCTCGTTATAAACGGGAATAACCACCGAGACTTTCTTAACAGGGTGGATTTCAAACATGGCTTATTGTCCTGCGAGTTGCTGAAGGGCAGTGATGACGCGGTCGGCATCGGCGGTGGTCATATCCGGGAAAAGCGGCAACGAACAGATGCGTTCGCTATTCCATTCCGTATTCGGCAACGACAGCGTGGGAAAACGCTTGCGATAATATTTTTGCGTGTGGGCGGCGCGGAAATGTAACCCGGTTCCAATGCCTCTTTCTTTTAACGCTTCCATCAGAGCATCGCGGCTGATACCACAACGTTGTTCATCAACACGTATGATAAACAGATGCCAGGCGTGAACGTGCAACCATGCAGGAACGCTTAAAGGCTGGAAAGGGAGAGCTGCCAGTGCTTGCTGATATTGCAGGGCAATGTCGCGACGGCGAGTATTTAGTTGCTCTAATTTATTCAACTGCGTCAGAGCTATCGCAGCGTTAATATCGGTCAGATTGTACTTATAGCCCGGCGTTAATACTTCAGCCTGCGGCGCGCGTCCCCAGGTTTGCCTGTCATATGCATCGACACCCAGACCATGAAATTTCAACATGCGTAACTGGCGGGCGAGGTTTTCATTATCGGTAACAATCAGGCCGCCTTCCGCGCAGGTAATATTTTTGATGGCGTGGAACGAAAAAATAGCGGTGCCCTTTGCACCAGTATGCTGACCTTTGTAATACGTACCGACGGCGTGGGCGGCATCTTCAATGACCGCGATACCGTGGCGTTCAGCAATGGCGCGAATGGCGTCAATATCTGCTGGCGCTCCGGCATAATGCACCGGGATAATCGCTTTGGTGTAGGGCGTAATGGCCGCTTCGATCGCTTCAGGCGTGATCATCAGCGTATCGCGATCAACGTCCACCATCACCGGCTTTGCGCCCAACAGGGAGATCATATTGAGGGTTGAAACCCAGGTCATGGAGGGAGTGATGACTTCATCATCAGCGCCAATCCCCAGCGCCATCAGTGTGATATGCATTCCAGCAGTGGCCGAGCTGACTGCGATAGCGTGTTGATTTCCTGTCAACTGGCAAAAGGCCGCTTCCAGTGCCTGATTCTTCGGACCAGTGGTTATCCAACCGGATTCGAAAACCTCTTGAACTGCAGCGAGTTCTTCCGCGCCTATTGCCGGACGCGAAAAAGGTAAAAAGTCTGACATTGTTTTTCCTTCGGCCATTGAATACCTTTCCCCGCTATTCGCTAATATTTTTCATAGGGAATGTTATTTGTATTTTGCCATTTGGAATGAAATTCTAAGGTTAGAACATTAATTTAACCTTAAGGAATGAATATAAGGCTTAAATATTATTTTTTTTGTTTTTGTATCTTATTCAGGCTTTTAATTTGACAAGATTTAAGGCATTTTGCGTGCATCGTAATGTTTTAATACTATCCCAGCCACTATTTACCAGTGAAAATGTCGTTTGTTTTCGCGGTCATTTAGCTGGCTACGCTTGTCTATAGGTGGAGCTTAAGTGTTAGCTTTTTGTCGGACTTCGTTGAAGTCTAAAAAATATATCTACATTTTACTGGTGCTTGGGGCGATTGCGGGGCTGGGTACACATGCTGCCTGGAGCAGTAATGGTTTGCCGCGTATCGACAATAAAACGCTGGCCAGATTAGCGCAGCAGCACCCGGTTGTGGTTCTGTTTCGCCATGCGGAACGCTGCGATCGCTCCTCTAATCAATGCTTGTCAGACAAAACGGGCATTACGGTGAAAGGTGCTCAGAATGCCCGTGAACTGGGCAAAGCTTTTAGCGCGGACATCCCTGATTTCGATCTTTATTCCAGTAATACCGTTCGGACTATTCAATCAGCGACCTGGTTTTCTGCTGGAAAAAAACTGACGGTAGATAAACGTTTTCTACAATGTAGAAATGAGATTTATAACACAATTAAGGAGTTGCAAAGTAAAGCGCCAGATAAAAATATCGTTATTTTCACCCATAACCATTGTCTGACCTATATCGCTAAAGATAAACGAAACGTGACATTTAAACCAGATTATCTGGATGGGCTGGTAATGCATGTTGAAAATGGCAACGTTTTACTGGATGGTGAGTTTGTTAATCGGTGATTTGTTAATATGACAGCCAATAATGGCTGTCATTACTGTTACATCAGACCTTTCAAACGTAACGTTTTCTGAGTGGCGACATTCAAATCATAGTGAGCAAGATCTTCAGGTTTTACCCATGCGTATTCCTGAAACTCTTCGTTAATTTTCACTTCACGGTTGGCAGAGACGCAGTCAAAGATCAGGTAAATCATATAAATCTCTTCCTTGCGACCATCTGCATACGTCTTGATACGAATGTCATCACTGAAAGTCCATGGCGTGATGTCAGTAAGAATCAGTTGCTCGCCCAGCTCTTCTCTGATTTCACGACGTAATGCTTCTTCAATGCGCTCACCGGGTTCTACGCCGCCGCCAGACAGCGCCCATTGTCCGGGGAAAACGCCGCGATCGTCGGCCATTTTACACAGCAGATAAGCACCATCATTTTGAATTAAGGGACAAACTATAGTCCGTTGCCGCATGGGAATATTCCTTACCTCTGAAAATAAAACAAAAGAATACGGCAATGGATCAACTCGTGAAAGTGGCATTGGCCTTTTTTGCGACGATAACCGCGATGATTATTTTTCTGGCAATTAATTTTTGGTGGCTACTTTTTCTGCACTTAATTATTAAAGAAGTATTTAGTTACAATAAGTTAGCAGATCGCTTTTTTCACGCATTGAATCCTCTGTGTCAGGCAGTACAATCCCGCAGCTTTGGGGACTTTTAATTATCTTCTTGCGGGAAAAGGTAAAAATGAAAAAATTTGCACTGCCAGTTCTGGCTGGAATGCTATTGGTTTCTGCATCGGCAAATGCGATAAGCATTAGCGGTCAGGCGGGAAAAGAATATACCAATATTGGCGTCGGTTTCGGTACTGAATCGACCGGTCTGGCATTAAGCGGTAACTGGACACATAACGATGACGACGGTGATGTCGCGGGCGTTGGCCTGGGATTGAATCTGCCGCTGGGACCGTTAATGGCAACTGTGGGCGGTAAAGGCGTTTACACCAACCCGAACGACGGCGATGAAGGCTATGCCGCAGCGGTAGGCGGTGGCTTGCAGTGGCAAATTGGCGATAGCTTCCGTCTGTTTGGCGAGTATTACTACTCTCCGGATTCGCTCTCCAGCGGTATTAAAAGTTATGAAGAAGCGAATGCTGGTGCGCGTTACACCATTATGCGCCCGATCAGCATTGAGGCGGGCTACCGCTACCTGAACCTGTCGGCTAAAGACGGCAATCGCGACAACGCGGTGGCTGACGGCCCGTATGTTGGGGTTAGCGCCAGCTTCTGATGCCTTCCGGCGCGGCGTTCTGCCGCGCCATTCAGTTTCTTACTACGCCTTATCTCCCTTTGCGTTATAGTGATTCGATAACAAAAGCAGGAGATAACCATGTTAAAAGTGGAAATGTTATCCACCGGGGATGAAGTGTTACACGGGCAAATCGTTGACACTAACGCTGCCTGGCTGGCGGATTTTTTCTTTCATCAGGGGTTGCCATTATCTCGCCGCAATACTGTGGGCGATAACCTTGAGGATTTAGTGACCATTCTTCGCGAACGTAGCCAGCACGCCGATGTGCTGATCGTCAATGGCGGACTGGGGCCGACCAGTGATGATTTAAGCGCACTCGCCGCAGCGACCGCCAAAGGTGAAAGCCTGGTTCTTCATGAAGCCTGGCTCGAAGAGATGGAACGCTATTTCCGCGAACGTGGTCGCGTAATGGCGCCGAGCAACCGCAAACAGGCGGAGCTGCCTGCCAGTGCAGAATTTATCAATAATCCGGTTGGTACGGCCTGTGGTTTTGCTGTGCAACTTAACCGTTGCCTGATGTTCTTTACCCCAGGCGTGCCGTCGGAATTTAAAGTGATGGTCGAGCACGAAATCCTGCCGCGCCTGCGTGAGCGTTTTTCTTTGCCGCAACCGCCGGTTTGTCTGCGGCTGACCACTTTTGGTCGTTCAGAAAGCGATCTGGCGCAAAGCCTGGATGCGTTGCAACTACCGCCAGGTGTGACGATGGGCTATCGCTCCTCCATGCCGATTATTGAACTGAAACTCACCGGACCGGCAAGCGAGCAACAGGCAATGGAAAAACTGTGGCTGGACGTTAAACGTGTTGCCGGACAGAGTGTGATTTTCGAAGGCACCGAAGGGCTGCCAGCGCAAATCAGCCGCGAACTACAAAGCCGCCAGTTCAGTCTGACGTTGAGCGAGCAATTCACCGGTGGCTTGCTGGCTTTGCAACTTTCTCGCGCGGGGGCGCCATTACTGGCGTGTGAAGTGGTTCCTTCACAGGAAGAAACCCTGGCGCAAACTGCGCACTGGATAACGGAACGCCGAGCTAACCATTTCGCCGGGCTGGCGCTGGCGGTTTCTGGTTTGGAAGATGAGCATCTCAACTTTGCGCTGGCTACGCCAGACGGCACTTTCGCCCTGCGAGTACATTTCAGCACCACGCGCTACAGCCAGGCTATCCGTCAGGAGGTGTGCGCAATGATGGCGCTTAATATGCTGCGCCGCTGGCTAAACGGCCTGGATATTGCCAGCGAGCATGGCTGGATTGAGGTTGTGGAGTCGTTGACACTGTCGCCACAGGGGGCGTGAAAGAGGGCGTGCCGGGGAGAAGTCTTTTACCCGGCACGTTGTCGCGTTCATTTCAGGCTTAATGGGGTGAGATCGGCATCGGTTAGCTGGGTTGTTGCCCGCACAATCTCACGTTCAAAGCCTTGTTCCAGCATACGCAAGGCGATTTTAATGGCTTGTTCATGCATGCCTTCCTGCAAGCCTTCTAATTTACCTTCTTGCCAGCCTTCAATCTTACCCTCCTGCCAGCCAATTTGATGTCCTTCCTGCCGTAGCCGTTCAGCAATAGTCATCAATCTCTCCTTTTGTAGTGGTGAACGTTCGGCAATCTCCTGAATAAAGCGGGTGAAACGGGAGGTATCGCCACATTGCAGGAGATAATTAAACAGTGTTTGCAATTGGCTGTCATTAGTGAAGCCTCTAACCAAAAGCGTGGTGATCCTGTCGACCATGCCGATTAAATCGCGGTCGCGAATATGTTTTTGAATAAGTTCCAGCAGGGCTATACGCCGATGTTGCATGATCTCATCGTCAGGTACGATGGTGATATCCACCAACGGAAAAGCTTCGGTGTACAACTGCCGGGCAAGTTGCGGATCGTTAAATTCATCCAGCCAGTTGAGAGAATACGGGTAGGGCGAGGTTTCGCCATGATAAAACAGCAATGGCACTACCAGCGGGACTTTGTCATAACCTTTATCCAGGTGACGCTGCATGGCGGCGGTGGCATAGCGCATCAGCCGAAAGGCCATATTCTTTTCCGCAGAACTTTGATGTTCAATTACGCAGTAGATATAGCCGTCACCTTCGCTGGTTTCTACCGACCACAAAACATCCGAGTAGTAAGCGCGTAAGCTTTTTTCAATAAAACTTGTGGGTTCCAGCCTTAACGTATGCAGATTACACAGCTTACGTAACGGTTCCGGTAGATGTATTTCCAGAAAATCCCGTGCGGTATCGGGTGAGAACATAAAGGTTTTAAATACCGCATCATGCGGGGAGGAGGTTGTTGATTCAGTCATGGTTGTCCGTCACCTGATATTTATGATGACGCGACATTACGGTTATCCCAGGCCTTTGACATCTGCCAGTTTCAGCCTTTGCGAGACGTTTTCAGAGGAATTTTCATTGTGATGAAACGCATACATTGGGTACGGAATCGCGCACGCAAAAATGCCCGATAAGCAATGCGCTTACCGGGCATCAGAAGGGAGTTTAAACCAGCGCCTGAGCCAGCAGCGTAATCGGATGTTCGCAGCGAAGACTTGTGGACATCTCAATCTGCCATTTGCAGGTTTCGCAGTCGGTAACCACCAGATCCGCGCCGCTCTCTTCTATCTGGCGGAACAGCGGTGCACCGATGGCTTGTGAGGTGGGGTAGTTCTCTTTTTTGAAACCGTAAGTACCCGCAATACCGCAGCACTGGGAATCCAGCACTGTTAGCTCAAGCCCTGGGATCTTACGTAAAAGTTCCAGGGTGTAGAGCGTCCAGCCCATTTTTTCCATATGGCACGGGGTGTGATAGACCACTTTTAGCGGCAGTGATTTCAGCGGCAAGGTTTTGCCTTCGTCCAGCTTGCGCCACAGCCAGCGGGTTGCCAGTTCGATATGATCGCGCAAGCCTTTGTTGTCGACATTCAGCACTTCCGGGTACTCGTCGCGCAAGGCAAACGTACAGGTAGAGGAGGTGGCAATCACCGGAATACCTTTTCCCCCCACAGCTTCGCGGATCGATTCCACGTTAGTGATTGCCTGTTTACGCGCTTTATCGGTAAAACCGTTGGCGATGAGTGGCACACCGCAGCATTTCTCTTTGCTGAGCAGTTGTACGCCGGTGCCCATCGCGTTGAGCACTTTAATTAAATCCTTGCCTAACTGCGGATGGTTGTAGTTAACGAAGCAGCCGTGGAAAAAGGCCACCTGGTCTTTATATTGCGCCTGCTGCGCAGCCACACTGCGATACCAGCGACGAAAAGTGCCGAAGGAGTATTTCGGCAGCGTGCGGCGATGGTCAATTTTTAACGCCGCATCAAGCAGTTGTCGCACTGGTTTCAGCGAGGTAGCGGTGTTGACGATAGGCGCGAACGGCGTGGAAACGCTACCCATCAGGTCGGTATGACTCAAAACGAAATTGCGCAGCGACGGGCGCGTAGTGTCATATTTCGCCCGCGCGCGCTGGATGATATCGCCAATCTTCACATCGGACGGGCAGGCGACTTCGCAACGTTTGCAGTTAATGCAATATTTCAGCGCCTCGTCATACAGGGCGCCATCTTTCAGACGCAGACGCTCGCCATCCGGCCCGGCCTGTTTTGGCCCCGGATAGCCCGGATTCACCCGGCTTACCGGGCAGGCGGTGGTACAGACGGTACACTTAATGCAATTTTCGAAGCTGGTATCGTTCATTGTTGGCCTCCTGCGCGTTGGGCAATCTGTTGAGCGGCATGTAAAGCACTGACAGCACAAACGCCGCCGCCGCATCCCTGGGCGATGGGATCAAATCCGCCCAGCACCGAACCGATGGCAAACAGGTTTTCAATGGTTTGCCCTGCCTGCGACGGGCGTAGCGTCTCATCAGTGGTTACACCGAACTGCTGCCATGGTTGCGCCGCAAAAAAATCACTTCGATACCACTCACCCCGCGTGGCGGTTTGCAGCACATCAAGGCCGAGAATCGGCTCGCGAATGCCGTTGCGTTCCGCAACCAGTCCGCCGCTAAAGAAGCTGCCGCTGGCGAGAACCGCGAAACGTGGACGCAGCGGGATGTCGGCGTGATTACGGGTCCAGATTTCATTCACCACGCCATTTTTACAGGTCACTTTTTTCACTTCATCGCCCGGCATCCATACACCGCCCTGGCGCACGAACTGACGTTGAAGCTGATTTTGCAGACGAATGCCCAGCACGGAAGGTGGCAGTGTCGGCAGTAACATTAATGAACAGGGCAATTGTTCGTTCAGCCAGCGCCAGAGTTTGTCATCAGCCAGGCCGAAGCAGGCTGGCATCAGGATCATTTCACAGGTGTTGGCGACAGGGATAAGCGCATCAAGCAACAGTGGCCAGTTTTCTTCGTTATCAAGGAAACGGGCAATATTTACTGCGCGGAACTCGGTGGCGTTATTACGTAGCACATCCAGTTCCGGCAGTTCTATTTCTGCGGTTTCAACCGAAAGATCCAATTCACGTAACGAAGCTGCCGCAAGATGCGCCTGAAAATCCATCAGCCCGCTGATACCCACCACACATATTTTCTTCGCTGGCAACGGCCAGACGGGGACTTCTGGCGAGCTTAGCCAGGTTGAGCGCAGAGTGCCGAGCGGTGTAACTCGCTGGTGAGCCAGTTCAACGCTACCCTGCAATTGCGCACCGCTTTCAGCGATCAATGCCTGCGCCCTGCAAGCGAGATCGAGCACGCGCTGTGAGCCGAGAACACTGTAAGGATGGGCAGGAGCTTGATGGCACAAAGATTCCAGGCCGTCGTGAATGTCTGTCACCGTTTGACCGTCAGGCAGATGGCTCAGTAAATCCAGCGATCCGGACGAAAAATGCAGCGCGCTTTGACCACGAGTGACAATCGCACAGCGCAGGCCGTGTTTTTGTAGTTGCAGGCCGCAGAGTAATCCGGCAAGACCGCCGCCCATAATGACAGTATCAAATCGCATCTTTCTGCTCCTTCTCCAGACCACACAGTCCCTGATAAACCCACCGGGTAAATTCGCTTTCGCGCAGCGCATCGCCCCAGGCAACAGGTTGCACGCCTTTCCAGCGTTCGTTCAGGAAGGTGGAAAGTTGCTCGATAGATTGCGCAGAGGTGGTGACATTAAAGCGTTGCAGCAGCCCGGCGGCGCGGCAGGCGCAGAGTTCGCCTTGGCAGGTGCCCATTCCCACACGGGTACGACGGCGCAAATCTAACAGACTGTTAACGTTTAAATTTTCTACTGCATATTGCACTTCGCCTGCGGTAACGGCTTCGCATTCACAGACCAGGCTGCGGTGCAAACGGCCTTCACTTAACCAGGCTGGCGTACGATCGCCGTGACGGTAAACCGCAGAACCGCGCAGCGGGGCTGGGAGGGAGATAATTTTTTGCAGCGTGGCTTCAGCCAGTTCCTGTGAACCTGGTAGCGGCGTATCGGCAGTGATGCAGGGGCGCGTGTTGCCCAGTTTGCGGCACACCGAGTCAGTAGCCCATTCCGCCATCAGGCGGTAGGTCATCAGTTTGCCGCCGGTGATGGTGATAAATCCGTCAAGACCATCGCGTTCGGCGTGGTCGAGCAGCACGATGCCGCGACTGACGTTACGTCCGCTCGGGTCATCATCGCTGGCAACCAACGGGCGCACGCCAGAGTAGGCTCGCAGAATACGCGTTTTCGCCATCACCGGAGCCAGTTTTTCCCCTTCACGCAGCAGAATATCCACTTCTTCTGCCGTCACTCTGTTGTCGTCGATCTCATTGTAATCAATACGTAAAGAGGTGGTTCCAATCAGCGAAATGGTATCGCCGGGAACCAGAATATCGGCATCAGAAGGTTTACGGCAGCGGTTGATCACATGCTGATTAATGCGGTGATCCATGATCAGCAGCGATCCTTTTGCCGGGAACATGCGAATACGCAGATCGGCATATTCGGCAATATGTTGTCCCCAGATCCCGGCAGCATTAACCACCACAGGTGCATGAAGTGCCTGGGTTTCGCCGGTGAGATGGTTACGCACACGAACGCCACACACCGTCGCGCCTTCACGAATCAGGCCAGTGACTTCGTGGGCGGTAAGGATAACCGCACCGTGTTCTTTTGCATCGAGCATATTTGCTGCGGTCAAACGAAATGGGTCAACGGTGCCATCCGGGACTTTCACTGCACCTATCAATGCCGGGTTAACGGAAGGTTCGATAATGCGCGCTTGCTGCGGATCGATGGCTTCTGCGCTTATTCCTGCTTCTTCGCAAGCGCGAATAAAAGTGGTTTGAAAGGAGAGGTCATCTTCTGGCAGGGTGATAAACAGGCCGTTGGTCGGCTCAACACAATGACGCGCAATACGTTTTAATATCTTGTTTTCACTAATACATTCACGGGCCGATTCCGCATCGGTTACCGCATAGCGCGCGCCGCTGTGTAGCAGACCGTGGTTACGCCCGGTCGCGCCTGTGGCGATGTCATGGCGCTCAACCAAAATCACGCGCAGCCCGCGCAGGGCACAGTCGCGGGCAATCCCGGCTCCCGTTGCGCCGCCGCCAATGATAATCACGTCACTTGATTGCGAGTCGCGAGTTTTCATTGTTATCCCTCTGAAGTTCGTTTTTTACCATTTAGCCATAGTAAAAACATGAATTGTTTGATTTCGCGCATATTCGCTCATAATTCGAAAGTGAAACGTGATTTCATGCGTCTTTCAGAACATTTCAATCATTGTGTTTAATAATGTGTGCGGTAATTCACATTTAATTTATGAATGTTTTCTTAACATCGCGGCAACTCAAAAAACGGCAGGTTCTTCTACTGAATCAGGCTGTTAATCATAAATAAGACCATGGGCCACGGAGGCTATAAATGTTGAGTATTTTTAAACCGGCGCCACACAAAGCGCGCTTACCTGCTGCGGAGATCGACCCGACCTATCGTCGATTACGCTGGCAAATTTTCCTGGGGATATTCTTTGGTTATGCTGCTTACTATCTGGTTCGTAAGAACTTTGCTCTTGCAATGCCTTACCTGGTGGAGCAGGGATTCTCGCGTGGTGATTTAGGTTTTGCGCTTTCAGGGATCTCAATCGCCTATGGATTTTCGAAATTCATCATGGGCTCGGTATCGGATCGCTCGAATCCGCGCGTTTTCCTGCCAGCTGGTTTGATTCTTGCTGCGGCAGTGATGCTGTTTATGGGATTTGTGCCGTGGGCGACTTCCAGTATTGCGGTGATGTTCGTGCTGTTGTTCCTCTGCGGCTGGTTCCAGGGGATGGGATGGCCGCCGTGTGGTCGTACCATGGTGCACTGGTGGTCACAGAAAGAACGTGGCGGCATTGTGTCGGTGTGGAACTGTGCGCATAACGTTGGTGGTGGTATTCCGCCGCTGTTGTTCTTGCTGGGGATGGCCTGGTTCAATGACTGGCACGCGGCGCTTTATATGCCGGCTTTCTGTGCCATTCTGGTGGCGCTTTTCGCTTTTGCCATGATGCGCGATACCCCGCAATCCTGTGGCCTGCCGCCGATCGAAGAGTACAAAAATGACTATCCGGACGATTATAACGAAAAAGCGGAACAGGAGCTGACCGCGAAGCAGATTTTCATGCAGTACGTGCTGCCGAACAAACTGCTGTGGTACATCGCTATCGCCAACGTGTTCGTTTACCTGCTGCGCTACGGCATCCTCGACTGGTCGCCAACCTACCTGAAAGAGGTGAAACACTTCGCGCTGGATAAATCTTCCTGGGCCTACTTCCTTTATGAGTACGCGGGCATTCCGGGCACCCTTTTGTGCGGCTGGATGTCGGATAAAGTCTTCCGTGGTAACCGTGGCGCAACCGGCGTCTTCTTTATGACTCTGGTGACCATTGCCACTATCGTTTACTGGATGAACCCGGCGGGCAACCCGACCGTAGATATGATTTGTATGATTGTCATTGGCTTCCTGATTTATGGCCCTGTCATGCTCATCGGTCTGCACGCGCTGGAACTGGCACCGAAAAAAGCGGCAGGTACGGCGGCAGGCTTTACCGGACTGTTTGGTTATCTTGGTGGTTCTGTGGCCGCAAGTGCGATTGTCGGCTATACCGTTGACTACTTCGGCTGGGATGGCGGCTTTATGGTAATGATTGGCGGCAGCATTCTGGCAGTTATCTTGTTAATTGTCGTGATGATTGGCGAAAAACGTCGCCATCAGGAATTACAGCAAAAACGCAACGGAGGCTAATGGCATGAAATTGACGCTGAAAAACCTTAGCATGGCGATCATGATGAGTGGAATGATCATGGGAAGCAGTGCAATGGCGGCAGACAACAGCGAGAAAATTGTAATAGCCCATCGCGGCGCCAGTGGTTATTTGCCGGAGCATACGCTGCCAGCAAAAGCGATGGCGTATGCACAGGGGGCTGACTATCTGGAGCAGGATTTGGTAATGACCAAAGACGACCATCTGGTCGTCCTGCATGACCACTATCTTGATCGCGTTACTGATGTCGCCGATCGTTTCCCGGACAGGGCACGCAAAGACGGTCGTTACTACGCGATAGATTTCACGCTGGATGAAATTAAATCACTGAAATTTACCGAAGGCTTCGATATTGAAAACGGTAAGAAAGTGCAGACTTTCCCTGGACGCTTCCCGATGGGTAAATCTGACTTCCGGGTGCATACTTTCGAAGAAGAGATTGAATTTGTTCAGGGGTTAAACCATTCGACCGGGAAAAACATCGGCATCTACCCGGAGATTAAAGCGCCGTGGTTCCATCACCAGGAAGGGAAAGATATAGCGGCTAAAACTCTGGAAGTGCTGAAAAAATATGGTTACACCAGCAAAGGGGATAAAGTTTATTTGCAATGCTTTGATGCTGATGAGCTGAAACGCATTAAAAATGAGCTGGAACCGAAAATGGGCATGGATCTCAATCTGGTTCAGTTGATTGCTTATACTGACTGGAATGAAACTCAGCAGAAACAGCCGGACGGAACCTGGGTAAATTACAGCTATGACTGGATGTTTAAGCCGGGCGCCATGAAGCAGGTGGCGGAATATGCTGACGGCATTGGCCCCGATTACCATATGGTCATTGATGAGACATCGCAGCCGGGCAATATTAAACTTACTGGAATGGTGAAAGATGCACAGCAGAATAAGCTGGTAGTGCATCCTTATACCGTGCGGTCGGATAAACTGCCGGCATATACGACCGATGTGAATCAACTGTATGACGCCCTGTATAACAAAGCAGGTGTTAATGGGCTGTTTACGGACTTCCCGGATAAAGCAGTAAAATTCCTCAATAAAGAGTAACTTCAGTGTCGGATGGCACGTAAGTGCCATCCGGTATATCTCTTCATTCAAAGCCTCATCTACGTCATAGTAAAATAGCGGACATATTTAATTCTTCATAAAGTCTGTTGGTTATCCTTACTTGCAGTTCTTTAGAGCGGGATGATTTGTTCCCGGCAAAAGAAATCCAGTAAGAAACACTTTTTATTAAGTTTTTCTTAAGGTAAACACCTATAGTCATTGTCGTTAACAATAAAGACAGGCGACAGGGTATGGCAGTTTCAGCAAAACACGATGAGTTCAATCATTGGTGGGCTACAGAAGGTGACTGGGTTGAGGAGCCGAATTACCGCCGCAACGGTATGAGCGGGGTGCAATGCGTCGAGCACAACGGCAAAAAGTTGTATGTGAAGCGCATGACTCACCACTTGTTTTATTCTATCCGCTATCCGTTTGGGCGTCCGACGATTGTTCGGGAGATAGCTGTAATAAAAGATCTGAAGCGCGCCGGTGTGATTGTGCCGAACATCGTTTTTGGTGAAGCGGTGAAAATTGAGGGTGAATGGCGCGCGTTGCTGGTGACTGAAGATATGGCGGGGTTTGTCAGCATTGCTGACTGGTATTCACAACACGCAGTAACGCCTTATTCCGACGATGTACGGCAAGCAATGTTGAAAGCGGTGGCGCTGGCATTTAAAAAGATGCATAGCGTTAATCGTCAGCATGGTTGCTGTTATGTTCGCCATATCTATGTGAAAACAGAAGGTAAGGCAGAAGCAGGTTTTCTTGATCTGGAGAAAAGTCGCCGTCGTCTGCGTCGCCATAAGGCTATTCATCATGACTTCCGCCAGTTGGAGAAATATCTGGAGCCGATCCCTAAAGCGGACTGGGAGCAGGTGAAAGCGTATTATTCTGCCATGTAATCGTTGTAGGCCAGATAAGACGCGTAAGCGTCGCATCTGGCGCTAGTACCCGATCACATCTCGATTTCAATATCACCTTTTGCCCGGCAACAACAGGGCAAAATTTCCCCAGGTTGAATAAAGGCTAACGGTTCGGCAATCCAGTCCACCTGGCCTGCGACAAGGCGCGTGCGACAGGAGCCGCAGTAGCCTTCGCGGCACTGATACTCAACCGCCACATTGTGGGATTCCAGCGCCGCCAGAAGAGAAGGGTGTTCATCCTGGCACAGCAGTTGTGTGCCAGTGATGCGCAGGGTAACGCGAGCCATCAGAGTTGGAAGTTACTCAAATCGTCGGTGTCTACTTCCGAGTCAATCTGTCCGACCAGATAAGAACTGACTTCCACTTCCTGCGGAGCAACCTGTACGTTATCAGACACCAGCCAGGTGTTGATCCACGGGATTGGGTTGGAGCGCGTCTGGAACGGCAGATCTAAACCAACCGCCTGCATACGGATATTGGTGATGTACTCGACGTACTGGCAGAGAATGTCTTTATTCAGACCAATCATCGAACCGTCACGGAACAGATAATCCGCCCAGTCTTTCTCCTGCTGTGCCGCCTGGACAAACAGGTCATAGCACTCTTGTTTACACTCTTCGGCAATTTCCGCCATCTCAGGATCGTCCGCGCCGCTGCGCAACAGATTCAGCATATGCTGGGTGCCGGTCAGGTGCAGGGCTTCGTCACGGGCAATCAGGCGAATAATTTTGGCGTTGCCCTCCATCAGCTCACGTTCCGCGAATGCGAAAGAGCAGGCGAAGCTGACGTAGAAGCGGATCGCTTCCAGCGCGTTAACGCTCATCAGGCAGAGATAAAGTTTTTTCTTCAGCTCGCGCAGGCTAACGGTCACGGTTTTGCCGTTGACGGTATGGGTGCCTTCGCCCAGCAGATGCCAGTAACTGGTCATTTCGATCAGTTCGTCGTAGTAAGCTGAAATCCCTTCCGCGCGTTTCTGGATCTGCTCGTTGGTGACGATATCATCAAACACAACAGACGGATCGTTAACGATATTACGAATGATGTGCGTGTAGGAGCGGGAGTGAATAGTTTCCGAAAACGCCCAGGTTTCTACCCAGGTTTCCAGTTCCGGAATGGAGATCAGCGGCAGCAGCGCCACGTTCGGACTACGGCCCTGAATAGAGTCCAGCAGCGTCTGGTACTTTAGATTGCTGATAAAGATGTGTTTTTCGTGCTCCGGCAGCGCCTGATAATCGATACGGTCGCGGGAGACGTCAACTTCTTCTGGACGCCAGAAGAAAGAGAGCTGTTTTTCGATCAATTTTTCGAAGATTTCATATTTTTGCTGATCGTAGCGAGCCACGTTGACCGGCTGACCAAAGAACATGGGTTCTTTGAGCTGATCATTCTTCGTCTGTGAAAAGGTGGTATATGCCATGAATGTGTCCTGTTGGGAGTTTAATGCCGGATAAGGCATTTTACGCCGCATCCGGCATCCAGAGCCTGATGCGACGCTGGCGAGTCTTATCAGGCCTACAAATTCGAGCCGTAGGCCGGATAAGGCGTTCACGCCGCATCCGGCATCTCAATATCAGATCTTACATGCGCCGCTTTCGCAGCCATCGTCCTGGATTGACGGCACTAGATCGTCCTGCGCGTCTTCAGCGCCATCACGGGTGTTCTGATAATACAGCGTTTTGACCCCGAATTTGTAGGCGGTGAGCAGGTCTTTCAGCAACTGCTGCATCGGCACTTTTCCTGACGGGAAGCGTGACGGATCGTAGTTGGTGTTAGCAGAGATCGACTGATCGATAAATTTCTGCATGATACCCACCAGTTGCAGGTAGCCATCGTTACCCGGCATTTCCCACAGCAGCTCATAGGCGTCGTGCAGGTGTTCGTAGTCCGGCACCACCTGGCGCAGAATACCGTCTTTCGACGCTTTGATGCTGACGTAACCGCGCGGCGGTTCAATACCGTTAGTGGCGTTAGAGATCTGCGAAGAGGTCTCGGACGGCATCAGAGCAGAAAGCGTGGAGTTACGCAGACCGTGCGTTTTGATTGACTCTCGCAACGCTTCCCAGTCGTAATGCAGCGGTTCATTGGTGATAGCATCCAGATCTTTTTTGTAGGTATCGATCGGCAGGATACCTTTCGCGTAAGTGGTTTCGTTAAACCACGGGCACGCGCCTTGTTCTTTCGCCAGCTCGTTAGACGCTTTCAGCAGGTAATATTGAATTGCTTCGAAGGTTTTATGCGTCAGGTTGTTGGCACTGCCGTCGGAGTAGCGTTTACCGTGCTTCGCCAGATAGTAAGCGAAGTTGATCACACCAATACCCAGCGTGCGACGACCCATCGCTCCGCGTTTGGCTGCCGGGATCGGGTAATCCTGATAATCCAGCAGCGCGTCGAGTGCGCGTACCGCCAGAATCGCCAGCTCTTCCAGTTCATCCAGGCTATTAATTGCGCCCAGGTTGAAAGCAGACAGCGTACACAGCGCGATTTCACCGTTTTCGTCGTTGACGTCATTCAGCGGTTTGGTCGGCAGGGCGATTTCCAGGCACAGGTTAGACTGGCGCACTGGTGCAATAGCCGGATCAAACGGGCTGTGGGTGTTGCAGTGGTCAACGTTCTGAATATAGATACGACCGGTAGACGCACGTTCCTGCATCATCAGCGAGAACAGCTCAACGGCTTTCACACGCTGTTTGCGGATGCTGTCGTCTTTTTCATATTTGGTGTACAGGTGCTCAAATTCTTCCTGATCGGCGAAGAACGCGTCGTATAACCCTGGCACATCGGACGGGCTGAACAGGGTGATATCTTCACCTTTCAGCAGGCGGGTATACATCAGTTTGTTGATTTGTACCCCGTAGTCCATATGACGCACGCGGTTGCCTTCAACCCCACGGTTGTTTTTCAGCACCAGCAGGCTTTCTACTTCCAGATGCCAAATTGGGTAGAACAGCGTTGCTGCACCGCCACGCACACCGCCCTGGGAGCAGGATTTCACCGCCGTCTGGAAATGCTTATAGAACGGAATACAGCCGGTGTGGAATGCTTCGCCGCCGCGAATCGGGCTACCCAGTGCACGAATACGCCCGGCGTTGATACCGATACCGGCACGCTGGGAGACGTATTTTACAATCGCGCTGGAGGTCGCATTGATGGAATCCAGGCTGTCACCGCACTCAATCAGTACGCAGGAGCTGAACTGACGAGTCGGGGTACGCACGCCGGACATGATTGGCGTCGGCAGCGAAATTTTAAATGTGGAAACCGCGTCGTAAAAACGCTTCACGTATTGCAGACGCGTTTCACGCGGGTAGTTTGAGAACAGGCAGGCAGCAACCAGAATATAGAGGAACTGGGCGCTCTCGTAGATTTCGCCGGTCACGCGGTTCTGTACCAGATATTTCCCTTCCAGTTGCTTAACGGCAGCGTAAGAGAAGGTCATATCACGGTCGTGATCGATAAACGTGTCCATCTGCTTGAACTCTTCTTCCGTGTAGTCTTCCAGCAGATGATTATCGTATTTGCCCATTTCGACCATTTTCTTCACATGGTCATACAGCGCAGGCGGCTCAAACTGACCGTAGGCTTTTTTACGCAGGTGGAAAATTGCCAGGCGCGCGGCGAGGTACTGATAATCCGGTGCTTCACGGGAGATCAGGTCTGCGGCAGCCTTGATAATGGTTTCGTGGATGTCAGAAGTCTTGATACCGTCATAAAACTGAATGTGGGAGCGCAGTTCGACCTGGGAAATCGAAACGTTATGCAGTCCTTCTGCCGCCCAATCCAGAACACGATGGATTTTGTCGAGATTGATGCGCTCTGTGCTACCGTTGCGCTTTGTCACCAGCAGATTCTGATTCATGTATGTAGTACCTGTTTTGGGAATACTTTCCGCAATAGTGTCGCTTTGACTACCTGTAGTGAGAAAAGTCGCAATGAACACTATATATAGGGGGTATGTTTGGGATTCACTGCAAGATAGTGTGAAAATGGCCCTCTTGCAAGTGCATAACTTTGTGGATAACTCGCAACGGAAAAGGTGACTTCCACGCACCTTAGGTCAGACAAGGTGTTCGGGAAAGTCAATGGGAAGAGAAAAAATTGTTAAAAATAACCGTTCGGCGATTTCTTGAACGTTCAATTTAAGATAATTATTGATCCAGGTTATTTATTGCGCTTATGTCAGATGTGGCGAAAATTGATACCATCACAAACTCATATCATGTCGACACTTATTGTTATGTTTATGATGTGAGCAAATGTAAAGGGGGGGCGTTCACGAAACAGATATTTTTTAATCAGTAGATGTAAAATTAAAGTTTGCGATATTGATTATTCCAGGTAAACAAGAAATGAATTAATCAGTTTAATATGTTTTAATTATCATTGTTTAATAATCAAGTAAACTTTGAAAGAAATAATTAATACCTTTCTGTAAATATTATTTCTGGTTCGATTATTTTAAAAATTTCTTGTTTACAATTGGTTATTATCTACAATCGTAATATGCCTTTTAATGATAGCGTGTTATTTCTCACAGGCTGTCAGATCATGAATAAAAAATGGATTATTTTTATCAGGAAAGGGTATCTGTTAATTTTCCCGGCTGTCGTTGCTTGCGTGTTTACGCGTGCAAACGCGGCGTCGCAGATTCTGGCTTCATGTCAGGGGGTTAATGTTTCTACCAGTTGCCTGGCCAGTCGCCAGAGCCTCTCAGGTAGTATGCAGACCTGGAGTGTTGCTGACGGGCAATGGCTTATTTTTTCCTCTATGGCAAATGATGCCAGTGGCGGGGCGGTATTTTTACAACAAGGAGCTGATTTCATATTGTCAGCACAAGGTGGAACAGGTATGACTCTGTTCGAAAATAATACCGTGAGTGGTGAATATAATAATGGAGGTGCTATTTTTGCGAAAGAAAACTCAACGCTGAATCTTACTCAGGTTATCTTCGACAGTAATGTGGCAGGAGGATATGGCGGGGCTATCTATTCTGCGGGTACAAATGACGCTGGTGATATTGATCTTAGCGTTACCAATTCTGTATTTACAGGTAATATTGCTAACGATGGCAAAGGTGGCGCAATTTATTCGATTAATAATAATATTTACTTAAATAATACGATTTTTAATAATAATCGGGCATATACATCAACAAGTTACAGTGATGGCGATGGCGGCGCTATCGATATCACCGATAATAATACGGAAACCATTCACCCATCAGAGTTCACAATAATTAATAACACCACGTTTACAGATAATATTGCTGAAGGCTACGGTGGTGCAATTTATAGCAGTAGTGCGAACTCTCCCTATCTTATTGATATTTCGGTTGATGCCGGCTACAGCTATAACGGTGGCGTTTTGGTGGATGAGAACAACAGTGCCACAGGATATGGCGATGTGCCATCTGCGTCGGCGGGCGGCTTTATGTACATCGATTCAAGTCAGGTCAGGTTTGATATCGCTGGTAATAAAACGTTGATTATTGGTGACCTGAGCAACGATGGTGCGCTCGATTCCATTGCCGGAACCGGAAGTATCAGCAAAACCGGCGCAGGCGAACTGGTGCTTAATGCGGATAATAATAATTTTACCGGTGAGATGCGGGTTGAAAACGGTGAAGTGACGCTGGGGCGTAGCAATTCGCTGATGAATGTTGGCGATGATCGTTGCCAGAGTAATCCACAAAATTGCTATGGCCTGATGGTGGGCAGTATCAGTCATCGGGATGATCAGGCAGAACTTAACGTTGGCGCAACACAGCAGACTTTTGTTCACTCACTGACGGGTTTTCAGAATGGCACTTTAAATATTGATGCTGGCGGTAACGTGACTGTAAATGCTGGCGGGTTTAGCGGAACTATTGAAGGTGAAGGACAACTGACCATTGCTGAAAATGGTAGCTATGCGCTGGCGGGGGCGTCGTCGATGGCGCTGACCGGCGATATTGTGGTGGAAGATGGCGCAATCCTCTCGCTGGCGGGAAACGCGGCGGATCTGGCGGCGATGCAGGACGATCCGCAGTCAATTGTGTTAAACGGTGGCATATTAGATCTCTCCGATTTCACCACCTGGCAGAGCGGTACGTCAGAGAACGATGGGCTGGAAATCAGTGGCAGTGGCGGTACGGTAATTGGTCAGCAGGACGTTGTCGATCTTTATAGTGGTGAGGATTTGCATATTGGCGATGACGGGAAAAAAGGCGTCTATGTAGTGGTAGATGCAGGCGATGGACAGGTAAGCCTGGCGAATGACAATCAATACCTCGGCACAACACAAATCGCTTCCGGCACGCTGGTGGTGAGCAACAATTCTCAGCTTGGTGATACTCACTATAACCGCCAGGTTATCTTCACTGATAATCAACAAGATAGCGCGATGGAGATTACGGCTGATGTCGATACTCGCTCTGCGATGGCTGGTCATGGGCGTGATATCGAAATGCGCGCTGATGGCGAAATTGTGGTTGATGATGGTGCTGTGACGCAGTGGGGCGCATTGATCGCCGATAGCAGTGGACAGCAGCAGGATGTGGGAACCACACTGACGAAAACCGGTGCAGGAACGCTGGAACTGACTGCCAGCGGCACGGCGCAGTCGGCGGTGCGAGTGGAAGAAGGTACGCTGAAAGGTGATGTTGCGGATATCTTTCCTTACGCTTCGTCGCTGTGGGTTGGTGACGGGGCAACGTTCGAGACTGGCGCGGATCAGGATATTCAGTCTATTGATGCCAGTTCCAGCGGCACTATCGACATCAGCGATAGCACGGTTTTGCGTTTAACCGGGCAGGATACGTCTGTGGCGCTTGACGCCTCATTGTTTAACGGTGGCGGTACGCTGGTGAATGCCACCGATGGCGTGACGTTGACAGGTGAGCTTAATACCGACCTTGAAACTGACAACCTGACCTATCTTGCCGACGTGACGGTTAATGGTGATCTGACCAATACGTCCGGTGCGGTTAGCCTGCAAAATGGCGTCGTTGGCGATACGCTGACGGTAAACGGTGATTACACCGGCGGCGGTACGTTACTGCTCGACAGCGAATTAAACGGCGATGACTCAGCAAGCGACCAGTTGGTGTTGAACGGTAATACTGCTGGCAATACCACGGTTGTGGTTAACCCCATTACAGGGATTGGTGAGCCGACATCTACAGGCATTAAAGTGGTTGATTTCGCAGCTGATCCCACGCAGTTTCAAAACAATGCGCAGTTCAGTCTGGCAGGCAGTGGCTACGTCAATATGGGCGCTTACGACTATACGTTGGTGGAAGATAACAACGACTGGTATCTGCGATCACAAAAAGTCACGCCGCCATCGCCACCTGATCCGACTCCCGATCCCACGCCGGCTCCTGACCCAACGCCCGTTTATCAGCCGATGCTGAATGCAAAAATCGGTGGATATCTTAATAACCTGCGGGCGGCAAATCAGGCGTTTGTGATGGAGCGACGCGATCACGCAGGTGGCGACGGTCAGACGCTGCATTTGCGCATTATCGGCGGACGTTATCATTACACGGCGGCGGGGCAGCTGGCTCAGCATGAAGACACCTCTACGGTGCAGCTTAGCGGCGACCTGTTTAGCGGGCGATGGGGCGATGATGGCGAATGGACGCTGGGAGCCATTGGTGGCTACAGCGATAACCAGGGGGACAGCCGCTCGAATATGACCGGAACCCGCGCCGATAACCAGAACCACGGCTATGCTATTGGGCTGACTTCGAGCTGGTTTCAGCATGGTAGCCAGCAGCAGGGGGCGTGGCTGGATAGCTGGCTGCAATATGCATGGTTTAGCAATGATGTTTCCGAACAAGGTGACGGCACGGATCATTACCACTCGTCGGGGATCGTCGCCTCGCTGGAAGCAGGGTATCAGTGGTTACCGGGGCATAGTGTGGTAATCGAACCGCAGGCGCAGGTGGTTTATCAGGGCGTGCAGCAGGATGATTTTACCGCCGCTAACCATGCGCGGGTGTCGCAATCGCAGGGCGATGATATTCTGACGCGTGTCGGGATACATAGCGAATGGCGTAATACTTTCTATATCACGCCAACTCTGGATTTGAATTATTATCACGATCCCAATTCGGCGGAAATTGAAGAAGATGACAGCAATATCAGCGACGATACGGCGAAGCAGCGTGGTGAAATAAAAGTGGGAATAACTGGCAATATTAGTCAGCGAGTTTCCCTGCGCGGCAGTGTCGCATGGCAGAAGGGAAGTGATGATTTTGCCCAGACGGCAGGATTTTTGTCGATGACGGTGAAATGGTAATTGTTGTCCGCCCGGCATAGTTGCCGGATGCGGCGTAAACGCCTTATCCGACCTACGGGGGAGTCATTTGTAAGCCTGATAAGACGCGGCAAGCGTCGCATCAGGCATTGGTACGGTTGCCGGATGAATCCGGTCAACAATCTCACTTATTCTGCGTGTGCAGCATATAGTTCACATCCACGCCGGGGCCGAGTTTAAAGGAATTAGTGATCGGGTTGTAATGCAGCCCGGTCATATGACGCTCTTTTAAACTGGTCTGATCCACCCAGCCCAGCAGTTCTGCCGGTTTAATAAATTTCTTCACATCATGCGTACCTTTAGGCACCATGCGCAAAATATATTCCGCGCCGACCACCGCCATCAGCCATGACTTACCGTTACGGTTAAGCGTAGAGAAAAAGACATCGCCGCCCGGTTTTACCAGTTGCGCACAGGCTCTGACTACTGACTGTGGATCGGGGACGTGCTCCAGCATCTCCATGCAGGTCACAACATCGTACTGCCCGGCATGTTTTGCCGCGTGTTCTTCAACGGTCTCCTGCACGTACTCCACCTGAATACCGCTTTCCAGCGCGTGTAGCTTTGCAACCTGTAGTGGTTCAAAGCCCATATCCAGGCCGGTTACCGTCGCGCCTTCTCGCGCCATACTCTCAGCCAGAATGCCGCCGCCGCAACCGACATCGAGCACCTTTTTGCCAAATAAACCGCCAGCACGCTCGGCAATATAGCCCAGACGCAGTGGGTTAATGCGGTGCAGCGGTTTGAACTCGCCTTCCAGATCCCACCAGCGGGAGGCGACAGCTTCAAATTTAGCGATCTCTTCGTGGTCTACGTTATGGTTTACCGGCGATTTTTCGGCATTCATTGGCACTTCTACTCCGTAATTGGCAAGACAATCGAGTATATCAGGCATTGCAGGTGAATAAAGCGTATAGGTTTACCTCAATCTGCGCGGCTGTGTTATAATTTGCGACCTTTGAATCCGGGATACAGTAGAGGGATAGCGGTTAGATGAGCGACCTTGCGAGAGAAATTACACCGGTCAACATTGAGGAAGAGCTGAAAAGCTCCTATCTGGATTATGCGATGTCGGTCATTGTTGGCCGTGCGCTGCCAGATGTCCGAGATGGCCTGAAGCCGGTACACCGTCGCGTACTTTACGCCATGAACGTACTAGGCAATGACTGGAACAAAGCCTATAAAAAATCTGCCCGTGTCGTTGGTGACGTAATCGGTAAATACCATCCCCATGGTGACTCGGCGGTCTATGACACGATCGTCCGTATGGCGCAGCCATTTTCGCTGCGTTACATGCTGGTAGACGGTCAGGGTAACTTCGGTTCTATCGACGGCGACTCTGCGGCGGCAATGCGTTATACGGAAATCCGTCTGGCGAAAATTGCCCATGAACTGATGGCCGATCTCGAAAAAGAGACGGTCGATTTTGTTGATAACTATGACGGCACGGAAAAAATTCCGGACGTCATGCCGACCAAAATTCCTAACCTGCTGGTGAACGGTTCTTCCGGTATCGCCGTAGGTATGGCAACCAACATCCCGCCACACAACCTGACGGAAGTCATCAATGGTTGTCTGGCGTATATCGATGATGAAGACATCAGCATTGAAGGGCTGATGGAACACATCCCGGGTCCAGACTTCCCGACGGCGGCAATCATTAACGGTCGTCGCGGTATTGAAGAAGCTTACCGTACCGGTCGCGGCAAGGTGTACATCCGCGCCCGTGCAGAAGTGGAAGTCGACGCCAAAACCGGGCGTGAAACCATTATCGTCCACGAAATTCCGTATCAGGTGAACAAAGCGCGCCTGATCGAGAAGATTGCGGAACTGGTAAAAGAAAAACGCGTGGAAGGCATCAGCGCGCTGCGTGACGAGTCTGACAAAGACGGCATGCGCATCGTGATTGAAGTGAAACGCGATGCGGTCGGTGAAGTGGTGCTCAACAACCTCTACTCCCAGACCCAGTTGCAGGTTTCTTTCGGTATCAACATGGTGGCATTGCACCATGGTCAGCCGAAGATTATGAACCTGAAAGACATCATCGCGGCGTTTGTTCGTCACCGCCGCGAAGTGGTGACCCGTCGTACTATTTTCGAACTGCGTAAAGCTCGCGACCGTGCGCATATCCTTGAAGCATTAGCCGTGGCGCTGGCAAACATCGACCCGATCATCGAACTGATCCGTCATGCGCCAACGCCTGCAGAAGCGAAAACCGCGCTGGTTGCTAATCCGTGGCAGCTGGGCAACGTTGCCGCGATGCTGGAACGTGCTGGCGACGATGCTGCGCGTCCGGAATGGCTGGAGCCAGAGTTCGGTGTGCGCGATGGTCTGTACTATCTGACCGAACAGCAAGCCCAGGCAATTCTGGATCTGCGTTTGCAGAAACTGACCGGTCTCGAGCATGAAAAACTGCTCGACGAATACAAAGAGCTGCTGGATCAGATCGCGGAACTGCTGCGTATTCTGGGTAGCGCCGATCGTCTGATGGAAGTGATCCGTGAAGAGCTGGAGCTGGTTCGTGAACAGTTCGGTGACAAACGTCGTACTGAAATCACCGCCAACAGCGCAGACATCAACCTGGAAGATCTGATCACCCAGGAAGATGTCGTCGTCACGCTCTCTCACCAGGGCTACGTTAAGTATCAGCCGCTTTCTGAATACGAAGCGCAGCGTCGTGGCGGGAAAGGTAAATCTGCCGCACGTATTAAAGAAGAAGACTTTATCGACAGGCTGCTGGTGGCGAACACTCACGATCATATCCTGTGCTTCTCCAGCCGTGGTCGCGTCTATTCGATGAAGGTCTACCAGTTACCGGAAGCCTCTCGTGGTGCGCGCGGTCGTCCTATCGTCAACCTGCTGCCGCTGGAGCAGGACGAACGTATCACCGCGATCCTGCCGGTGACCGAGTTTGAAGAAGGCGTGAAAGTCTTCATGGCGACCGCTAACGGTACGGTGAAGAAAACCGTCCTCACCGAATTCAACCGTCTGCGTACCGCCGGTAAAGTGGCGATCAAACTGGTTGAAGGCGATGAGCTGATCGGCGTTGACCTGACCAGTGGCGAAGATGAAGTAATGCTGTTCTCCGCCGAAGGTAAAGTGGTGCGCTTTAAAGAGTCTTCTGTCCGTGCGATGGGCTGCAACACCACCGGTGTTCGCGGTATTCGCTTAGGCGAAGGCGATAAAGTCGTGTCTCTGATCGTACCGCGTGGCGATGGCGCAATCCTTACTGCAACACAAAATGGTTACGGTAAACGTACTGCTGTGGCGGAATACCCAACTAAGTCGCGTGCGACGAAAGGGGTTATCTCCATCAAGGTTACCGAACGTAACGGTTTAGTGGTTGGCGCGGTGCAGGTAGATGATTGCGACCAGATCATGATGATCACCGATGCCGGTACGCTGGTACGTACTCGCGTTTCGGAAATCAGCATCGTGGGCCGTAACACCCAGGGCGTGATCCTCATCCGTACTGCGGAAGATGAAAACGTAGTGGGTCTGCAACGTGTTGCTGAACCGGTTGACGAAGAAGATCTGGATACCATCGACGGCAGTGCTGCGGAAGGGGACGATGAAATCGCTCCGGAAGTGGACGTTGACGACGAGCCAGAAGAAGAATAATTTTATTTCTTCATCCCAAAAGGGAGCCATCTCCCTTTTTTGAATTGAAAAGTCCAGGCTGTAAAGCCTGGGCTTTTGTCGTATTAGGGCGCGATAAAGTTGCGCATCGCCCATAAAAAGTGGCTGGCTTTACACAAGGAATGTGGCAATGAGTGGTGAAAAAAAGGCGAAAGGCTGGCGGTTCTATGGCTTTGTAGGTTTGGGTGCAATAGCACTGCTTTCCGCAGGCGTTTGGGCATTGCAATATGCTGGTAGTGGGCCTGAAAAAACGTTGTCGCCGCTGGTGGTGCACAACAATCTGCAAATCGATCTCAATGAGCCTGACCTCTTTCTCGATAGCGACTCTCTAAGCCAGCTTCCCAAAGATCTCCTTACTATTCCTTTTCTCCACGATGTCCTGAGTGAAGATTTCGTTTTCTATTATCAGAATCATGCCGATCGTCTGGGCATTGAAGGCAGTATTCGCCGCATTGTCTATGAACACGATCTCACGCTGAAAGATAAGCTCTTTTCGTCACTCTTAGACCAGCCCGCGCAGGCGGCGCTATGGCACGATAAACAAGGCCATCTTTCACATTATATGGTGCTTATCCAGCGTAGTGGCTTGAGCAAGTTGCTGGAGCCATTGCTGTTTGCTGCTACCAGCGACAGCCAGTTAAGCAAGACGGAAATCAGTAGTATTAAGCTAAATAGTGAAACCATCCCTGTTTATCAGTTGCGCTATAACGGCAATACCGCCCTGATGTTCGCGACATATCAGGACAAGATGCTGGTGTTTTCCAGCACGGATATGCTGTTTAAAGATGACCAGCAGGATACCGAAGCCACGGCGATCGCAAGTGATTTGTTGAGCGGTAAAAAACGCTGGGAAGCTAGTTTTGTCCTGGAAGATCGTACTGCCGGAAAAACGCCAGTACGCCAGCGCATCGTGGTTAGCGCAAATTTGCTGGGTTTTGGCTACCAGCGATTAATGCCTTCTTTTGCTGGCGTGCGCTTCGAAATGGGCAACGACGGCTGGCATAGCTTTCTGGCGTTAAATGATGAATCCGCAAGCGTAGATGCCAGTTTCGATTTCACGCCCGTGTGGAACAGTATGCCTGCCGGTGCCAGTTTCTGTGTGGCGGTGCCGTATTCGCACGGTATTGCCGAAGAGATGCTCTCACAAATCGCTCAGGAAAACGACAAGTTGAATGGGGCGTTAGATGGTGCAGCCGGACTGTGCTGGTATGAGGATTCAAAACTGCAAACCCCGCTGTTTGTTGGTCAGTTTGATGGCACTGACGAACAGGCGCAATTGCCAGGGAAACTGTTTACCCAAAATATTGGTGCTCGTGAAAGCAAAGCGCCAGAAGGCGTATTACCGGTAACTCAAACTCAGCAGGGCGAAGCGCAAATCTGGCGTCGCGAAGTGAGTTCCCGATACGGTCAGTATCCGAAAGCACAGTCAGCGCAACCAGATCAATTAATGTCGGATTATTTTTTCCGCGTGTCGCTGGCGATGCAAAACAAAACGCTGCTTTTCTCCCTCGATGACATGCTGGTTAATAACGCGCTGCAAACACTGAATAAAACCCGCCCGGCAATGGTGGATGTGATACCCACTGATGGCGTCGTTCCGGTCTATATCAATCCACAAGGAATGGCGAAACTGCTGCGTAACGAAACGCTGACTAGTCTGCCGAAGAATCTCGAACCGGTTTTTTATAACGCCGCACAAACTTTATTAATGCCGAAACTGGACGCTTTATCGCAACAGCCTCGTTATGTCATGAAGCTGGACCAGATGAAACCGGGCGCCGCCTGGCAATGGTTACCAATCAACTGGCAGCCATTATGAGGCGTGGACTGCTGGCACTGATTTGCTGGCTGCGTTGTTTTTGCGTTCAGAGTGAAATGCTGAATGTCGAACAATCGGGACTATTTCGTGCCTGGTTTGTGCGCATTGCGCAGGAACAGCTACGCCAGGGGCCAAGCCCACGTTGGTATCAGCAGGATTGCGCAGGTCTGGTGCGCTTTGCAGCGAACGAGTCGCTGAAAGTTCACGATAGCAAATGGCTAAAAAGTAACGGTCTGTCAAACCAGTATCTACCGCCAGAAATGACGCTAACACCTGAGCAACGACAACTGGCACAAAACTGGAATCAGGGGAACGGGAAAACCGGCCCCTACGTAACCGCGATTAATTTGATTCAGTACAACAGCCAGTTTATTGGCCAGGACATAAACCAGGCACTGCCTGGCGATATGATTTTTTTCGATCAGGGCGATGCCCAGCACTTAATGGTCTGGATGGGGCGTTACGTCATCTACCACACCGGAAGCGCCACGAAAACTGACAACGGAATGCGCGCAGTCAGTCTGCAACAACTTATGACATGGAAGGACACCCGATGGATACCCAACGATTCCAATCCCAATTTCATTGGCATTTATCGTTTAAATTTTCTGGCGCGATAGCAGCGTGCTTGAGCCTGTCTCTTATGGGGACGGGGCTTGTTAATGCTGACGATTCGCTTCCTTCCAGCAACTATGCGCCGCCCGCCGGGGGAACGTTCTTTTTGCTCGCTGACAGCAGTTTTAGTAGCAGCGAAGAGGCGAAAGTGCGGCTGGAAGCGCCGGGGCGCGATTATCAACGTTATCAGATGGAAGAGTACGGCGGCGTGGATGTTCGCCTGTATCGTATTCCTGATCCGATGGCATTTCTGCGTCAGCAGAAAAACCTGCACCGCATTGTAGTACAACCGCAGTATCTGGGCGACGGTCTGAACAATACGCTAACCTGGCTGTGGGATAACTGGTACGGCAAATCTCGCCGTGTAATGCAGCGTTCTTTCTCTTATCAATCACGGCAGAATGTGACCCAGGCATTACCGGAATTGCAGCTCGGCAATGCCATCATCAAACCTTCCCGTTATGTACAAAACAGCCAGTTTTCACCGCTGAAGAAATATCCACTGGTGGAACAGTTCCGTTATCCACTATGGCAGGCAAAACCGGTTGAGCCACAGCAAGGGGTAAAACTGGAAGGCGCATCCAGTAACTTCATCTCGCCGCAACCGGGCAACATCTATATTCCTCTCGGCAAACAAGAGCCGGGACTGTACCTCGTCGAGGCAATGGTAGGTGGGTATCGGGCGACAACGGTGGTGTTTGTTTCCGATACCGTGGCGCTTAGTAAAGTGTCAGGTAACGAGCTTCTGGTGTGGACCGCTGGCAAAAAACGGGGTGAAGCTAAACCTGGTTCGGAAGTTCTGTGGACTGACGGTCTTGGCGTGATGACACGTGGTGTGACTGATGATAGTGGCACCTTGCAGTTACAACATATATCGCCGGAACGTTCATACATTCTGGGTAAAGATGCTGAAGGCGGCGTTTTTGTCTCCGAGAACTTCTTCTACGAAAGCGAAATCTACAACACCCGCTTGTATATCTTTACCGACCGCCCGCTGTATCGGGCAGGCGACCGTGTTGATGTTAAAGTGATGGGGCGCGAGTTCCACGACCCGATGCATTCATCGCCCATCGTCAGCGCCCCGGCAAAACTCTCGGTGCTGGACGCCAACGGCAGCCTGTTGCAAACCGTCAATGTCACGCTGGATGCGCGCAATGGCGGGCAGGGGAGTTTCCGCCTGCCAGAAAATGCCGTTGCCGGAGGTTATGAGTTACGCCTGGCTTACCGCAATCAGGTCTACAGCAGTAGTTTTCGCGTAGCCAACTACATCAAACCACATTTCGAGATTGGTTTAGCTCTCGATAAAAAAGATTTCAAAACTGGCGAAGCGGTCAGCGGCAAACTGCAACTGCTCTACCCGGATGGCGAACCGGTAAAAGATGCCCGCGTGCAGTTAAGTTTGCGCGCTCAGCAACTTTCGATGGTTGGTAACGATTTGCGTTATGCTGGACGTTTCCCGGTGTCGCTGGAAGGTAGCGATGCTGTTTCGGACGATAAAGGCAATGTAGCATTAAACCTTCCCGCTGCCGATAAACCGAGCCGCTATTTGTTAACCGTTTCCGCCAGCGATGGTGCGGCATATCGTGTCACCACCACCAAAGAGATCCTCATTGAACGCGGTCTTGCGCATTACTCTCTAAGCACCGCCGCGCAATACAGTAATAGCGGCGAGCCGGTTGTTTTTCGTTATGGCGCGCTGGAAGCCTCAAAACAGGTTCCTGTTACGTATGAATGGTTGCGTCTCGAAGACCGCACGAGCCATAGCGGAGAGCTACCGTCAGGCGGCAAATTCTTTACCGTCAATTTCGATAAACCTGGCAACTACAACCTGACATTACGCGATAAAGACGGCTTAATTCTCGCCGGGTTAAGCCATGCAGTCAGCGGTAAGGGCAGCACGGCGCATACTGGTACGGTAGATATCGTGGCGGATAAAACGCTGTACCAGCCAGGCGAAACCGCGAAGATGCTGATTACCTTCCCGGAGCCAATCGATGAAGCGTTATTGACGCTGGAACGCGATCGCGTGGAACAGCAGTCGCTGCTATCGCGCCCGGCAAACTGGCTGAAGTTACAACGCTTAAACGATACCCAGTATGAAGCCCGCGTACCGGTGAGCAATTCCTTTGCGCCTAACATCACTTTTTCGGTGCTGTATACCCGTAACGGTCAGTTCAGTTTTCAGAACGCCGGGATCAAAGTTGCCGTTCCCCAGCTGGATATTCGGGTGAAAACGGACAAAACCCATTACCAGCCAGGTGAACTGGTCAATGTTGAATTAACCTCGTTGCTGAAGGGTAAACCGGTTTCCGCGCAGCTAACGGTTGGCGTGGTCGATGAAATGATCTACGCACTGCAACCGGAAATCGCGCCGAATATCGGCAAATTTTTCTATCCGCTGGGGCGTAACAATGTGCGCACCAGTTCCAGCTTGTCATTTATCAGCTACGACCAGGCGCTCTCCAGCGAGCCGGTTGCGCCTGGCGCGACTAACCGCAGCGAGCGGCGAGTAAAAATGCTGGAACGTCCACGACGCGAAGAGGTGGATACTGCGGCATGGATGCCGTCACTTACAACCGATAAACAAGGCAAAGCGTATTTCACGTTCCTGATGCCTGATTCGTTAACCCGCTGGCGTATTACCGCGCGAGGGATGAACGGCGACGGGCTGGTTGGGCAAGGGCGTGCTTATCTGCGTTCGGAAAAAAATCTCTACATGAAGTGGAGTATGCCAACGGTATATCGTCTGGGCGACAAACCGGCGGCAGGGCTGTTTATCTTCAGTCAGCAGGATAACGAACCTGTGGAACTGGTGAGTAAATTTGCGGGCGCTGAGATGCGTCAGACGCTGACGCTGCACAAAGGGGCGAACTATATTTCGCTGGAGCAGAACATTCTGCAATCTGGTTTGTTAAGCGCAGAGCTGCAACAAAATGGGCAAGTGCAGGACAGCATTAGCACAAAGCTGTCTTTTGTGGATAACACCTGGCCCGTTGAACAGCAGAAAAACGTCATGCTCGGCGGCGGTGATAACGCGCTGATGTTGCCCGAGCTGGCGAGCAATATCCGGATACAAAGTAGTGAAACGCCGCAGGAGATTTTCCGCAATAACCTTGATGCGTTAGTCGATGAACCCTGGGGGGGCGTGATCAACACCGGTAGCCGTCTGATCCCGCTCAGTCTCGCCTGGCGTTCGCTTGCCGATCATCAAAGTGCCGCCGCTAACGACATTCGTCAGATGATTCAGGATAACCGTCTGCGGCTGATGCAACTGGCGGGGCCAGGCGCGCGCTTTACCTGGTGGGGTGAAGATGGCAATGGCGACGCCTTCCTCACGGCATGGGCATGGTACGCCGACTGGCAGGCCAGTCAGGCGCTCGGCGTAACGCAGCAACCGGAATACTGGCAGCATATGCTCGACAGTTATGCCGAGCAGGCAGATAACATGCCGTTATTGCATCGGGCGCTGGTGCTGGCGTGGGCGCAGGAGATGAATCTGCCGTGCAAAACGTTGTTGAAAGGGTTGGATGAAGCTATCGCCCGGCGCGGAACTAAAACAGAAGATTTCTCTGAGGAAGACACCCGCGATATCAATGACAGCCTGATCCTCGATACACCGGAATCTCCACTGGCAGATGCGGTTGCTAACGTTTTAACCATGACGTTGCTGAAAAAAGCGCAGTTGAAGTCCACTGTGATGCCACAGGTTCAGCAATATGCGTGGGATAAGGCAGCGAACAGCAACCAGCCGCTGGCGCACACGGTTGTGCTGCTCAATAGCGGTGGCGACACCACCCAGGCGGCCGCCATTTTAAGTGGTTTGACTGCTGAGCAATCCACTATTGAACGCGCACTGGCCATGAACTGGCTGGCGAAATATATGGCGACGATGCCTCCGGTTGTGTTACCTGCGCCTGCGGGCGCATGGGCCAAACATAAGTTAACCGGAGGGGGCGAATACTGGCGTTGGGTTGGTCAGTGTGTGCCGGACATTCTCTCTTTTGGTGACGAATTATCGCCGCAAAACGTGCAGGTTCGCTGGCGTGAACCGGCAAAAGCGGCTCAACAAAGTAACATTCCGGTGACCGTTGAACGCCAGTTGTATCGGCTTATCCCTGGTGAAGAAGAGATGAGTTTTACTCTGCAGTTGGTGACCGGTAATGAGATCGACAGCGACGCCCTGTACCTTGATGAGGTAACGCTTACCAACGAGCAGGATGCATCTCTGCGCTACGGTCAGGTAGAAGTACCGCTGCCGCCGGGAGCCGATGTTGAACGCACAACGTGGGGCATTTCGGTCAATAAACCCAACGCCGCGAAACAGCAGGGGCAGTTGCTGGAAAAAGCGCGTAATGAAATGGGCGAGCTGGCCTATATGGTGCCGGTGAAAGAACTGACGGGAACGGTCACTTTCCGCCATTTGCTGCGCTTCTCGCAAAAAGGGCAATTCGTTCTGCCGCCTGCTCGTTATGTGCGTTCCTATGCACCTGCACAGCAAAGCGTTGCGGCAGGGAGCGAATGGACCGGGATGCAGGTGAAATAAGTGAACTGGCGCAGAATCGTCTGGCTATTGGCGTTGGTTTCTCTGTCGACGATTGCAGGGGAGCCACCGCTACAACTGGCGCTGCGGGGCGCGCAGCATGACCAACTGTATCAGCTTACTCCGTCAGGCGTGGCAAAAGTCACGACGTTACCTGACACGCTCACCACGCCGTTAGGGAGTTTGTGGAAACTGTATGTATACGCCTGGCTGGAGGATACCCATCAACCGGAGCAGCCCTACCAGTGTCGCGGCAACTCCCCGGAAGAGGTTTATTGTTGTCAGGCAGGGGAGAGCATAACGCGTGATACCGCACTGGTACGTTCCTGCGGACTCTATTTTGCGCCGCAACGGCTGCATATTGGCGCGGATGCATGGCGGCAATACTGGCAACAGCGTCAGGCATCAGCGTGGCTGGCATCTCTATCTACGCTGAAGCCAGAAACCTCGGTAACGGTTAAATCGCTACTTGATTCATTAGCGACGTTACCCGCGCAAAACAAAGCTCAGGAAATCTTACTGGATGTGGTGCTGGACGATGCGAAAATCGGTGTCGCGTCCATGCTCGGTAGTCGGGTACGGGTGAAAACCTGGAGCTGGTTTGCCGATGATAAGCAGGAAATCCGCCAAGGGGGCTTTGCCGGCTGGTTAACCGATGGTACACCGCTGTGGGTTACTGGCAGCGGCACCAGCAAAACGGTACTGACCCGTTATGCGACGGCGCTGAATCAGGTTTTACCTGTACCGACGCAAGTTGCCAGTGGGCAATGTGTGCAGGTTGATCTGTTTGCTCGTTATCCTTTGAAGAAAGTCACCCAGGAGAAAAGCACAAAGTCCGTATCGCCGGGCGTGCTCAATGGGCGCTATCGTGTGACGTTTGCCAATGGTAACCACATTACGTTTGTCAGCCACGGTGAGACGACCTTACTGAGCGAAAAGGGCAAACTGAAATTGCAGTCGCATCTCGATCGTGAAGAGTACGTAGCCAGAGTTCTGGATCGCGAGGCGAAAAGCACGCCTCCAGAGGCTGCGAAAGCCATGACCGTGGCGATTCGCACTTTTTTACAGCAAAACGCCAATCGGGAAGGCGATTGCCTGACCATCCCGGACAGCAGCGCCACGCAGCGTGTTTCTGCTTCGCCAGCCACCACGGGGGCGCGGACAATGACCGCCTGGACGCAGGATCTCATCTATGCGGGCGATCCGGTTCATTATCACGGCAGTCGGGCTACCGAAGGCACACTCTCCTGGCGGCAAGCCACGGCTCAGGCGGGGCAGGGAGAGCGTTACGACCAGATACTCGCGTTTGCTTATCCCGACAACAGCCTTAGCCGCTGGGGAGCGCCACGCTCTTCCTGCCAGTTATTACCCAAAGCGAAAGCCTGGCTGGCGAAAAAAATGCCGCAGTGGCGGCGTATATTACAAGGCGAGACGGGGTACAACGAACCAGACGTGTTTGCGGTCTGCCGTTTAGTCTCAGGTTTCCCCTATACCGATCGGCAGCAGAAGCGGCTGTTTATTCGTAATTTCTTTACGCTTCAGGATCGGCTTGATTTAACCCACGAGTATCTGCATCTGGCCTTTGATGGCTATCCCACCGGGCTGGATGAGACGTATATCGAAACGCTGACCCGACAATTATTAATGGACTAATGCTATGCGAAAGATTTTTCTTCCGTTGTTACTGGTGGCGCTTTCGCCTGTTGCTCACGGCGAAGGTGTGCAGGAAGTCGAGATTGATGCGCCGCTCTCAGGCTGGCATCCGGCGGAGGGTGAAGATGCCAATTTTTCACAATCGATTAATTACCCCGCATCGTCCGTCAATATGGCCGATGATCAAAATATCTCAGCGCAGATCCGTGGCAAAATCAAAAATTATGCGGCGGCGGGCAAAGTCCAACAGGGGCGACTGGTGGTCAACGGCGCCAGTATGCCGCAGAGAATTGAATCCGATGGTTCATTTGCGCGCCCTTATATTTTCACCGAAGGCAGCAACAGCGTGCAGGTCATCAGCCCGGATGGGCAAAGCCGACAAAAAATGCAGTTTTACTCAACGCCGGGTACAGGAACGATTCGTGCGCGTTTACGGCTGGTTCTCTCGTGGGATACGGATAATACCGATCTCGATCTCCATGTCGTTACGCCTGATGGCGAACACGCCTGGTACGGTAACACGGTGCTGAAAAACAGTGGTGCACTGGATATGGATGTCACGACGGGGTACGGTCCAGAGATTTTCGCCATGCCAGCGCCGATTCACGGGCGCTATCAGGTGTATATCAACTACTATGGCGGACGCAGCGAAACGGAGTTGACGACTGCTCAACTGACGCTGATCACCGATGAAGGATCGGTCAATGAGAAACAGGAAACCTTTGTTGTCCCGATGCGTAATGCTGGCGAACTGACGCTGGTGAAAAGTTTTGACTGGTAATTAATGAGGTTACTTTCACTGTCGATGTTTAAGAAAACGCCCGATGACTTTCGCTATCGGGCGTTTTTGTTCGTTAATTCAACCGTTCAATCACCATCGCAATTCCCTGACCGCCACCAATGCACAGCGTTGCCAGACCCAGCGTTTTATCTCGTGCCTGCATTGCATGTAATAGCGTGACCAGAATACGTGCACCGCTGGCGCCGATAGGATGCCCCAGCGCGATGGCTCCGCCGTTGACATTCACTTTCTCAGGATCAAAGCCCAGGGTTTTCCCAACGGCAAGGAACTGCGCAGCAAATGCTTCATTGGCTTCGATGAGATCAATGTCTGCCAGTTGCAGCCCCGCCAGTTGTAATGCTTTTTGTGTGGCAGGCACTGGCCCCATACCCATCAATGCGGGAGGCACGCCGCCGCTGGCATAGCTTTTAATGCGTGCCAGTGGTTTTAGGCCTGCCGCCAGCGCCGCCGATTCTTCCATAATCACCAGTGCGGCAGCCCCGTCGTTAATGCCAGACGCGTTCCCGGCGGTGACCGTTCCGGCTTTGTCGAAGGCCGGGCGCAATGCAGCCAGAGCTTCTGCAGTAGAATCTACTTTCGGGAATTCATCGCGATCGAAGACGATGTTTTTCTTCCGTGTGACAACATTTACCGGGACGATTTCGGCGGTAAAAGCGCCGGACTCAATGGCTGCTGCCGCCTTACGCTGTGAATGTAGCGCCAGTTCATCCTGCATTTCACGGGTAATTCCGTACTCTTTGGCCACGTTCTCGGCGGTAATCCCCATATGATAACCGTGAGTGGCGCACATCAGGCCATCGCGCAGGATTACGTCATAAACCTGCCCGTCTCCAAGACGATAACCAGAGCGTGCTTTTGCATCGAGTAAATAGGGCGCTAAACTCATGTTCTCCATTCCACCCGCTACGATGCTCTGTGCCTGACCGGCCTGAATTGCCTGGGCGGCAAGCGCCACGCTTTTCAGACCAGAACCACATACTTTGTTGATCGTAAATCCGCACACCGTTTCTGCCAGTCCGCTTTTTAGCAGTGCCTGACGAGCCGGATTTTGCCCCAGCCCGGCCTGCAATACGTTACCCATAATCACTTCATCGACGTGTTGTGAATCGAGTTTTGCGCGTTCAATGGCGGCCTGAATTACTGTTGCCCCCAGGTCGATGGCGCTGGTGGAGGCGAGTGAACCATTAAAACTACCGATGGCAGTACGTACCGCACTGACGATGACACAATTTTTCATTTTATCTTCCTTCTGTCTGTAGAGTTGCCGTCAGAACAGCGTTAAACCAATGACGAAAATGACGCCGGAGAAGAGCAGGGCAGTGATGCAATAGCCCATGATGTCGCGGACACCGAGCCCGGCGATTGCCAGTGCTGGCAGCGCCCAGAACGGTTGTGCCATGTTCATCCATTGCTCGCCGTAGGCGATCGCCATTACCGATTTACCGAGATCAGCGCCCAGCGCCTGAGCTGCGGGTATCACGAAAGGTCCCTGAATAACCCAGTGACCGCCGCCAGACGGAACGGCGAAGTTAATCAGTGCAGAACTAAAGAAGGTCATTACCGGGAAGGTGTCTTTGTTAGCGACATTGATAAAAAATTCGGTAATGAGTCCGCCCAGACCGGAGTGCTCCATCATCAGTTGGATCCCGGCGTAGAAGGGGAATTGCACCAGAATACCGGCGGTACTGCGTGCTGCCGCGCTGATAGCACGCATATAAGCCATTGGCGTTTTATGTAGCAGCAGACCTGCAATCATAAACATCAAGTTGACGGTATTGATGGTGATGTTGAAGCCATGTTCGATGAAGTACATCGCCAGGTAAGCAATACCCAGTGCGCCGATGATCAACGTCAGGATGCGACTTTCCTCCAGTCGCTCGGATGGTGGGGCATCTTTCGGTAGCTGCTTTTGAAAATCAGCCTCTTCCATGAGTAGTTTCGGATCGATACTCACCACGTCGGATGGTTTTGGCATCATCATGCGGGTGATAAATGGCATCACTACAATCAACGCCACAGTGATGAAAATGTTAAAACCACTGAACAGAGTATCGCCCACCGGGATAATCCCGGCGATATGCTCAACCGGGTTGCCCGGTGTTGCAGCCAACAGAGGCATTGAGCCAGAGAAGCCGCCACCCCAGGTGAGAAAACCAATGTAGGCGCAGGCAATGAGCAACGGATAATCAGAACCGGGTACTCGCCGGGCGACTTCACGGGCGAACATTGCGCCGACAACCAGACCAAATCCCCAGTTGATGACACAAGCGACGGAACCGAAGAAAGTGACCAGCATGACGCCCTGTACGGGCGTCTTTGCGGCGGAGGCGGCAGTGCGCAGCAAGCTTTTCACCGGAGCGGAGCTGGCAAGGGCATGACCGGTAACGATGATCAGCGCCATCTGCATACCGAACGCCAGCAAGTTCCAGAAACCGTCCCCCCACATTTTCACCATGCTGATCGGCGTTTGTGGTGTTAACCAAAGCGCGATCACGAACGTTAGCAACGTCAGCAACATGGCAAAGATCAGAGGATCGGGAAGCCACCGGCTGACAAAGCGCGTCATAAAACGCGAGATGCGACCAATCATAAATCACCCCGTTGCGTATTCAGATCGGTGGCTACTTCAAACTGAGCTTCGGTTTTGGCACGCACGGTGGCTAAATCACACCCGTCGGCAATTTCGGTGAGCCACATTTTGCCGTCAATAAAACGAAAGACAGCCAGTTCAGTGACCAGCATATGCACCGCGTGTTGCGCAGTGAGCGGCATGGTGCAGCGGCGCAAAATTTTCGGTGAACCATCTTTGGCGCAATGTTCCATGGCAATGATCACTTTGCGCGCCCCGGTCACCAGATCCATTGCGCCACCCATACCGGGCACCATTTTCCCAGGCACTACCCAGTTCGCGAGGTTGGCTTCTTCGTCTACCTGCAAACCACCGAGCACACAGGCATCAATATGACCGCCACGGATCAGCGCAAATGACATGGCGCTGTCAAACATGGCTGCACCAGGCAAAACACCACATGGCTGTCCGCCAGCGTTCACCAGATCTGGATGCGCTGTTGTGACCGGGCCTAAACCGAGGAAGCCGTTTTCCGATTGCAGAGTGATATGAATGCCTTCAGGCAAATAGTTGGCGACCATCGTCGGCAGACCAATGCCCAGATTCACGATGTCACCATCACGAAGCTCTTGTGCCACACGGCGTGCAATACGTTGTTTCGCATCCATTATTTACTCTCCTGTGAAACGATGATGTGGTCGATAACGGCACCAGGGGTGACAATATGGTCAGGTTGCAGCTCACCGACTTCGACCAGTTCATCTGGCTCTACCAGCGTGATATCAGCCGCAAGGGCTATCAGGGGGTTAAAGTTGCGGGCGCTAAGTTGATAGGTCAGGTTGCCAAGTGGGTCGCAACGATGAGCGCGAATGAGCGCCAGGTCGGCGCGCAGCGGGCGTTCAAGCAGCCAGGTTTTGCCGTCGAGTGTCAGTGTCTGTTTGCCTTCCTCTACGACGGTGCCGACACCAGTTGGGGTGAGAAAACCACCAAGTCCAGCTCCACCACAGCGAATTTGCTCGATTAGCGTACCTTGCGGCACCAGAACGACGTCCATCTCACCAGATATCATGCGCCGACCTGTTTCCGGGTTGGTGCCGATATGTGAAGCAATTACTTTGCGGACTCGACCATTGACGATGAGCGGACCGATGCCGGTATCAACAAACGCGGTATCATTGGCTATCAATGTCAGGTCGCGAACGCCAGATTCCAGTAATGCTTCAACCAGGCGGGATGGAGTGCCAATCCCCATAAATCCGCCCACCATGATGGTCATGCCGTCACGAAAGAAGCCGGAGGCGTCTTGTAATGTCATCAATTTTGTTTTCATTATTTATCCCTCTTACATACACCGTTGTGGGTACAGTCAGGGAATAGCAAGGGGAGTGCCAGAATGAGAATATTGGATGTTGTTTCTTAACTGATTGAATAAAAAGAATAAATTAGATGGAGGTTAAGAAGGAAATTGAGCGGCTATGCAAAAATTTGCGCACTGTGCAAATTTCTGCATAGCAAGTTTTGGTGTTATACATCCGCCGGATCGATACCGTATTCCTGGAGTTTATACATCAATGCACGGCGACTGATGCCCAGCATCAAAGCGGTGCGGGTTCGGTTTCCTTCTTGTTGTTCCAGCACTTCCATAATGATGCGTTTTTCGACGCGTTTAATTTCCTCTTTTAAATTACGCTCACCGGCAGGGGCTGTTTTTGCCTCACCAGCATTACAGACTGGCTGACGAATCTGTGGCGGAAGATCCTCAGAAAAAATGATCGGGCCTGAGTTCATCACGACGGCGCGTTCAATGACGTTGGAAAGCTCTCGAATATTTCCCGGCCATGACCAGGTGGTAAGCAGTGACATTGCCATCGGATCGATGTCGATAATATCGCGCTGATTCTCACTACTGAATTTTTGCAAAAAGTGATTAGCTAACAGGGAAATATCTTCCCGACGATCGCGCAGAGGCGGCAGTACTAAATGAATAACGTTAAGGCGATAAAAGAGATCTTCACGGAAGGTGCCTTCTTTTACCATCGCCTGCAAGTCACGGTTGGTGGCGGCAATGATGCGGATATCAACTTTTATGGTCTGATGACCGCCAATCCGTTCAAATTCCCGTTCCTGCAGAATGCGTAGTAATTTGGCTTGCAGTACCAGCGGCATTTCGCCAATTTCGTCGAGGAGCAGAGTCCCCTCGTTGGCGCGTTCAAATAATCCCTGACGCAAGGTTTGTGCACCAGTAAATGCGCCTTTTTCATGACCAAACAGTTCACTTTCGAGCAACGATTCCGGCAGCGCCGCGCAGTTGACTTTAATAAACGGCCCCTTTGCCCGCCGCGAATTGTAGTGAATCGCTCTGGCAATCAATTCTTTCCCGGTGCCGCTTTCACCGCTAATCAAGACGCTGGCCTGAGAAAGGGCAATTTTGGCGGTGTCTTTGCAGATGTCCATCATCGCCGGGCTGTTGGTGAGAATATGCCCCCATTGCCAACTGGTGCTCAGTGCCTGGTGCAGATGGCGGATCTCTTTTTTCATTGACTGGAGTTGTAAAGCGCGCTGAACGATTAAATTCAACTCATCGAGATCAAACGGTTTAATAACATAGTCAAAGGCCCCGCAGCGTAGTGCTTCGACGGCGGTTTCCACTTCAGCATAGGCCGTCATCAGAATAACGGGTGTCCGAGTCTCATGGCTGCGCATCTCCTTTAGTGCCTTGATGCCGTCCATCTCTGGCATACGGATATCCATCAACACCACGTCAGGGTGAATATCGGCAAACAGGTGTAATGCTGTGCGTCCGTTGTTCGCACAATGTGTTTCGTATCCTTGTAGTGCAAAAGCGGTGCTCAGCATACGGCGAACATTATCTTCATCATCAACAATAAGGATGCGATTAATAGCGGTCATACGGTCTGATTTCCCTGTGGGTTGATCGGTAAAATAAGGGTGAAGGTTGCGCCGTAGCCCGGCAAACTGGCGACGCGAATATCACCTTGATGGGCGTTAATGATGCGTTGACTTAACGCCAGACCAAGCCCGGTTCCTGAGGCTTTGGTGGTGAAAAAGGGATCGAAGATCTTCTTTTGCAGAGAGAGATCAATGCCACAGCCGTTGTCTTCTATCGAAATGGCCTGTTGTGAGTCGCTGTATTGCCAGGTTCGAATGCAAATTTTCCCTCGTGCACTGATAGCCTGGACGGCATTGATCAGGATATTCAGTAGTACCTGTTTGAGCAGTTCACGATCGGCGCTAATCGGACTTAATTCATTATCCAGTTCGCTTATGAAGTCGACCCGCGCTTGTACGCCGGCGGTTTGTACCAGTACCAGAGTTTCTTCAACCAATGCATTGAGGCTGACTTGTTGCCATTGACTGTGGCGTGGGCGTGAAAAATCGAGCAATTGCTGAATGACTTTGTTAATTGAGTCGATTTCTTTGAGTACTACAGAAAGATATTCCTGATGTATTGGATCACTGGTTTGTTGGCGCAAGATCTGTACATAACCACGAATAGCTGTCAGCGGATTACGGACTTCATGCGCCACGCCAGCCATCAGCTCACCCAGCGTGGCGAGGCGTTCAGCTTGCGCCATGCGGCGTTGGGTTTCTTTGCGGGCAGTTAAATCAGAGAAAATCACCAAAGCACCGATCATTTCACCATGCGTGTTATGAATACGACTGGTAGTGACACTGAGTTCAATGGTGCGGTCACGGCCTGGAAAACTGATCTCCAGCGCCACGTGTTCGGTGCCATGTTCCAGCGTATCCAGTACTGGACTGTAGAACTGAGTATTGTCGAACAACATGGAGTAAGGCTGCCCTACCAGTTCATGACGTTGATAGCCAGTGATGACTTCTGCTGCTGGGTTCATGGTGGTTACATCACCCTGGCGGTCAATGGCAATGACGCCATCGGCAGCGTTTTCAATAATCAGATCGTTAAGTGTCCGCGTTTCACGCAGTGCCTGGGCGAGGTTGTTAACACTCTGACTGATTTGCCCCATTTCACCGGGCAATTGTGGTAATCGAGTGGGAATATTTTGCGCCAGAGTCGAGAGGCCGTCGGTAATGATATCTATATTGGCGCTCAGGCGACGGGAGAAAAGCACAATCAACAGCAGGCTTATCAGCAAACCGGCGGTGAGTACAATGATAATCCTCACATCCATTTTCCAGGCCTGGCGGCGAATATCTTCGGTTAATTCATTGGCCCAGATATAACCGAGGACTTCACCATTACGCTCAATGGGGATCATTGAATTCAAAATATCGCCGCGCACCTGCCTGCCTGAATAAACCAAAGGGGTATTTGTACGCATAACTTCGCGACCAGGGTGATCCGCAGCAATCGTCACGCCCACATTATTCTGATATAGTGATGAAGGCGCGTAGGTGATTATCGCATCCAGCGTCTTGTTATAATAACCAGCGCCTATGCCAGGAAAGGCGCGAGTAATATTTTCGGTAATGGGGGCAAGCTCTGCATTCAATGCGCGGATACGCTCCTCACGCGGTAAGTCGATATAGAGATCGTAGCGATCGCCTAGCGCCTGATTAAGCAGGTTGACCACGGCAGAAAGTTTTTTCTCTTTTTCAGATAAGACTGCTGAACGTCCTTCCGTTTCTACGATATAACCAATAGTAAGCGTTGGGACAATGACCATCAGGATTGCCATCAGGATCATTTGATTGCGTAAGCGGCGAGGATATATCCATTTCATATTACGCGTCCTTTTCTCCATCAGTATTGTTCCGGCATAGCACTATTATTGGGGGTTAAGGTGATGATTTCTCGGCGGTGTATCATATTACCGAGAAGAGAGAACATTGCGGTGGCACGCTTTTACCGCTACCTTAACCACACTCCATCGGTCACCTGAGGCGGAGCTTCGCCCCTTTGAAATACCTTGCTTCTTTTCGCACAACCCTGAAAGTCTCGCGCTATATGTTCAGAGCATTGGCGTTATTGCTCTGGCTGTTGATTGCTTTTTCATCAGTGTTTTACATCGTCAATGCCCTGCATCAGCGAGAATCAGAGATTCGTCAGGAATTTAACCTGAGTTCCGATCAGGCTCAGCGGTTTATTCAGCGCACTTCTGACGTGATGAAAGAGCTGAAGTACATTGCTGAAAATCGCTTATCTGTAGAAAACGGCGTGCTTTCCCCGCGTGGGCGAGAAACGCAAGCGGATGTGCCCGTGTTCGAACCGTTGTTTGCCGATTCCGACTGTTCCGCGATGAGTAACACCTGGCGCGGCTCTCTGGAGTCGCTGGCGTGGTTTATGCGCTACTGGCGCGATAATTTCTCTGCAGCTTACGATCTCAACCGCGTATTTTTGATCGGCAGCGATAACCTCTGCATGGCAAACTTTGGCCTGCGTGATATGCCGGTTGAACGCGACACCGCCCTGAAAGCTCTGCATGAGCGCATCAATAAGTATCGTAATGCTCCGCAGGATGACAGCGGCAGCAACCTTTATTGGATCAGCGAAGGCCCGCGTCCTGGCGTTGGATATTTCTACGCGCTGACGCCGGTGTATCTGGCGAACCGTTTGCAGGCTTTGTTGGGCGTTGAGCAAACCATTCGGATGGAGAACTTCTTCTTACCAGGTACATTACCGATGGGGGTTACTATCCTTGATGAGAATGGTCATACCCTGATTTCGTTGACCGGACCAGAAAGCAAAATCGAGGCTGAACCGCGTTGGATGCAGGAACGTTCCTGGTTTGGTTATACACCTGGCTTCCATGAGCTGGTGCTGAAGAAAAATCTGCCGCCATCATCGTTAAGTATCGTTTACTCGGTGCCCGTAGATCAGGTGCTGGAACGCATTCGAATGCTGATACTTAACGCAATTTTGCTGAATGTTATTGCCGGTGCGGCACTGTTTACCCTCGCGCGGATGTACGAGCGGCGTATTTTCATTCCGGCAGAAAGTGACGCCCAGCGGCTGGAAGAACACGAGCAGTTTAATCGCAAGATTGTCGCCTCCGCCCCGGTGGGGATCTGTATTTTGCGCACCGCTGATGGTGTCAATATTTTGAGTAACGAACTGGCACATACCTATCTCAATATGCTTACGCATGAGGATCGCCAGCGGCTGACGCAAATTATCTGTGGGCAGCAAGTCAATTTTGTCGATGTCCTGACCAGCAACAATACTAATCTGCAAATCAGCTTTGTTCATTCGCGCTATCGTAATGAAAACGTGGCGATTTGCGTACTTGTCGATGTTTCTTCACGTGTGAAGATGGAAGAGTCGTTGCAAGAGATGGCGCAGGCGGCAGAACAGGCGAGTCAGTCGAAATCGATGTTCCTTGCCACCGTTAGCCACGAGTTGCGAACGCCGCTGTATGGCATTATCGGTAACCTGGATCTGTTGCAAACCAAAGAGTTGCCGAAAGGCGTTGACCGTCTGGTGACGGCAATGAATAACTCTTCCAGCCTGCTGTTGAAAATTATCAGCGACATTCTCGATTTCTCGAAGATTGAATCGGAACAGTTAAAGATAGAGCCGCGTGAGTTTTCACCGCGTGAAGTGATGAACCATATCACCGCCAACTATTTGCCGCTGGTGGTGCGAAAGCAGCTTGGTTTGTACTGCTTTATTGAACCGGATGTGCCGGTAACCTTAAACGGCGATCCGATGCGTTTACAGCAGGTCATCTCCAATCTGTTGAGTAACGCCATTAAATTTACCGATACCGGCTGCATTGTTCTGCATGTCCGTGCTGATGGCGATTATCTTTCTATTCGCGTTCGCGATACTGGCGTGGGGATTCCGGCGAAAGAAGTGGTGCGGCTGTTCGATCCCTTCTTCCAGGTAGGGACGGGTGTACAGCGTAACTTCCAGGGAACCGGTCTGGGACTGGCGATTTGTGAAAAACTGATCAGCATGATGGACGGTGATATCTCAGTAGAGTCTGAACCAGGTATGGGAAGCCAGTTTACGGTACGTATTCCGCTGTATGGTGCGCAATATCCACATAAAAAAGGTGTCGAAGGATTAACGGGTAAACGCTGCTGGTTGGCGGTACGCAATGCGTCACTATGCCAGTTTATCGAAACCAGTTTGCAGCGCAGTGGTGTAATCGTTACAACATACGAAGGTCAGGAACCCTTACCGGAGGATGTGTTGATTACTGATGAGGCGCTGAGTGAAAAATGGCAGGGCAGAGCGGTGGTGACGTTCTGCCGTCGACATATTGGCATTCCGCTGGAGAGAGCGCCCGGTGAGTGGGTGCATAGCGTCGCCTCGTCGCATGAACTGCCTGTGCTACTGGCGCGTATCTATCGGATAGAAATTGAAAGTGATGATCCTGCCAACGTTCTGCCGTTGACGGACAAAGACTCCACCAGCAATGACGACATGATGATTCTGGTGGTTGACGATCATCCGATTAACCGTCGCTTACTAGCCGATCAGCTCGGATCGTTGGGCTATCAGTGTAAAACGGCAAATGATGGTGTCGATGCGCTTAATGTACTAAGCAAGAATCATATCGATATCGTGCTTAGCGACGTCAACATGCCGAATATGGACGGTTACCGGTTAACGCAACGTATTCGTCAGTTAGGGCTAACGTTGCCGGTAATCGGGGTGACTGCCAATGCGTTGGCTGAAGAGAAGCAGCGGTGTCTGGAGTCCGGGATGGATAGCTGTCTGTCGAAGCCAGTGACGCTGGATGTCATAAAACAGACGCTGACAATGTATGCCGAGAGGGTCAGGAAAGCGCGGAAATCGTAGGAGCGGTCGGTGCAAACGCCTGATGCGACGCTGGCGCGTCTTATCAGGCCTACGTTTGTGTAATGTATTGAAATGGCGGGATTTGTAGGCCGGATAAGGCGTTTACGCCGCATCCGGCGGTCGGAGCTTATCTGGCCTGTCGGGAGATTACTCTTTATCTGCCGGACTTAAGGTCACAGAAGAGAGATAATTCAGCAGGGCGATATCGTTCTCGACACCTAGCTTCATCATCGCGGATTTCTTCTGGCTGCTGATGGTTTTGATGCTACGGTTGAGCTTTTTAGCAATCTCGGTAACCAGGAAACCTTCTGCAAACAGGCGCAGTACTTCACTCTCTTTAGGTGAGAGACGCTTGTCGCCGTAACCACTGGCGCTGATTTTCTCCAGCAGACGAGATACGCTTTCCGGGGTAAATTTCTTGCCTTTTTGCAGCGCGGCGAGAGCTTTTGGCAGATCCGTAGGCGCGCCTTGCTTCAGGACGATCCCTTCGATATCCAGATCCAGTACCGCGCTAAGAATTGCCGGGTTGTTGTTCATGGTCAGAACAATGATCGACAGGCTTGGGAAATGACGCTTGATGTATTTGATCAAGGTGATCCCGTCACCGTATTTATCTCCAGGCATGGAGAGATCGGTAATCAACACGTGCGCATCCAGTTTCGGCAGGTTGTTGATCAGTGCTGTGGAATCTTCAAATTCGCCGACAACATTCACCCACTCGATTTGTTCAAGTGATTTGCGAATACCGAACAGTACTATCGGATGGTCATCGGCAATAATTACGTTCATATTGTTCATGTAATAGGCTACCTTGCTACAGCAAGCTCTTGACATAGCTGTCAATGTCGCTGATGTATTTTTCTGTTCCTGGGACATCCTTCTCGCGAATAAGATGTTCCAGCGTTTCACATAACTGCTTGCCGGGTACCAGATTTAGCATGGCAAACACGCCTTTAAGACGATGAGCCGTTTGGGCTAATGCAGCAAAGTCACTGGTTGCTGCTTCAGTATATAGCCTCTTAACATCATCCGGTACTGTGTCTACAAAGAGCGCATAATAGCCGCTGGCATGGAGTTGCGCATTTTCATCTCCACCCATAGGCGATTCTGTCACCTCTTCCTGCGCCAGTTGCACTTCAATTAATTGTAAGACCGCTTCCTGCATAGCATTGCTCATATTGAAGTTGACGCACAATTGACCAGGCCCAATTTCCCGTACGCCAGACTCATCATCGCTTAAAAGCAAGCCAGAGGCAGTAAGATTAGACGGATTATCCGTTAAAAAGATATCATAATCCTGACTAATTAATCTTTCATCGGGTGTGATACAGGTTGCACCCCAATTTTCTAACTGGCGAGTGACAATATTCCGAATTTCTGTGGAAGTTACATCCACCATCACGGTGACATCATCCAGTAAACGTTCCTCTTCCTCTTCAACGTCCGGGTCTGCAGGCAGCATTTTGATATGCACGGAGTAGCGTGTACCAAGCCCGTCCCGCGTTTTAATATTTAAATGACCGCCCAGTTTTCGCGCCAGTTGATCACTCAACCAGAATGCCAGCGGGTCCGCCTTGCCATAGCGATCGCTTTGGGTCTGGTTGATGAACGGGAAGTGTAAATTATCCATTTCATGAATGCTTACACCGTCTCCGGTGTCCAGAATGCGGAAAGTCAGACGTTCGTCAGAGGATTCATCCTGATCAACCTCAAGGGTAATTTTTCCCAGTTGCGTTGAGGTGACGGCATATTGCATCAACAGCAGCAAAATACGGCGTAAAGCATCGCGATCGCCACGGCGCATATCGTGTGCTTTCAGATGATTGTTAATCAGTAGTTGCAGGCCTTTGCGCTTCATTGCCGGTAGCACAGCAGGCACCACTTCATCGATTAAATCCTGTACGGAGAAAAGCTCGGTCTCGCTCTTCCAGCTATCGTCCGCAAGCATGTTCGCTAGCTGAATTTCATCGACCAGGCGCACCAGCACATCAGCCTGATTTGCCAGTTGTTTGCTTTCCGGAGAGTTGAGTTTAGCCGCACTTTCCGCCAGTGACCGTGCGGGTTCTTTCAGCGCATCGCCAATGTTTTGCATAAAGGCCATCCGGCCCTGCTGGTTTTTCTCGTACAGACGCTGCGCCTGCTTGAGTTTCTTGTTCACCAGCACCTCGCGATCCTGATCGCGAATGATGAAGATTTGCGTACGCGGCGCTATCTGGCTGCGGAACATGCGAATTTCATACAGCTCGTTATTGACGGTTGCCTGAATAATCCCCTGATGCTGTTCTGCCATGGTGGTGATGTTTTGCAGATTCAAATGCGGCAGCAGATGGTCGGCAATCTTATTGCTGATAACTGTGCGATTCGATTCCTGATCGTGAACCAGCAGACCGAGTGGCAGCAGTGACACAATCTCTTCATTTATTGCCCGCAAGATACGCAGTTCGTTATTCACTGCGGTGCTGGGAACGCTTTCTGTGCTGCGCCCGGAAAAATGGCGAAAGGTGGTGTAACCAAAAAGCGCCAGCGCCAGCAAACCAATGTTCAGCAGCAGTGGCAGCAGAATATTTTGCAATGTATCCAGTAGCAAAGTGCCGTAAGGAACCTGCCAGACCAGCCGCATATCGGTGGAGTTGAGCGACGAAGAGATTTCAATCTTCGAACTATTAAAGTTAATGCTGACGCTATCCGTTGCTTCTTTCTCATTATTATTGTTACCCGCAGTACCTGCTTCTGGTTCAAGACGGAAGCTATCCAGCGGCATCCCTGGCGGGATTAGATCATTAATAGGCAGATCAAATGCAACCACCGTTGCCAGATGTCCCGGCTGGTTAAAGGTTGTACGCAAGGTAAAATAATGACCGTTCTGCCAGGCAAGACGGCGCAGGTTAGAAAAACTTTCACGTTCATCCAGGGCGTTAGCCTGTTGCAGCATCTCCGCGCGACGAGAATCAACAATGTCACTGACAGTCGATTCTTTAAATCCGGAGGTGAGATCTTTTAACGGCAGGGTCGAGATAAGAATCAGGCTGTTATCCTGCCCGTTCAGATAATACATCGACCACGGTACATTTTCTGCGCCCCATAATGTGTCCAGATAAGTAGACATTCGTTGGGTCATCTCAAGCGTTGAGTTGTCGTGAGAACCAAAGATCAGGGCTTCTGTTTTGCGACGCGGTTTTTCCAGATAGTAGACATCCTGTTTCAGACGCGTCTCTTGCAAACTTTCACTGGTGGAAGGTGAAGTCGTTGCAGCGATGTTGTCGTAGATCTGCCAGGTCACGTAACGCCAGGTATCGACGCGCTTTTGTATAGCATGAGTAATGTCGACAATCTGGTAGCTTTTATCTTTCAGCCAGGCGTTGACTGCGCTTTGTACCATTACACCCATCATCACCAGCAACACAATGATCAACAGTAAAAAGAAGCGGGTAATGCTCCCCGGTAGGAGTGAAAAGCGGGTCGTGGCCGTTGTCTCTTTCTGACGCATTCGTGTTTATGACCTGTTAAAACTTCGCGAAGTGATAGGGCAGTATAAAGGGTACAGTGCGAAATTCCAGACTATTACCCGATAGATGATTCTCTATTCCTCAACGATATGTCTCGTTCTGCCCGATGGGAAATAGATGTACACACCGCATTTTGCTGTACAAATAATCTGCAAAAAAGAAGGGCGAAATTAATTACGGATAAAGAAAAGATGGCGGGAATTATATCTTGTTAATTTTTTGTGAAATTGTTAGCAAACGTTATAATTTTCCAGCGGTAGTACAAAAAATAAAAGTTGTGTAAAGAAGGGTAAAAAAAAACCGGATGCGAGGCATCCGGTTGAAATAGGGGTAAACAGACATTCAGAAATGAATGACGGTAATAAATAAAGTTAATGATGATAGCGAGACATATTTTAGTTGCGAGTGAAGATTTTGTTTTGGCATTCAGTGCTATCAAGTACTTAAGAATAAGTTATTGATTTTACCTTTGAATTATTATTGCTTGATGTTAGGTGCTTATTTCGCCAATCATCAAGAATCTTAAAAAGTTCCATTATATTTACATTTTGAAACATCTATAGCGATAAATGAAACATCTTAAAAGTTTTAGTATCATATTCGTGTTGGATTATTCTGCATTTTTGGGGAGAATGGACTTGCCGACTGATTAATGAGGGTTAATCAGTATGCAGTGGCATAAAAAAGCAAATAAAGGCATATAACAGAGGGTTAATAACATGAAAGTTAAAGTACTGTCCCTCCTGGTCCCAGCTCTGCTGGTAGCAGGCGCAGCAAACGCTGCTGAAGTTTACAACAAAGACGGCAACAAATTAGATCTGTACGGTAAAGTAGACGGCCTGCACTATTTCTCTGACAACAAGTCAGAAGACGGCGACCAGACCTATGTACGTCTTGGTTTCAAAGGCGAAACTCAGGTTACTGACCAGCTGACCGGTTACGGCCAGTGGGAATATCAGATCCAGGGCAATACCTCTGAAGACAACAAAGAAAACTCCTGGACCCGTGTGGCATTCGCTGGTCTGAAATTCCAGGACGTTGGTTCTTTCGACTACGGTCGTAACTACGGCGTTGTTTACGACGTAACTTCCTGGACCGACGTACTGCCAGAATTCGGTGGCGACACTTACGGTTCTGACAACTTCATGCAGCAGCGTGGTAACGGCTTCGCGACCTACCGTAACACCGACTTCTTCGGTCTGGTTGACGGTCTGAACTTTGCTGTTCAGTACCAGGGTAAAAACGGTAGCGTAAGCGGCGAAGGCATGACCAACAACGGTCGTGGTGCTCTGCGTCAGAACGGCGACGGCGTTGGCGGTTCTATCACTTATGATTACGAAGGCTTCGGTATCGGTGCTGCAGTTTCCAGCTCCAAACGTACTGATGATCAGAACTTCGGCCTGAACGGTTATGGTGAGCGTTATTTGGGTAACGGCGACCGTGCTGAAACCTACACTGGTGGTCTGAAATACGACGCTAACAACATCTACCTGGCTGCTCAGTACACCCAGACCTACAACGCAACTCGCGTAGGTTCCCTGGGTTGGGCGAACAAAGCACAGAACTTCGAAGCTGTTGCTCAGTACCAGTTCGACTTCGGTCTGCGTCCGTCTGTAGCATACCTGCAGTCTAAAGGTAAAAACCTGGGTGTCGTTGCTGGTCGTAACTACGACGACGAAGATATCCTGAAATATGTTGATGTTGGTGCTACCTACTACTTCAACAAAAACATGTCCACCTACGTTGACTACAAAATCAACCTGCTGGACGACAACCAGTTCACCCGCGCTGCTGGCATCAACACTGATGACATCGTAGCTCTGGGTCTGGTTTACCAGTTCTAATCTCGATTTATATCGAACAAAGGGCCTGCGGGCCCTTTTTTCATTGTTTTCAGCGTACAAACGCAGTTTTTTGGTGTACTCTTGCGACCGTTCGCATGAGGATAATCACGTATGGAAATAAGTTTTACCCGCGTGGCATTGCTGGCTGCCGCGCTCTTCTTTGTTGGTTGCGATCAAAAAACACAACCCGCCAAACCCCACGCTACTGAAGTTACCGTTCTTGAAGGCAAAACGATGGGAACTTTCTGGCGTGCCAGCATCCCTGGCATTGACGCCAAACGCAGTGCTGAACTTAAAGAGAAGATTCAGACCCAGCTGGACGCCGACGATCAGCTGCTTTCGACCTATAAAAAAGACTCCGCGCTGATGCGCTTTAACGACTCGAAAAGTTTGTCGCCGTGGCCGGTAAGTGAAGCGATGGCCGATATCATCACCACCTCGCTGCGCATTGGCGCCAAAACCGATGGCGCGATGGATATTACTGTCGGGCCGCTGGTGAATCTGTGGGGCTTTGGCCCGGAACAACAGCCAGTACAAATCCCGAACCAGGAACAGATCGACGCGATGAAAGCCAAAACGGGTTTACAGCATCTGACGGTCATTAATCAGTCACATCAGCAATATCTGCAAAAAGATCTGCCGGATTTATATGTCGATCTCTCTACCGTTGGCGAAGGTTATGCGGCAGATCATCTGGCACGCTTAATGGAGCAGGAAGGGCTTTCCCGCTATCTGGTGTCGGTGGGCGGCGCGCTGAACAGCCGTGGCATGAACGGCGAAGGGCAGCCGTGGCGGGTGGCGATCCAAAAACCGACCGATAAAGAAAACGCGGTTCAGGCCGTGGTTGACATCAATGGTCACGGTATCAGCACTTCTGGCAGCTATCGCAACTATTACGAGCTGGACGGCAAACGCCTTTCCCATGTAATTGATCCGCAAACCGGGCGTCCCATTGAACACAATCTGGTATCCGTGACGGTGATTGCCCCGACGGCGCTGGAAGCCGACGCCTGGGATACTGGCTTAATGGTGCTCGGGCCAGAGAAAGCCAAAGAAGTCGTTCGCCGGGAAGGGCTGGCGGTTTATATGATCACCAAAGAGGGCGATAGTTTTAAAACCTGGATGTCGCCGCAGTTTAAAAGTTTCCTGGTGAGCGAAAAAAATTAAAGCGCAAGATTGTTGGTTTTTGCGTGATGGTGACCGGGCAGACTAAAGGCTATCCTTAACCAGGGAGCTGATTATGAAAAACGCCATATGCTTAACTGACGATCAACGCTGGCAATCTGTCTTAGCCCGCGACCCGAATGCCGACGGCGAATTCGTTTTCGCCGTGCGCACCACAGGCATCTTTTGCCGTCCGTCTTGCCGGGCTAAACACGCCCTGCGGGAAAACGTTTCTTTCTATGCCGATGCCAGCGAGGCGCTTGCCGCTGGCTTTCGCCCCTGCAAACGTTGTCAGCCAGACAAAGCCAATCCCCAACAACATCGCCTTGATAAAATTACCCACGCCTGCCGACTGCTGGAACAGGAAACGCCTGTAACGCTGGAAGCCTTAGCCGACCAGGTGGCGATGAGTCCGTTCCATCTGCATCGGTTGTTTAAAGCGACTACCGGAATGACGCCGAAAGCCTGGCAGCAGGCCTGGCGCGCTCGCCGATTGCGGGAATCGTTAGTGAAAGGGGAGAGCGTGACCCAGGCAATTCTCAATGCCGGATTCCCCGACGGCAGCAGTTACTACCGTAAAGCCGATGAAACGCTGGGCATGACGGCTAAACAGTTTCGTCACGGTGGCGAAAGCCTGGCTGTGCGTTATGCGCTGGCTGATTGTGAGCTGGGTCGTTGCCTGGTGGCAGAAAGCGAGCGGGGGATTTGCGCGATATTACTGGGTGATGATGACGCGACATTAATCAGTGAACTGCGGCAGATGTTTCCCGCTGCCGACAACGCACCCGCTGACCCGACGTTTCAGCAACATGTGCGTGAAGTGATCGCCAGCCTTAACCAGCGAGATACGCCGCTGACGTTGCCGCTGGATATTCGCGGCACCGCTTTTCAGCAGCAAGTCTGGCAGGTGCTGCGTACCATTCCTTGCGGTGAAACTGTGAGTTATCAGCAACTGGCAAACACCATCGGCAAACCGAAAGCGGTACGTGCCGTGGCAAGTGCCTGCGCCGCCAATAAGTTAGCGATCGTTATACCTTGTCATCGGGTGGTACGTGGTGATGGCACACTTTCTGGTTACCGCTGGGGTGTTTCGCGTAAAGCACAGTTGCTACGCCGTGAAGCTGAAAACGAGGAGAAATAATGTTGGATCTGTTTGCTGATGCTGAACCGTGGCAAGAACCCCTGGCACCTGGCGCGGTGATCCTGCGGCGTTTTGCCTTTAATGCTGCGGAGCAACTGATGCAGGGAATCAGCAATGTCGCCCGCCAGTCGCCGTTTCGCCAGATGGTCACCCCCGGCGGATATACCATGTCGGTGGCGATGACCAACTGCGGGCGTCTGGGCTGGACCACCAATCGGCAGGGTTATCTCTATTCGCCCATTGATCCGCAAACAAATAATCCGTGGCCTGTGATGCCGCAAAGTTTTCATGATTTATGTCAGCGTGCAGCCACGGCGGCGGGCTATCCAGATTTCCAGCCTGACGCTTGCCTGATCAACCGCTACGCCCCTGGCGCGAAACTGTCGCTGCATCAGGATAAAGACGAACCGGATCTGCGCGCGCCGATTGTTTCTGTTTCTCTGGGCTTACCCGCGATTTTTCAATTTGGTGGCCTGAAACGTAATGATCCGCTAAAACGACTGTTGCTGGAGCATGGCGACGTGGTGGTTTGGGGCGGTGAGTCGCGGCTGTTTTATCATGGCGTTCAACCGCTGAAAGCGGGGTTTCATCCACTCACCGCCGACTGCCGCTACAACCTGACTTTTCGTCAGGCAGGTAAAAAAGAATAAAAATAAGAATTATTATTGCTGTGCGCGCGAAGATGTTTAAACTGCGGGCTGTAATTCATTGTCCGGGTTTTCTGCATGGAACTTCTTGTACTTGTCTGGCGGCAGTATCGCTGGCCATTTATTAGTGTGATGGCGCTAAGCCTCGCCAGTGCGGCATTAGGCATTGGCTTAATTGCTTTTATCAATCAGCGCCTTATCGAAACGGCGGATACCAGTCTGCTGGTGTTGCCGGAGTTTCTGGGGTTATTGCTGCTGTTGATGGCAGTGACGCTGGGATCGCAACTGGCTCTTACTACCCTGGGTCATCACTTCGTTTACCGACTGCGTAGCGAATTTATCAAGCGGATTCTGGATACCCACGTTGAGCGTATCGAACAACTCGGAAGCGCCTCATTGCTGGCGGGATTAACCAGCGATGTGCGCAATATCACCATTGCTTTTGTGCGTCTGCCGGAACTGGTGCAGGGGATCATTCTCACTATCGGTTCAGCGGCGTATCTGTGGATGCTGTCGGGCAAAATGTTGCTGGTAACGGCTATCTGGATGGCAGTCACCATCTGGGGTGGTTTTGTACTGGTGGCGCGGGTGTACAAACATATGGCGACCCTGCGTGAAACCGAAGACAAGCTGTACACGGATTTTCAAACTGTACTCGAAGGGCGCAAAGAGCTGACTCTGAACCGGGAACGCGCCGAGTATGTGTTTAACAACCTCTACATTCCTGATGCGCAAGAGTATCGCCATCATATTATTCGCGCAGACACCTTCCATCTTAGTGCCGTGAACTGGTCGAACATCATGATGCTGGGCGCAATCGGTCTGGTGTTCTGGATGGCGAACAGTCTCGGTTGGGCTGATACCAACGTTGCCGCGACCTATTCGTTGACGTTGTTATTCCTGCGTACGCCGCTGCTTTCTGCGGTTGGCGCATTGCCGACGCTGCTGACGGCGCAGGTGGCGTTTAACAAGCTGAACAAATTCGCACTCGCGCCTTTCAAAGCGGAGTTTCCATGCCCGCAGGCGTTTCCTGACTGGCAAACGCTGGAGCTACGTAACGTGACGTTTAGTTATCAGGACAACGCGTTTTCCGTTGGCCCACTCAACCTCACCATTAAACGTGGCGAACTGTTGTTTCTGATTGGTGGCAACGGTAGTGGAAAATCGACGCTGGCGATGTTGCTGACGGGGTTGTATCAGCCGCAAAGCGGTGAAATTTTGCTGGATGGTAAACCCATCAGCGGCGAAAAACCGGAGGATTATCGCAAGTTGTTTTCCGCCGTGTTTACCGATGTCTGGCTGTTTGATCAACTGCTGGGGCCGGAGGGGAAACCCGCTAATCCGCAACTGGTTGAGAAGTGGCTGGCGCAGCTGAAAATGGCGCATAAGCTGGAGTTAAGTAACGGGCGTATTGTTAACCTGAAGTTATCAAAAGGGCAGAAAAAACGCGTGGCTCTGTTGCTGGCGCTGGCAGAAGAACGCGATATTATCCTGCTGGATGAATGGGCGGCGGATCAGGACCCACACTTCCGCCGTGAGTTTTATCAGGTGCTGCTGCCGCTGATGCAGGAGATGGGGAAAACTATTTTCGCCATCAGCCATGATGACCATTACTTTATCCACGCCGACCGCCTGCTGGAGATGCGCAACGGGCAACTTAGCGAGCTGACTGGCGAAGAGCGCGATGCTGCTTCGCGTGATGCCGTTGCCCGGACGGCATAATATTTTGACGCTGACCTGGCGGATTTCTGCCGCCAGGTAAATATTCTAAAAATCCCTTCATTTCCAATAACCCTATAATTAATCAACGAAATTACAATGTTTCTAAAATTAGAATATAATTTATAAACATTATTTAAATGTTGTTACTTAAGTGTTACCGTTGATGCCGCGCAAATCTCACCTGCAATAAAGCGACTAAAAGTAAGGCATTAACAAGATGAAAAAAGTGACTGCCATGCTCTTCTCGATGGCCGTGGGGCTTAATGCCGTTTCGATGGCGGCAAAAGCGAAAGCGTCCGAGGAGCAGGAAACTGATGTACTGTTGATTGGCGGCGGCATTATGAGCGCCACATTGGGGACTTATTTACGCGAGCTGGAGCCAGAGTGGTCGATGACCATGGTAGAGCGCCTGGAGGGGGTTGCGCAGGAGAGTTCGAACGGCTGGAACAACGCCGGAACCGGGCATTCTGCACTGATGGAACTGAACTACACCCCGCAAAACGCCGATGGCAGCATCAGTATTGAAAAAGCAGTCGCCATTAACGAAGCATTTCAGATTTCCCGCCAGTTCTGGGCGCACCAGGTTGAGCGCGGCGTGCTGCGTACTCCGCGTTCATTTATCAATACCGTTCCGCATATGAGCTTTGTCTGGGGCGAGGATAACGTCAATTTCCTACGCGCCCGTTACGCCGCGTTGCAACAAAGTTCGCTGTTTCGCGGTATGCGTTACTCTGAAGATCACGCGCAGATCAAAGAGTGGGCACCGTTAGTGATGGAAGGGCGCGCTCCACAGCAGAAAGTGGCGGCTACACGTACAGAAATCGGCACTGATGTGAACTACGGCGAGATCACCCGCCAGTTAATAGCTTCCTTGCAGAAGAAGTCTAACTTCTCGCTGCAACTCAGCAGTGAAGTCCGCGCTCTCAAACGTAATGACGATAACACCTGGACCGTCACCGTTGCCGATCTGAAAAACGGCACAGCACAGAACATCCGCGCGAAATTTGTCTTTATCGGCGCGGGCGGTGCGGCGCTGAAGCTGTTACAGGAATCCGGTATTCCGGAAGCGAAAGACTACGCCGGTTTCCCGGTAGGTGGGCAGTTCCTTGTTTCGGAAAACCCGGACGTGGTTAACCATCATCTGGCGAAGGTCTATGGGAAAGCCTCCGTTGGCGCACCACCGATGTCGGTTCCGCATATCGATACCCGTGTGCTGGACGGTAAACGCGTAGTGCTGTTTGGGCCATTTGCCACCTTCTCAACCAAATTCCTCAAAAACGGTTCACTGTGGGATCTGATGAGTTCCACCACCACTTCCAACGTGATGCCGATGATGCACGTCGGGCTGGATAATTTCGATCTGGTGAAATATCTGGTAAGTCAGGTGATGTTGAGTGAAGAGGATCGTTTTGAAGCGTTGAAAGAGTACTATCCGCAAGCGAAAAAAGAGGACTGGCGTTTGTGGCAAGCAGGACAGCGTGTGCAGATTATCAAACGCGATGCCGATAAAGGCGGTGTACTGCGTTTGGGGACAGAAGTGGTCAGCGACCAGCAAGGAACCATTGCCGCGCTGCTGGGGGCATCTCCGGGGGCGTCAACTGCCGCGCCGATTATGTTGAATCTGCTGGAAAAAGTGTTTGGTGATCGTGTTTCCAGCCCGCAATGGCAGGCCACGTTGAAAGCGATCGTTCCGTCTTATGGACGCAAGCTGAACGGTGATGTGGCAGCAACAGAACGCGAGTTGCAGTACACCAGCGAAGTGCTGGGGCTGAAATACGACAAGCCGCAGGCGGCAGATAGTACGCCGAAACCGCAGTTGAAACCGCAACCCGTTCAAAAAGAAGTGGCGGATATTGCATTGTAATGATGTGCCACATCCGGCATTGAGTGTCGGATGCGGCGTAACCGCCTTATCCGACCTACGGAGTGCGGCACTTCACAGCGGCGTAGGCCTGATAAGACGCGTCAGCGTCGCATCAGGCAACCGGCTCGTGCGCCATATGTCGGATGCGGCGTGACCACCTTATCCGACATACGGAGTGCAGCACCTCACAGCAGTTTAGCGAACTACCGCGTTGTCAATTTTCTCTTCCGCCTTCCAGACCCGGTACTTCACATCCACGTTGTCTGGCGTATACACCACGATCGGCAGCTTGCTGTTGTAACGCAGCATTCCAGCATCGCCCAGATACGCGGTGACAAATTTCTTCTCTTTCTTGCCATCCGGGCAGGCCATCATCGTCGAAACCGGCGAGCTAACTTTATCAAAGACATAATAATCATAGCCCCAGCCTTCCAGCGTTTTACTTTCCAGCTTCCCGCCGAGACGATGCAGGTTGCAATCGACTTCCAGCGTCTGACCGATCAACAGTTCTACTTTCAGGGTAGATTCATCTTCTTGCGGAGTTAACTGAATCACCTGACGCTTCATGCCTTTTTCAGCTTGTGGATAAGGCGCTACTTTCTCCAGTGGCTGGACACTCTCTGCCGCCCAGGCGGAAGTGGTAGCGAAAGCGGCAAACAATACTGCAGGTAGAATGGTCTTCATTTTTTTGCTTTCCTTCTTCATTTATAGGTTTTCACCGATGATGTCGCTGAAGGTTAACATATTCATCAGATTTATTAATTTGCTTTATGAATAACTTAAAGAACATTCAGACAATTTCACCTGCTCTTTTAGTGTTAAATTCTGATGAGAGAACAAACCAGCAGAAATATCTCTGGTGAATTAATCGCTATATAAATATGTTTATAACCATTTGAAATGTGAGCAAAAGCCCGTTTTTGCCACGCTTCCCGCCACTCTTTTGATCCTGCTACAGGTTTTACCTCGATCGGGGTATGCATCTTTGACACATCCTTTAATATCTTAGCGGCTATAAAAATGGCTTATTAATTATGCGGTTTATTTGGTCGCTCTCAGTTTTCAGAGCGCGTTAATGATGGAAGGTCAATGTGAAGATTGATGCATCCCGTCGGGGCATACTCACTGGTCGCTGGCGCAAAGCCAGTAACGGTATCCGTCCGCCCTGGTCCGGTGATGAATCTCATTTTCTGACCCATTGCACCCGCTGCGACGCCTGTATTAATGCTTGTGAAAACAACATTCTTGAACGCGGCGCAGGTGGTTATCCGAGCGTTAATTTCAAAAATAACGAGTGCAGCTTCTGTTACGCCTGCGCGCAGGCTTGCCCCGAATCGCTATTTTCTCCGCGCCACACCAGGGCCTGGGATTTGCTGTTCACCATCGGGGAGGCGTGCCTGGCGTATCAAACAGTTGAATGCCGCCGCTGTCAGGATAGCTGCGAGCCAATGGCAATTATCTTTCGCCCGACGCTCTCCGGGATCTACCAGCCGCAACTTAATAGCCAACTTTGCAACGGATGTGGAGCATGTGCAGCCAGCTGTCCGGTATCAGCCATAACTGCGGAGTATCTCCATGCACACTAACTGGCAAGTTTGCAGCCTGGTCGTGCAGGCCAAAAGCGAACGAATTTCAGACATCAGCACCCAACTGAACGCCTTTCCCGGCTGTGAAGTTGCTGTCAGCGACGCGCCGAGCGGTCAGTTGATTGTGGTGGTGGAAGCAGAAGACAGCGAAACGCTGATCCAAACCATTGAGTCAGTACGCAACGTAGAGGGCGTGCTGGCGGTGTCGCTGGTTTATCACCAGCAGGAAGAGCAAGGTGAGGAAACACCATGAAACTCAGTCGTCGTAGCTTTATGAAAGCTAACGCCGTTGCGGCCGCTGCGGCGGCTGCCGGTCTCAGCGTGCCGGGCGTTGCCCGCGCCGTTGTTGGTCAGCAGGAAGCCATTAAATGGGATAAAGCGCCGTGCCGTTTCTGCGGTACTGGTTGCGGCGTTCTGGTCGGAACGCAGCAGGGGCGTGTGGTGGCCTGTCAGGGCGACCCAGACGCACCGGTTAACCGTGGCCTGAACTGCATTAAGGGCTATTTCCTGCCCAAAATCATGTACGGTAAAGACCGTTTGACGCAGCCGCTGCTGCGTATGAAAAACGGTAAATATGACAAAGAAGGCGAATTTACCCCAATCACCTGGGATCAGGCTTTCGATGTGATGGAAGAGAAATTCAAAACCGTCCTGAAAGAAAAAGGGCCGGAATCGATCGGTATGTTCGGTTCTGGTCAGTGGACTATCTGGGAAGGTTATGCCGCCTCCAAGCTGTTTAAAGCGGGTTTCCGTTCGAACAACATCGACCCGAACGCGCGTCACTGTATGGCGTCGGCAGTAGTTGGCTTTATGCGTACCTTTGGTATGGATGAGCCGATGGGCTGCTATGACGACATCGAGCAGGCTGACGCGTTTGTGCTGTGGGGCGCAAACATGGCGGAGATGCACCCGATCCTCTGGTCGCGCATCACTAACCGTCGTCTCTCTAACCAGAACGTCACCGTGGCGGTGCTTTCTACCTACCAGCATCGTAGCTTCGAGCTGGCGGATAACGGCATCATCTTTACGCCACAGTCTGACCTGGTGATCCTTAACTATATCGCCAACTATATCATTCAAAACAATGCGATAAATCAGGACTTCTTCAGCAAACACGTCAACCTGCGCAAAGGGGCGACGGACATCGGCTACGGTTTACGTCCGACCCATCCGCTGGAAAAAGCAGCGAAGAATCCGGGCTCCGACGCTTCCGAACCAATGAGCTTTGAAGATTACAAAGCCTTCGTTGCCGAATATACGCTGGAAAAAACCGCCGAAATGACCGGCGTGCCGAAAGATCAGTTAGAACAACTGGCGCAGCTGTATGCCGATCCGAACAAGAAAGTCATCTCCTACTGGACGATGGGTTTCAACCAGCATACCCGTGGCGTGTGGGCCAACAACCTGGTCTACAACCTGCACCTGCTGACCGGCAAAATTTCCCAGCCGGGTTGCGGTCCGTTCTCCCTGACCGGGCAGCCTTCTGCGTGTGGTACTGCGCGTGAAGTGGGCACCTTTGCTCACCGTCTGCCTGCGGACATGGTGGTGACTAACGAGAAACACCGTGATATCTGCGAGAAGAAGTGGAATATCCCGAGCGGCACCATTCCGGCGAAAATCGGTCTGCACGCGGTGGCACAAGACCGTGCGCTGAAAGACGGCAAGCTGAATGTTTACTGGACCATGTGTACCAACAACATGCAGGCCGGGCCGAACATTAATGAAGAGCGTATGCCGGGCTGGCGCGATCCGCGCAACTTCATCATCGTCTCCGATCCGTATCCGACAGTCAGTGCGCTGGCCGCCGACTTGATCCTGCCGACCGCAATGTGGGTAGAAAAAGAGGGCGCTTACGGTAATGCCGAACGCCGTACTCAGTTCTGGCGTCAGCAGGTACAGGCACCGGGCGAAGCGAAATCGGATCTCTGGCAGTTAGTCCAGTTCTCCCGCCGCTTCAAAACAGAAGAAGTATGGCCGGAAGAGCTGCTGGCGAAGAAACCGGAACTGCGCGGCAAAACGCTGTACGAAGTGCTGTATGCCACCCCGGAAGTGAGCAAATTCCCGGTATCTGAACTGGCGGAAGATCAACTGAACGATGAATCCCGCGAGCTGGGCTTCTATCTGCAAAAAGGGCTGTTCGAAGAGTACGCATGGTTTGGTCGCGGTCACGGTCACGATCTGGCGCCGTTCGATGACTACCATAAAGCGCGCGGTCTGCGCTGGCCGGTAGTGAACGGTAAAGAAACTCAGTGGCGTTACAGCGAAGGTAACGACCCGTACGTGAAAGCGGGCGAAGGCTATAAGTTCTACGGTAAACCAGATGGCAAAGCGGTGATCTTCGCACTGCCGTTCGAACCGGCGGCGGAAGCACCGGATGAAGAGTACGACCTGTGGCTCTCTACCGGACGCGTACTGGAGCACTGGCACACCGGCAGTATGACGCGCCGTGTACCAGAACTGCACCGCGCCTTCCCGGAAGCGGTACTGTTTATTCACCCGCTGGATGCGAAAGCGCGCGATCTGCGTCGCGGCGACAAAGTGAAAGTGGTTTCTCGCCGTGGCGAAGTGATCTCGATTGTCGAAACGCGCGGTCGTAACCGTCCGCCGCAGGGGCTGGTGTATATGCCGTTCTTCGACGCCGCACAGCTGGTAAACAAACTGACGCTGGATGCGACCGATCCGCTCTCGAAAGAGACGGACTTCAAGAAGTGCGCGGTCAAACTGGAGAAGGTGTAAGCCATTATGTCCCGGTCAGCGAAACCTCAAAATGGTCGCCGCCGCTTTCTGCGCGATGTTGTTCGCACAGCAGGCGGGCTGGCTGCCGTGGGTGTGGCGCTGGGGTTACAACAGCAAACCGCACGCGCATCTGGCGTGCGGTTGCGCCCGCCCGGAGCCATAAACGAGAACGCCTTTGCCAGTGCCTGTGTGCGTTGCGGTCAGTGTGTTCAGGCTTGCCCTTATGACACCTTAAAACTGGCGACGCTGGCTTCTGGCCTGTCGGCGGGCACGCCATATTTTGTCGCACGGGATATTCCTTGCGAAATGTGTGAGGACATTCCGTGCGCCAAAGTGTGCCCGAGCGGTGCGCTGGATCGTGAGATCGAATCGATCGACGACGCGCGGATGGGGCTGGCGGTGCTGGTGGACCAGGAAAACTGTCTCAACTTTCAGGGGCTGCGCTGCGATGTTTGTTATCGCGAATGCCCGAAAATTGATGAGGCCATCACCCTGGAGCTGGAGCGCAACACGCGTACCGGTAAGCACGCCCGCTTTCTGCCGACGGTTCACAGCGACGCCTGTACCGGTTGCGGTAAGTGCGAAAAAGTGTGCGTGCTGGAACAACCGGCAATCAAGGTGTTACCGCTGTCACTGGCGAAAGGGGAGTTAGGTCACCATTACCGCTTCGGCTGGCTGGAGGGGAACAATGGCAAATCGTAAACGTGACGCCGGGCGCGAGGCGCTGGAGAAAAAAGGCTGGTGGCGCAGCCACCGTTGGCTGGTGTTACGTCGCCTTTGTCAGTTCTTCGTGCTGGGGATGTTTTTGAGCGGTCCGTGGTTTGGTGTGTGGATCTTGCACGGCAACTACAGCAGTAGCCTGTTATTCGACACCGTTCCGCTGACCGATCCGCTGATGACGCTGCAAAGTCTTGCCAGCGGTCATCTGCCTGCCACGGTGGCGTTGACCGGTGCGGTAATTATCACCGTGCTCTACGCCCTGGCAGGAAAGCGATTATTTTGTAGCTGGGTCTGCCCGCTGAACCCAATTACCGACTTAGCGAACTGGTTACGCAGGCGCTTTGAGCTCAATCAGTCTGCGACCATCCCGCGCCACATTCGGTACGTGCTGTTGGCCGTGATCCTGGTGGGATCGGCCTTAACCGGCACGCTCATCTGGGAATGGATCAACCCCGTTTCCCTGATGGGGCGTAGCCTGGTAATGGGATTCGGCAGCGGCGCGCTGCTTATTCTCGCACTGTTTTTATTTGATCTACTGGTCGTTGAACACGGCTGGTGCGGGCACATTTGTCCGGTTGGCGCGCTGTATGGCGTGCTGGGTAGCAAAGGTGTGATTACCGTTGCGGCCACCGATCGGCAGAAATGTAACCGCTGTATGGATTGTTTTCATGTTTGCCCGGAACCGCATGTGCTACGTGCCCCGGTGCTGGATGAACAAAGCCCGGTGCAGGTCACCAGCCGCGATTGCATGACGTGCGGTCGCTGCGTGGATGTCTGTTCTGAGGATGTATTTACAATAACTACACGATGGAGTTCGGGAGCGAAATCATGAAAAGCCATGACCTGAAGAAGGCGCTGTGTCAATGGACGGCGATGCTGGCCCTGGTGGTGAGCGGCGCGGTTTGGGCGGCTAATGGCGTCGATTTTAGCCAGTCGCCGGAAGTATCCGGGACGCAGGAAGGGGCCATTCGGATGCCAAAAGAGCAGGAACGAATGCCGCTGAACTATGTGAATCAACCGCCAATGATCCCGCATAGCGTTGAAGGTTATCAGGTAACGACCAATACCAACCGCTGCTTGCAGTGCCACGGTGTTGAAAGCTATCGCACCACAGGCGCGCCGCGCATCAGTCCTACTCACTTTATGGACAGCGACGGCAAAGTGGGCGCAGAAGTGGCTCCGCGTCGTTACTTCTGTCTGCAATGTCACGTGCCGCAGGCCGATACCGCGCCAATCGTGGGGAATACCTTTACCCCGTCAAAAGGTTACGGGAAATAAGAGGTTATTATGGGAAATTCTGACCGTAAGCCTGGTCTGATTAAGCGCCTGTGGAAATGGTGGCGTACCCCCAGCCGTCTGGCGCTGGGTACGCTGCTGTTGATCGGCTTTGTTGGCGGCATCGTCTTCTGGGGTGGCTTTAACACCGGGATGGAAAAAGCCAATACCGAAGAGTTCTGCATTAGCTGCCACGAAATGCGCAACACGGTGTATCAGGAATACATGGATTCCGTGCACTACAACAACCGTAGCGGCGTGCGTGCGACCTGCCCGGATTGTCACGTTCCGCACGAGTTTGTGCCAAAGATGATACGCAAGCTCAAAGCAAGTAAAGAGCTGTATGGTAAAATTTTTGGCGTTATTGACACGCCGCAGAAATTTGAAGCTCATCGCCTGACGATGGCACAGAATGAGTGGCGGCGCATGAAGGACAATAACTCGCAGGAGTGCCGTAACTGTCACAACTTCGAGTATATGGATACAACCGCCCAGAAATCTGTTGCCGCTAAGATGCACGACCAGGCGGTGAAAGATGGGCAAACCTGTATTGATTGCCATAAAGGGATAGCGCACAAGCTGCCCGATATGCGCGAAGTCGAGACAGGTTTTTAACAGGGTTATTGCGTGGGTATGCTTGAAGCCAGAGAATTACTTTGCGAGCGGGATGAACGAACATTATTTAGTGGTTTGTCGTTTACGCTGAATGCAGGAGAGTGGGTACAAATTACCGGCAGCAACGGTGCGGGGAAGACAACGCTTCTCCGTTTGCTGACGGGATTGTCTCGCCCTGATGCGGGTGACGTTCTCTGGCAAGGGCAGCCCTTGCATCAGGTACGCGACAGCTACCATCAAAATCTGTTATGGATAGGCCATCAGCCGGGGATCAAAACCCGGCTGACGGCGTTAGAAAATCTGCACTTTTATCATCGCGATGGCGATACCGCACAATGTCTGAAAGCCCTGGCGCAGGCCGGGCTTGCCGGATTCGAAGATATTCCCGTTAATCAACTCTCTGCCGGGCAACAACGCCGCGTGGCGCTGGCGCGTCTGTGGCTGACCCGTGCCACGCTGTGGATCCTCGACGAACCTTTTACCGCGATTGACGTTAACGGCGTCGATCGTCTGACCCAGCGAATGGCGCAGCATACGGAGCAGGGGGGGATTGTGATTCTGACTACCCACCAGCCGCTCAACGTTGCTGAAAGTAAAATCCGCCGCATTTCGCTGATGCAAACGAGGGGCGCATGATGTTCTGGCGCATTTTCCGTCTTGAGCTGCGCGTGGCGTTTCGCCATAGCGCCGAAATCGCTAATCCGCTGTGGTTCTTCCTGATTGTTATTACCCTTTTTCCGCTCAGTATTGGCCCGGAGCCGCAGCTGCTGGCGCGCATTGCACCGGGAATTATCTGGGTTGCGGCGCTGCTTTCTTCACTGCTGGCGCTGGAGCGGCTGTTCCGTGACGATTTGCAGGACGGCAGTCTTGAACAATTGATGTTGTTGCCGTTACCCTTGCCCGCCGTTGTGCTGGCGAAGGTGATGGCGCACTGGATGGTAACCGGTCTGCCGTTACTCATCCTCTCGCCTCTGGTGGCATTGCTACTGGGAATGGACGTTTATGGCTGGCAAGTGATGGCGCTGACGCTGCTGCTGGGAACCCCTACGCTTGGCTTTCTCGGCGCACCGGGCGTGGCGCTGACGGTGGGACTTAAGCGCGGTGGTGTGCTATTGAGCATACTGGTGTTACCGCTGACTATCCCATTACTCATTTTTGCCACCGCCGCGATGGACGCGGCTTCCATGCATTTGCCCGTTGACGGGTATCTGGCAATTTTAGGTGCGTTGCTGGCAGGCACCGCGACATTAAGCCCTTTTGCGACGGCGGCAGCGTTACGAATCAGCATTCAATAACGCTGAATTACTGATTTTTGTTCAAGTCTGGTATCGAAACTATGTGGAAAACACTGCATCAACTGGCGATCCCACCACGGCTGTACCAAATCTGTGGCTGGTTTATACCGTGGCTGGCAATCGCCAGTGTGGTTGTGCTTACCGTCGGCTGGATCTGGGGATTCGGCTTTGCCCCCGCTGATTATCAGCAGGGAAATAGCTACCGCATTATCTATCTGCATGTACCTGCGGCGATCTGGTCGATGGGCATTTATGCCTCAATGGCGGTGGCGGCGTTTATCGGCCTTGTCTGGCAGATGAAAATGGCCAACCTGGCGGTGGCGGCGATGGCGCCCATTGGTGCCGTGTTTACCTTTATTGCCCTGGTCACCGGTTCCGCGTGGGGGAAACCGATGTGGGGCACCTGGTGGGTATGGGACGCACGCCTGACTTCTGAACTGGTGCTGCTGTTTCTGTATGTGGGTGTGATTGCCCTGTGGCACGCCTTCGACGACCGCCGTCTGGCAGGCCGTGCGGCAGGTATTCTGGTGCTGATTGGCGTGGTGAATCTGCCGATTATTCATTACTCCGTGGAGTGGTGGAACACCCTGCATCAGGGATCAACGCGGATGCAGCAAAGTATCGATCCGGCGATGCGTTCGCCGCTACGCTGGTCGATTTTTGGCTTCCTGCTGCTGTCCGCCACGCTGACGCTGATGCGGATGCGTAATTTGATTTTGCTGATGGAAAAACGCCGTCCGTGGGTGAGTGAACTGATACTGAAAAGAGGCCGTAAATGACCCCTGCATTTGCTTCCTGGAATGAATTTTTCGCAATGGGCGGTTACGCCTTTTTTGTCTGGCTGGCGGTGGTGATGACCGTTATTCCGCTGGTGGTTTTGGTCGTGCACTCGGTGATGCAGCATCGCGCAATTCTGCGTGGCGTGGCGCAACAGCGGGCGCGTGAGGCGCGTTTACGTGCTGCGCAACAGCAGGAGGCTGCATGAATATTCGCCGTAAAAATCGGTTGTGGATTGCCTGTGCTGTGCTGGCGGGGCTGGCGCTGACGATTGGTCTGGGGCTGTATGCGCTGCGCTCGAATATCGACCTTTTCTATACGCCGGGGGAGATTCTCTATGGCAAGCGTGAAACTCAGCAGATGCCGGAAGTCGGTCAGCGCCTGCGCGTCGGTGGAATGGTGATGCCGGGTAGCGTGCAGCGCGATCCCAATTCGCTGAAAGTAACGTTCACCATTTACGACGCTGAAGGTTCGGTCGATGTCTCTTACGAAGGCATTTTGCCGGATCTGTTCCGTGAAGGGCAGGGCGTTGTGGTGCAGGGCGAACTGGAAAAAGGCAATCATATCCTCGCGAAAGAAGTGCTGGCGAAACACGATGAAAACTATACGCCGCCAGAAGTTGAGAAAGCGATGGAAGCTAACCACCGTCGCCCGGCGAGTGTTTATAAGGGCCCAGCATCATGATGCCGGAAATTGGTAACGGACTGCTGTGCCTGGCGCTAGGGATTGCGCTGCTGCTGTCCGTGTATCCGCTATGGGGCGTGGCGCGCGGGGACGCGCGCATGATGGCGTCTTCCCGCTTGTTTGCCTGGCTGCTGTTTATGTCTGTAGCTGGCGCATTTCTGGTGCTGGTCAATGCTTTCGTGGTCAACGACTTTACCGTCACCTATGTTGCCAGCAACTCCAATACCCAGCTTCCGGTGTGGTATCGCGTGGCGGCTACCTGGGGCGCGCATGAAGGCTCGCTACTGCTGTGGGTGCTGCTGATGAGCGGCTGGACCTTTGCGGTAGCGATTTTTAGTCAGCGTATTCCGCTGGATATTGTGGCCCGTGTACTGGCGATAATGGGGATGGTCAGTGTCGGCTTTTTGCTGTTCATTCTCTTTACCTCTAACCCGTTCTCACGCACGTTGCCGAACTTCCCGATTGAAGGTCGCGATCTTAACCCGCTGTTGCAGGATCCGGGGCTAATCTTCCATCCGCCTCTGCTTTATATGGGGTACGTCGGCTTCTCGGTGGCGTTTGCTTTTGCCATTGCTTCTTTGCTGAGTGGGCGTCTGGACAGCACCTACGCACGTTTTACCCGCCCGTGGACGCTGGCGGCGTGGATCTTCCTGACGCTCGGCATTGTGCTCGGTTCCGCATGGGCCTATTACGAACTCGGCTGGGGCGGCTGGTGGTTCTGGGATCCGGTTGAAAACGCCTCGTTTATGCCGTGGCTGGTTGGCACTGCGTTGATGCACTCGCTGGCGGTCACTGAACAACGCGCCAGCTTCAAAGCGTGGACATTACTTCTGGCAATCAGTGCCTTCTCGCTGTGTCTGCTGGGGACTTTCCTCGTGCGTTCCGGCGTGCTGGTATCGGTACACGCGTTTGCGTCTGATCCGGCGCGCGGTATGTTTATCCTCGCCTTTATGGTGCTGGTGATTGGTGGTTCACTGCTGCTGTTTGCCGCGCGTGGACACAAAGTTCGCTCACGCGTAAACAATGCGCTGTGGTCGCGGGAATCTCTGTTGTTAGCGAACAACGTTTTGCTGGTCGCCGCGATGCTGGTGGTGTTGCTGGGGACGCTGCTGCCGCTGGTGCACAAGCAACTGGGACTGGGCAGTATTTCGATTGGCGAACCGTTCTTCAACACCATGTTTACCTGGCTGATGGTGCCGTTTGCGCTGCTGCTAGGTGTTGGCCCTCTGGTGCGCTGGGGGCGCGATCGCCCACGTAAAATCCGCAATTTATTGATTATCGCCTTCATCTCTACGGTGGTGCTGTCTCTGCTGTTGCCGTGGCTGTTCGAAAGCAAAGTTGTGGCGATGACGGTGCTCGGCCTGGCAATGGCCTGCTGGATTGCGGTGCTGGCAATTGCGGAAGCTGCGCTGCGTATTTCACGCGGCACGAAAACCACCTTCAGTTATTGGGGGATGGTGGCGGCTCACCTGGGGCTGGCAGTGACAATTGTTGGCATTGCCTTTAGCCAGAATTATAGCGTTGAGCGTGATGTGCGCATGAAGTCCGGCGATAGCGTCGATATTCATGAATATCGCTTCACCTTCCGTGATGTAAAAGAGGTTACTGGCCCAAACTGGCGCGGCGGTGTGGCGACTATCGGCGTGACGCGTGACGGCAAACCGGAAACGGTGCTGTATGCGGAAAAACGTTATTACAACACCGCTGGTTCGATGATGACTGAAGCGGCAATTGACGGCGGTATTACCCGTGACCTGTACGCAGCACTTGGCGAAGAGCTGGAAAACGGCGCGTGGGCAGTTCGTCTTTACTACAAACCGTTTGTTCGCTGGATCTGGGCGGGCGGGCTGATGATGGCGTTGGGCGGGCTGTTATGCCTGTTTGATCCTCGCTATCGCAAGCGCGTGAACCCGCAAAAAACTGCGCCGGAGGCTGTATGAAGCGCAAAGTATTGTTAATTCCTTTGATTATCTTCCTGGCGATTGCCGCAGCCTTGCTGTGGCAGTTGGCGCGTAATGCCGAAGGGGATGATCCGACCAATCTGGAATCGGCGCTCATTGGCAAGCCGGTGCCGACGTTTCGCCTCGAATCACTGGATAATCCCGGTCAGTTTTATCAGGCGGACGTGCTGACCCAGGGCAAACCGGTGCTGCTCAACGTCTGGGCGACCTGGTGCCCGACCTGCCGTGCGGAACATCAATATCTGAATCAGCTTTCTGCGCAGGGCATCCGCGTGGTGGGTATGAACTATAAAGACGACAGGCAGAAAGCGATTAGCTGGCTGAAAGAACTGGGCAATCCTTACGCGCTAAGCCTGTTTGATGGCGACGGCATGTTAGGGCTGGATCTTGGCGTGTATGGCGCGCCAGAAACGTTCCTCATCGATGGCAACGGCATCATTCGCTATCGCCATGCGGGCGATCTCAATCCTCGCGTCTGGGAAGAAGAGATCAAGCCGCTGTGGGAGAAATACAGTAAGGAGGCCGCACAATGAGGTTTTTATTGGGCGTGCTGATGCTGATGATCTCCGGCTCGGCGCTGGCAACCATCGACGTGTTGCAGTTTAAGGATGAAGCACAGGAACAGCAGTTCCGCCAGCTCACGGAAGAACTGCGCTGTCCGAAATGCCAGAACAACAGCATTGCCGATTCCAACTCGATGATTGCCACCGACCTGCGTCAGAAAGTGTATGAACTGATGCAGGAAGGTAAAAGTAAAAAAGAGATTGTCGATTATATGGTGGCGCGTTACGGCAACTTCGTCACTTACGATCCGCCGTTAACGCCGCTGACCGTGCTGCTGTGGGTGCTGCCAGTAGTGGCTATTGGCATTGGCGGTTGGGTCATTTACGCCCGTTCGCGGCGTCGGGTACGCGTGGTGCCGGAAGCGTTTCCTGAACAAAGCGTGCCGGAAGGTAAGCGTGCCGGATATGTTGTTTATCTGCCGGGTATTGTGGTGGCGTTAATTGTGGCTGGCGTCAGCTACTACCAGACGGGCAATTATCAGCAGGTGAAAATCTGGCAGCAGGCCACAGCGCAAGCTCCGGCATTGCTGGACAGGGCGCTGGATCCGAAAGCCGATCCGCTCAACGAAGAAGAGATGTCACGTCTTGCGCTGGGGATGCGTACTCAACTGCAAAAAAATCCAGGAGATATTGAAGGCTGGATTATGTTGGGGCGCGTTGGGATGGCGCTGGGTAACGCCAGTATCGCGACTGATGCATATGCCACAGCGTATCGCCTCGATCCGAAAAACAGCGATGCTGCGCTGGGTTACGCGGAGGCGTTAACGCGTTCTTCTGACCCTAACGATAACCGCCTGGGCGGCGAGTTGTTGCGTCAACTGGTGAGAAGCGACCATAGCAATATTCGCGTGCTGAGCATGTATGCGTTTAATGCCTTTGAGCAGCAGCGATTTGGCGAAGCCGTTGCTGCGTGGGAGATGATGTTGAAACTCTTGCCTGCCAACGATACTCGCCGTGCGGTGATTGAGCGCAGTATCGCGCAGGCGATGCAACATTTGTCGCCGCAGGAGAGTAAATAAGAAGAAGCCCGATGGTGACGCCATTGGAGCCAGGCGGATGACAACGTGCGCTATGTTTATGCCGGATGCGGCGTGAGCGCCTTATCCGGCCTACAAAATCGTGCAAATTCAATACATTGCTCGATCTGCGTAGGCCTGATAAGCATAGCGCATCAGGCAGTTTTGTGTTTGTCATCAATCTCAGCCCGATGATAAATCCATCGGGCTATTTTTTTATTGTGTCCCGCGTTGTTGCAGGAACAGAATGGTGGCCGCCACGCGTGAGCGGACATTGAGTTTACGCAGCAGATTGCGAATGTGCACTTTTACCGTCTGTTCAGAAATATTCAACACCGAGGCAATTTGCTTATTCGACAGCCCTTGCGCCAGTTCGTGCAGAACATCCAGCTCACGCTCCGTTAGCACGCTGAAGGGATCTTCTTCCGCACCGAACATTTCACGCTCGCGTAAGTACTGATTGACGCGTTCGCTAAAGACTTTGCTGCCTTTTGCTCCGGCGCGAATTGCTTCCAGTAATACTTCCGGGTCGCTGTCTTTTAGCAGATAGCCGTCTGCGCCTGCGTCTATCAGTGCAAAGATATCGCTGGAGGCATCTGATACGGTCAGGATAATAATTTGCGCGGTAACGCCATCCCTGCGCAAGGCATTGAGGGTATCCAGGCCACTCATACCTTTCATATTGAGATCCAGCAAGATAACGTCGATATCCAGTCGATTAGCCAGATCGATAGCACTAGCGCCGTCGCCTGCTTCGGCGACCACTTCAAAACCAGGATCAAGCTCCAGTAACTGACGAACACCGCGTCGCATAAGTGGATGATCATCCACAATCATCACCTGAAAAGGCGTTGCTTCAGGCATAGTAGTCTCCTGAGGTTTTATTAGAATCATTATGTTTGAGCGTAGCGTTGGTAACGCTACCAGGCGCGTGAATGTTACCCCATTTTATGTATGGGCATGTAGTAAAACTGCAAGTGAGGGTAGCAAGACAATGCTATGGATATAAAAAAACCAACCGTAAAGGTTGGTTTTCTTGGGATTTTTGGTCGGCACGAGAGGATTTGAACCTCCGACCCCCGACACCCCATGACGGTGCGCTACCAGGCTGCGCTACGTGCCGACTCGTGGCTGCTTATACTACCGTTTTCCACAACGATTGCAAGTAAGATATTTTGCTAACTGATTTATAATTAATCAGTTAGCGATGAAACGCTTCTCGTCTGTCAGCACTTGCAATAACAAACTTAACTGTGGTTTTTCGTCTTTCACTCTTTCGCCACGTAAGTTGTAAGTGCGGTATTTACCGTTATTGTTCAATACCAGCGTCATTTTCGGGGTGGTAATTGCCAGCGTATCGTTATCCGCAGCTGTAACCCAGTAATGACGGCGCTCAGGGTTGAACAAATCCTGACCTTGCGAATATTCGCTCGCCGGTGTGCTGACGTGTAGCAGACGTTGCATCAGCGTGGTCATCAGATCGGTATGGTCGGTCAGGGTATTAATTCGCTGTGCCGGTGTGCCTGGCCAGTGAATCACTAACGGCACCTGAAGATGACCGTGGGACCAGTCAAAGGTTTCTTCCTCTTCGCTCAGCGGAATACCCCGACCGGCAGTAATAATCACCACCGTATTGTCCAGCTTGCCGGACGCTTTCAGCGCATCAAGCACGCGGTTAATCTGGTCATCGACATTACCTGCCGCGCGGCTATATTTCCGTGCAAATGCCTGCTGATTGCTGTCGTCAATGTTAGTGCCATTGAAAGAAACCCACGAGAACCAGCGGTTATCTTCTTGTGCGTAGCGGCCCAGCCAGTTGATCCACTGCGTGGCGGTCTGATCGTCAGATTGGGTGCGTACGCTCGGCATCGAGAAATCTGACAACAATGCCTGGCGATACAGCGGGCTGGTAAAGCCATCTGACGAGAATAACCCCAGCTGATAGCCTTGCTGATTAAGCGCAGTAATTAACGCCGCAGGGGTACGGGTCGACAGAATGCCGTCCATATAGCTCGGCGAGATGCCATAGAACAGGCCAAAGATGCCGTTGTCTGTAGTGTTGCCGGAGCTCATATGGCGCGTGAACGAAATATTTTGCTCAGCAAAACCTGCCAGTGCAGGCATCTGCTTCTCGAAGCGTGAGTAGTTCAGGCCATCGACAGTAATCAACAGCACATTCTGCCCGGTGCCCATATCGCGATAGCGCAGTTCGCTTAACGGATACTGAACGGAAACGGCGTCTGGATTACCTTGCTCAATAAGACGGCGTTGATACTCCTGCGCATCAAGCAGACCATGCTTCTCAAGAAAACGTCGCGCCGTCATCGGGTACGAAAGCGGCAGGTTAGCGCGCTGCATGGTGATCGGGCGATAGAAGTTGGCATCGGCCCAGATATACACCACATGCGAGGCGATAAAGGCGATAAATAAGAATGCGGCCAGCGGGCGCGCGAAGCGCCGACGACGCGTCAGGCTGCGCAGCTTTTGCCAGCTCCACGTCGCAAACACCAGTTCAAGCAATAAAATAACCGGCACGCTGATGAACATCAGCTGCCAGTCGCGCGCCATCTCATTTTCGTCTGGGTTGATAACCAGTTGCCAGACGATGGGATTAAGATGGAGATGGAAACGAGTAAAGACTTCGCTATCGATCAGTAATAGCGTCATTCCCGCCGTTGCCAGAATGACGGACAAAAACCTCATCAGCCTCTGGGAGCCGACGATAAAGGTCAGCGGGAAGAGGATCAGCAAGTAGGTGGCGAACACCAGGAAGCTGAAATGGCCGATAATGCTTACGTAGGAATAAATACGACCCGCAAGCGTTGTCGGCCAGTCGGCGATAAACAGGTAACGGCTGCCAATGACGAGCGAAAGCAGAATATTGAACAGTGCAAACCAGTGCCCCCAACTGACCATCTGGGAGACTTTTTCACGGTAGCGCTGACGATGAGTTACCATAACCTGTTATCTGTTTCCCTTAGTGCGCTTTGTCTTCGTTGATAGAGGACTGTAAGGCGCGGGCAAAAGAGTTGGCAATCGCCTGGCGCTGAGCCGGGGCAATGCTGGTGTTGATAAGGTTGGTGACCATATTGCCTAACACCATCAGGGAAAGGTCGGTCGGAGCCTTATGTTTTTCCAGTACGTTGAGCAGCTCTGCGAGCAATTGTTCAACCTGTTCATCACTGTAGCGGGAAATTTGTGGCATAAATCGAAATCAGTTAGTTGATGAAAGGGCAACATATTACCGTAGCAACGGTTTTTTTTCTGCTTTTTTATACTTTAAATCATTCGCGTTACGCCACCTTCTGTAAAATGACCGCCATCTTTTATTGCGTCGCTTAACCGGCGGTGGTTGAATACCGCCCGGTCTTAAAGGAGAGTTTATCATGAGTCTGGATATCAACCAGATTGCTCTGCACCAGCTTATCAAGCGTGATGAGCAGAACCTTGAGCTGGTGCTGCGCGATTCATTGCTGGAACCGACGGAAACCGTCGTTGAGATGGTGGCAGAGCTGCATCGTGTCTATAGCGCCAAGAACAAAGCCTACGGTTTGTTTAGCGAGGAGAGTGAGCTGGCGCAGACGCTGCGCTTACAGCGTCAGGGCGAAGAAGACTTTCTGGCATTTAGTCGGGCAGCAACTGGTCGCCTGCGTGACGAACTGGCGAAATATCCTTTTGCTGACGGCGGCTTCGTGCTGTTTTGTCACTATCGCTATCTGGCGGTTGAGTATTTGCTGATTTGCGTACTGAACAATTTAAGCAGTATGCGCGTTAACGAAAACCTCGACATCAACCCGACCCATTATCTCGATATTAATCATGCGGATATTGTTGCGCGTATCGATTTAACCGAATGGGAAACCAATCCAGAATCGACCCGTTATCTTACTTTCCTGAAAGGGCGGGTAGGGCGCAAAGTGGCTGATTTCTTTATGGACTTCCTCGGTGCCAGCGAAGGGTTGAATGCGAAAGCGCAAAACCGTGGTCTGTTACAGGCGGTCGATGACTTTACCGCCGAAGCGCAACTGGATAAAGCAGAACGGCAGAACGTTCGCCAGCAGGTTTATAGCTACTGTAATGAGCAATTGCAGGCGGGTGAAGAGATCGAGCTGGAGTCGCTGTCGAAAGAACTGGCGGGTGTCAGTGAGGTGAGCTTCACGGAATTTGCGGCTGAAAAAGGCTATGAACTGGAAGAGAGCTTCCCGGCAGATCGTAGCACGCTGCGTCAGTTGACTAAGTTTGCCGGTAGCGGTGGTGGCTTAACCATCAACTTTGATGCAATGCTGTTAGGCGAACGGATTTTCTGGGATCCGGCGACCGATACCCTGACCATTAAGGGCACGCCGCCGAACTTACGCGATCAGCTTCAGCGCCGGACGTCTGGCGGTAATTAATCGGGTTTGTGTTATGAATGCCAGATGCGGCGTGAACGCCTTCTCTGGCCTGCAAATAACGGTAATACCTGTATGCCTGATAAGACGCACTGCGTCGCATCAGGCATAATCTGCAGATACAAAAAACCCCGCCGGAGCGGGGTTTTTTACAACTTATTCAGCGATTAAGCGCGAACGAAGTCGATGTGCTGCAGCTTCGGTTTGTACGGGTGACGCTGTACGTCCTGAGCTTTAACTTTGATTTCTTTACCGTCAACAACGATGGTCAGAACTTCGCTGTAGAATTCAGCTTTAGCTTGCATGTTCATGACTTTGTCGTGATCCAGCTCGATAGCCAGCGGCGCTTCTTTGCCACCGTAGATGATTGCCGGGAACTTGTTAGCGGCGCGCAGGCGGCGGCTCGCACCCTTACCCTGCTCTTTACGTACTTCTGCGTTGATAGTAAACATTTCTTTCTCTCTTAAATTAATCCTGCTACAGGCGACCCAGCAACAGGTAAGTGATCTGCTTTGCGTATGCAAAAGCGGGCGAGATTCTATACTCAATCGCCTTATACATCAATCAAAACTACTATTAACCGCGTAATTCATGCGCCCGACGAAAACGACCTTCGTAATCGAACACTTTTTCACGCACTTGCCAGTACTGGCCTTTCATTCGCGCAACAACAAAATCCGGATGGCGCAGTAACGCTTGCTGAGCGAGGATATCGGCAGCGGTGATCCAGCGCAGAGGGATGCCCGGTGTGCGCGTATGCGGGCGGATAAAAAGCTGCTCGAAGGCGGTACGCTGGGCGGGCGTTTGCAGACGGAAACGCTCACTCACATCCGCGCCGTCTTCATCGTAATAGGTGATTTTCAACCATTCGCCTTTCTCGTCGTGTCCATGCTGCAAAGACATGCCGCTACAGCGTAATACCAGAGCATCTTTCAGTCGTAGCGCCGCTTTTAACATGTCGTCTGGATCAACCAGTACCGTGTCACATTCGCGGCAGCGTCGGGCGGCAATATCATTTTCCGCGTTACATTGTGGGCAATTTTTAAAACGGAAACGGAAGTCACACTGTTCGCGATGACCGTCGTCATCTTCAAACCATCCCTGACAGCGACGACCAAAGTGTTCAATCAATGTCCCGTCGGCGGTCGTTTTGCCCCAGAAGGTGTTGGCAAAACCGCAGGCAGGGCAGAAAACCTGTACCGGAACGTTGTCACTTTTGCCTTTTGGGGTGCCAACTTCTGGCGCGTAGAGATCGTGAGGATTACCCGCATAATCAAGAATTAAGCAATCAGTCTTGCCGGGAGCCAGACGCAGACCGCGCCCGACAATTTGTTGGTAAAGACTCACTGATTCAGTAGGACGCAGAATGGCGATAAGATCGACGTGCGGGGCGTCAAATCCGGTGGTCAGTACCGCAACGTTGACCAGATAGCGAAAACGCTGGGTTTTAAAATCTTCAATTAATACATCACGTTCAGCGCCGGGTGTGTCACCGGTAATGAGTGCTGCATCTTCGGCGGGCAGCAATCCCACAATCTCTTTTGCGTGTTCAACCGTCGCAGCGAAAATCATCACCCCTTTGCGCGTTGCGGCGAACTCCATGATCTGGCTGATGATGTGCGGCGTAATACGTTGTTGTTTTTTCAGCTCGCGGTTGAGATCTGCTTCGCTGAACAGCCCATTGCTCTGTGCCTGCAAGCGGCTGAAATCGTATTGCACTACCGGCATATCCAGCCGTTCTGGTGGCGTCAGATAACCGTGTTTAATCATATAACGCAGCGGCAGCTCATAAATGCAGTCACGGAAAAGGGCTTTCTCATCGCCGCGTACCATGCCGTGATAATGGAACTGGTAGATCCAGCCTTTGCCCAGTCGAAAAGGCGTGGCAGTCAGCCCCAGCAGGCGTAAGTGGGGATTCACTTTGGTCAGGTGAGTAAGAATTTGCTGATACTGACTCTCTTCGTCGTCGCCAATACGGTGACATTCATCGACAATCAACAGCGAAAATTCACCCTGAAAGGCATCGAGATTGCGTGCGACCGACTGTACGCTGCCAAACACCACTTTGCCGTGGCTCTCTTTACGCTTCAGCCCGGCGGCAAAAATATCGGCTTCCAGCCCCAGCGCCTGATATTTTGCATGGTTTTGCGCCACCAGCTCTTTGACGTGCGCCAGCACCAGCACGCGACCACGCGCCAGCCGTGCCAGTTCCGCTATCACCAGGCTTTTACCTGCACCAGTAGGCAGCACGATAACGGCAGGAGTTTTATGACGACGAAAATGGTTGAGCGTGGCATCCACGGCTTCTTGCTGATATGGACGGAGTGTAAAAATCATGGTCTCGCGTAGGTAGATTATTCTGCTAATAGTATGCCACGGATCTTTTTCTCTTGAGGGAAGTTATTAGACCGCTATACTGGGCGAACAACAGTTCAGATTTTCGGGTCATTACCCGACCTCCGTTTTTTACAGGCAAAATCACACACATGCGACTTGATAAATTTATCGCACAGCAACTCGGCGTTAGCCGTGCTATTGCCGGGCGTGAAATCCGTGCCACTCGTGTCACCGTCGATGGCGAAATCGTCCGCAATGCAGCGTTTAAACTGCTCCCTGAACACAGTGTGGCTTACGATGGAAACCCGCTGGCACAGCAACACGGACCACGTTACTTCATGCTCAATAAGCCTCAGGGCTATGTTTGTTCTACTGACGATCCGGATCACCCAACGGTGCTCTATTTTCTGGATGAACCTGTGGCGTGGAAACTACATGCAGCAGGGCGGCTGGATATCGACACCACCGGTCTGGTGCTGATGACCGATGACGGTCAGTGGTCGCACCGCATTACTTCTCCGCGTCATCATTGTGAGAAAACCTACCTGGTGACGCTGGAGTCCCCGGTGGCAGACGATACGGCAGAGCAGTTTGCTAAAGGCGTGCAGTTACATAACGAAAAAGATCTCACTAAGCCGGCGGTGCTGGAAGTGATTACTCCGACGCAGGTACGTCTGACCATCAGCGAAGGGCGTTATCATCAGGTGAAACGCATGTTCGCCGCCGTGGGTAACCACGTGGTTGAGCTGCATCGTGAACGTATTGGCGGCATTACGCTGGATGCTGATTTAGCACCCGGTGAATATCGTCCATTAACTGCAGAAGAAATCGCCAGCGTTAGTTAACACTTTCATTATATTCAGGAGCCCGTTGTGACCACGCGACAGCATTCATCGTTTGCTATTGTCTTTATCCTTGGCCTGCTGGCCATGTTGATGCCGCTGTCGATTGATATGTATCTGCCCGCGCTGCCAGTGATTTCTGCGCAGTTTGGTGTGCCGGCGGGCAGTACGCAGATGACCCTGAGTACTTATATTCTGGGCTTTGCGTTGGGGCAGTTAATCTACGGACCGATGGCGGATAGCTTCGGGCGTAAGCCGGTGGTTCTCGGCGGTACGCTGGTATTTGCTGCGGCGGCGGTGGCGTGTGCACTGGCGCAAACTATCGATCAGCTGATTGTGATGCGTTTCTTCCACGGGCTGGCGGCGGCTGCGGCCAGCGTGGTCATCAACGCCCTGATGCGCGATATCTACCCGAAAGAAGAGTTCTCGCGGATGATGTCGTTTGTCATGCTGGTAACGACCATCGCGCCGCTGATGGCACCGATTGTTGGCGGTTGGGTGCTGGTGTGGCTGAGCTGGCATTACATTTTCTGGATCCTCGCCGTGGCGGCGATTCTGGCTTCGGCGATGATCTTCTTCCTGATCAAAGAAACGTTACCGCCGGAGCGTCGTCAGCCGTTTCACATCCGTACCACTATTGGTAACTTCGCTGCGCTGTTCCGTCATAAGCGTGTCCTGAGTTATATGCTGGCCAGCGGTTTTAGCTTTGCCGGGATGTTCTCGTTCTTAAGCGCCGGACCGTTTGTCTACATTGAAATTAACCACGTCGCGCCGGAAAACTTTGGTTATTACTTTGCGCTGAATATTGTTTTCTTGTTCGTGATGACCATCTTTAACAGTCGCTTTGTTCGCCGCATTGGCGCGCTGAATATGTTCCGATCGGGGCTGTGGATACAATTTATTATGGCGGCGTGGATGGTCATCAGTGCGCTGCTGGGACTAGGGTTCTGGTCGCTGGTGGTTGGGGTGGCGGCGTTTGTGGGTTGTGTGTCGATGGTGTCATCCAATGCGATGGCAGTGATTCTGGATGAGTTTCCGCATATGGCGGGAACGGCATCATCGCTGGCAGGAACCTTCCGCTTTGGTATTGGCGCCATTGTCGGTGCATTGCTCTCCCTTGCGACCTTTAACTCCGCATGGCCGATGATCTGGTCGATTGCGTTCTGTGCGACCTGCTCCATTCTCTTCTGTCTGTACGCCAGTCGGCCGAAAAAACGGTGATCTATTGCACAACGGGGAAGCTAAAAGGCTTCCTTTGTTGATGCATATCAACCGCAAATCTATCAGTCTCCCGTCATTTGTTTATTTTATGTAAAATCAATTTGTGTAAAAAGTCACATCATTGTAGTTAAAAAGGTTGAGTTAGATCGCAGAAACGGGTACATATAGCCCCGCAAACGTGACCACGCCCACAGATATTATTTAAATCAGAGCCATAGAGGCCACGCAGGCGAGGCATCAATCTTTACGATCTGTTTAAAGACGGGTTGTTGATGATGTGTTAAAATTGATGTAAACAAATTGTGAAGTAAATGTGCTTCCGGGGAAAATAAGTGACTTCATTACAACTCTCAATCGTCCATCGACTGCCGCAGAACTATCGCTGGTCTGCTGGTTTCGCAGGTTCGAAGGTTGAACCGATTCCGCAAAATGGACCGTGCGGTGACAACAGCCTGGTGGCGCTTAAATTGCTTAGCCCGGATGGTGATAATGCATGGTCGGTGATGTACAAACTAAGTCAGGCGTTAAGCGACATCGAAGTTCCATGCTCGGTACTGGAGTGTGAAGGTGAACCGTGCCTGTTTGTAAATCGCCATGATGAGTTTGCTGCGACATGCCGACTGAAAAATTTTGGTGTGGCAATTGCCGAGCCCTTCTCAAATTACAATCCTTTTTAAGCGTCAGCTTAACGCCAGTAGCTGACGCGTATACTCCTGCTGCGGTGCGGCAAATACGCGCGCGCACGGCCCTTGTTCCACCACTTCCCCTTGTCGCAGTACGATAACCTGATGACATAACGCGCGGACGACGTGTAAATCGTGGCTGATAAACAAATAGGCCAGTTGATGCTTTTGTTGCAATGATTTCAATAGCGTCAATATTTGCGCCTGTACCGTTTTGTCGAGCGACGATGTTGGTTCATCAAGAATGATCAGTGAAGGCTTAAGAATCAACGCCCTGGCAATCGCTATGCGTTGTCGTTGCCCCCCGGAAAACTCTGCCGGATAACGGTGGCGCGTTTCAGGATCTAATCCCACTTCATGCATCACCGCTTTCACTTGTTCTTCGCGTTGTGCGGCAGAAAGCGTCGGCTGGTGAACCCGTAATCCCTCCTCAATAATCTGCAATACGTTGAGTCGTGGATTGAGCGAGGAGTTTGGATCCTGAAATACCACCTGAATGCGATGGCGAATCGGCAATAGCTGGCGGCGATTTAAATTTTGCAATGGCTGACCGTCAAAGACGATGCTGCCCTGAGAGTTAATCAGTCGCAGTAGCGCCAGTCCCGTAGTGCTTTTACCGGAACCGGACTCGCCCACTAAACCCAGCGTTTCACCTGCCCGTAGCGTAAAACTGACACTTTTCACCACCACGTTATGATCGACAACGCGTTTTAAAATCCCCTTGCGAATGGGGAAGGCAACCTGAAGCTGTTCAACATCAAGCAACGTTGAGGCAGGCTCTGGCAACGGCACCGGGTCGCCTGACGGCTCGCTGTTGAGTAGCTTTTGCGTGTAAGAATGAGCAGGGGAGGCAAATAGCGCAGTGGCGTTATTTTGCTCCACACAGCGACCGTTTTGCATCACTGCCACGCGGTGAGCCAGTTTTCTGACGATGCTGAGGTTATGAGTAATAAACAGCATCCCCATATTCAGTTCATGTTGCAGTTCGCGCAACAGCTGCAAAATCTGCGCCTGGACAGAGACGTCCAGCGCGGTGGTCGGTTCATCGGCAATTAATAATTCCGGGCGCGTTAATAGCGCCATCGCAATCATCACCCGCTGGCGTTCGCCGCCAGAGAGCTGATGCGGGTAATCTGTCAGTCGTTTTGCTGCGTGACGGATACCTACGCGATCAAGGCAATTTAATATCTCGCCACGTGCCGCTTCTCGTCGCATCCCGCGATGGAGTGAAAGCACTTCATAAAGCTGTTTTTCCAGGGTATGCAATGGATTTAACGACACCATTGGCTCCTGGAAGATCATGGCTATCTTATTACCGCGTACGCCGCGCAACGTTTGCTCGCTGGCATGAAGCAGCGATTCGCCATGAAAACGAATATCTCCAGCAAGATATTCAACCGGTGGGGAAGGGAGCAGACGTAAAATAGACAGTGCGGTAACGCTCTTGCCGGAACCTGACTCGCCTACCAGTGCCAGCGTTTCGCCAGCCTCAATCTGTAGTGAAACATCATTCACTACGGTACGAACAGTTTGCTGATGGCGAAAACCCACCGACAAGTTTTCAATCGCTAACAGAGTTTGCGTCATGCTACACCGCCTTATTAGGATCAAATGCGTCGCGGACTGCTTCACCAATAAAGATCAGCAGAGACAACAATATCGCCACCGACAAGAAGGCGGTGATCCCAAGCCACGGTGTCTGGAGGTTATTTTTTCCTTGTAACAGCAGTTCGCCGAGCGACGGTGAACCGAGCGGCAGACCGAAGCCGAGGAAATCGAGCGAGGTCAGGGTAGTTATTGAACTGCATAAAATAAACGGTAAAAAGGTAAGGGTAGCGACCATAGCATTTGGCAACATATGACGCAGAATTATACTGCGATCGCTGACGCCAAGCGCCTGAGCTGCACGGATGTAGTCGAAATTGCGGGTACGTAAAAACTCTGCGCGCACCACGCCGACCAGACTCATCCAGCCAAACAAAACGGTAATTGCCAGCAGCCACCAGAAGTTAGGCTGCACGACACTGGAGAGCAGAATAATTAAAAACAGCGTTGGCATTCCCGACCATACTTCAATAAAGCGTTGTCCCCAGAGATCGACTTTACCGCCGTAATAGCCTTGTAGCGCCCCCGCCAGCACGCCCATCACGCTGGAACAGAGTGTCAACATCAAACCAAACAGAACCGAGATCCGCGTACCATACAGAATGCGCGCCAGCACATCACCGCCGTTGGCATCGGTTCCCAGCCAGTTTTGTCGGGATGGCGGGGAAGGGAAAGGCTTATCGGTGGAAAAGTTGATACTGGTAGCACCAAAGCGAATCGGCGCCCACAGTACCCAGCCATTATCCTCCAGCCGTTGTTTCAGCCACGGGTCCTGATAATCAGCCTGGCTTGCCAGCGGGCCGCCAAAATCGCTTTCACTGTAGTTTTTCAGCAACGGGAAATACCAGCTGCCGTCATAACGCACCAGCAACGGTTTATCGTTGGCGATCAGTTCAGAACACAAACTCAAACCAAACAAGACGAGAAAAATCCATAACGACCAGTAGCCGCGACGGTTATGACGAAAACGCGCCCAACGGGCCTGATTGACGGGGCTGAGTCGCGACATTAGCGTCCCTCAAAATCAATACGCGGATCGACCAGCGTATAGCTGATATCACTGACGATATTCAGCAGCAGGCCAATCAGGGTGAAAATATACAGCGTGCCAAACATCACCGGATAATCGCGTGAGACGGTCGCTTCGTAGCCCAGTAAGCCAAGGCCATTGAGCGAAAACATCACCTCAATCAGCAGTGAACCGGTGAAAAACATGCTGATAAACGTCGCCGGAAAACCGGCAATCACCAGCAGCATGGCGTTACGAAACACATGTTTCCAGAGAATATTTTTCTCACTGACCCCTTTCGCACGCGCGGTCACCACGTATTGCTTGCGCACTTCATCAAGGAATGAGTTTTTGGTCAGCATCGTGAGTGCCGCAAAGCCGCCAATCACTGTCGCCAGCACGGGTAGCGTGATATGCCACAGATAATCGGTGATTTTCTGATACCACGGCAGCGAATCAAAATTAGCGGATACCAGGCCGCGCAGAGGGAACAGGTCGAAATAGCTGCCCCCTGCGAAGAAGACAATCAGCAAGATGGCAAATAAAAAGGCCGGAATGGCGTAACCGATGATGATAAATGCGCTACTCCAGACGTCAAAGCGGCTACCGTTATAAACGGCTTTGCGAATGCCTAACGGAATCGACACCAGATAGATAATCAGCGTGCTCCACAATCCGAGGGTGATGGAAACCGGCAGACTGTCTTTAATTAGCGTCAGTACCGAGGCGCTGCGAAACAGGCTGTCGCCGAAATCAAAGCGGATGTAGTCCCAGAGCATTTTGAAGTAACGTTCGTGGATCGGCTTATCGAAACCGTAGCGATGAGTGATCTCGGCGATCACTTCTGGATCTAATCCGCGTCCGCCACGGTAATTACTGTCGCTGATATTGCCGACGCCCGTTTGCGCATGGCTGGCACGAACACCTTCGCCGCCTGCGCCGGGTAATACTCCGGCATTACCAAACTCAATGGCGGCGATAGCCTGATCGACCGGACCGCCAGGCGCAATTTGCACGATGAAAAAGTTGATGGTGATAATCGCCCATAACGTTGGGATCACCAGTAACAGACGGCGAATCAGATAAGCGCCCATCTACTCTCCCTGTTGTCTGGCTGACGGCAGTTTGCCCGCTTTATTGACGTCATACCACCAGGTATCGATACCGAGGCTGTAAATGGGGCGCACTGCTGGGTGAGAGAATTTATCCCACCAGGCAAGACGGTCTTCCGCCATGTACCACATCGGCAGCATGTAATAATTCCACGTTAACACGCGATCCAGTGCGCGCCCCAACGGCAGTAATTTTTCTTTATTTCCCTGCGCGGCAATAATCTGGTTGATCAGCGAGTCGATAACCGGACTTTGCACACCGGGGGCATTATAAGTGGAGTTGATATATTCCGATGACCAGGAAATCTGTAAATCGGAACTGGGCCACGGCATTGCTCGCCACACGCGCGGCATCATGTCATAGTCGCGACTGCGCATTCGGTTGGTGATTTGCGAGTTATCCACCTTGCGAATGTCCATATTGATGCCCAGCCGTTGCAGGCTGTGCTGGAACGGTAATACCCACTGACTATTGCTGCTCGAAGGCAACAATAACTCAAAGCTGAGCGGCTGACCCGTTGTGGTATTTACGCGTTGCTGACCCTTCAGCACCCAGCCTGCTTCGTTGAGAAGTTTGTCGGCTTTTAACAGGTTGTCACGATCGTAGCCATCGCCTTTGGATACAGGCGGCTGGTAGATTTGCGTGAAGACTTCTGGCGGTAACTCTTTTTTCATCGGCGCCAGAAGCACCAGTTCCGCAGCGTCGGGGTAATTTCTGGCCGCGTATTCGGTATTCTGAAAATAACTGTTAGTACGACTCCAGGCATTGTAAAACAACGCCTTGTTCATCCATTCAAAGTCAAAGGCGAGAGTGATGGCTTCCCGGACCCGGCGATCGCTGAATACCGGACGCTGGATATTAAACGCCAGCCAGCGCGTATCCTGTGCTGATTCGTTCTTTTGCTCGTCTTTGATAATGTATTTTTTGTCGAAATTTTTACCGGTATAGCGCGTGGCCCAGTTTTTGGCGTCGTTTTCCATACGCAAATCAAAAGCGCCAGCTTTAAACGCTTCAAAAGCGACATTATCGTCGAGGTAATAATCGTAGCGAATGGTGTCGAAATTCCAGCGTCCACGGTTTACCGGTAAGTTTGCCGCCCAGTAATCTTTCACGCGGGAATAGACAATATTCTGCCCCATTTTCCAGGACGTAATTCGGTACGGACCACTGGCAAGTGGAGGCGTGGCGAGCGGGTCGCTAAGTTTGTGATCTTTCCAGTACTTTTCTGGAAACACCGGCAGCGAAAACAGACTAAGCATATCTTCTTTACCGGGTTTGGCTAATTCAATGCGCACGGTTAAAGGCGCAATGGCTTTAACGGTAGTGCCTTTATAAACCAGACGAAATTGCGGTACGCCTTCGGTCATAAATTTTTGAAAAGTGAATTCAACATCGCGGGCAGTAATGGGCGAACCATCATGAAAACGGGCGCGCGGATTAATTGCGACCTCCACCCAGGAATAATCGTCAGCATAGCGCGCGCTTTCGGCAATCAGTGGGTAATAACTGCCTGGCTCGTCATCGGAGGTGGTAAATAGCGTGTCGTACAGCTGCTCGGTACGTGCGCCAGGGTTACCGCGCAGTGCATAGCGGTTGAAATTATCGAAGGTTCCAATGGAGGATAACGTTATTTGCCCACCTTTTGGCGCGGCGGGGTTCACATAATCAAAATGGTTGAAATTAAACGCGTACCGGGGTTCTCCCAGCACCGCAAAGGCATAGCTTTCCTTGATAGCCTGCGCCTGCACACCAAAGGTGAACAGAGCGATAAACAGCAGCAGTATGCGCACAATCATCTGCAACGGATTTCCTTTTACTCATCATTAGCCGCAATCCGGCATACTTTCACTATGAATAATAAGGGACGCACGCACACCTTACCACTGTGGCGTATGAGGTTTCTCCAGCCAGCGGATAAAATCATCCAGCGGCAGGGGGCGGCTAATCCAGTAACCTTGCAGGAAATTAACGCCACGTTCGCGCAGCCAGCGCGCCTGTTCCGGTGTTTCGACCCCTTCAGCAACTGTCAGCATATTGAGGCGTTTCGCCAGTGTCAGCACCGCGTCAAGTACCGGTGAGGTGACCGTTTCCGTACCTATGGCGTTGATAAAGCCACGGTCAATTTTCAGATAATCGAGTGTGAAGCGTTCCAGATAGATAAGCGCACTGTGTCCGGTGCCGAAGTCATCAATGGCAATTTCTACGCCGACAGAATGCAGCCATGCGAAAAGCTGTGATGCTTCATGCTCTTTCAGCATATCGCGTTCGGTAATTTCCAGTACAATCTGGAAATGGTGCGCAGGCAGGGAGGTAATCAGCCGGTGTATATCGGCTTTAAAGCTCTCGCTGTGCAGATGATCCGGCGCGATGTTAATGCCAAATTTCACGCCCACCGGCAGTACGTTTTCTAATTTTGCGGCATCACGCGCAATCAGCTCAAACAGATGCTGGGTGAGAGGCACAATCATCTTTTGCGATTCGGCATAGTGAATGAAGGCATCCGGGGGAATTTCACCCACTACCGGGTGACGCCAGCGTAGCAGTACTTCCAGGCCGGTTACCCGCAGCGTTTGTGCATCAACCACCGGTTGATACACCACGTAAAATTGCTCACGTTTGATGGCCATCATAATTTCTCTGCCAGGGCGCATACGCACGCTCATCAGGTAATAGCAGAGCAGGCCAACGACAGTTCCACTCATGCCTCCGAGTAAAAACGCGTACCACACATCGTTCCATGTCCAGTCATCAGCATAAAGCCGAACGGTCAGCGGAAGGCCTGCAATTTTGGTTTCGCGTACAGGCGTGCCGGTTAACTCACGGACGTTCATCAAATGCGACGTAAAGGTCGATAGCGCAGTATCACCAATAATGAGTGCGATACCGTTGAAATCTTGCTGGTGATAGCTATAGAAAATATAAGGCGTCAGGTTCAGATTCAATGCCGCAAAAACGCCGCTATTTTTTAATAAAGGGTTACGATACCAGATGACGATCGTTGGTTTATTGGGCACCATCGGTGTGCCTGGCAATATTGCCATATCAATATCTTTGCCGATATTTAGTGCCGGGATCAGTTCACTGAGTGGGATGTCCATCTCACCAGTCGCAGATGAGCAGAAGCTTTTTTTATCTTTCACCAGCACAAACGTTCGCACATTCATGCTAAATGCTGCGCGTGCAGTCAGCTCCGGGTTTGCTTGCTGGCAGGTATCTAAGGTAAGCGGCTGGAGCCTGTCAGTGGTGGATTTCAGGTCGGCAAAATAGGTATTGAGATATTTTTGTACGTCGCTAATCAAGGTGTCGTATTTGACTTCGTGTTTATGCCAGGCCACTAAAAACTGAAGACAGCTGACCAGTATCGCAATCATCACGCCCGCAATAATGCAGGTGAGCAGGATCTTACGTCCAGAAGAGGGAGCTCGTATGAACATGGTTCCGATAATATCCTGAAAATACGACAACACTAAAAGGAAAGAATGACGGGACTATAGCCTGGTTCAAGATGTGGAAACATCATTTTCTCGGATCAGAAAAACCAAAAAGCACTGCCTAAGCAGTGCTTTTCGTTAACTCGTCAGGATAGCCAAGGGATTGCATCCAAACGATTTATTAGCTACGGCTGAGAACCCGACGTGCTTCGTTGTAACGCTTCTTCCAGTACGGCTCATTCATGCTGGAAATAATTACACCACTGCTGGTGGATGCGTGAACAAACTGATTATTACCGATATAAATACCGACATGGCGTCCGGTTGAACCCGCGCGGAACAGGACTAAGTCGCCTGTACGCAAATTACTGCGGGAAACTGATTTCCCCATTTCCTGCTGTTCATACGTTGAACGCGGAAGTTCTAAGCCAAATTGTTCACGGAATGTACGTTGTACAAAACCAGAACAATCGATACCTTTTTTGGTGCTGCCGCCCAGACGATAACGAACGCCTTTCCAGTCAGCATACTGATCCATAATTCGCGATTTCACGTCGACATTACGAACCAGGTTTTCAAATTCATCCTGAGAAGCTTGCAGTGATGATGTTTCACTACCCACTGCACGTGTCTCAGGATGCATATTCTTTGCGGTGTTGTTTGCACTACATGCAGAAAGCAGAACCGCTACTGCAATCGCGGGAATGCCGCGCAAGATATATCTCAAAATCGGTTGAGATTTGACCATGTTGTTTGTTTTCCCTTGAAGTCCTTAACGATAAATATCGTTATAAAAAAATGCCAAGCGACACGAGACTAATTACCTGGGCATGTTGAAACAATTCCTTAAGGCCAAATCTGTGGACTAACGCACAAAATTATATGCTGTGAGGATAATTTAACGCCGAGGCAAAACGAGTTCGAGATTACCCGATTGGCGCGGTCTTGGCGAGCGGTTTTACATGATTTTTTATAAGAAAAAGTGATACAGAAAGTTAATAAGTGGGATTGGTCAATTAAAGAGCGATTGTGCGAAAAACATGCAATTCATTCATTTAATTAAAGAATGAGCATTGTGTTCGATGAATGAAAGCAATGGTGCGTATCATCAGGATTATCCTCACTATAAAAATAAACCTGATGATGTTAATTACTGTGAGTTATTTGTTTTGGAAATGTTTACTTTTTCCCGGTAGTGATTTGTCAAAAAAGGTGATTAATCGATCACTTAATGGTGTCAACAGCACCCAGGGTAAACCGATCAATATCACGGTCATGGAGCCGACAATGATATCGGTAAACCAGTGTGCGCCAATCATTACTCTGGGAAATGCAAAAACCACAAAAATAATAATGCCGATAAGACCTGCGACTTTTCCGAAATAACGCCACATAAAGGCGGAAAAAATAAGTAGCATCATGCCGTGATCGCCGGGAAAGCTATCTCGTGATGCATCTTTCGTGGGTACAGGTAGCAGTTCGCTGACGCGGTTAATATCTGTAAAGGTTAATGTCGGACTGGCCCGTTTGACAGGAATTAATGCCTGGCCCAACTGGTTTAATACCACTGCGGTTAACAGCATGACCAGACCAATAATTACGATACGCCGTCTTCCGGAGGCGTTTTCTCTCAGCCAGAAACTCAGCATCAGCATTCCCATTGCCAGTAGTGAACAACCGTCGAAGGCACGATTATTGGTCAATGCAACCAGCCATAAAAAGGCCTTACTTTCGACCAGTTTCTGATTAAAAAAATAAAAAATATCCGCATCAATCGGTAACCAGAATCCATGATTAACGGGTATGTACCAGGAAAGAAACAGCACGAGGCCGACAACGTTCAACAACACTATTTGCGGCAAATTTTTAATCATATTTTCTCTAATTATCTTACTGAAAAACGCAGGCAACCTTACGCGCTGGTCGCTAAACGAAGCTTCAACAGCGCGCTTTGTAAGGCGTTCCAGTCAGTTTCGCCGCTGGAGATCAGCTCAATACGGCTATCCGGCGGTGCAACGTTTTGCGTTTCAATGTGCAGGTCATCGCCCTGACGGTTGATTCGCACCAGCCCTTCTGGAATGCGCATTACGCCTTTTACGCGTTCCACCGGTGCAAGTCGTGCCCATTCCAGAATGCCAATGGTGTCGAACACCGTGTCGGCGTCAAAAATCCAGCCGCAGGCCTGATGTCCTTGTCCGCTGTTCAGACTGCGACGCCAGCGTTGATGTTCTGGCAGGCTTAACGCCGCTAACCCTTTTTTCACGATATGCTGATGTGAATGGGCGGCGCTGGCAGGCAACTCGGTTAAATTGCGACGGGGTAAATCCAGAAGATGACCTTCAATTTGCCCATGTTCGCTGTGAATTAATTGCCGATCGCCACCATTTTGTTGCCACCAGCGTTGCAACGCTTGCTCGCTTTCGGGCGTCGCGCGGTCGGATTTATTGGCGACAATGATGTCTGCGGCAGCCAACTGGTCACGGAAGTTTTCATTTTTGACGCTTTTTTCGTCCAGTAGCAGGCGTGGGTCGAGAATACACAACGTGGCGCGCAAGTCGATCCAGGGGTCATAGACCGGTGCGGTTAATAGATCGAGGATCTGTTTCGGATGGCCCAGCCCGGTTGGCTCTATCAACAAGCGGTCTGGTTTTCCCTGGCGCAGCAAAGTATTCAACCCTACCTGCATGGGTAAACCATTAACGCAGCACATGCAGCCGCCGGGGATCTCTTTCAGCAATGCGCCGCTATCGGCGAGCAAAGCGCCATCAATTCCGACTTCCCCAAATTCATTAACCAGTACCGCCCATTTTTCGTTTGGATCTTTATGGGCTAGCAGATGAAGAATCGACGTGGTTTTCCCGCTGCCGAGAAAACCGGTGATGAGGTTGGTCCTGGTCACAGCGGCTCCGCAATACTCTGATAAGTTAACTGTGCGTTAATCTTGGCTAAAAAAGGCTGAAAAGAGAAGGGGAGAGCGGACGAAGGCGGGCTTCATCCGCTTTAACCGCAGAAATCGTTAAATTTTGAGAGTGTTTAATAGCGCCTGATGCGCCCCAAACTGCGCGATTTGTTGCCAGGCTTGTTCGATAGCCTGAACAAAATGCGGGTTATTTGGCAGGTCATCACCGAAAACTTCACGCAGAGAAAGCAGGGCGATTACGCGTTGTTCACTGCTGCTGCTCGCAACCAGGTCGCGAATTTTATCGCTAAGCGGATCGCGAACATCAATAGCATTTCCGGCATCATCAACACCGCACACATACCGCATCCAGCCTGCAACGCCTAATGCCAACAATGACCAGTCTGTTCCGTGCGCCAGATGGATGCGAATGCCTGCCAGCATACGCTGCGGTAATTTCTGGCTGCCATCCATCGCGATTTGCCAGGTTTTATGTTTCAGCGACGGGTTAGCAAAACGTGCAATTAACTTATCCGCATATTGTGTTAAATCGACATCTTTGATCCGCAGCGTCGGCGCCTGCTCATCCAGCATTAACGTTCTGGCGGCACGGCGAAATGCGCGATCCTGCATACAATCACTGATGTGGGCGAATCCTGCGAGATAACCCAGATAAGCGAGAAAAGAGTGACTACCATTAAGCATACGCAGTTTCATCTCCTCCCACGGCAGGACATCATTGACCATCTGCACGCCAGCGACTTCCCAGGCAGGGCGCCCCGCGACAAAGTTATCTTCAACCACCCATTGGATAAACGGCTCGCAGCTAATCGCACAGGGATCATTCACGCCCAGATGTTGGCTAATTTCCTCCAGTGATTCGTCGGTTGCTGCCGGGACAATGCGGTCTACCATGGTTCCCGGAAAGCTGACGTGATCTTTTATCCATTCCGCAAGTTCTGGCGAACGTTTTTCCGCCATCCCCAGCACCGCGTTTTTCACCACATGGCCATTATCGGGAATGTTGTCGCAGGAGAGCACGGTAAACGGTGCAAGGCCGCGTTCACGGCGGCGTTTCAGTGCTTCGACGAGAATGCCTGGCGCGGAGTGAGGCTCTTCAGGGTTTTGTAGATCGTGAATAATCCGCGAATTGCTGGTGTCGAGTGCACCGGTCGCCGGGTCAATGCAATAGCCTTTTTCGGTAATCGTCAGGGAAACAATTGCCACCTGCGGCTCGCAAAACTTCTCAATAATTGCCGCTAATGAATCCAGTTTTGCATTCAGGCACTCGCGAACGGCTCCAATAATAATCGCCTGGTTACCGTCTGCGCCTTTCTCTAACACGGTGTATAAATGATCCTGCGCGCGAAGCTGGCTCATCAGCTGATCACCACTGAACAGGCTGATTTCACAAATTCCCCAGTCACCACCCAACGCACTCAGCACACGGTCGGTTAATAGTGCCTGATGCGCACGGTGGAAGGCTCCAAACCCAAAATGAACGATACGGGATTTCAATTGTTGCCGATCGTAGCGGGGCGAGTGTACGTGCTGCGGGAGTGTAACGGAGGCGATTGTATTCATAGGAGTCACGTCTTAGTAACGATTAATTAACAACGACAGTGTAAAGTTATATGACAGCAATTGAAATTGGTCTGGATTGTTAATGCGGTGAAGTGTGAGGGCGATCAATGTACTGGTGAATATTGCGGGAGAACGATGTTCAGGAAGCGCAAAATAGAAGATTGGTATAATAAATTAAAAAAGGGACAGCCTGAGCTATCCCTTTTCTGAATGTGGCTGAAATTAGTCAGCACGTCCCATATAACGGCGTTCTTCTATATGGATACGAATTTTTTCGCCCGGGCTTAAATATTCTGGTACTTGAATGACCAGACCGGTGCTCAATGTCGCCGGTTTGTTACGGGCGCTGGCAGACGCGCCTTTGATGCCCGGTGCGGTTTCAACGATTTCCAGATCAACGGTTTGCGGCAGTTCAAGTGCCAGCAGTTGACCGTCCCAGGTCAGAACCTGCATATCCGGCATACCGCCTTCTGGCATAAACATCAGTTCTTCTTCGATCTGATCTTTTGTGAAGGTATACGGGGTATAGTCTTCTTTATCCATAAAGACATATTCGTTGCCATCGACGTAGGAGAAGTCAACGTAACGACGGGTCAGCGTTACGGTGTCAACGATATCATCGCCTTTGAAGCGTTCTTCCACTTTCAGCCCGGTACGGACATCAGAAAAACGCATTTTATACAGCGTAGCGGCACCACGGGCGGTTGGCGACTGAATATCAATATCCTTAACCAGCAGCAATTTGCCGTTGTAATTCAGTACCATACCTTTTTTAATTTCGTTCGCTCTTGGCATCGAAAAATTCCTGTTATCGAAAATGTCAAAAATATCGCGTCAAACTACTCGCGACGAGCCTTTCAGGCAAGTGGTATTCGCACTTTTGCTGGTGCAAAAAAGGTGGTACTGTGCACGCTCATCAATCCGGTGGTTAACCTTAAGAGAACAACGTATGGAATGCCGTCCGGATTGCGGGGCGTGTTGCACTGCCCCTTCAATTTCCAGCCCTATACCCGGTATGCCAAATGGCAAGCCCGCCAATACGCCCTGCATTCAGCTTGATGAACAGCAACGTTGTAAAATTTTTACATCGCCGCTACGTCCGAAAGTTTGCGCAGGTTTACAAGCCAGTGCTGAAATGTGCGGCAATACGCGTCAGCAGGCGATGACCTGGCTTATCGATCTGGAAATACTGACCGCGCCTTAAACATCTTTAATCCGCAGTAAGCAGAACAGAGTGGCGATAATCATCACCATCGCAAACCAGAACACGGCGTGATAATTCCAGATTTCGGCGACTATGCCCGCCACTGACCCCGCGATGATCCAGCCCACACGAGACGTATTGGTATAGAGCGTGGTTGCTGAACCCGCCTGACCAGGCATCAGATCCTGAAAATAGAGCATCCCGATGCCACCCAGAATGCCAATAAAAATAGCATTCAGTAGCTGCAAACCCAACAGAATGACAGGTGAATGCGCCATCAGCATACCTGCGTAAAAACAGACGCCACCCACGGCGGCAACGCGCATTAAGAAACGCTTACCCAGACGTTTGGCAAAATAACCCGCAATCAACATAGTCGGGATTTCCAGGCCTGCGGCGGTTCCCATCATCACGCCCGCCAGTTTCTCAGGAAGATGTAATTCGTTGATAATAAACAGTGGCATGTTGATGATGTACAGGCTATTTGACCCCCACATCAACGTACAAATGACAAACAGCAGTAGTGTATCGCGACGATTACGGCGCGGCGCTTCAACCGTGCCGGTCGCCAGCGGAACCTCTTTTTGCATCGATGGTAAAAATAGCCACACCATCACGCCGCAGATAATAAAAGCCACTGCTGCGCTGAGATACATCACCGTAAAGCTGAACCCCATCGCCAGGGCATAAGCCAACGGCGGACCAATGACCCATGCCAGTGAAACCTGAGCGCGTAAAAAAGAGCTGAACATCACCGCTTCACGCCCGGTTTTGTCAGCGTGCTCACGGGCAAGAGCAAACATTTGCGGGTTGGCGGTAGAGCCAAAGCTACTAAGAAAGACACCAACGAACAGCAAAACAAAGTAGTTGCGGTTCCAGGCAAAAAGGGTGCAGGCCAGCACGCCTAACAGGCAGCAAAAGACAATCAGTGATTTACGATCGCCGCGCTTATCAGAGCGTCCGGCGAGAAACTGACTCACCAGAATCCCGATGACAGCACTGCCGGTAAAGAAGAATCCCACCATCGCCGGACGGGCGTGCACTTCATCGGTAAGGAATATACTGAGCGTTGGGGTTTGCAGAGCGCCCGCAATACCGGTGAGAAAGGCAACGATTAAAAACGCCGTCGATGTCAGGTCAAACGATTTCGCGCTGGAGACTGCGGGGGAGTTATGCATGCTGGTCGATCACTGAAAGATGGAGACGCGGAGTTTACGCTGCTTGTCAGAAAATAAACAGTCAGTGAAATCAAACTCGCCACGAATAATCAAAATGCCATTTCACTCTTGTTGATTGTCTGCTGACGCTGCTGAAATGAAATTGCTGATAACGGATTTTCCCGTCAGCAATTAGGAAAAATGACAAAAAATTGTGCAGCACATCAAACTTTTGGTCATAAGTTTACAGCTTCCCTTGCGTGCTGAAACAGAAGTATTATGCTTTCTTGAAACGTTTCAGCGCGATCTTGTCTTTAACCCTAAGCCAGGTTGGCGCTTTTTTTCTCATAGAAGCTGAATCGTTTCAATTCAGCAAGAGAGGAGAACTATGTTCCAGTTATCCGTACAGGACATCCATCCGGGCGAAAAGGCCGGAGACAAAGAAGAGGCGATTCGCCAGGTCGCTGCGGCGCTGGTGCAGGCCGGTAATGTAGCTGAAGGCTACGTCAATGGCATGCTGGCGCGCGAGCAGCAAACCTCAACGTTCCTCGGCAATGGTATTGCCATTCCCCACGGCACCACCGACACCCGCGATCAGGTGCTGAAAACCGGCGTTCAGGTGTTTCAGTTCCCGGAAGGCGTCACCTGGGGTGACGGTCAGGTGGCATACGTGGCGATCGGTATTGCCGCCAGCTCGGACGAACATCTGGGTCTGCTGCGCCAGTTGACCCACGTACTGAGCGATGATTCCGTTGCTGAACAATTGAAGTCAGCAACGACAGCAGAAGAACTTCGCGCATTGCTGATGGGCGAAAAGCAGAGTGAGCAGCTGAAACTCGACAACGAAATGCTGACGCTGGATATCGTTGCCAGCGATCTGCTGACTCTTCAGGCGCTGAACGCTGCGCGTCTGAAAGAAGCGGGGGCCGTTGACGCCACCTTCGTCACCAAAGCCATCAATGAACAGCCGCTGAATCTCGGACAGGGCATCTGGCTGAGCGATAGCGCCGAAGGCAACCTGCGTAGCGCGATTGCGGTAAGCCGTGCGGCAAATGCTTTTGATGTGGACGGCGAAACGGCAGCCATGCTGGTGAGTGTGGCAATGAATGACGATCAGCCCGTCGCGGTTCTTAAGCGTCTCGCCGATCTGTTACTCGACAATAAAGCTGACCGTTTGCTGAAAGCAGATGCGGCAACATTGCTGGCACTGCTGACCAGCGATGATGCGCCGACTGACGACGTGTTAAGCGCGGAGTTTGTGGTGCGCAACGAACACGGCCTGCATGCTCGTCCAGGCACCATGCTGGTCAATACCATTAAACAATTTAACAGTGATATTACCGTGACAAACCTTGATGGCACCGGCAAACCGGCAAACGGACGTAGTCTGATGAAAGTTGTGGCACTTGGCGTTAAGAAAGGTCATCGCCTGCGCTTTACCGCCCAGGGGGCGGATGCTGAACAGGCACTGAAGGCAATTGGCGACGCCATCGCCGCAGGTCTTGGGGAGGGCGCGTAATGAGCAGACGTGTTGCTACGATCACCCTCAATCCGGCGTATGACCTTGTTGGTTTCTGCCCGGAAATTGAACGCGGCGAAGTGAACCTGGTGAAAACCACCGGTCTTCATGCGGCGGGTAAAGGTATCAACGTTGCCAAGGTTCTGAAAGATCTGGGTATTGATGTCACCGTTGGCGGCTTCCTGGGTAAAGACAATCAGGACGGATTTCAGCAACTGTTCAGCGAACTGGGCATTGCCAACCGTTTCCAGGTTGTACAGGGGCGTACCCGCATTAACGTTAAGTTGACGGAAAAAGACGGCGAAGTTACTGACCTCAATTTCTCTGGTTTCGAAGTCACTCCTGCCGACTGGGAGCGCTTCGTGACTGATTCTCTGAGCTGGCTTGGTCAGTTCGATATGGTCTGTGTCAGCGGCAGTTTACCATCAGGCGTCAGCCCGGAAGCATTCACCGACTGGATGACTCGCCTGCGTAGTCAGTGTCCTTGCATTATCTTTGATAGTAGCCGCGAAGCATTAGTGGCAGGTTTGAAAGCGGCACCGTGGCTGGTGAAACCTAACCGTCGCGAGCTGGAAATCTGGGCAGGCCGTAAACTGCCTGAAATGAAAGATGTCATTGAAGCTGCACATGCGCTACGTGAACAAGGTATCGCGCATGTCGTAATTTCACTGGGTGCCGAAGGCGCGCTTTGGGTTAATGCCTCCGGCGAATGGATCGCCAAACCACCGTCAGTCGATGTCGTAAGCACTGTTGGCGCAGGGGATTCCATGGTTGGCGGCCTCATTTATGGCTTGCTGATGCGTGAATCCAGTGAACACACACTGCGTCTGGCAACGGCTGTTGCAGCCCTGGCGGTAAGTCAAAGCAATGTGGGTATTACCGATCGTCCGCAGTTGGCCGCAATGATGGCGCGCGTCGACTTACAACCTTTTAACTGACAGCAGGAGAGGCATAATGAAAACGCTGCTGATTATTGACGCTAATCTCGGTCAGGCACGCGCCTATATGGCGAAGACCCTGCTGGGCGCGGCGGCGCGAAAAGCAAAACTGGAAATCATCGACAATCCGAACGACGCTGAAATGGCGATTGTTCTGGGTGATTCCATCCCGAACGACAGCGCGCTGAACGGTAAAAATGTCTGGCTGGGCGATATTTCCCGCGCAGTCGCGCACCCTGAGCTCTTCCTGAGTGAAGCCAAAGGCCATGCGAAGCCTTACACTGCGCCGGCCGCTGCGACAGCACCGGTTGCCGCCAGCGGTCCGAAACGCGTGGTTGCGGTGACTGCTTGCCCGACCGGTGTGGCGCACACCTTTATGGCGGCTGAAGCCATTGAAACCGAAGCGAAAAAACGTGGCTGGTGGGTGAAAGTTGAAACCCGTGGCTCCGTTGGTGCGGGTAACGCGATCACGCCTGAAGAAGTGGCAGCAGCGGATCTGGTGATTGTGGCAGCAGATATCGAAGTGGATCTGGCGAAATTTGCCGGTAAACCGATGTATCGCACTTCTACCGGTCTGGCGCTGAAGAAAACGGCGCAGGAGCTGGATAAAGCGGTTGCTGAAGCGACGCCTTACGAACCGGCGGGCAAAGCTCAAACGGCAACCACTGAAGGTAAGAAAGAGAGTGCAGGCGCGTACCGTCACTTGCTGACGGGCGTTTCCTACATGCTGCCAATGGTGGTTGCGGGTGGTCTGTGTATCGCGCTTTCCTTTGCTTTTGGTATCGAAGCGTTTAAAGAGCAAGGGACGCTGGCGGCGGCGCTGATGCAGATTGGCGGTGGTTCAGCCTTTGCGCTGATGGTGCCGGTACTGGCGGGTTACATTGCCTTCTCCATTGCCGATCGTCCGGGTCTCACGCCGGGTCTGATTGGCGGTATGCTGGCGGTCAGCACAGGTTCTGGCTTCATTGGCGGGATTATTGCGGGCTTCCTGGCGGGTTACATCGCGAAGTTAATCAGTACGCAACTGAAACTGCCACAGAGTATGGAGGCGCTGAAACCGATTCTGATCATTCCGCTGATTTCCAGTCTGGTGGTTGGTCTGGCGATGATCTACCTGATCGGTAAACCGGTTGCTGGCATCCTCGAAAGTCTGACTCACTGGCTGCAAACCATGGGTACTGCGAATGCGGTTCTGCTGGGCGCGATCCTCGGTGGCATGATGTGTACTGACATGGGCGGTCCGGTAAACAAAGCGGCTTACGCGTTTGGTGTTGGTCTGCTGAGTACCCAAACCTATGGCCCGATGGCGGCGATTATGGCGGCAGGTATGGTGCCACCGCTGGCAATGGGTCTGGCAACAATGGTGGCGCGTCGCAAATTCGATAAAGCGCAGCAGGAAGGCGGTAAAGCGGCTCTGGTACTTGGCCTGTGCTTTATTTCGGAAGGTGCAATTCCGTTTGCTGCCCGTGATCCGATGCGAGTGCTGCCGTGCTGTATCGTTGGTGGGGCGCTGACTGGCGCAATCTCAATGGCGATTGGTGCGAAACTGATGGCACCGCACGGTGGTCTGTTTGTTCTGCTGATCCCTGGCGCCATTACGCCGGTACTGGGTTACCTGGTGGCAATTATTGCTGGTACGCTGGTGGCGGGTCTGGCCTATGCCTTCCTGAAACGTCCGGAAGCGGACGTTGTGGCGAAAGCAGCATAATAAAACGTGAACTACAGGGCAGAAATTTTCTGCCCTGTATCATTTGATGAGTGCAAGGTGAGTGATAAATTGTTGACGGCAATTCTATGATTTTGAATGGTTTTGTTTTCCAACAGAAAGCTGACACTCTCATCAAACAGTAACGTCATTTCCTCAAGGGCAGATTAATTTCTGCCCTTTTTTATTGTTTCCGTTCTGTGCATCACTTCACAATTTCTTCGCTTTTTCTAAAACCGCCAATAATAGCGTTTTGTGAGCCTGTTCAAATCTGCTCATTTTGCCCCTCTGGCGGTAATTTACTTTAAGTAAAACATGCATACTATGAGCACATGTTTAAATATGAACACATGTTTAAACCGTCTTTGCAGTACCTATATTCTTGTGGATTGACAGAGTTGGTAATTTTTTACCAGGGGACGTGCTATGCGCGAAAAGGATTATGTCGTAATTATAGGTTCGGCGAATATTGATGTCGCCGGATATTCACATGAATCATTAAACTATGCGGATTCAAATCCAGGGAAAATAAAATTTACTCCCGGTGGAGTAGGGCGCAATATCGCACAAAACCTCGCGTTGCTGGGGAATAAAGCCTGGCTACTGAGCGCCGTAGGCAGTGATTTTTATGGTCAATCGCTGCTAACGCAAACCAATCAATCCGGCGTTTATGTCGATAAATGTCTGATTGTGCCAGGGGAAAATACGTCGAGCTATTTATCATTACTCGATAATACCGGTGAAATGCTGGTTGCTATAAATGACATGAATATTAGCAACTATATTTCAGCGGAATATCTCGCACAGCACCGTGAATTTATTCAGGGGGCTAAGGTCATTGTCGCAGACTGTAATATCAGTGAAGAGGCATTGGTCTGGATTCTGGATAATGCCGCCGACGTACCGGTATTTGTCGATCCGGTTTCGGCTTGGAAATGCGTCAAAGTACGTGAGCGATTAAGTCAAATTCACACCCTGAAGCCAAACCGTCTGGAAGCGGAAACCTTGAGCGGGATTGCGCTTTCCGGAAGTGAAGATGTGGCAAAGGTTGCCGCCTGGTTCCATCAACATGGCCTGAACCGACTGGTTCTGAGCATGGGTGGCGATGGTGTTTATTACAGTGATATCAGCGGCGAAAACGGCTGGTCTGCACCGATTAAAACCAATGTCATTAATGTTACCGGAGCGGGTGATGCCATGATGGCGGGACTTGCTTCGTGTTGGGTAGACGGGATGCCGTTTGCCGAATCTGTTCGTTTTGCACAGGGATGTTCGTCAATGGCGCTCTCCTGTGAATACACCAATAACCCTGATTTATCGATTGCCAACGTTATATCGTTAGTGGAGAACGCAGAATGTCTGAATTAAAAATTTCCCCTGAATTATTACAAATTTCCCCGGAAGTGCAGGACGCTTTAAAAAACAAAAAACCGATTGTGGCGCTGGAATCGACCATTATCTCTCACGGGATGCCGTTCCCGCAAAACGCCCAGACCGCAATTGAAGTAGAAGAAACTATTCGTCAACAGGGCGCTGTACCAGCCACTATCGCTATTATTGGCGGCGTGATGAAAGTGGGCTTAAGCAAAGAAGAAATTGAATTGCTGGGTCGTGAAGGACATAACGTAACGAAAGTTAGCCGTCGCGATTTACCTTTTGTTGTTGCTGCCGGAAAAAATGGTGCAACCACCGTTGCTTCTACCATGATTATTGCGGCGCTTGCCGGAATTAAAGTATTTGCCACCGGCGGTATTGGCGGTGTTCATCGCGGGGCGGAAAATACTTTCGATATTTCCGCCGATTTACAGGAACTGGCGCACACTAATGTCACCGTAGTTTGTGCCGGAGCAAAATCTATTCTCGATTTAGGCTTAACCACCGAATATTTAGAAACTTTCGGTGTGCCGTTGATTGGTTATCAGACCAAAGCATTGCCAGCGTTTTTCTGCCGCACCAGCCCGTTTGAAGTCAGTATCCGCCTCGACAGCGCCAGCGAAATTGCCCGTGCGATGGCGGTGAAATGGCAAAGCGGTCTGAACGGTGGCCTGGTAGTGGCAAACCCAATTCCGGAACAGTTTGCGATGCCGGAAGAAAGTATTAACGCTGCAATTGATCAGGCAGTTGCCGAAGCTGAAGAGCAAGGTGTAATCGGTAAAGAAAGTACGCCGTTCCTGCTGGCACGCGTTGCGGAACTGACTGGTGGCGATAGCCTGAAATCCAACATCCAGTTGGTGTTTAACAACGCCATTCTGGCGAGCGAAATTGCCAAAGAATACCAGCGTCTCGCGGGTTAATTTCTGACGGGCAGAAAGCCGTCGCCCGTACTCATCATACATACCGAAACCTGGCGCTGGCGCCGGGTTTACGGGCATGAAGGGAAATCATTATGGATATAATGAGAAGTGTTGTGGGGATGGTGGTGTTACTGGCAATAGCGTTTGTGTTGTCAGTGAATAAAAAGAGCATCAGTTTGCGTACGGTTGGAGCCGCGCTGCTGCTGCAAATCGCCATTGGCGGCATTATGCTCTACTTCCCACCGGGAAAATGGGCGGTAGAACAGGCAGCATTGGGCGTCCATAAAGTCATGTCCTACAGCGATGCGGGTAGCGCCTTTATTTTTGGTTCGCTGGTGGGGCCGAAAATGGATGTCCTGTTTGACGGCGCGGGCTTTATCTTCGCCTTTCGCGTACTTCCGGCGATTATTTTTGTTACTGCGCTCATCAGTCTGCTGTACTACATTGGCGTGATGGGACTGCTGATCCGCATTCTTGGCAGTATTTTCCAGAAAGCCCTCAACATCAGCAAAATAGAATCTTTTGTCGCGGTCACCACCATTTTCCTTGGGCAAAACGAGATCCCGGCGATCGTTAAACCGTTTATTGATCGCATGAATCGCAACGAGTTGTTTACCGCAATTTGTAGCGGCATGGCATCTATTGCCGGTTCGATGATGATTGGTTATGCCGGAATGGGTGTGCCGATTGACTATCTGTTAGCGGCATCGCTGATGGCGATCCCCGGCGGTATTTTGTTTGCGCGTATTCTTAGCCCGGCGACCGAGCCTTCGCAGGTGACATTTGAAAACCTGTCGTTCAGCGAAACGCCGCCAAAAAGTTTTATCGAAGCAGCGGCAAGCGGTGCGATGACCGGACTGAAAATTGCCGCAGGTGTGGCGACGGTGGTGATGGCGTTTGTGGCGATTATTGCGCTGATCAACGGCATTATCGGTGGAATTGGCGGCTGGTTTGGTTTTGCCAATGCCTCTCTCGAAAGTATTTTTGGCTATGTGCTGGCACCGCTGGCGTGGATCATGGGCGTGGACTGGAGTGATGCCAATCTTGCGGGTAGCCTGATTGGTCAGAAACTGGCGATTAACGAATTTGTCGCTTACCTGAGTTTCTCGCCATATCTGCAAACGGGCGGCACGCTGGACGTGAAAACAGTTGCCATTATCTCCTTTGCGCTTTGTGGTTTCGCTAACTTTGGTTCTATTGGTGTTGTCGTTGGGGCGTTCTCGGCTATTTCGCCAAAACGCGCGCCGGAAATCGCCCAGCTTGGATTACGTGCGCTGGCAGCGGCTACGCTCTCCAACCTGATGAGTGCGACCATTGCCGGGTTCTTTATTGGGCTGGCGTAATGCTCGATTTGTAAGCCGGATAAGACGCGTCAAGCGCCGCATCCGGCTATCGCGCTATTGCAAATAATTTTTACTGCATCATCCCGGAGAATTTATTCTCCGGGTCCATCTCCAGCGCCAGTCCTGACAACTGCTTTCTGTTTTTAATCAGATACCCTTTCTTATTTTTAATTAATAAACCGTCGTGAATGAATTGTGCGAGAACATATAAAAGGTGTCGGTAAGAAACGCCTAAATACTCTGCCGCTTGCGTATGCTTTTCGTGATAAAGTTCACCTTCCTGCGAGAGTAATATAAATGCTGCCAGGCGATTCACTAACGGAAATGATTGATTCTGAGTTAAAGAAATAATATTGCGATAATTTTTATGACTTAAGGCGACGCAGAGTTTTCGTAAAAATAGCGTGTCGTTTAATAATAGCGGGCGGTAGTGTTTCATGGGGAGCGCAATACACCAACACTCTTCAATAGCCTGCACCGCACGCGGTTCATGGTCTTTATCGATTAACTCAATCTCGCCAATAAAACAGGGCGCGGCAAAGAAATCAATCAGCGACACGCGTCCATTGGCAAGCGTGGCGTAAAGCCTGGCGCGGCCTCGCGTCAGATAAAACAGCCAGGACGGCTGTTGCCCTTCCTGCACAATGTAGTCACGCGCTAAAAAATGAAACAGTCGCGTATCGGCTGAAACATCCGTTGAAAAGCACTCATTAAATGCGGACTCACCAATCAGTTGCTGTTTAAGTTCATTATTGTGGATTTCTTTCACGATGTTTATCCGCTATGAGATTTCTCATATTTAGCATACGTACGCTGTTGTTAAGATTCAATCATCGGCCGGTCGAATTTTCTTTGCTGTAGAAAAAATAACGCAACTTGAAACAGGGGAAATAAACAATGGAAAAGAGAAAAATTATTCTGGATTGTGATCCGGGTCATGATGATGCTATTGCCATAATGATGGCCGCGAAACATCCGGCGATTGATTTATTAGGTATCACCATTGTGGCGGGTAATCAGACGCTTGATAAAACATTAATTAATGGCCTGAATGTTTGTCAGAAACTGGAGATTAATGTTCCGGTTTATGCGGGAATGCCGCAGCCAATTATGCGCAAACAAATCGTTGCCGATAATATTCACGGTGAAACCGGACTGGATGGCCCGGTATTCGAGCCGCTGACCCGCCAGGCAGAAAGCACCCATGCGGTGAAATACATCATTGATACCCTGATGGCAAGTGAAGGCGATATCACTCTGGTGCCGGTGGGGCCGCTTTCAAACATCGCCGTGGCGATGCGTATGCAACCGGCGATCCTGCCAAAAATCCGTGAAATTGTGCTGATGGGTGGCGCTTACGGAACAGGTAACTTCACGCCGTCTGCCGAGTTCAACATCTTTGCCGACCCGGAAGCCGCACGCGTGGTGTTCACCTCCGGCGTTCCGTTGGTGATGATGGGCCTCGATCTCACTAACCAGACCGTTTGTACCCCGGATGTGATTGCGCGGATGGAAAGGGCAGGCGGCCCTGCTGGCGAGCTGTTCAGCGACATCATGAACTTCACTCTCAAAACGCAGTTCGAAAACTATGGCCTTGCTGGCGGTCCGGTGCATGACGCCACCTGCATTGGTTATCTAATCAACCCTGATGGTATTAAAACCCAGGAAATGTACGTCGAAGTGGACGTCAACAGCGGCCCTTGCTACGGGCGTACCGTCTGCGACGAGCTGGGCGTTCTCGGCAAGCCCGCTAATACCAAAGTCGGCATCACCATCGATACCGACTGGTTCTGGGGATTAGTCGAAGAGTGCGTGCGCGGCTACATCAAAACCCACTAAGTGTTGATAACAAGGCCGGATGATACGCGTCAAGCGTCGCATCCGGCAGCATTGTTACACCATCGGCACTAATGAAAGCGCGTTATCGGCAGACAGGGTAGGGTTATTTATGCTGCCGCTGGCGCGCGAAATTGCCGCGCAGGCCATCGCAAAACGGGCGCTGTCACGGAAACTGTTTCCTTCCAGAAAGCTATACACCAGGCCTGCCATAAAACCATCGTCGGCACCAAAACTGTCCACCGTCGTATGCGTTGGCGCAGTCAGCAAAAATTGCTCGCCATCCTTTTCGCTGCAATAAACGGATTCATCGGGCAAATAAACAAACAGTTGCTGAACACCTTGCTGATGCAACGCATTCACTGCGGCATTACGGTCAGCATCGCTGGTGATCGCCTTTCCCCATAAAATTTCCAGTTCCTGCAAAGTGGGTTTCAGGGTGTGAATATGCGCCAGCCAGTGTTTGATTTTGCCCGCTTTGAATTCTGAAACGGTATCGACAAATACCGGGATTTCATCGGCGAGGGTAAAGACCCACTCCAGCGCCTCGGCAGTCAGGTTGCAATCTGCCAGTACCACGCCCGCATGACGAAGTAAATCACGTGATCCGTTCAATAATTGCGGCGTTAACTGTTCCAGCAGATGGGTATCATTAATCGCCAATACGGTTTGTTCGTCTTGATTGGCAATTGCCAGATACGTCGATGTGCTTTGACCATGTAAACGAACGCAGCCAGAGACATTCACTCCAGCACGGCGCGTCTCTTCTAAGAGCATCTCGCCATAAAAATCATCGCCAATCACCGAGAGTAAATGGACGTCGCGGCCTAACAATGCCAGATTGTGGGCGATATTGCGCCCAACGCCGCCTGCCGAACAATGAATCGTACCGGGATGAGAAGCTGCTTGCGGGTAACGGATATCCGCCATCCCGCGAATATCCATATTGATTGTCCCCACCACTACGCAGTATTCCTGCTCAGTGAGAATGTAACCTTTGCCTTTAATCCGCCCTTTGCGCATTAAATCCATAATATGCGCCGCAACGCGCGAACGGCTGATTTGCAGCATGTCAGCAATTTCATTCTGCTGAATCAGCGGGTTACGTCGTAAAATTGCAAGGATCTCCTTCTCCCGGTTATTCATCTTCAGGCTACCGCTTTTTCAGTTTGTTGCGCTTTTAGCCAGGCGATCTCTTCTGCCCAGATATCCGGGTTGATGGTTTCAAGAATCAGCGGAATGCCGTCGAAACGGTCGTCCTGCATGATCCAGCGGAACGCATCATGACCGATATTGCCTTCACCGAGGCTATGATGGCGGTCAACGCGGCTGCCAAAGGTGCTTTTCGCATCGTTGAGGTGCATCCCACGCAGATATTTAAAGCCGACAATACGGGCAAAATCCGCGAACGTTTTTTCGCATTCGGCAGGAGTACGCAAATCATACCCGGCTGCGAAAGCATGGCAGGTATCAATGCAGACGCCAACGCGGGATTTATCTTCCACACCGTCGATAATCGCCGCGAGATGTTCGAATTTAAACCCTAAGTTGCTGCCCTGACCGGCGGTATTTTCAATCACCGCTGTCACGCCTTGTGTTTTATCCAGCGCAATGTTGATGGATTCCGCAATGCGCGCAAGGCAATCCTCTTCTGAAATCTGCATCAGATGGCTGCCAGGATGGAAGTTGAGCAAAGAAAGCCCCAGTTGTTCGCAACGCTGCATTTCATCTATAAACGCATCGCGTGATTTTTCCAGGGCTTCAGCGACCGGATGTCCGAGGTTAATCAGATAACTGTCGTGGGGAAGAATTTGCGCCGACGTGTAGTGATATTTTTCACAGGCGGCTTTGAATTCATCGATGGTCTGTGTCGTGAGGGGGGCGGCACGCCACTGACGTTGATTTTTGGTGAACAAGGCAAACGCGGTTGCGTCAATTTCGGCGGCGCGAATTGCGGCATTTGCCAGACCGCCAGCAGCACTAACGTGCGCTCCAATGTATTTCATGCGAGGACTCCTGTTAAACCCGCTGGAGGAAAACGGTAATGATAGCGGGTTAACAGGAGCAAGATGTAGTGGTTTATGCGATGACGCTTTGAATTACATAGTTAATCGCAGCACCACCAACAATCAGCCAGGCAAACAGTACCAGTGCCATCAGCAGAGGTTTCGCCCCGGCTTTTTTCAGCGCGCTGACGTGAGTGGTCAGACCCAGCGCCGCCATCGCCATTGCCAGCAGGAAGGTATCCAGCGTTACCAGCATGTTCACCACGCTCTGCGGTAACAGGTGGAACGAGTTAAAGATGGCAACTACGATGAACAAGATGGCAAACCACGGAATGGTGATTTTGCTTTTCTCGCCGCCATTAGCCCCAGACAGCTGTTTAACACGTGCCGCCAGCAGGATGAGGAACGGAGCCAGCATCATCACGCGCAGCATTTTGGAAATAACTGCTGCGTTTTCTGCATCCGGGCTGATGGCATGACCTGCCGCCACCACCTGCGCCACTTCGTGCACAGTCGAACCAATGTAGATACCGAAAGTTTCCGGACTAAACCATTGAGACATCAGCGGATATATCGCCGGGTAGAGGAAAATCGCGACGGTCCCGAAGATAACGACGGTTGCAACAGCCACGGTCACTTTACTGGCTTCCGCTTTCACTACCGGCTCAGTCGCCAGAACCGCCGCAGCACCACAAATACTGCTACCGGCACCGATCAACCAACTGGTGTGCTTATCCAGGCCAAACACTTTCTGCCCCAGGAAGCAGGCCAGCAGGAAGGTGCTGGACAGTGTCAACACGTCAATGATGATCCCACTGATACCGACATCGGCAATTTGTGAAAACGTCAAACGGAAACCGTAAAGAATAATACCCAGACGTAGTAAATGTTGCTTGGCAAACAGCACACCGCCGTCACAGCTTTTCCAGATATGCGGATATACTGTGTTACCTAAAACCATCCCCAACAAGATTGCGAGAGTGAGGGCACTAAACCCGGCACCCGCAACAGCGGGAATGGAACCACCCCACAGGGCGACCCCGGTGATAACTGCACTCAGGGCTAACCCCGGAATGAAATGCCACAGTGTACGATGTTGTTTCTGTAAGGTGATATTCGTCATAACCCTCTCCTTTATCCGGGCATAAGGTTACGACTAACTGGTTTAAAAATAAAATTGATTATATATTTATAATTAATCTTTATAAGTGGTAAGCGACTATGCACATCACCCTTCGACAGTTGGAAGTTTTTGCAGAAGTATTGAAAAGTGGCTCCACCACCCAGGCGTCGGTGATGCTGGCGTTGTCGCAATCAGCAGTGAGCGCGGCGTTGACCGATCTGGAAGGGCAGCTAGGCGTGCAACTGTTTGATCGCGTGGGGAAAAGACTGGTGGTCAATGAGCACGGACGGCTGCTTTACCCGCGTGCGCTGGCGTTGCTGGAACAGGCCGTCGAAATCGAACAACTGTTTCGCGAAGACAACGGCGCGATTCGTGTCTACGCCAGTAGCACCATTGGTAATTACATCCTGCCTGCAGTTATCGCCCGTTATCGCCATGATTACCCGCAGTTGCCGATTGAACTTAGCGTTGGTAACAGCCAGGACGTGATGCAGGCGGTGCTGGATTTCCGCGTTGATATTGGCTTTATTGAAGGACCATGCCACAGCACTGAAATCATTTCTGAACCGTGGCTGGAAGACGAGCTGGTGATTTTCGCCGCGCCGACTTCGCCGTTGGCTCGTGGTCCGGTCACCTTAGAACAACTGGCCGCTGCGCCGTGGATCCTGCGCGAACGTGGTTCCGGCACGCGGGAGATTGTCGATTATCTGTTACTGTCGCATTTACCGAAATTTGAGATGGCGATGGAATTAGGTAACTCCGAAGCTATCAAACACGCGGTGCGTCATGGGTTGGGAATTAGCTGCCTGTCGCGACGGGTAATAGAAGATCAATTACAGGCTGGCACATTAAGTGAAGTTGCTGTCCCTCTACCGCGCCTGATGCGTACGTTGTGGCGTATTCATCATCGGCAAAAACACCTTTCCAACGCGCTACGGCGCTTTCTGGACTATTGCGATCCCGCTAATGTGCCGCGTTAAGTCGCGATACAGGAACATGCTGGTGCTGTGTCGATTTCGTGACGCAGCGCCAGCGTCATGCATTCGCCAGAAAAGAGATTGGCTGCTTTACTTATAATTCCTGGGCGATCATGAAGGTCTCTTATAAAAGCGCATTTCTACCGGAAGGATTGCAAATCGTCTGCTACAATCGCGCCTCATTTTTAAGATGGATAGCATTTTTGTATGGTTTCCGAAACTAAAACAACAGAAGCGCCGGGCTTACGCCGTGAATTAAAGGCGCGTCACCTGACGATGATTGCCATTGGCGGCTCCATCGGTACGGGTCTTTTTGTTGCCTCTGGCGCAACGATTTCTCAGGCAGGTCCGGGCGGGGCGCTGCTCTCGTATATTTTGATTGGCCTGATGGTCTACTTCCTGATGACCAGTCTTGGCGAACTGGCGGCGTATATGCCAGTGTCTGGTTCGTTTGCGACTTACGGTCAGAACTATGTGGAAGAGGGCTTTGGCTTCGCGCTGGGCTGGAACTACTGGTACAACTGGGCGGTGACTATCGCCGTTGACCTGGTGGCTGCGCAGTTAGTCATGAGCTGGTGGTTCCCGGATGTTCCCGGTTGGATCTGGAGTGCGCTGTTCCTTGGCGTCATTTTCCTGCTGAACTACATTTCGGTCAGAGGCTTTGGTGAAGCGGAGTACTGGTTCTCACTGATCAAAGTCACAACAGTGATTATCTTTATCGTCGTCGGCGTGATGATGATTATCGGTATCTTCAAAGGCGCGCAGCCTGTGGGCTGGAGCAACTGGACGATAGGTGAAGCACCGTTTGCCGGTGGTTTTGCGGCGATGATTGGCGTGGCAATGATTGTCGGCTTCTCCTTCCAGGGAACCGAACTGATTGGTATTGCTGCGGGCGAATCTGAAGATCCTGGGAAAAATATTCCGCGTGCGGTGCGTCAGGTATTCTGGCGAATCCTGCTGTTCTATGTGTTTGCGATTCTGATCATCAGCCTGATCATTCCGTACACCGATCCAAGCCTGCTGCGTAACGATGTGAAAGACATCAGCGTCAGCCCGTTCACGCTGGTGTTCCAGCACGCGGGGCTGCTTTCTGCGGCGGCGGTGATGAACGCGGTCATTCTGACTGCAGTACTGTCGGCGGGTAACTCCGGTATGTACGCATCTACCCGTATGCTTTACACCCTGGCGTGTGACGGAAAAGCGCCGCGTATTTTCGCCAAACTGTCACGTGGCGGTGTACCGCGTAACGCGCTGTATGCCACGACGGTGATTGCCGGTCTGTGTTTCCTGACCTCCATGTTTGGTAACCAGACGGTGTATTTGTGGCTGCTGAACACCTCCGGGATGACAGGTTTTATCGCCTGGCTGGGGATTGCTATCAGCCACTATCGTTTCCGTCGCGGCTATGTATTGCAGGGACACGACATTAACGACCTGCCGTACCGTTCGGGCTTCTTCCCGTTGGGACCGATCTTCGCTTTCATTCTGTGTCTGATTATTACCCTGGGCCAGAACTACGAGGCGTTCCTGAAAGATACCATCGACTGGGGCGGCGTAGCGGCAACGTATATTGGTATCCCGCTGTTCCTGGCCATCTGGTTTGGTTACAAGTTGATTAAAGGAACCCACTTCGTGCGTTACAGCGAAATGAAGTTCCCGCAGAACGATAAGAAATAAGTTTTACTCCTTCCTTATAAAGCCCTCTCAACCGAGAGGGCTTTTTCTTTTCCTTGATATTCATGCGGATATAAAATTTAACAATTGAATTGATAATTGTTATCGTTTGCATTATTGTTACGCGAAATCAAAAAAGGCTGACAAATCAGAGGCTGTTCAGGCTTTCTGGAGTGATCTCCTGCCTATAAAAAGTCCACCGCGATGCTGCCGTACGCAAGGGGACGTGAAGAAGATGTGAGCGATAACCCATTTTATTTTCGTAGTTACCTCATGGAGATATGGAATGTTTAGGTTGAACCCTTTCGTACGGGTCGGGCTGTGTTTGTCCGCAATTTCTTGTGCATGGCCTGTGTTGGCGGTTGATGATGATGGCGAGACGATGGTTGTCACCGCATCTTCCGTTGAACAAAACCTTAAAGACGCACCTGCCAGTATCAGCGTCATTACCCAGGAAGACCTGCAGCGTAAACCAGTACAGAACCTGAAAGATGTCCTCAAAGAAGTGCCGGGCGTACAACTGACTAACGAAGGGGATAACCGCAAGGGCGTCAGTATTCGTGGGCTGGACAGCAGTTACACGCTGATTCTTGTCGATGGTAAACGCGTTAACTCCCGCAATGCTGTCTTTCGCCACAATGACTTTGATCTGAACTGGATCCCGGTTGATTCCATCGAACGTATTGAAGTGGTACGTGGCCCGATGTCCTCGTTGTACGGTTCTGATGCGCTTGGCGGCGTGGTCAATATCATCACCAAAAAAATCGGTCAAAAATGGACGGGCACTGTTACGGTCGATACCACCATTCAGGAACATCGTGATCGTGGTGACACGTACAACGGTCAGTTCTTCACCAGCGGGCCATTAATTGACGGTGTGCTGGGAATGAAAGCCTACGGCAGCCTGGCGAAACGTGAAAAGGATGACCCGCAAAACTCAACCACCACCGATACCGGAGAAACACCGCGTATTGAAGGATTCTCCAGCCGCGACGGCAATGTCGAATTTGCCTGGACGCCGAATCAAAATCACGATTTTACCGCCGGTTACGGTTTCGACCGTCAGGATCGTGATTCCGACTCGCTGGACAAAAACCGCCTGGAACGCCAGAACTACTCTGTCAGCCATAATGGTCGCTGGGATTACGGCACCAGCGAACTGAAATATTACGGCGAGAAAGTCGAAAACAAAAACCCTGGCAACAGCAGCCCAATTACCTCTGAAAGCAATACCGTTGATGGCAAATACACGCTGCCGCTGACGGCGATTAATCAGTTTGTCACGGTTGGCGGTGAATGGCGTCACGATAAACTTAGTGATGCAGTAAACCTGACCGGTGGCACCAGCACCAAAACGTCTGCTAGCCAGTACGCGCTGTTTGTGGAAGATGAATGGCGGATCTTTGAGCCGCTGGCGCTGACGACCGGCGTGCGTATGGATGATCATGAAACCTACGGCGATCACTGGAGCCCGCGTGCCTATCTGGTCTATAACGCTACCGACACCGTTACCGTGAAAGGTGGCTGGGCAACGGCTTTTAAAGCGCCTTCTTTGTTGCAGCTTAGCCCTGACTGGACGACAAATTCCTGCCGTGGTGCATGTAAAATTGTCGGCAGCCCGGATCTGAAACCAGAAACTAGCGAAAGTTGGGAACTGGGGCTTTACTACATGGGTGAAGATGGTTGGCTGGAAGGGGTTGAATCCAGCGTGACTGTTTTCCGCAACGATGTGAAAGATCGTATTAGCATCAGCCGCACGTCTGACGTTAACGCTGCACCGGGTTACCAGAACTTTGTCGGTTTTGAAACGGGCGCTAACGGACGACGGATACCGGTATTCAGCTACTACAACGTTAACAAAGCGCGAATTCAGGGCGTGGAGACTGAGTTGAAAATTCCGTTCAATGACGAATGGAAGCTGTCACTCAACTACACCTACAACGATGGTCGTGATGTCAGCAATGGCGAAAACAAACCGCTTTCCGACCTGCCGTTCCATACCGCTAACGGTACGCTGGACTGGAAACCGCTGATGCTGGAAGACTGGTCATTCTATGTTTCTGGTCACTATACCGGACAGAAACGTGCCGACAGTGATACGGCCAAAACGCCTGGTGGCTATACGATCTGGAATACCGGCGCGGCCTGGCAGGTGACCAAAGACGTCAAACTGCGTGCGGGCGTGCTGAACCTGACTGATAAAGATCTCAGTCGTGACGACTACAGCTATAACGAAGACGGACGTCGTTACTTTATGGCGGTGGATTATCGCTTCTGATGAGAAGATGCCCGGCGAACCGGGCTAAGTTTTACTTCAGTAAATGCTGCGCATGGAAGCGCAGATGATCCTCTATAAAAGAGGCGATGAAGTAGTAACTGTGGTCATAACCCGGCTGAATACGTAACGTCATTGGCCACGCTTTCTGACGAGCGGCCTCTGCCAGCACCGCAGGCTGAAGCTGGTCGGCAAGAAACTGATCGCTATCGCCCTGATCAATAAGCGTCGGGATCGCATCCTGCGCATTACTGGCGTACATCAACGCGCAACTGTCCCATTCCTCCCAGTCATTTTTATCCTCGCCCAGATAGGCGCTAAACGCTTTGATTCCCCACGGGACGCTGCACGGATTCACAATTGGCGCAAAGGCGGAAACGCTGGTGTATTTGCCAGGGTTTTTCAGCGCCATAATCAATGCGCCGTGACCTCCCATCGAATGACCGCTAATGGCGCAGCGATCGCTGACGTTAAATTGCGACTGAATCAGCGCCGGTAATTCATCGCGCAGATAATCATACATCCGGTAATGCGCCGACCACGGCGATTGCGTAGCGTTAAGATAAAAACCTGCGCCCTGGCCTAAATCGTAGCCGTCATCATTGGCAACCTGTTCGCCGCGCGGGCTGGTGTCTGGCATTACCAGTACAATCCCCAGTTCCGCCGCCACGCGCTGGGCACCCGCTTTGGTGGTGAAATTTTCGTCATTACAGGTTAATCCCGAAAGCCAGTACAGCACTGGCGGCGGGGCGTTATCGCGGGGAGGCGGGAGAAAGATGCTGAACGTCATCGGACAGTTTAAGGTACTGGAGTCGTGCCGCCAGCGTTGCTGCCAGCCTTCAAAACAGCGGTGCTCTTCGAGCATTTCCATGCGTGGCTCCTTGTTATGTTGTTTGCAATTTTTTCATCATACCGTTTATTCAGTGTGTTGTGAGTAACTTTCACTTCCGCATATGCATAACGATGTTTTAACATCTACGGCTGAAAGGCAGCGGCAATTACAATAATTATCGCTGTGAATACTGGATTATGTGCGTCACCTCACGCACAATAATCAGGCTGCTAATCAGCTTAATAACTTTGCCCCCACGCAGGGCGGAGGCGTCACACCTGCAGGAGAAAATATAAATGCCATCACTCAGTAAAGAAGCGGCCCTGGTTCATGAAGCGTTAGTTGCGCGAGGACTGGAAACACCGCTACGCCCGCCCGTGCATGAAATGGATAACGAAACGCGCAAAAGCCTTATTGCCGGTCATATGACCGAAATCATGCAGCTGCTGAATCTCGACCTGGCTGATGACAGTTTGATGGAAACACCGCATCGCATCGCCAAAATGTATGTCGATGAAATTTTCTCCGGTCTGGATTACGCCAACTTCCCGAAAATCACCCTCATTGAAAATAAAATGAAGGTCGATGAAATGGTCACCGTGCGCGATATCACCCTGACCAGCACCTGTGAACACCATTTTGTCACTATTGATGGCAAAGCGACGGTGGCCTATATCCCGAAAGATTCGGTGATCGGTCTGTCAAAAATTAACCGCATTGTGCAGTTTTTTGCCCAGCGTCCGCAGGTGCAGGAACGTCTGACCCAGCAAATTCTCATTGCGCTACAAACGCTGCTGGGCACCAATAATGTGGCGGTCTCCATCGATGCGGTGCATTACTGCGTGAAAGCGCGTGGCATCCGCGATGCAACCAGCGCCACGACAACGACCTCCCTCGGTGGTTTGTTCAAATCCAGTCAGAATACGCGCCACGAGTTTCTGCGCGCCGTGCGTCATCACAACTGATTAAAAGGCAGGAACCATGGAGCGCAACGTCACGCTCGATTTTGTTCGCGGCGTCGCCATTCTGGGGATCCTGCTATTAAACATCAGCGCCTTTGGACTCCCAAAGGCGGCTTATCTCAATCCCGCCTGGTACGGCGCTATTACGTCGCAAGATGCCTGGACATGGGCATTTCTCGATCTCATCGGCCAGGTGAAATTCCTCACGCTTTTTGCGTTGCTGTTTGGTGCGGGACTGCAAATGTTGCTGCCCCGTGGCAGACGCTGGATCCAGTCGCGGCTCACCCTGTTAGTTTTGTTGGGCTTTATTCACGGATTGTTATTCTGGGACGGCGATATTCTGCTGGCTTACGGGCTGGTGGGCTTAATCAGCTGGCGGCTGGTGCGCGATGCGCCATCGGTAAAAAGCCTGTTTAATACCGGCGTCATGTTGTATCTGGTAGGGCTTGGCGTTTTGCTGCTGCTGGGGTTGATTTCTGACAGCCAGACCAGTCGCGCCTGGACGCCGGATGCGTCCGCCATTTTGTATGAAAAATACTGGAAACTTCACGGCGGCGTGGAAGCCATCAGTAACCGTGCCGATGGAGTAGGGAACAGTTTACTGGCACTGGGTGCGCAGTATGGCTGGCAACTGGCGGGGATGATGCTAATTGGCGCGGCATTGATGCGTAGCGGTTGGCTGAAAGGGCAGTACAGCTTGCGCCACTATCGCCGTACCGGTTTTGTGCTGGTGGCGATTGGGCTGATGATTAACCTTCCTGCTATCGCACTACAATGGCGGCTGGACTGGGCGTATCGCTGGTGCGCCTTCTTACTTCAGATGCCGCGTGAACTGAGTGCGCCATTTCAGGCGATGGGTTATGCGTCGTTGCTGTTCGGCTACTGGCCACAATTAAGCCGTTTTAAGCTGGTGCTGGCGATCGCCTGCGTCGGACGGATGGCGCTGACCAACTACCTGTTACAAACGCTGATTTGTACCACGCTGTTTTATCATCTCGGTTTGTTTATGCAGTTTGACCGTCTGGAATTGCTGGCGTTTGTTATTCCGGTATGGCTGGCGAATATCCTCTTCTCTGTTATCTGGCTACGTTACTTCCGCCAGGGGCCGGTAGAATGGCTCTGGCGTCAGCTAACCCTCCGTGCTGCCGGACCTGCATTGTCTAAAACATCAAGATAACGATCTCGATCACATTCATTAACAAAACGGCTGTAACCGTTTCCATTGCTGTGACTCGATTCACGAAGTCCTGTATTCAGTGCTGACAAAATAGCCGCCAGCAAGCAGTAACCTACTGCAATCTCACAACAGGTAGTGAATATGATCACCATTCGTGATGTAGCGCGTCAGGCTGGCGTCTCTGTGGCAACGGTTTCCCGGGTGCTAAATAACAGTACTCTGGTGAGTGCGGACACGCGTGAAGCGGTAATGAAAGCCGTGAGTGAACTGGATTACCGACCAAACGCCAATGCCCAGGCGCTGGCAACCCAGGTGAGCGATACCGTTGGCGTGGTGGTGATGGACGTTTCTGATGCATTTTTCGGCGCACTGGTGAAAGCCGTCGATCTCGTCGCCCAACAACATCAGAAATATGTATTGATTGGCAACAGCTATCATGAAGCGGAAAAAGAGCGTCACGCCATCGAGGTGTTAATTCGCCAGCGTTGTAATGCGTTGATTGTTCATTCAAAAGCGTTAAGCGACGACGAACTGGCGCAGTTTATGGACAACATTCCCGGTATGGTGCTGATTAACCGCGTTGTACCGGGTTACGCTCATCGTTGCGTTTGCCTGGATAATCTCAGCGGTGCCCGAATGGCGACGCGCATGTTGCTGAATAACGGGCATCAACGCATCGGTTATCTTTCTTCCAGCCACGGCATTGAAGATGACGCAATGCGCAAAGCAGGCTGGATGAGTGCGCTGAAAGAGCAGGATATTGTTCCGCCGGAAAGCTGGATTGGCACCGGCACGCCGGACATGCCCGGCGGTGAGGCGGCAATGGTCGAGCTACTGGGACGCAATCTGCAACTTACTGCTGTGTTTGCTTATAACGACAATATGGCCGCTGGCGCACTGACGGCATTAAAAGATAATGGCATTGCAATTCCGTTACATCTCTCCATCATCGGTTTCGATGATATCCCCATTGCCCGTTACACCGACCCGCAATTAACGACCGTGCGTTATCCCATTGCTTCGATGGCAAAATTAGCTACTGAACTGGCCTTGCAGGGCGCAGCAGGCAACATTGATCCGCGAGCCAGCCACTGTTTTATGCCGACGTTAGTGCGTCGGCATTCTGTCGCAACACGCCAGAATGCGGCGGCGATCACTAACTCAACAAATCAGGCGATGTAACCGCTTTCAATCTGTGAGTGATTTCACAGTATCTTAACAATGCGATAGCTATGATTGCACCGTTTTAACGTTGTAACCTATATGTAACAGTGAATAATCACTTTTATCGAGGCTATAGCGTCATAACAACAATTAAAGCCGTTTTCTGGAGCGTTACCGGGCATGGAAGAACGAATTTTAAAACGTGAGCTTCGGCGTTCAGTAACACTTCATTAACTATACTGCCCCGCCGAGCATTTATCTCAAGCACTACCCTGCATAAGAAAAACCGGAGATACCATGAATAAGAAGGTGTTAACCCTGTCTGCTGTGATGGCCAGCATGTTATTCGGTGCCGCTGCACACGCTGCTGATACCCGCATTGGTGTGACGATTTATAAATATGACGATAACTTTATGTCTGTCGTGCGTAAGGCTATCGAACAAGATGCGAAAGCCGCGCCAGACGTCCAGTTGCTGATGAATGATTCACAGAATGACCAGTCCAAGCAGAACGATCAGATTGACGTGCTGTTGGCGAAAGGGGTGAAGGCGCTGGCAATCAACCTGGTTGACCCGGCTGCTGCGGGTACAGTGATTGAGAAAGCGCGCGGACAAAACGTACCAATCGTTTTCTTCAACAAAGAGCCTTCCCGTAAGGCGCTGGATAGCTACGACAAAGCCTACTACGTTGGCACCGACTCGAAAGAGTCTGGCATTATTCAGGGCGATTTGATTGCTAAACACTGGGCGGCGAATCAGGGTTGGGATCTCAACAAAGATGGTCAGATTCAGTTCGTACTGCTGAAAGGTGAACCGGGCCATCCGGATGCAGAAGCGCGTACCACCTACGTGATTAAAGAACTGAACGACAAAGGCATCAAAACGGAACAGTTACAGTTAGATACCGCAATGTGGGACACCGCTCAGGCGAAAGATAAGATGGACGCCTGGCTGTCTGGCCCGAACGCCAACAAAATCGAAGTGGTTATTGCCAACAACGATGCGATGGCAATGGGCGCGGTAGAAGCACTGAAAGCACACAACAAGTCCAGCATTCCGGTGTTTGGCGTCGATGCGCTGCCAGAAGCTCTGGCACTGGTGAAATCCGGTGCACTGGCGGGCACGGTGCTGAACGATGCTAACAACCAGGCGAAAGCGACCTTTGATCTGGCGAAAAACCTGGCCGATGGCAAAGGTGCGGCTGATGGCACCAACTGGAAAATCGACAATAAAGTTGTCCGCGTTCCTTATGTTGGCGTAGATAAAGACAACCTGGCTGAATTCAGCAAGAAATAAGACTGATTGGGCGCAGTCGTTTACTGCGCCCTTATTGTATGGCCAACAAGGTAAAATTATATGGTCAGCTCAACGGCTTCGTCTTCCGGGGAATACTTGTTGGAAATGAGCGGTATCAACAAGTCCTTTCCTGGTGTTAAGGCACTTGATAACGTTAATTTAAAAGTCCGGCCACATTCTATCCATGCATTAATGGGAGAAAACGGCGCAGGAAAATCGACATTATTAAAATGCCTGTTTGGTATTTATCAAAAAGACTCCGGCACCATTTTATTCCAGGGTAAAGAGATCGATTTTCATTCTGCCAAAGAAGCACTGGAAAATGGTATTTCGATGGTACACCAGGAGTTAAATCTGGTATTACAACGGTCGGTGATGGACAACATGTGGCTGGGGCGATATCCCACCAAAGGCATGTTTGTCGATCAGGACAAAATGTACCGTGAAACCAAAGCGATTTTTGATGAACTGGATATTGATATCGATCCGCGTGCGCGGGTCGGGACATTATCTGTTTCGCAAATGCAAATGATCGAAATCGCCAAAGCGTTTTCCTATAACGCGAAAATCGTGATTATGGATGAGCCGACTTCTTCGTTAACCGAAAAAGAGGTCAATCATCTGTTCACTATTATTCGTAAATTAAAAGAGCGCGGCTGCGGTATTGTTTATATCTCGCATAAAATGGAAGAAATTTTCCAGTTATGTGATGAAGTCACCGTATTGCGTGACGGTCAGTGGATCGCCACCGAACCGCTGGCAGGGCTGACGATGGACAAGATCATCGCCATGATGGTTGGGCGTTCTCTTAACCAGCGTTTTCCGGACAAACAAAACACGCCAGGCGAAGTGATTCTGGAAGTGCGTAACCTGACGTCGCTGCGCCAGCCTTCCATCCGCGATGTTTCGTTTGATCTGCACAAAGGGGAGATCCTCGGTATTGCCGGTCTGGTGGGAGCGAAACGTACTGATATCGTTGAGACGTTATTTGGTATTCGCGAGAAATCGGCTGGCACCATTACGTTGCACGGCAAAAAGATCAATAACCATAACGCCAACGAAGCTATTAACCACGGATTTGCACTGGTGACCGAAGAGCGCCGCTCGACGGGAATTTATGCCTATCTTGATATTGGTTTTAACTCGTTAATTTCCAATATTCGCAACTACAAAAATAAAGTTGGGTTACTGGATAACTCGCGGATGAAAAGCGATACCCAGTGGGTTATTGATTCGATGCGGGTAAAAACGCCGGGGCATCGAACACAAATTGGTTCGCTCTCCGGCGGTAATCAGCAAAAGGTGATTATTGGTCGCTGGCTGCTAACGCAACCAGAAATATTAATGCTCGATGAACCGACGCGCGGTATTGATGTCGGGGCGAAGTTTGAAATTTATCAGTTAATTGCTGAACTGGCGAAGAAAGGCAAGGGGATTATTATTATCTCCTCAGAAATGCCAGAGTTGTTAGGGATAACAGACCGTATTCTGGTGATGAGCAATGGTCTCGTTTCTGGAATTGTCGATACAAAAACAACAACGCAAAACGAAATTCTGCGTCTTGCGTCTTTGCACCTTTAAGATTAGGGGCTTCCCATGAGTGCGTTAAATAAGAAAAGTTTTCTTACTTACCTGAAAGAGGGCGGTATTTACGTCGTTCTTTTAGTTTTGCTGGCGATTATAATTTTCCAGGATCCTACTTTTTTAAGTCTGTTGAACTTAAGTAATATTCTTACCCAGTCATCGGTACGTATTATTATCGCGCTTGGCGTGGCAGGGTTAATTGTCACCCAGGGAACCGACCTTTCTGCCGGGCGCCAGGTAGGGCTGGCAGCGGTGGTGGCAGCGACGTTATTGCAGTCGATGGAAAACGCCAACAAAGTGTTCCCGGAAATGGCGACGATGCCGATTGCGCTGGTTATTCTGATTGTCTGTGCCATTGGTGCGGTTATCGGTTTAATCAACGGCCTGATCATTGCTTATCTCAACGTGACGCCGTTTATTACCACGCTTGGTACGATGATTATCGTCTACGGCATCAACTCGCTCTATTACGATTTTGTTGGTGCGTCACCGATTTCCGGTTTTGATAGCGGCTTCTCCACCTTTGCCCAGGGCTTTATTGCATTGGGGAGTTTCCGGCTCTCTTACATCACCTTCTACGCGCTGATTGCCGTGGCGTTCGTTTGGGTACTGTGGAACAAAACCCGCTTCGGTAAGAACATTTTTGCTATCGGCGGTAACCCGGAAGCGGCGAAGGTTTCTGGTGTCAACGTCGGCCTGAATCTGCTGATGATTTATGCGCTGTCTGGTGTGTTCTATGCCTTCGGCGGAATGTTAGAAGCCGGACGTATCGGCTCTGCGACTAACAACCTCGGCTTTATGTATGAGCTGGATGCTATCGCGGCGTGCGTGGTGGGCGGCGTATCGTTCAGCGGCGGTGTGGGGACAGTGATTGGCGTGGTGACCGGGGTTATTATCTTTACGGTCATCAACTATGGCCTGACGTACATCGGCGTAAACCCGTACTGGCAGTACATCATTAAAGGGGCGATTATTATCTTCGCCGTGGCGCTGGATTCACTGAAATACGCGCGTAAGAAGTGATATGAATGTGGCTCGCATTCGGTCATAAATGCACATAACATCATGATTTGTGTTGTTTTGTAGGCCGGATAAGGCGTTCACGCCGCATCCGGCGACAGGATCCAAATGCCGGATGCAACGCTGGCGCGTTTTATCCGGCCTACAATGGGCTCAATATACTGATTTGTATGGTTTTTGTAGGCCGATGTGATGGACACCTCCCGCCTTACGGCATCAATGTGCCAGACTGAGGTGTACTCAGTTCCCAGGTGGAGGTGTCCGTCATGAATATTAAGCGTATTGGTCTCGACCTTGCAAAAAATGTTTTTCAGATCCACGGCGTCGATCACCATGAAAAAGTGGTACTGCGAAAAACCCTGCGCCGTGCCCACATGATGACGTTTTTCTCCGGCCTTTCTCCCTGTCTTATTGGTATTGAGGCCTGTGGCTCTTCCCATTACTGGACCCGCGAGCTCACCCGCATGGGCCATACCGTGCGTATTATTCCGCCGAAACTCGTCAAACCTTATCTCAAAGGCAACAAAAACGACGCCAATGATGCAGCAGCCATCTGCGAGGCCATCAGCAGGCCTGGTATGCGTTTTGTCGCTCTCAAATCGGAAGCACAGCAGACGTTACAGGCAGAGCACCGGGTCCGGGCCAGGATCATCCGCGAGCGGACTGCACTGTGCAATGAAATCCGGGGGCTGTTGAGTGAATTTGGTCTGGTGCTGCCAGTGGGGATAAATCACGTGCGTAAAGCCCTGCCGGAAATCCTGTCGCAGCAGGAGCAGTGGAATGACCGCTTCATCCGTCTGTTGTGCGAGCTGTCAGAGGAAATGCAGATGCTGGATGAGCGCATATCGCGTCATGACCGGCGTCTTCAGCAGGCGGCACGGGACGATATCCGCATAAAACGGCTGATGGAAATAGAGGGTTTTGGCCCGATAGTGGCGAGTGCACTGGTGGCTGCCGTGGGCGATGCGAAGCAATTTAAAAACGGTCGGGAAATGTCGGCCTTTATTGGACTGGTTCCGCGACAGCATTCAAGCGGCGGAAAAGAGCGGCTGGGCCATATCAGCAAACGTGGTGACAGTTACCTGAGAACGCTGATAATCCATGGTGCCCGTGCAGTCCTGAGGTTCAGCGCCGGAAAAACAGACAGACGCAGCCTCTGGCTACAGTCGGTGGCAGAAAGACGTAATAACAATATCGCCGTGGTGGCGCTGGCAAATAAAAACATCCGGATAGCGTGGGCGATATTAAATCGTGGTGAAGAATACCATGGGGTGAAGAATGCAGCGTAAGCAGCACTGACGTCCCTGTAAGTAAACGAGCAACAAACCTGCCGTAAGTGTGCAAAGTTATAAAGAACTGATGTGTAACAGGTAAGACCGACATCTGGCAAATCCGACCTTATCCATGGCTCCCTGCAAAGCAAAGCCGGCAGGCCGAAAGGAAACAGATGTGCAGATAACATCATGGCCGGGTACGACGGTACCGTAAGAGAGGCCGGATATACGAATGCAACTTACTCCCGTCACACAGATGAAAAATAACTTGCACAACGGGAGGTGTCCATATACGGATAAGGCGTTTACGCCGCATCCGGCGACAGGAACCAAATGCCGGATGCGTCTCTGGTTTTACAACGTTACCGGGTGTTCTTTTTCTCCTTTCTTAAACTTCACTTCCCCGAGATCAATACAACCCACCGGACAGACATGACCGCAAAGCAGACAACCGACGCACTTCTCGGTATTACAGTGCGGCGTGCGCGATTTCTCATCCCATTCCATCGCCTGATGCCCACCGTCGTAGCAGGAAATATAACAGCGCCCACAGCCGACACATTTATCAAGATTAATATGGGGATAGACGATATAACTGCGGTCTAAATCTTCCGCCGGGACAATATTATGATTCGCCAGGCCAACCATCTCCTGCAATGAATCAAACCCCTGATCGGCAAGATAATGCGACAACCCGCTCGTCATATCTTCCACAATGCGATAACCGTACTGCATGATGCCAGTGGTCACCTGCAACGTCGCCGCGCCGAGTAATAAAAACTCCGCTGCATCTTCCCAGGTCTCAATACCACCGATACCGCTAATCGGGAAATCACGCAGTTCCGGATGGGTACGCATTTGCTGAATAAAGCGCAGGGCGATTGGTTTCACCGCTTTACCGGAATAACCGGAAATACTCGATTTACCGTTGACGATCGGCATACCAATTTTCTGATTAAGATCGATATTGGTGATGGATTTGACGGTGTTAATCGCCGCAATGCCATCTGCGCCGCCGCGTTTCGCCGCCAGCGCCACTTCGCACATATCACCGATATTCGGCGTCATCTTCGCCAGCATTGGCAGCGTGGAACCGCGTTTCACCGCACGACAATATTTTTCTACCAGTTCCGGACTTTGCCCGACATCGCTCCCCATCGCATGAGAGGTCATCTGCGGGCAGGAGAAATTACATTCGATCATATCGGCGCCTGCTTTTTGCACCAGACGCGCCAAATCCTCCCATTGTTGCTCATTTTCCCCCATGATCGAGGCGATCAGCACCTTGTCAGGGTAATCTTCTTTCAACCGACGCAAAGCGGCCAGATTCTCCTCCAGGGGATGTTCGGCAATCTGCTCCATATTTTTGAAGCCAATAAAACCGGTATCTTCTTTCACCAGATGATCAAAACGTGGCGAAACTTCGTTGGCGATAAAAAAGCCGATCGTTTTGAACACCACGCCGCCCCAGCCGGTGTCGTAGGCTTTGGCGCACATCTCGTAGCAGTTGCCGACCGGCGAAGAAGAGAGGCAGAACGGGTTGGGAAACTTCACGCCGCAAAAGGTAATAGAAAGATCTTTCGTTAACATGAGCAAGCTCCCTCTAAATAGTGATGAATCGCCTCGGCGGCTTCTTTCCCGGTCTTCACGGCATAAACCACGGTTTTGTCGCCCTCAACAATATCGCCAGCGGCAAACAGTTGTGGGTCGCGAGTCTGGTAATTTTTCGTTTCGATGATGTTGCTCTTCGGCTCCAGCGCCGCAAAAGCGGTAAGTTCGGCATGTTGACCGACGGCGAGAATAATTTTGTCCGCTGCCATTGTCAGTTCGCCCGGCAAACAAACATGTTTAAAGGTAACTTTATTGCCATTTACCGCCACTGGCGTAAATCCATCGATAATCGATACCCCCAATTTCTGGGCGCTGGTGAACTCTTTCTTGCTTGCCGGAAATTCATCTAACTCTTCGCGCGCTACACAGGTCACCGCCTGGCAGCCGAGAACTTTCAGCGTGCTGGCAACGTCCATCGCGACATCGCCGCCGCCAATAATTAATGCGCTTTGCGGGATGCTGATATCGCCTTGTGCCTGACGCGCGCGTTGCAGGAAATCGACGGCGATCTCAACGTCGCTATGCTCAAACAGCGGCAGCCGAGAACCGCTCGATAACCCCACGGTGACCAGCACTGCGCGGTTTTCTGCTTTCAGTTGTTCCAGCGAAAGCGTTTTGCCAATTTCACAGTTGCACTTAATGGCTACACCCATTTTTTCGATGCGAGCGATTTCCGCTTCCAGCACTGATTGCGGCAAACGAAATTGCGGAATACCGTTACACAACCAGCCACCGGGCTGCGCTTCTTTTTCATAAATTGTGACGTCGTAGCCCAGATTGGTCAGCGTCACGCTGGCTTGTAATCCGGCAGGACCAGCACCAATAATCGCGACTTTACCGCGCGTCTTGCTGCCTGGTTGATAAATTTCCATTCCAGTTTGTTGTTCAAAATCAGTAACAAAACGTTGTAAGCGACCAATATCAATGGGGTCATCGACACCCGCACGGGTACAACCGCTCTGGCATAATTTTTCCGTAGGGCACACTCTGGCGCAAACGGCACCGAGCGCATTATTTTCGCGAATTGTCTCGGCAGCACCTTTAAAATTACGAAAATAGATTGAGCGAATAAATTTCCCCGGATCGGTTTGCGCCGGGCAAGCCTGGCTGCAGGGCGCGTCGTGACATAATAAACAGCGGGAGGCTTCTTTAATCGCCAGTAAAGGCGTAAAAGCCAGAGTGAGTTCATCCAGATAATTTTGTTGCGGCATGTGATCTTCCTTAATGCTATGGGTAATTAAGGCGAACGCCTGTTTTACCCGCAATACTTCAAGTGGCATGTGCTGCGACATCGCACCTTTCTGCAACTCAAATTATTTTGGGTAAATATAACGTACTAATATTAAGGCTAAGCGTGTGGGGGAATTTAAACTGTGAAAAGATTCACAAATAGCTGCGGTTCAGAATGTTATATCCGCAGCCTGAGGGTGAACTAATAATTATTCTCAATAATTAACGAGAGGAAGAAATAATATTACCGGTAAAAAATAAGATAAATAATCATACCGATGGATAAAAGTCCGAAGCCGCTATATGCCACTATATAAGCGAAGAAGAGTCCGGGATTTTTGTCACGCCAGACATACACCGGTTCCAGGGAATTTTTAACCCGTTTATCAATTGCGCCAGCACGCCAACCTTTCCAGGCTTCGCGAAAACAAAATACAGGGATCAGGAAAAAAACGGCAATGACAAAAAACTGCTGAACATCCATAACTACTTTCCTTGTTTCTTTTCTAATTCAAGTAATTGTTCGGGGGTAACGGCCGGATACCCCTGCGCATCTTCCGGCACCTGGTGCATTGCCGGAATTGGAACCAGCGGACCTAAAAAGCGTGGCTCACGTTTAAAGATATAAAGATCAGCCAGAGCGCCGAAACGAGCGGCAAATTCACGAATACGTACCGACCACATATCTTTGGGTGATGGTACGGCATAACACTGCGCCTGAATACCCATATGCAGAGCGATAAATAATGCCCGCTCACAGTGGAAACGCTGAGTGATAATAATGAAGTCGTTAGTATCGAACACTTTGCGCGTGCGTACGATAGAGTCGAGGGTTCGAAAACCTGCGTAGTCGAGAACAATATCAGCCGGATCAACACCAGCGGCAATTAAATCTTTGCGCATGGTCATCGGTTCGTTATAACTCTGCAACGCGTTATCGCCGCTAAGTAATAGATAATTCACCTTACCGCTGTTATAGGCATTTATTGCGCCCTGAATACGGTAGCGGTAATACTGATTAATTACCCCGGTGCGATAATACTTCGCGGTGCCAAGTACCACGCCGACCTGGCGGTAGGGGAGATCCTGTAACTCGTCGTAGATATAAGGCGCAGTTTTCCAGCTCATCCAGCGATCGAGGCCGAGCACAGTCAACAGCAGCAAGCCGATCAGGACTAACAGGCTGTAAAACACGCGCTTTAACATGCAGAAAACTCGATCTTGGGGAATTTCAATCAGGCTACTTTACCTGCGGGCTTTGCGCAAGAAACGGCAAACTGTTTGCCGGGATTTTCGACACCAGGATAAGTTGGCAAGCCTGATGCGACGCTTATCAGTGTGCCAGACCTGTAGGCCGGACAAGGCGTTCACGCCGCATCCGGCACCAGGCTTAAGCGAGAAGAACGCGGTCGATATTGTTGCAGCCGAGAGCTTTCAGCGTTGCGGAGGTTGCATCCCACTGAATCAACGGCGCATCGGCTTTTTCTGCCAGAATCGCGCGCTGAATATCCGGGTAGTCATAACCCTTGAGATTCAACAGAATTAACGCTCCTTGTAATGGCGGCAGAGTCGGGTTGAACGCCGCGTTTTCAGCGTAGCTGCCGCTGAAAATACGACCGTCTTTACATTCCAGCGCCACGCCGCTTGGGGACTTGCTGTAAGGCATGTGTGAACGGTTTGCCGCTGCAATTGCCGCCTGAGAAAGCGCATCGCCGGTCAGTGCAAAGCCGTGATCCTGCTCATCCATCAGCAGCGTTTTAATCTCCAGATCTTTCGGCCCAAAAGCATCCGGCAGATAGTCACGCAGCGCGTGCGCTTCGCGACCCGGTAGATGAATACGCAGATCCAGACCGCTATTCAGTTCATTCATAAACTGACGGCAGTGACCGCAAGGCGTGTAGTTAACGGTGATAGCGGCCAGTGCTTTCTCACCGCTCAACCAGGCGTGGCTGATAGCACTTTGTTCGGCATGAACGGTTTGCTGCATTGTCGCGCCAATAAATTCCATATTGGCACCAAAATACCAGGTTCCACTCACGCCGCGCGCAATAGCGCCAACATTAAAATTCGACAATGGCGTGCGGGCACAGGCCGCCGCCAGCGGCAGCAGTGCGAAAGCCAGCGCGTCTTCGTCCAGCCCCGTTGCACTCTTCAGCGAAGAGACCTGCTCTTTGGTCAACAACGCGGGAAAATACTTGTCTGCCAGAATGGGTTCCAGTGCAGATTGCAAGTTATCCGCAAGTTGGGCAAAAGCAGTTTGAAAACGTGGATGCATGGCGTTGCCTCATAATCATGTAATGGGATAACAGTTTACGAACCCGTTATGCCTTTATATGTGATCTGAATCTCATTAATTATGCAACGCGTGAAACTTACATCAAAAATGCGCGACGCATCGCAAAATTTTAGCCCATTACAGCCAGAATTATCGGGAAAAGGAACGGTGCGATCAGCGAGGTAATAATCCCGCACAGCACCAGTGCCAGCGAACTAAATGCGCCTTCCTGATAATCCAGCTCGGCACAGCGTGCCGTACCGAGGGCGTGTGAGGCCGTCCCCATCGCCAGACCGCGCGCCGCTTTGGTGCGAATACGCATCGCATTAAGCAATGTATGACCAAACACCGCGCCCAGAATACCGACGAAAATGACGCAAACTGCGCTAATTGCAGGGATACCGCCAATACTGCCGCCAACCGCCATCGCAATTGGCGTAGTCACCGATTTCGGCAGGATTGACGCGGCGATTTCCGGTGAAGCGCCCATCAGCAATGCCACGGACGTGCCTGTCACCATCGCGACCACGCTGCCGATAAAGCAAATGGTGATGATCGACTTCCAGCGCGCGCGGATCTGATGCAGCTGTTCATATAAAGGATAGGCCAGCGCCACCACCGCCGGTTGCAGCAGATCGTTTAAAACCTCACTCCCTTTAAAATAGCTGTCGTAAGAGATACCGGTCAGCATTAAAAAAGGAATGATCACCACCATTGCCACCAGCAACGGGTTGAGCAATGGAAATTTATACCGCGCTGCCAGTTTGCGGGCGGCAAAAAAGACAATCAATGTCAGCGGTAACGACCACCAGATATTCGCCATCATTTCTCTGATCCTTTCTGACCTATGACTTTACGTTCACCGTGTACCAGGTGCGAACTCCAGCTCACCACCAGAAAAACCACCAGCGTACTAATGGCACAGGAAACCACTACCGGGCCAAACTGTGCGCGTAGCAAATCAAAATATTGCATAACGCCTACGCCAATTGGCACAAACAATAGCGCCATATAGCGAATCAGTACGTAGCACCCCGGATTGACCCACTTCGCCGGAAGAATTTGCAAGGCCAGCAGGACAAAGAGGATCAGCATCCCGATGATGCTACCCGGAATGGTTACCGGTAGCAGGGAAGCAATGAAAATGCCTGCATACAGGCAGGCATAAATAAGGACAAAAGCGCGTAAATATTGCCAGATAATGTTCAGTGTCTTACTCATGATCAACACCCCAGATGAGATGGATTCATCATACAATTAATCTGTAAAACGTGCTACCGATCACATCATGAAATCTGAGCATAGTTGAATTACAGGAGACGGAGATCGGGCAAGCGTCCAATTCAGTGGTCTAATTCTGGTTCAAAAAGTGCAGAAACCGACTTAGCGCACGGGAGGGCGTTTCGTTATTACGCCAGAACACGCCGACGCTGCCTTTCTGTTCTATCTTCGGCAGATTCAGGATCACCAGTTGCCCCTGACTGGCATAGCGTTGCGCCAGACGTAAAGAGAGTATAGAAATCATGTCGCTGCTTTGTAGCAGGTTGGTGCTGACGTTCATTGATGCCGATTCAATGGTGTTTTCTGGCAGCATCACGCCATGTTCTACCAGCGCATTATCAATACTGAGACGAATAGGTGTCCCGGTCGGCCAGACTATCCAGCGCCAGTTAGCCAGATCATTCCAGCCAAGAGCGGCATATTTCGCCAGTGGATGGTTCGGGCGAGCGACAAAGCACACAGGCTCGGTGTAGAGCACCTGATAATTCAGCGGCAGTTGCAGCGCACGACCACCAATACGACCAACCACTACATCCACAGAACCTGCCAGCAGGTCTTGCAGTAATGGCGTCATCACCTTCTCTTCGATATTCAGGTGCAGCGTCGGCATCTCTTGTAGCAAATGCAAAATCGCCTGGGATACGCAGTCAGTGGCGACAGGAGAACAACCTATTTTCAGACTGCCGACCAGTCCGCCTTGTTTAAAGCGCGCCAGTTCATGCTGCGATCGCTCCATGTCGTTGATTAACCGTTGAGCATGTTGCAGTAACAATTTGCCGCCTTCGGTTGGACGTAGCCCTTTGCTGTGCCGCTCAAAGAGTGTGAGGCCGATCTCATCTTCGAGTTGTGACAGCCATTTCGACAGCGCAGGCTGGGTGATATTCATCATCCGCGCTACATGGGTCAGATTGCCTTGTTCGCCCAGCGCCACCAGCATTTGCAGGTGATGAAGTTTTAATTTCTGCGCCCAGTTTGCCATTTGCCATAACCTCCAGGTTATCTCTCTGCCGAAAATGCCATTGTACATTTCATCTCTTTAATCACAATATCGCAACATATGCAAAACAATAGAAACATCTACCTTACCTGCACTGAGGCATTCACTATGACTCAACGACGTGATTTACAAGCACTGATCGATGCCGCTCCGGTCGGCAAGATGCAGTGGCGCGTTATCATCTGCTGTTTTCTGGTGGTAATGCTCGATGGTTTTGACACGGCGGCTATCGGCTTTATCGCTCCCGATATTCGTACTCACTGGCAACTCTCCGCAGGCGATCTCGCGCCGCTGTTTGGTGCGGGTCTGTTGGGATTAACCGCAGGCGCACTGCTTTGCGGCCCGTTGTCCGATCGCTTTGGTCGTAAACGGGTCATTGAGTTGTGCGTCTTTTTATTTGGTGCGCTAAGTCTTGCCTCTGCTTTTTCACCAGATCTGCAAACACTGGTAATCCTGCGCTTTCTCACCGGGTTAGGGCTTGGCGGCGCAATGCCGAATACCATCACCATGACGTCGGAATATCTGCCAGCTCGTCGTCGCGGCGCGCTGGTAACGCTGATGTTTTGCGGTTTCACGCTGGGGTCAGCCTTTGGCGGGATTGTCAGCGCACAACTGGTGCCGGTGATTGGCTGGCACGGCATTCTGGTGCTGGGAGGCGTATTACCGCTGATTTTATTTGTCGCGCTGCTGGTGGTTTTGCCGGAATCGCCACGCTGGCAGGTGCGCCGCCAGTTACCGCAGGCGGTAATTGCAAAAACCGTGAGTGCCATGACTCGCGAGCGTTATGTCGATACCCACTTTTATCTCAATGAACCAGCCGCTATTGCCAAAGGCAGCATTCGCCAGTTGTTTGCCGGGCGTCAGTTAACCATCACGTTGATGCTGTGGGTCGTTTTCTTCATGAGCCTGCTGATCATTTACCTGCTCTCAAGCTGGATGCCGACGCTGCTTAACCATCGTGGTATCGACCTGCAACATGCGTCCTGGGTCACCGCCGCATTCCAGATTGGCGGCACGTTGGGCGCGCTGGCGCTGGGCGTACTGATGGATAAATTCAATCCTTTCCGCGTGTTGGCTGTGAGCTATGCCATAGGCGTTATATGCATCGTGATGATTGGCCTAAGCCAGGACGGATTATGGCTGATGGCACTGGCTGTCTTTGGCACTGGCATTGGCATCAGCGGATCGCAAGTGGGGCTGAACGCGCTGACCGCCACGCTCTACCCAACGCAAAGCCGCGCCACGGGCGTGAGCTGGTCAAACGCCGTCGGCCGCTGCGGTGCGATTGTCGGTTCGCTTTCTGGCGGCGTGATGATGGCGATGAATTTCTCTTTCGACACTCTGTTTTTCATTATCGCTGTGCCTGCGGCGATCAGTGCGGTGATGTTAACGCTGCTGATTACCGTCGTTCGCCAGTCGACCTCTGTCCCTGACTCACTGCCTCGCGCAGGCGTTGTGAACGAATAAGGAGCATCTCAATGACTGATAACAATCAAAATAGCCGCGAGCAATTTTATCAGCATATTTCCGGGCAAAACCTGACCCCGCTGTGGGAGTCGTTGCACCATCTGGTGCCGAAAACGCCCAACGCTAATTGTGCGCCAGCGTACTGGAATTATCAGGAGATCCGCCCGTTGTTGCTGGAGAGCGGCAGCCTGATTGGCGCGAAAGAGGCGGTGCGTCGCGTACTGGTGCTGGAAAACCCGGCGCTGCGCGGTCAGTCCTCCATTACCGCCACCTTGTATGCCGGTTTGCAACTGATCATGCCAGGCGAAGTGGCACCAAGCCATCGTCATAACCAGTCGGCGCTGCGTTTTATTGTTGAAGGTAAAGGCGCATTTACCGCCGTTGATGGCGAACGCACGCCAATGAATGAGGGCGATTTTATCCTGACCCCGCAGTGGCGCTGGCATGATCACGGTAATCCTGGCGACGAACCGGTTATCTGGCTCGATGGACTGGATCTGCCATTAGTGAACACTCTGGGCTGCGGTTTTGCCGAAGATTACCCGGAAGAGCAACAACCGGTAACGCGCAAAGAGGGGGATTATCTGCCGCGCTATGCCGCCAATATGTTGCCGCTGCGCCATCAGACGGGGAACTCTTCGCCGATCTTTAACTATCGTTATGACCGCAGCCGCGAAGTGCTGCACGATTTAACCCGCCTGGGCGATGCCGATGAGTGGGATGGCTACAAAATGCGCTACGTCAACCCGGTCACTGGCGGGTATCCGATGCCGTCGATGGGCGCTTTCCTGCAACTGTTGCCGAAAGGGTTCGCCTCCCGCGTGGCGCGTACTACTGACAGCACCATCTACCACGTGGTGGAGGGCGGCGGGCAGGTCACTATCGGCAATGAAACCTTCACCTTTACCGCAAAAGATATCTTCGTGGTGCCGACCTGGCACGGCGTGTCGTTCCAGACCACGCAAGATACCGTTTTATTTAGTTTTTCGGACAGACCGGTACAAGAAGCCCTGGGGCTGTTCCGCGAAGCGCGTTATTAATTTGGGAGAGAAAAAATGACTCAATACGTATTCGAACCGCAAGCGCCCGTTACCGTACCGGTTGTTGGCAGTGATGAACAATTCCCCGTGCGCCGCGTTTACTGCGTCGGGCGTAACTATGCTGCCCACGCCCGCGAAATGGGCTTCGATCCGGATCGTGAACCGCCATTCTTCTTCTGCAAACCAGCGGATGCCGTTGTTCCGGTTGCCGCTGGCGAAACGCTGGCGCTGCCGTATCCGGCGCAGACCGATAACTACCATTATGAAATTGAGCTGGTAGTGGCAATTGGTAAAAAGGGCAGCGATATCCCGCTGGAAAACGCCCATGAATATGTCTGGGGTTATGCCACGGGGCTTGATATGACCCGTCGCGATCGTCAAATGGAGATGCGCCAGATGGGGCGTCCGTGGGAAATTGGTAAAGCGTTTGATCTCTCTGCGCCCATCGCGCCGCTGCACAAAGCCAGCGAAACCGGCGGTATTGATAACGCGCCAATCTGGTTACAGGTTAACGGCGAAGATCATCAGCGCAGCGATATTCGTCATCTCATCTGGTCAGTGAATGAAACCATCAGCTACCTGTCCGGCTTCTTTGAACTGCAACCGGGCGATCTGATCTTCACCGGCACGCCGGAAGGTGTTGGCCCGGTGGTGAAAGGTGATGTGATCACGGGCAACGTTGAGGGTTTAACCCCTATCGCGGTGAAGATTGTCTGAGGTGCAAGATGAAGCTGTACAGTTTTTTTAATAGTTCAGCGTCGTACCGGGTACGCATTGCGCTGGCTCTGAAGGGCATTGATTACCAGACCGAAGGGGTGAATATCCGTATTGGTCAGCAAAACGAACTGGCCTACCGGCGGATGAATCCGGTCGGGCTGGTGCCGACGCTGCTGACCGATGATGGCGAGTCACTCGGTCAATCGCTGGCGATAATTGACTGGCTGGATCGTCATTACCCGCAAGTTCCGCTGTTACCGCTGGAAGAACCGGCTCGCAATAAAGTCCTGGAAATTGTTTATGCCATCGCTTGCGACATTCATCCTCTGAATAACCTGCGCGTGCTGCGCTACCTGACCGAAGAACTGAACGTCAGTGAAGAAGAGAAAAAACGCTGGTATGCGCACTGGATCCAGCAAGGGTTAAGCGCGGTGGAACAACTGCTGCGCCAGAGCCAGTCGGGACAATTTTGCGTGGGCGAGACGCCGACGCTGGCAGACTGCTGCCTTGTCCCACAATGGGCAAATGCGTTACGCATGAACTGCGACCTGAGTGCATATCCGCGCTGTAAAGCAGTGTACGACGCCTGCACGCAGCTGCCAGCGTTCATCGCTGCCGCACCAGAAAATCAACAAGATAAAATTTCAGCCTGACCAGGAGAACCATAATGACGAAAGTGACACGCGCAGTAATTGTGGGAGGCGGGATCGGCGGTGCGGCAACTGCGCTGTCACTGGCCCGCCAGGGGATCAAAGTGGTGCTGCTGGAAAAGGCGCATGAGATTGGTGAGATTGGCGCGGGCATCCAGCTGGGGCCGAACGCGTTTTCGGCGCTGGACAGCCTTGGCGTCGGCGAAATTGCCCGTCAGCGCGCGGTGTTTACCGATCACATCACTATGATGGACGCGGTAAACGCCGAAGAAGTGGTGCGCATTGATACCGGTCAGGCCTTTCGTGACCATTTCGGCGGCCCTTATGCGGTGATCCACCGCGTTGATATTCATGCCTCGGTGTGGGAAGCGGTACTGACCCACCCGGACGTCGAATATCACACCTCTACTAACGTCGTGGATATTCGCGAGACGCCGGACGATGTTACCGTTTTCGACGATCGGGGCAATAGCTGGAGCGGCGATATTCTGATTGGCTGTGATGGCGTGAAGTCAGTGGTGCGTCAGAGCTTATTAGGCGATGTGCCGCGCGTTACCGGGCATGTGGTCTACCGTGCGGTTATCGATTGTGCCGATATGCCGGAAGATTTGCGTATTAACGCGCCGGTACTGTGGGCGGGGCCGCACTGTCACCTGGTGCATTACCCTTTGCGCGGCGGCAAGCAGTATAACCTGGTGGTAACATTCCACAGTCGCCAGCAGGAAGAGTGGGGCGTGAAGGATGGCAGTAAAGAGGAAGTGCTCTCCTATTTTGAAGGCATTCATCCACGCCCGCGCCAGATGCTGGATAAACCGACCTCATGGCGACGCTGGTCAACTGCCGATCGCGAACCGGTGGCGAAGTGGGGAACGAAGCGCATAACGCTGGTGGGCGATGCGGCGCATCCGGTGGCGCAATATATGGCGCAGGGTGCCTGTATGGCACTGGAAGACGCGGTAACGCTCGGTAAGGCGCTGGCAGAATGTGACGGCGATGCGGCACAAGCCTTTGCGCTGTATGAGTCGGTACGTATTCCACGCACCGCGCGCATCGTCTGGTCGACACGTGAAATGGGGCGGGTATACCACGCTGCGGGGGTAGAACGCCAGGTGCGTAATCTGCTGTGGAAAGGGAAATCGCAGGCAGAGTTTTATCGTGGTATGGAGTGGCTGTACGGCTGGAAAGAAGATAACTGTCTGCAACCACGCTGAGCACTTTAATCCGCTGACCGGAGGCGCTACCATAGCGCCTCATTTTTTTGCGGGTGATGATATGCGTGTACTACTGGCGCCGATGGAGGGTGTGCTTGACTCTCTGGTGCGTGAATTGTTGACCGAAGTTAACGACTACGATCTGTGCATCACCGAATTTGTCCGCGTGGTCGATCAACTGCTGCCGGTAAAAGTCTTTCATCGCATTTGCCCTGAACTACAAAATGCCAGTCGAACGCCATCCGGTACGCTGGTGCGGGTACAACTGCTGGGGCAGTTCCCACAGTGGCTGGCGGAAAATGCTGCTCGTGCGGTGGAGTTAGGTTCCTGGGGCGTGGATCTCAATTGCGGCTGTCCATCGAAAACGGTTAACGGCAGCGGCGGTGGGGCGACGTTACTCAAAGATCCTGAACTCATCTACCAGGGTGCAAAAGCGATGCGCGAAGCTGTACCGGCGCATTTACCCGTCAGTGTGAAAGTGCGGCTTGGCTGGGACAGCGGCGAGAAGAAGTTTGAAATTGCCGATGCTGTCCAGCAGGCTGGTGCTACGGAGCTGGTGGTGCATGGTCGGACAAAAGAGCAGGGCTACCGTGCGGAGCATATTGACTGGCAGGCGATTGGCGAGATTCGCCAGCGGCTGAATATTCCGGTGATTGCCAACGGTGAAATCTGGGACTGGCAGAGTGCGCAACAATGTATGGCGATCAGCGGCTGCGACGCGGTGATGATTGGGCGCGGGGCGCTGAATATTCCCAACCTGAGCCGGGTGGTTAAATATAACGAACCGCGAATGCCGTGGCCGGAGGTCGTTGCTTTGCTGCAAAAATATACCCGTCTGGAAAAGCAGGGCGATACCGGGCTATATCACGTCGCGCGGATTAAACAGTGGTTGAGTTATTTGCGTAAAGAATACGATGAAGCAACGGAATTATTTCAGCATGTTCGGGTGTTGAATAATTCCCCAGATATTGCAAGGGCTATTCAGGCAATTGATATCGTGAAACTCTAAAAACCATAGTGATGTTTTTTGACAATGTGTTAGCTCTTTATCAATAGGCCGCACGGTTGTTTGGTGGCGCCAAAATCGCCGAGGTGTTCCCTGGAGGCCGGGGCAGCCCACATGGATGTGGGCTGAGGGCGCGTTTTACAGGGATGTTACCTCGCGCCCGACCCGGTAGCCGTAAGGGATAAGCCGAGGGCACCGCGCAGCGGCGATTTTGTTCGCCAGAGCCCGGGGGTGCAGGGGGCGGCGGCAATTGGCCGCCCCCTGCGCGCTCCTTGCGCCAGTGATTATATGAAGCAATGCACATGACAGGAGCGCAACAGGATGAGAGACTGAAATATTCTTGTTATTTTCGGATCTGATGACATTAATTAATTTTAAAATATCATCTTAAATACGCCAGTCACCACCAGTAGCCCAATCAGGAAAATAATCAATACAGCCCAGAGTATAATTTTCATTGGCGTTCCTTTATTTGTGAGTGCTGAATAAGTATAGGTAAAAATGAAACCCTTTGCCGTTATCCATAAACGATTAAGATAAATCAGATGATATCATTCACTTACTGTATATTTTTCTGAATATGTCGTTTTATTGCTGCTGATGTATTGCCACGCGAAACTAAAAAATACATTGCAACACACGGTAATCTCCGCGCACCTTTTCTTACCTGATTATTCCCCCATGAATCGTGATTCCTTTTATCCAGCTATCGCCTGTTTTCCGCTGTTCCTCATTCTGGCTGGGTGTGCGCCTGTGCACGAAACCCGCCAGGCGTTAAGCCAGCAAACGCCCGCTGCGCAAGTTGACAGCGCATTACCCACGGCGCTGAAAAATGGTTGGCCAGACAGTCAGTGGTGGCTGGAATATCACGATAATCAACTCACTTCCTTAATTAATAACGCATTACAGAACGCACCGGATATGCAGGTGGCTGAACAGCGCATTCAACTGGCTGAAGCGCAGGCGAAAGCTGTAGCCACTCAGGATGGTCCGCAGATCGATTTTTCTGCGGATATGGAGCGACAAAAAATGTCGGCGGAAGGGTTAATGGGGCCGTTTGCCCTGACCGATCCGGCGGCAGGTACTACCGGGCCGTGGTATACCAACGGTACTTTTGGTCTAACGGCGGGCTGGCATCTGGATATCTGGGGAAAGAATCGGGCTGAAGTCACAGCGCGCCTCGGTACGGTTAAAGCACGGGCGGCGGAACGCGAGCAAACCCGCCAATTGCTGGCTGGCAGTGTGGCTCGTCTGTACTGGGAGTGGCAAACCCAGGCGGCGTTAAACACGGTCTTGCAGCAAATCGAAAAAGAGCAGAACACCATTATCGCGACCGACCGCCAGCTATATCAGAACGGAATTACCTCTTCGGTTGAAGGTGTGGAAACCGATATTAATGCCAGTAAAACCCGGCAACAGCGCAATGATGTGGCGGGAAAAATGAAAATTATTGAGGCGCGGTTAAATGCGCTGACTAACAGCCAGACGAGCGGTTTAAAGCTGCATCCGGTTGTGCTGCCTGAAGTGACAAGTCAGCTTCCTGATGAACTGGGTTATTCCTTGCTGGCACGCCGTGCCGATTTGCAGGCGGCGCACTGGTACGTTGAATCATCCTTAAGCAGCATCGACGCGGCAAAAGCGGCCTTTTATCCCGACATAAACCTGATGGCCTTCCTGCAACAAGATGCGTTGCACTTAAGCGATCTGTTCCGACATTCCGCGCAGCAAATGGGTGTTACGGCAGGCCTGACGCTACCCATTTTCGATAGCGGTCGTCTTAACGCCAACCTCGATATTGCGAAAGCCGAAAGCAACTTGTCTATCGCCAGCTACAACAAAGTGGTGGTTGAGGCGGTGAATGACGTGGCGCGGGCAGCCAGTCAGGTTCAGACACTGGCGGAGAAAAACCAGCATCAGGCGCAAATTGAGCGCGATGCCCTGCGTGTGGTAGGTCTGGCGCAGGCACGCTTTAACGCGGGCATCATTGCTGGTTCCCGCGTCAGCGAAGCCAGAATCCCGGCGCTGCGTGAGCGAGCCAATGGCCTGTTATTGCAAGGGCAGTGGCTGGATGCCTCCATTCAACTCACCGGCGCGCTGGGTGGGGGCTATAAACGCTGATGATATGCGGCTTCTATACTTAACGTTTATTCAGCGTTAAGTGGAGAACTCCATGGCACAGGTCGCGATTATTACTGCCTCCGATTCGGGGATCGGTAAAGAGTGCGCGTTATTACTGGCGCAGCAAGGGTTTGATATTGGCATTACCTGGCACTCAGATGAAGAAGGGGCAAAAGATACCGCGCGTGAGGTAGTTAGCCACGGCGTCCGTGCGGAGATGGTGCAACTGGATCTCGGCAATCTACCAGAAGGTGCGCAGGCGCTGGAGAGACTCATTCAACGACTGGGGCGCATCGATGTGCTGGTGAATAACGCGGGGGCGATGACCAAAGCGCCGTTTCTTGATATGGCTTTTGATGAGTGGCGCAAGATTTTTACCGTTGATGTCGATGGTGCATTTTTATGCTCGCAAATTGCTGCCCGCCAGATGGTGAAACAGGGGCAGGGTGGTCGCATCATCAACATTACATCGGTACATGAACATACGCCGCTGCCGGATGCCAGCGCCTACACCGCCGCTAAACATGCACTCGGCGGGTTAACCAAAGCGATGGCGCTGGAACTGGTCAGGCATAAGATTCTGGTGAATGCGGTCGCGCCAGGTGCAATTGCCACGCCAATGAACGGCATGGATGACGGCGATGTGAAGCCCAATGCAGAGCCATCGATTCCCCTGCGGCGTTTCGGCGCAACACACGAGATTGCCAGCCTGGTGGCCTGGTTATGTTCCGAAGGCGCAAATTACACCACCGGGCAGTCGTTAATTGTCGATGGTGGTTTTATGCTGGCGAATCCGCAGTTTAAGCCGGAGTAGTGCAATGGGATATGTGGATATTTCAATGGGTATGTTGTAGGCATGATAAGACGCGCCAGCGTCGCATCAGGCATGGGACACCTGATGTCGGATGCGGCGCGAGCGACTTATCTGTGGCAACTGCTTTACGCCTGATTATCCGGCTTTTTCTTCCCGCGCCGTTTCAGCCACCAGCGCACGCCAACCACCAGAACCACGACCAGAATCAACCAGACCCAGTGTTTCAGATGCTGATCAAGACTGTGCAACCACGGCGCAATCACCTGACCACCGGCGTAACCGATAGTGGTAAAAATCAGCGCCCAGGCAAATGCGCCGAGAATATTCAGCGGCAGAAAGATTTTCGGCGGCAACTGACTGGCACCAATCAGCGTCGGGCCAATTACCCGAAAGCCATACATAAAACGCGTACCAATAACAAACAGATACGGATGGCGCTGGATCAGTTTCTGCGCCCGCTCAATTTTATCCTGATGCTTTGAGATACGACGCAACAGCTTGCCGCCAAACCGCCGTCCGCACAGATAAAGCACCTGGTCGCCAATCATGCCGCCAAGCGCCACAGAAAGAACCACTAGCGGGAATTTTAATAATCCCTGATGTGCTGCAACGCCTCCCAGCAAAGTCACGGTTTCACCCTCTGCCAGACTGCCGAGCACCAGCGCGGCATAACCATATTGTGAGATGAGTGTATTGAGATCCATAGGCCAGTCTGTCTCCCTTTGGTTGCCTGTAAGCATACACCCTGTGAATTGTTTGCGCAGAAAAAGGCGTTTCATCACGCGACGCAAATTTCACGACAGGGCAAAAAATAACCACAAGCTGACTTATACTTGAACTGTCAGGTTCAGCAACTCACAAAAAGGGGGCGGTATGAGCCATGTCTGGGGACTGTTTTCCCATCCCGATCGTGAAATGCAGGTGATTAATCGTGAAAACGAAACGATTTCTCATCACTACACCCACCACGTTTTGCTGATGGCGGCGATTCCGGTGATCTGTGCCTTCATTGGCACCACGCAAATTGGCTGGAATTTTGGCGATGGCACTATCCTGAAGTTATCCTGGTTTACCGGACTGGCGCTGGCTGTCCTGTTTTATGGCGTTATGCTGGCTGGGGTCGCGGTGATGGGGCGAGTCATCTGGTGGATGGCGCGCAAATATCCGCAACGTCCATCGCTTGCGCACTGTATGGTCTTTGCCGGATATGTCGCGACGCCGCTATTTTTAAGCGGCCTGGTGGCGCTTTATCCGCTGGTCTGGCTGTGCGCGCTGGTGGGGACGGTGGCGCTGTTTTACACCGGCTATCTGCTTTATCTCGGTATTCCGAGCTTCCTGAATATCAACAAAGAGGAAGGTCTTAGTTTTTCCAGTTCGACGCTGGCGATTGGCGTACTGGTGCTGGAAGTGCTGCTCGCTATTACCGTTATTCTGTGGGGGTACGGTTATCGGCTGTTCTAGAAAGTTCTTTTGCGTTGCATTGCTGGCGTAAATGTCAGCAATGCAGCATTTCCTCACGATTCTCCTTTGACGATCGCACTTTTTGCTCGTTATGATGGCGTCGCTAGCCTCAGTAAATCCTTACTCCGGCGGTGCGCAACCCGTGCGCGTGAACCACTATCTGAATGCTCATCATGCCGAAATTTCGAGTTTCTTTATTTAGCCTGGCTCTAATGCTGGCTGTGCCTTTTGCACCGCAGGTCGTTGCGAAAACGACTGCCGCTACCACCGCTTCGCAGCCGGAAATCGCTTCCGGTAGTGCGATGATTGTTGATCTGAATACCAACAAAGTGATCTATTCGAACCACCCGGATCTGGTGCGTCCGATTGCGTCAATCACCAAATTAATGACCGCAATGGTGGTGCTTGACGCACGATTGCCGTTGGATGAAAAACTGAAAGTGGATATCAGCCAGACGCCAGAGATGAAGGGGGTCTATTCGCGCGTGCGACTGAACAGCGAAATCAGCCGTAAAGATATGCTGTTGCTGGCGCTGATGTCTTCAGAAAACCGCGCGGCGGCAAGCCTGGCGCACCATTATCCTGGTGGTTATAACGCTTTTATTAAAGCGATGAATGCGAAAGCGAAATCACTCGGAATGAACAACACGCGCTTTGTTGAACCGACCGGATTGTCGGTGCATAACGTTTCGACAGCCCGTGACCTGACCAAATTGCTGATTGCCAGCAAACAATATCCGTTGATCGGTCAGTTGAGTACCACCCGTGAAGATATGGCGACCTTCTCTAATCCGACGTACACCCTGCCGTTCCGCAATACTAACCATCTGGTGTATCGCGATAACTGGAATATTCAGTTAACCAAAACCGGTTTTACCAATGCCGCAGGGCATTGCCTGGTGATGCGCACGGTTATCAATAATAAACCGGTGGCGCTGGTGGTGATGGATGCATTTGGCAAATATACCCATTTTGCCGATGCCAGCCGCCTGCGTACCTGGATTGAGACTGGTAAAGTGATGCCTGTTCCGGCTGCGGCGTTGAGCTATAAAAAACAAAAAGCCGCCCAGATGGCGGCAGCGGGGCAGACGGCACAGAACGATTAAGTTTGCTTGCTTGTAGGCCGGATCAGGCGTTTACGCCGCATCCGGCATTAGGTGCCAGTGCCTGATGCGATGCTTACGCATCTTATCAGGCCTCTATCTGCATCAGGCATCCAGCTGTATTTACTCTGCTTCCTGCCAGTTTTTCCGCTTACTGGTCTTACCGATCCCAGGGTTCATACTGTTGGTCGGATCGTTCTCGCGATAAAACTTCTGCAGCGTCTCCGGCGCTTTATATAAATGACCGACGTTATGCTCGGCAGGGTATTGCGCGCCGCGCTGGCGTAACAGCTCTAGCATCTGTTCCTTCAACGCATGTACATCTGCACCTTTTTTGACGATGTAATCCTGGTGGAAGACATAGCACATAAAATGGCCGTAATAGAGCTTGTGTACCAACTGGCTGTCGATCTCCGGCGGCAAATGCTCATACCACTCGGTATCGTTACGACGCAGAGCAATATCCAGAGCCAGAATGTCTTCGACTTCATCGGAATGCACCGCCTGATAACGGATCGCTGCGCCCGCAGCCGCAAAACGATGCAAAAATGCTTTGCTGCCTTCCTCCGGCGTACAGACAAAGAAATCGCCTTCAGCCTGTTTGAAATAATCCACCAGCCACGATTTAGCTTCGCCAATGCCATCGCCCGCCATTTTTAACAGCAGATGATGTTCATATTTATCGCGCCAGTTTTTCATGCGCGGGGGTAAATGGCTGGGGAACAGATGACCGAATTTTTGCATCGCACGGTCAGTAAAATGCGGACGGAAGAATTTCACTTTCTCCAGCATCGCATCGGTACGCCCTTTGATATTAAAGAAGAGAGGCATCTTGTCGGTGCCAAGTTTATCGATCATCAGGAAGGTGTCTTTGCCATATTTTTCCGCGATATCGTAGATATCCCGGTGCATATATTCCCCTGCAACCGGCAGATTTTCGAAATTAGCCAGAATATGGCGGCGGATTTCAGTCAGCACTTCCGGCCGGTTGGTGCCGATATAAAACACCTGCTGATTTTTTTCCGCTTCGAAGGTATCAAGACGTACCGCGAATACTGCCAGTTTTCCGGCGCAACCGGAGGATTCAAACAGGCGATCCGGGTCGGCGTTATAACGTGCGGGCGTGTCGGCTTCAATATCCCTAACGCGGTGAACATAATCATAATCGTGGGCGTGACGACCATCGTGGCGCACATCATCTTCTTTGATACGATCGTCATCCAGCTTGCTGAGGATCTGCTCCGGTGTTTCGCCCAGATCAATCCCCAGATGGTTCACCAGCGTCAGTTTGCCGTCTTCATTTATGCGCGCGAACAACGACATTTCGGTATACGCCGGGCCACGCTGCACCAGCGAGCCGCCGGAGTTATTACAGATACCGCCGATGACCGATGCACCTATACACGACGAACCAATCACCGAGTGCGGTTCGCGCCCCAGCGGTTTGAGAGCTTTTTCCAGCGAATAGAGCGTGGTGCCAGGATATGCCAGCACTTGTTCGCCCTTGCCGAGAACGTGCAGTTTGTCGAGACGTAGGGTGCTGATGATAACGATATCGCGATCATAGTCGTTACCGTTTGGCGTCGAGCCTTCGGTGAGGCCGGTATTGGCAGCCTGCATCAGAATAATTTTGTCGGCGGTGACGCAGGCTTTCAGCACCCGCCACAATTCCAGTAACGAACCAGGGAAAACGACAGCCAGCGCGTCGCCCTGACCAGAACGGAAGCCCTTGCGATAGCGGGCCGTTTTTGCGGGATCGGTGAGCAGGTGTGAATGACCGACCAGACGGGCAAGTTCATTCAAAAAGGCTTTATTATCAGTTGTTGTCATGGAAGACATTTTCCACTCCTTGTGGTGGCGAAAAAATATCACAAACTAGAATAGCGCCTTGTATGACAATTCAGCGAGTGAATATTTTGAAAATTCAGACAATAAACTGAGCATTCTTTTTCTCTCTCCATCATGCTTATGGCAAACTACGGTTTTTGCACCATTTTCGCTGCCACATCGGGCAACAAAGGAAGAAAAATCCACATGAAATGGCTATGTTCAGTAGGTATCGCGGTAAGTCTGGCCTTACAGCCAGCACTGGCAGATGATTTGTTTGGTAACCATCCATTAACGCCCGAAGCGCGTGATGCGTTCGTCACCGAACTGCTCAAGAAAATGACGGTTGATGAGAAGATTGGTCAACTGCGCTTAATCAGCGTCGGCCCGGATAACCCGAAAGAGGCGATCCGCGAGATGATCAAAGACGGGCAGGTTGGGGCGATTTTCAACACCGTAACCCGTCAGGATATCCGCGCCATGCAGGATCAGGTGATGGAATTAAGCCGCCTGAAAATTCCTCTTTTCTTTGCTTACGACGTGCTGCACGGTCAGCGCACTGTCTTCCCGATAAGCCTTGGTCTGGCCTCTTCTTTTAACCTCGATGCGGTGAAAACTGTTGGGCGTGTCTCTGCTTATGAAGCGGCAGATGATGGCCTGAATATGACCTGGGCGCCAATGGTCGATGTCTCGCGCGATCCGCGCTGGGGACGTGCTTCTGAAGGTTTTGGCGAAGATACGTATCTCACCTCAATAATGGGTAAAACCATGGTGGAAGCGATGCAGGGTAAAAGCCCGGCAGATCGCTACTCGGTGATGACCAGCGTCAAACACTTTGCGGCTTACGGTGCGGTAGAAGGCGGCAAAGAGTACAACACCGTCGATATGAGCCCGCAGCGCCTGTTTAATGACTATATGCCGCCGTACAAAGCGGGGCTGGATGCAGGCAGCGGCGCGGTGATGGTGGCGTTGAATTCGCTGAACGGCACGCCAGCAACCTCCGATTCCTGGCTGCTGAAAGATGTTCTGCGCGATCAGTGGGGCTTTAAAGGCATCACCGTTTCCGATCACGGCGCAATCAAAGAACTGATTAAACACGGCACGGCGGCAGACCCGGAAGATGCGGTGCGCGTGGCGCTGAAATCCGGGATCAACATGAGCATGAGCGACGAGTACTACTCGAAGTATCTGCCTGGTTTGATCAAATCCGGCAAAGTGACTATGGCAGAGCTGGACGATGCCGCGCGTCACGTACTGAACGTCAAATATGACATGGGACTGTTTAACGATCCGTACAGCCACCTTGGGCCAAAAGAGTCTGACCCGGTGGATACCAATGCTGAAAGCCGCCTGCATCGCAAAGAAGCGCGTGAAGTGGCGCGTGAAAGCCTGGTGCTGCTGAAAAACCGTCTCGAAACGTTACCGCTGAAAAAATCGGCCACCATTGCGGTGGTTGGGCCACTGGCGGACAGTAAACGTGACGTGATGGGCAGCTGGTCCGCAGCCGGTGTTGCCGATCAATCCGTGACCGTACTGACCGGGATTAAAAATGCCGTTGGTGAAAACGGTAAAGTGCTGTATGCCAAAGGGGCAAACGTCACCAGTGATAAAGGTATTATCGACTTCCTGAATCAGTATGAAGAAGCGGTCAAAGTCGATCCTCGTTCTGCGCAAGAGATGATTGATGAAGCGGTGCAGACCGCGAAACAATCTGATGTGGTGGTGGCGGTAGTCGGTGAAGCTCAGGGGATGGCGCATGAAGCCTCCAGCCGTACCGATATCACTATTCCGCAAAGCCAACGTGATTTGATTGCGGCGTTGAAAGCCACCGGTAAACCGCTGGTGCTGGTGCTGATGAACGGGCGTCCGCTGGCGCTGGTGAAAGAAGATCAGCAGGCTGACGCGATTCTGGAAACCTGGTTTGCGGGTACGGAAGGCGGTAACGCGATTGCCGATGTGTTGTTTGGCGATTACAACCCATCCGGCAAGCTGCCGATGTCCTTCCCGCGTTCTGTCGGGCAGATCCCGGTTTACTATAGTCATCTGAATACGGGGCGCCCGTATAACGCTGACAAGCCGAACAAATACACTTCACGCTATTTCGATGAAGCTAACGGTGCGCTTTACCCGTTCGGTTATGGTCTGAGCTATACCACTTTCACTGTCTCTGATGTGAAACTCTCTGCTCCGACCATGAAGCGTGACGGAAAAGTGACTGCCAGCGTACAGGTGACGAACACCGGCAAACGCGAAGGGGCGACGGTGGTTCAGATGTATTTGCAGGATGTGACCGCTTCTATGAGCCGTCCGGTGAAACAACTGAAAGGCTTTGAGAAAATCACCCTCAAACCGGGCGAAACTCAGACTGTCAGCTTCCCGATCGATATTGATGCGCTGAAGTTCTGGAATCAGCAGATGAAATATGATGCCGAGCCTGGCAAGTTCAACGTCTTTATCGGCACTGATTCCGCACGCGTTAAGAAAGGCGAGTTTGAGTTGCTGTAACGCTTTATTAAGGGCGTGAAGTTTGCGCCCTTTGCCTGATGCGCTTATCAGGCCTACAGGGTGTTTGCAACTTTTTGAATTTTCGCCCTTTGTAGGCCGGATAAGGCGCTCGCGCCGCATCCGGCAGGAAACGCCGGGCAAGATGCCTTTTAAGTATTTATCTGATTCTGCAACTGAATCCATTCGCTCAGGCTAACCTCGCCATTATCAACTATGCTTTTCTCTTAATTCGCTGAAAACAACAGTAAAAGAATGAGGAAAGCATCATGCCACTCTCAAAGCTCTGGGCAGGTTCACTGGTTATGTTGGCAGCCGTGAGCCTGCCGCTACAGGCGGCTTCTCCCGTTAAAGTCGGTTCAAAAATCGATACCGAAGGCGCGCTGCTCGGCAACATTATTTTGCAAGTACTGGAAAGCCACGGCGTACCGACAGTGAATAAAGTCCAGTTGGGAACCACGCCGGTGGTGCGCGGGGCGATCACTTCTGGCGAGCTGGATATCTACCCGGAATATACCGGCAATGGCGCTTTCTTCTTTAAAGATGAAAACGATGCAGCGTGGAAAAATGCCGGACAGGGCTACGAGAAAGTCAAAAAACTCGATGCAGAGCAAAACAAGTTAATCTGGCTGACGCCCGCACCTGCGAATAACACCTGGACCATCGCCGTGCGTCAGGATGTGGCAGAGAAAAACAAACTCACTTCGCTTGCCGACCTGAGTCGTTATCTGAAAGAGGGCGGCACCTTCAAACTGGCAGCCTCGGCAGAGTTTATCGAACGCGCCGATGCCTTACCCGCTTTTGAAAAAGCCTATGACTTTAAGCTCGGTCAGGATCAGTTACTGTCACTGGCTGGCGGCGACACGGCGGTAACGATTAAAGCCGCTGCCCAGCAAACTTCTGGCGTTAATGCCGCAATGGCTTACGGCACTGACGGTCCGGTCGCGGCGCTGGGGCTGCAAACCTTAAGCGATCCACAAGGTGTTCAACCTATCTACGCGCCTGCGCCAGTGGTGCGTGAGTCGGTGTTGAAAGAGTATCCGCAAATGGCACAGTGGCTACAGCCAGTCTTCGCCAGCCTCGATGAAAAAACATTGCAGCAACTGAATGCCAGCATTGCAGTGGAAGGACTGGATGCCAAAAAAGTGGCTGCCGACTACCTGAAACAAAAAGGGTGGACGAAGTAATTTCCCGTGACTTATCTACGTATTAATCCTGTTCTGGCGCTGCTGCTGTTGCTGACGGCAATCGCAGCGGCGCTGCCGTTTATCAGTTACGCGCCTAATCGTTTAGTCTCGGGTGAAGGGCGTCATCTCTGGCAACTGTGGCCGCAAACGATCTGGATGCTGGTGGGTGTTGGTTGCGCCTGGCTGACAGCCTGTTTTGTTCCCGGTAGAAAAGGCAGCATTTTTGCTCTTATCCTTGCGCAATTCGTCTTCGTATTGCTGGTATGGGGCGCAGGAAAGGCCGCGACGCAACTGGCGCAAAGTGGCAGTTCGCTGGCGCGTGCCAGCCTTGGCAGTGGCTTCTGGCTGGCTGCGGCGCTGGCATTGCTGGCCTGTAGCGATGCAATCCGCCGGATCACCACTCATCCGTTGTGGCGCTGGTTGTTGCATATACAGATTGCCATCATTCCGCTGTGGCTGCTGTACTCCGGCACGCTTAACGATCTCTCGCTAATGAAAGAGTACGCCAACCGTCAGGATGTGTTCGATGACGCACTGGCGCAGCATCTGACGCTGCTGTTTGGTTCGGTACTACCTGCGCTGGTGACTGGCGTGCCGTTGGGCGTCTGGTGCTACTTTTCCACTGCGCGGCAGGGGACGATTTTTTCTCTGCTCAATGTCATTCAGACTGTGCCTTCGGTGGCGCTCTTTGGCCTGTTGATTGCGCCGCTTGCCGGGCTGGTCAGCGCATTTCCGTGGCTCGGAACGCTTGGTGTTGCAGGAACCGGAATGACACCCGCACTGATTGCGCTGGTGCTTTACGCCTTACTGCCGTTGGTGCGCGGCGTGGTAGTGGGGTTGAATCAGATCCCGCGCGACGTGCTGGAGAGCGCCAGAGCGATGGGCATGAGTGGGACGCAGCGATTCCTGCATGTGCAGTTACCGCTGGCGTTACCGGTATTTCTGCGCAGCCTGCGGGTGGTTATGGTGCAGACTGTCGGTATGGCGGTGATTGCGGCGTTAATCGGCGCTGGCGGTTTTGGCGCACTGGTTTTCCAGGGGCTGCTAAGCAGTGCCATTGATTTAGTGTTGCTGGGAGTGATCCCGGTGATTGTACTGGCGGTGCTTACCGACGCGCTGTTCGATTTGCTTATCGCACTGCTGAAGGTAACAAACCATGATTGAATTTAGCCATGTCAGCAAACTGTTCGGCACACAAAAAGCCGTTAACGACCTCAATCTCAATTTTCAGGAGGGGAGTTTCTCGGTGCTGATTGGCACATCTGGCTCCGGCAAATCCACCACCCTGAAAATGATTAACCGCCTGGTGGAGCATGACAGCGGAGTGATCCGCTTTGCCGGAGAAGAAATTCGCTCGCTGCCAGTACTGGAGCTGCGCCGCCGGATGGGATACGCCATCCAGTCGATAGGTTTATTTCCCCACTGGAGCGTGGCGCAAAACATCGCCACCGTACCGCAATTACAAAAATGGTCGCGGGCGCGGATTGACGATCGCATCGATGAATTAATGGCGCTGCTGGGGCTGGAGGCGAATTTACGCGAGCGTTATCCCCATCAACTTTCTGGTGGTCAGCAGCAGCGAGTCGGCGTTGCTCGTGCGCTGGCTGCCGATCCGCAAGTTTTGCTGATGGATGAACCGTTTGGCGCGCTGGATCCTGTGACGCGCGGCGCGTTGCAACAAGAGATGACGCGCATTCACCGTTTGCTGGGGCGCACCATTGTGCTGGTCACTCACGATATTGATGAGGCGCTACGGCTGGCAGAACATCTGGTGTTAATGGATCATGGTGAAGTGGTGCAGCAGGGCAATCCGCTGGCGATGCTTACTCGCCCGGCGAATGATTTTGTGCGCCAGTTTTTTGGTCGCAGCGAGCTGGGCGTGCGCCTGTTATCGTTACGTAGTGTGACCAATTATGTGCGCCGCAACGAACGCGCTGAAGGTGAGGCACTGGCAGAAGAGATGACGCTACGCGATGCGCTCTCATTGTTTGTCGCTCGTGGTTGTAAAGTGTTGCCGGTGGTTGACGCTCAGGGTAAACCTTGCGGCACATTGCATTTTCAGGATCTGCTAGTGGAGGCGTAAGCGTATGAAAATAATGCGCGATCCGCTGTTCTGGCTCATTGCTCTGTTTGTGGGACTGATTTTCTGGCTACCCTATAGCCAGCCACTGTTTGGTGCTTTATTTCCGCAATTACCTCGGCCTGTTTATCAGCAGGAAAGCTTTGCTGCCCTGGCGCTGGCTCATTTCTGGCTGGTGGGGATCTCAAGTTTGTTTGCCGTGATCATTGGTACTGGTGCGGGAATTGCTGTCACTCGCCCGTGGGGCGCGGAGTTCCGCCCGATGGTAGAAACCATTGCCGCCGTTGGGCAGACTTTTCCGCCCGTAGCTGTGCTGGCGATTGCTGTTCCGGTGATGGGGTTTGGTCAGCAACCGGCGATTATTGCCTTGATCCTTTACGGCGTGCTACCGATCTTACAGGCAACACTTGCCGGACTGGGAGCGATTGATGCCAGCGTGACAGACGTTGCCAAAGGGATGGGAATGAGCCGGGGTCAGCGATTACGTAAAGTGGAGTTACCGTTGGCAGCGCCAGTGATTCTGGCCGGCGTGCGGACTTCAGTAATTATCAACATTGGTACGGCGACGATCGCCTCAACGGTAGGAGCTAGCACGCTGGGGACGCCCATCATCATCGGACTTAGCGGATTTAACACTGCTTATGTGATTCAGGGGGCGTTGCTGGTGGCACTGGCGGCGATCATCGTAGACCGCCTGTTTGAACGACTGGTGCAGCGACTCAGCCAGCACGCAGAATAAAGGTATAACCTGCGAGCATGACGCCACCGATACCGCCTAACGCCATCAACAGGAACAGGGTGATAACCCCAATTTTCGCTATGCGCATAATGCACTCCTTATGTTAACGAAAGGATTGTACAGTAAAGCGCATTTGTTAACGAATCATTAAATGCCGAGTGGGAAAATATCATGGCCTTGTTCCTGCCAGCTGGTGAGTTGCTGCTGCTGGGCGGGAGACTGGTTTTCACCGCACCACACTAATAGCGTGCGGCCTTCAAACAGTTCCGGGCGTAGTTGATTGAGCGAGTGGGCGAGGACATCAATGCGCCATCCTTGTTGACTGGCAATCCATCCTTCCAGCCACAGACGCGTGGTATCCTGAATATTCCAGCCAACCACCAGCGCATCTTTGCCCTGTTTTTTACGTGCTGAGGCCAGACAAATGGCGATGTAGTTGATCAGTACACCGTCGAGGATCGCCAGTAACGCCTGGAGAGTTGGTTGCTGACACTGAAGACGTCGGCGCAGAGGAATGAACAGATGTGTGGTGAGCGTCTGGGCGGGGTAATCCTGACCACGCTCTTTGATCCACATTCGCAGACTTTGTAGATTGCCACTTTGCAGGTAATTAAGCAGAGTTTCTTGCTGATCGCGCCAGCCGTTTTGCACATCAACATTCTCATTACTGAGTAGCATTTTAACTTTGCTGACCTGCACGCCGTTATCGATCCAGCGTTTGATCTCGCGGATCCGGTCGATATCGGCATCGTTGAACAGGCGATGTCCGCCGTCTGTGCGCTGCGGTTTCAATAATCCGTAACGCCTCTGCCACGCGCGTAACGTGACAGGATTGATATCACAAAGCAACGCCACTTCACCAATTGTGTAAAGCGCCATCCTACCACCCATGCTCGCGAGGTCCCGGTTTAACTTTAGACGCAGATTTGCGAACCAGGTAGTTTTGTCCGTTTTTAGTTCATCGTTAGGGTGATTTTATTTTTGCCAGGCGATTTTGAGTGATCGTACTCACGAATTCTCATTTTTCTGCAAGAGTTCAAAGAAAGTTAAACGCAGGCAATGTATGTTACGCGTTTTAAAGGGAAGTGTGGTTTGCGGGTATGTACGATTTTAATCTGGTGTTGCTGCTGCTTCAGCAGATGTGCGTTTTTTTAGTCATTGCATGGTTAATGAGTAAAACGCCATTATTCATACCGTTAATGCAGGTCACGGTTCGTTTGCCGCATAAATTTCTCTGCTACATCGTTTTTTCCATCTTCTGCATCATGGGCACCTGGTTCGGGTTGCATATCGACGATTCGATTGCTAATACGCGGGCGATTGGCGCGGTGATGGGAGGCTTACTCGGCGGCCCGGTGGTGGGCGGTCTGGTTGGTCTGACCGGCGGGTTACATCGATACTCAATGGGGGGGATGACCGCGCTAAGTTGCATGATCTCGACTATCGTCGAAGGGTTGCTCGGTGGCCTGGTACACAGCATCCTGATCCGACGCGGGCGCACTGATAAAGTTTTTAACCCCATTACCGCTGGTGCCGTCACGTTCGTTGCTGAAATGGTGCAAATGTTGATCATCCTGGCGATCGCCCGACCTTATGAAGATGCGGTGCGTCTGGTGAGTAATATTGCTGCGCCAATGATGGTCACCAATACCGTCGGCGCGGCGCTGTTTATGCGTATATTGCTTGATAAACGCGCGATGTTTGAAAAATACACTTCGGCTTTTTCCGCCACAGCGTTGAAAGTCGCAGCCTCGACGGAAGGCATTTTGCGCCAGGGCTTTAACGAAGTGAACAGCATGAAAGTGGCACAGGTGCTATATCAGGAACTGGATATTGGTGCTGTAGCCATTACCGATCGCGAGAAATTGCTGGCCTTTACCGGGATCGGTGACGACCATCATTTGCCAGGCAAACCGATTTCCTCGACCTACACCTTAAAAGCGATTGAAACCGGCGAAGTGGTCTACGCCGATGGCAACGAAGTGCCTTACCGTTGCTCTTTGCATCCGCAATGCAAACTGGGGTCGACGCTGGTGATTCCATTGCGTGGCGAAAATCAACGGGTGATGGGCACCATCAAATTGTATGAAGCGAAAAACCGTTTGTTCAGCTCAATCAACCGCACGCTGGGGGAGGGGATTGCGCAATTGCTTTCGGCACAGATCCTCGCCGGGCAATATGAGCGGCAAAAAGCCATGCTCACCCAGTCAGAAATTAAACTGCTTCACGCCCAGGTGAATCCCCATTTCCTGTTCAATGCGCTTAACACCATTAAAGCCGTTATCCGCCGCGACAGCGAACAGGCCAGCCAGCTGGTGCAATATCTTTCCACTTTTTTCCGCAAAAACTTAAAGCGGCCTTCGGAGTTTGTTACTCTCGCCGACGAGATTGAACATGTGAATGCTTATCTGCAAATTGAAAAGGCGCGCTTCCAGTCGCGATTGCAGGTCAACATTTCTATTCCAGAGGAGTTATCCCGGCAGCAGTTGCCCGCGTTTACCCTGCAACCAATAGTGGAAAACGCTATTAAACATGGAACATCACAACTCCTGGATACAGGGCGAGTGGCAATTAGCGCAAGGCGTGAAGGGCAACATTTAATGCTGGAGATCGAAGACAATGCCGGTTTGTATCAACCGGCAACAAATACCAGCGGGCTGGGGATGAATCTGGTGGATAAGCGTTTACGTGAGCGTTTTGGCGATGACTATGGGATAAGCGTCGCCTGTGAGCCTGATAGTTACACCCGAATAACGTTACGACTGCCATGGAGGGACGAGGCATGATTAAAGTCTTAATTGTCGATGATGAACCGTTAGCACGGGAGAACCTGCGCGTATTTTTGCAAGAACAGAGCGATATTGAAATTGTCGGCGAGTGCTCAAACGCCGTGGAAGGGATAGGCGCGGTGCATAAACTGCGCCCGGACGTGCTGTTTCTCGACATCCAGATGCCGCGCATCAGCGGTCTGGAAATGGTGGGGATGCTCGACCCGGAACATCGTCCGTATATCGTTTTTCTCACCGCGTTTGACGAATACGCCATTAAAGCCTTTGAAGAACATGCCTTTGATTATCTCCTGAAGCCAATTGATGAAGCGCGACTGGCGAAAACGCTGGCGCGTTTGCGTCAGGAGCGGAGCAAGCAGGATGTTTCGCTGTTACCGGAAAATCAGCAGGCGCTGAAATTTATCCCTTGTACGGGGCATAGTCGGATTTATTTGCTGCAAATGAAAGATGTGGCGTTTGTCAGCAGTCGGATGAGCGGTGTTTATGTCACCAGTCACGAAGGGAAAGAAGGTTTTACCGAACTGACTTTGCGCACCCTGGAGAGTCGTACACCGCTACTGCGTTGTCATCGTCAGTATCTGGTTAACCTCGCGCATTTGCAGGAGATTCGCCTGGAAGATAATGGCCAGGCCGAGTTAATTTTACGTAATGGCTTAACCGTGCCGGTCAGCCGCCGTTATCTGAAAAGCTTAAAAGAGGCGATTGGCCTTTAAAAGACTGCTAAAATGGCTTTTTGCCTCATCAACACCTGAAGGCCTCATGCTAAGTAACGATATTCTGCGCAGCGTGCGCTACATTTTAAAAGCCAATAATAACGACCTGGTGCGCATTCTGGCGCTGGGCAATGTCGAAGCCACTGCCGAACAGATTGCCATCTGGTTGCGTAAAGAAGATGAAGAAGGTTTTCAACGTTGTCCGGACATTATTTTGTCCTCATTCCTGAATGGCCTGATTTACGAAAAACGCGGCAGGGATGAATCTGCACCGGCACTGGAGCCGGAACGTCGTATTAATAACAATATTGTGCTGAAAAAATTGCGCATCGCGTTTTCACTGAAAACCGATGACATTCTGGCGATCCTCACCGAACAGCAGTTCCGCGTTTCTATGCCGGAAATTACTGCGATGATGCGTGCGCCGGAGCATAAAAACTTCCGCGAATGCGGCGATCAATTCTTGCGTTATTTTCTGCGTGGACTGGCGGCGCGCCAGCATGTGAAGAAAAACTAAGACAGGTCTGGAGGCCATGCAGAGAGCATGGCCTCCAGCAGATTATTTCACTTCTTTAAAGCCAGCGGCTTTCATCACCAGTTCCATTTGCGCCATAGTGATGCCTTTTTTGGCATCGTCAGCAGAAATGTTAATGCCGGAAATACCCTGCAGGGCTTTAAAATCAACTTTTTCCATATCGATAGTCACATTTTCCTGCGCGTAAGTATCAGTAAAGGTTAATTTTTCTTCAACGCCAGTAATGTTTTTATATTTTGCACTTAACGGCTCAAGCTTTTTAGCCGCCTCTTCTTTGTTAGCTGCACCGATGGTTGCAAACTGAATTTTGGTTTCTGAAGATTGCTTAAGCACCTTGTCGCCTTTGTAGACATAGGTAATGGCAATTTCAGTACCGTTCAGATTGGCACTAAATTTCTTTGATTCTTCTTTATCACCACAGCCAGCGAGAGAGAAAACCAGAACAGATGCAACAACGAGGGAAAACAGTTTGTTGAAAGCCTTCATGTAAAACTCCATTTTATCAAGATCAGAAAACTGGTGACTCTCACCAGGGCGCTATAGAATATTCTTTATACCTCGTCTTGAGCAGTCCGGAAATGGAGTAGATCTCTTAATAAAAAGCATTTTTTCCTCCTTGTTGCTCAAGCATCAGTAACAACTGTTCGCAGAGTAAAACACAGTTATTCAATACTTCTGCCAGTGTCTCGCCTTCCGAATTGCGTAATTGCTTCAACACATGCGCCAGCCGATAAAAACCTACTACGGTGAGTTCGTTCGCCAGCAAATCAGCCTGACTAATGGCGCTCTGTTGCTGATAGCGCCAGCCGTTATGGAGCAGTTGAATAAGCAACGCCTGGCAGCGCATCAGCACTTGATGAGCGGTGGACGGTACAGGAAGAACGCTGGCGGAAGGTAGCGGTGCCACAGGCGCAGTTTCTGCATCCAGCGCCCAGGCGCGAGTTTGCGTCATCATTACCCGTGGCTCCAGCGTCAATTGCCCCTCAACAAAACTGACAAAACCAGAAACCAGACACACAGGATCATCCTGCTGTTGTAAAAGGGACGCCATACGTTCAACTGCAAAGGGCGCACTGGTTGAAGCTGGCAGTGATAACGTCAGCACGTTATCTTCGCCTTCGTCACTGATTACCTGCGCATCCAGCGTCTGGCGGCTGCTATCCCAGCCAAGAGAAAGACATTCCGCCACCGGCAGAATAAATAAATTATCCACCTGGTTAAGAGGTCGTATGCAGGCTGGTGGACGCTGGCATAGGTATTCCCGCAGAGCCACAATGCCTGGCTGGCGTAACGGTGCCCCCAGCATTTGCCAGGCATCAGGTGACAGTGGCACAACGCTACTTAAGCGGTTGCGCGTACCTAATAACAGTTCGCCTTCGGCGCTCCGACGTGCAGCTTGTGAAACAATTTGCCCACCCGCCAGCGCGGCAGCCTGAAAGGTAAACAGCCGACGCGTAGCTGCTGGCGCCTTTTCTTGTTCACTTCTCGACCAACTGCGTGACAGATGCAAAATACTGCCAGTGTCGGGGTCGCTAAACCAGATCCGTAAACCATACTGTTGGAAGTCCTGCCAGCAACGCATACCTAACGATACCAGCCGCAGATGATCAAGCTTTGCTTCTCCGGCAATGCCTGCACCAACGACCGTGCGCCAGGGCATGGGCGGGACTTCACTAACACCGTCGCGTCGTGCCATCTCTTGTGCACAGTTCAATCGACTGTTTAATGCCGCAAGCTGATGTAAGCATTCTCCGGCATGATAGTGACTGGCGCGGGCGTGGGAGGCATCAATACTGGCGCGCAGTTGCCGTAGCGATTCACTCACCCATCGCCAGTTACAGCGTTCCGCCGCTTGCTGTGCGCTGCTGAATGCTGCCTCGTAGTGGAGTAACGGCTGGCTGATGCCGCCCAGCCATAATGCCTGGCTTAATTGTTGGACATATTGACGACATGCTTTGCCTTCGTCGCTGGCAAATGGATCGTCGTTCGAGGCGACGTGTTCGCTGCGCATCTGCCAGATTAAATGGGTAAATTCTGCCTGCTGCGTTTTGGCCTGGGCAAATGCCTGCACTGCCAGTACTACGTGTTCGCACAGCGTTCCTTCAATGCAATCACAACGGGCGAAACGAATGCTGCTGCGGGAATAAAAACGCACATCGCTCATCGGTAAGCGGGCAGAGGGAATTTCGCCTGGCGCGCAGAACAGTTCAATGGTGATACCTTTGGCGACCAGGGATTGAGCGCGTTTGTGCGTGGCAGTGGGCAGGGTAGTCAGTTCTTCCAGCCAGATTGCCGGATTCCATTCCTCTTCTTTTTCCGTGGGCTGAGAGGTAGCACAAAGTCGCTGATAACTTAACACCAGCATCACGCGATGGCGGCACATACCGATAGCTCCGCAGCTACACTGAGCCTCCTTCAGCGCCTGACCGCCTGCCAGTTGGCTGCGTGTACCGTCACTAAATGTGGCGATCAGCGTGCCGTTTTCATGGCTGATTTGCGGGATATTGCCATTTTCCAGCTCCTTAAGGCTGCGCTTAACAAAACCAGCATTGCTTAACGCCGTCAGGGCTTGTGGCGTCAGTTCTAATAATTCCGGGTGTAGTGCATTCATGACTGAAGATTCTCCGCCAGCCATGACGCCAGTTCGCCCGGCGTCATGGCAGCAATTTGTGCACCGACATTAACCAGCGCCTGGGCCATATTACGGTCATAACAGGGCGTTGCTGTGCTATCGAGCGCCGTCAGTCCCAGCACTTTGATGCCGCTTTGAACACATTGTTTCACCTGGTGGATGAGTGATGATGATGATCCTCCCTCATAAAAATCGCTCACCAGAATAATTACACTTTTACCCGGCTGTTCAATAAGTTGACGGGCATACTCCATCGCACTGGCGATGTGCGTTCCGCCGCCTAACTGTACTTTCATTAATAACTCCACCGGATCGGCAACGTCTGCCGTGAGATCGACCACGCTGGTGTCAAAAGCGACCAGATGTGTGCGGATACCGGGTAGTTGCCATAGACAGGCCGCCATCACTGCCGAGTGGATCACCGAATCCACCATTGATCCACTTTGATCAACCAGTAAAACCAGTTGCCATTGTTCGCTATGGCGCTTAATTCGGCTGTTAAAGCGGGGCGATTCGATATACAACTTGCCATGTTGCGGATGCCAGTGTTGCAGGTTGGCGCGCAGAGTACTTTTGAAATCGAAATTACGCGCCAGGGGAATATGCGAGCGGCGGCGGCGGTCACGTACACCAGAAAAAGCCTGACGAACTTCCTTCGCCAGTCGCGCCATAATTTCTTCCACCACCTGGCGCACTATCCGGCGAGCGGCGGCCAGCACGTCCGGATTCATCAAATGTTTAGTGTGCAAAACGGCGCGTAACAGGCTTTCAGAGGGCTGCATACGTTCCAGCACCTCAAGATTTGTCACCACATCTTCAATGCCGTAGCGCAGCACCGCGTCACTTTCCAGCCGCTCAATGACCTGCTGCGGAAAGAGCGTATGAATACTATTGATCCATTCTGGCGTGGTGAGATTTGAGCTACCTAATCCACCGGATCGTTCACCACGCTGGATACGTTCGGGATCGCGCCCATACAGCCACTCCAGCGCGTGGTCTATCTGCCGGGCATTGCCATCCAGAGCACCAAGGGTAGTTTCTGCCGCTTCGCCAAGAATCAATCGCCAGCGTTGTAGCTCACGGGTAGTCAGAAGATCGTTCAGTTCAGACATGGAAAACTCCCCAGTGTTGCAGCGATGCCAGTGCCTGCTGTTCGAGTTGTTGATGATGTGCAATAGCTTGCGGTGGGCAATGCAACGGCATTTGCAGCGCCGAAACAGGAAGTTGCGCCAGTTGATAATGTTCAAGCACCTGATGCGCCAGCGTCCCGCGTTCTCGTGGTGGTAGCCAGGCCATCGCCGCGCGCAAATCGGGCAGGGCGTTAATAAAATCGGCGTCACTCAGTTGATTTAAATGACGGCTGAAACCGGCGATAAATGCAGGCTGACAGGCCAGTTGATGACGGGCCAGCGCCAGCAAACCGTGCAGAGCTTCGCCTGACTGTGCCGGAGACAATTGCGTTAGCATCGTCAGCGCCGCTTCGGCACTGGCGTTGGAATGTTCCAGACGCATCAGTGCGCCAAGAGCCGCGCCGCGATCCAGCGCCGTTGCATGAGTGCTCTGGCTGCGGCGTTCCAGTAACGCCAGGGCGGCGGAAAGCGAAACGCCTGACAGTTGAATGCCGCTATGAAGGTCGCGCAGGATATGACACAACGCTCGCCAGCTATGCAAATGGGTGTGAAATTCTTTTTCGTCCGGTCTGCCGTTGGATTCACATAGCCATAGCGTGCGATCGATGGCCGCACATAACGTTGATTGTAATATCTGTGAGCCTTGCATACCGCTGATTTCATCCAGCCGCCACAAAGCGTAAAGCACCTCCAGCGCCTGGCCCATCTCAGCAAACTGATTTTCCTGGGCGATGAGCAACGCGAGTTGTTCCAGTAACAGCTCACTAAAGTTCGCCAGACCGGCCAATGCTGCCTGACTCAGACATGCAGTGATGCTGCTAATTCCTCCTGCATCCAGCATGTCTGCTTCTAATTTGTTACGTGCAGCTTCCTGAAGTGTGGCGCCAAAGCAGGCTGCTTCAATCAATGCGGCATGTTGGCTAAGTGGTTGAGTTAATTTCCACTGTTCTTCGCCGTTACCCGCAAGCGTCAGTGTACTTCCGTGTTGACGTGTGATGCCGGGGAGTTCGAGGATTGCCAGCCGATGCAGCACTTGACTTTGTGCCAGGCCGCCGGGGGTAAAGCGATTCAACGCCAGGTCGGATGGTAGGGTGATTTCGGTACGTTCCAGTTCGGACGTTACATCTTTTGGTAGAGGAGGCAGAGGCGTGGAAGGGGCAAGTTTGCCAAATCCATCTCCTGTCAGGACATCAATCAGCGTCAGCAAAATGGGATCGGTATCCGGGTGAATGACTCCACGATAGCTCCACGGTAGCGGCGCGTTTAATGCTTCTTTGATAAGCGAGCCCGCTAATGCATCCAGCCAGTCAGTACGTAGCGGCAGAGTATGACCGCGCAGTTGTGCCAGAGCCATCGAATGCAGATGGGCGGCAGCCATATCGGCGGTGGAGGCAGGTAAGTGGTGCTGACGTAAACGGGTTAGAATCGTTTTCAGTAACAGCTCTCCGGCGCGTTGCAAACCAAATTTCCAGCACCAGTTTTGCCAGACCGGAGCTGGCATTCCTGAAAGGTATCCCGCCAGCACATCAAGGCGTTTTTCACTGTATGGTGTGAGATAACAACCAGTAACAGCTTCTGGCAGTGATGGTAATTCTGGTTTTTGACTTTCCTGCAAGCATTCGCGCCATCTTTTTGCCAGCGCCGGGGCGTGCCAGCCGCCGCAGACGACTAACACATTGCCATTGTTTTGCCGCATAGCCCATGCAATCCAGCGAGCCATAAAGGTTTCACGCTGGCAGTTGAGAGCATCAGCAGGGGTTTCTCCCCGTAGTTGTTCAAAATAGTGAGCCAGTGATGATGGCAGCACAGCTTGCTGGCTTTCATCTTCGAACAGGTGATCCCACAGCGTGTCGCTGTTATCCATGCGGGTAGCGCGTAGCAGTAAGGCCTGACCGCCATCAGCCGCAGCCGATTCATCGTCATCCTCTTCACTCTGCGCCCAGCAAGGTAAATCGATAAAGTACGTTTGCGCCTGAATGCGACGCGCGGCGTGCAATGCCTGCCACTCCGGGGAGAATTCGGCAAACGGGGTCCAGGCACCGCGCCCCGTGGCCTTACTGTCCTGATATTGAGAATAACTGTATATGGCAACAGGAAGCTGGTGGGCTAAAAACAATTCATCTACCCGGTCATTAAAATCGGCCGGACCTTCAATCAACACGTATCGTGGTTGCTTACTTTCGATTAGCGATTTCACCAGCCGGGCACAGGCCGGGCTATGATGCCGGATGCCGACAATTAACGGCTCGCTCATACAACTTCCCTCACGGCAGACGGTGGCGAGCTTGATAATAAGCCTGCCAGTGAGCTTCTTTATACGTGGCAACACGCTGTTCAAAGTAACGGCGCAGCCGAGCGCGATCTTCTTCGTTATCTTTGACGATGGTGCCTGCAATACAGTCCACCAGATCGGCAGGCTCTCCCGGGCGATTCGCTAAAAACCAGGCGCGGACCCCCACGGCGTGTGCCACGTTAACGGCTTCAGCGGTAGACATAATGGCCGTCAGGGTATCCATTGACGTTTTCTTTTCGCCGTTGGCACGCAGATCGCGGAAGGTACGCACCAGTAATTCCAGTACCGCGTCAGGTACTTTGTGCGGAATGCCACTATGAGCCAGCAAACGCGCCGAAGCAGTGGCGACCAGTTCCAGTTCCTGGGCGAAATCCATAATCGGAAAGACGGTTTCAAAATCGAAGCGACGCTTTAGCGCCGCGCTCATTTCATTGACGCCGCGATCGCGGGTATTGGCGGTGGCAATAATGTTAAAGCCTGCACGGGCGTAGAGTTGACTTGCTTCACCGGTAAGTTCCGGAACCGTCATAACCCTGTCAGAAAGCATACCTAACAGACAGTCTTGTACTTCCAGCGGTGTACGCGTTATCTCTTCAAAACGGACGATTTTGCCATCACGCATCCCCTGGTAGAGCGGAGCCGGGACAAGAGCTTCTGTTGACGGACCATGGTTGATTAGCAGAGCGTAGTTCCAGCCGTACTTGATTTGGTCTTCGGTGGTTGATGCGCCGCCCTGAATGGTTAAACCAGCATCGCCGCTAATGGCTGTTGCGAGCAATTCAGAAAGGAGAGATTTTGCCGTACCCGGCTCCCCAACCAGTATTAAACCGCGCCCGGTGGCAAGAGTCACTAACATGCGTTCGATAGCAGAAGGGCTGATTACGACTTTACGGCTGATGTTTTGCGCCTCATCGCCAAGAATAAAAGCACGGGCTGCAGGCAAACTTAACTGCCAGCCGGGAGGGCAGGGCGCGTGATCATTTTGTTTTAATTTTGCCAGTTCATAGGCATATAACACAGCGGCAGGCGGACGCTGCAGATGATTATTTTGCGGTGACATATATTCATCCCTGAAATGTATTAATAAAATAAACGATATTCTACGCGCAATAAATGTTTGGCGCATTAACTGTTTGAGTGGAAAAATATCTGGAAAGTAGATCACAGGAAATAAAAAAACCTGCTGGTGAGGCAGGTTTTTTATTTACAACTTTGATGTTAACTTACTGATTGTGCAACATTTCGTACCAACGAATGAATTATAACCATACCTACGCTCCATTGCAATTCAGCAAGTGAGATTTATAATCCTGCCCGTTGGGAGGTTGTTCTGGATCGGGCCAATTTCAAGTCCTGGCTGCCGGACGGGTGGTGCCGCAGGCGGTGCCCTGATCCGGAGAGCAACGTTTCGTACCAACATACGTAAACCGGCATCGACAGGCAGCGTAAGGGTAAGGTGCTGGTGTTGCGCTCCTTAATAAGGAGAGCGAATGGACACGCTGACACGAAAGTTAACCGTGCTCATTGCTGTACTGGAGCTGTTAGTGGCTCTGTTACGGTTGATTGATTTGTTGAAGTAATTAGCAAATTGAAACGCATCTAAGGGGGAATACCTCTTCCCCCTTTAATAAATTATAATTCTATTTGTTGACTGAATATATTATGTAGTTCACGATTAAAAATTGCTATTACAGTTTCTGGTGATTCACCTCGTAATATTCTCTCATCAATAAATTCATCTCTTATATAAATCAAAGCATCATTTATTAGCGGGTCGCTATCATCTCGATCAAATTGATTAAATGTTGGATGCAACCGGAAGCGTTCCAGTCGATAGACCGTTCCAGTAAATAATTGGGCATATTTATGTATTTCAAGTCGGAAGGAAAAGGGGTCTTCAGGATCAATGACCTGATAGTCGTAAATAGAGACCAGTTCACTTTGCACGATCATGGATTTTCTCAGTTGTCAGACAGCGGGCAGTTTTGTTACTACCCGCAGTGCGTTAGTGAAAAATGATGTCCGGCGTACTTAAGGCTTCACTCAAATCAAATACATCGAGTTCGGCAAAAGTGACAGATTGATTGTCACGATACACTTTAAGAGAACTGAAACTCATCAACGCCTTGCTATCAACATTGTAGTGGTGAAAACCGGGTGAAAACTTAAGCACCAGACGATACTCACCTAAGCCATAGACAAATTCGTCTTCATACCCTGATGCCCAGCCCTTGTAACGCATCCCCATCAGTTGCCCAACGGTGGCTGACTTCCCCTGCCAGCGGTTCAGGCTATTGTTTGCTGCTTCATCTGGCGTGAGAAGTACCGTGCGTCGTGCCAGTTGACGAAATGGCGGAATAATCTCGTAATCGGAAAAAAGTTGTTCAAATTCACCACGCATTTCTGTTGGCATTTCTAACGGGTGCGCAATGCCAATCAGGCAATCTGGAGGTAGATCAATAACATCGTCCTGGGCATTACAGAATTCCCCTTCTGCTGCCACGCGAAATGCATTAAGCAAACGACGTGGTTCATTTGCCGGATAAATGCCCCATATCAGTCGCTGGGCAACCAGTCGGGTAAAAGGATGTTTAACAAACAGAGAGTAAAAATCGGCCAGCGACCAGCGTCGGGTGGTGCGCAGTGCCGATTCCAGACGCGGCAGCAGATCTTTGCTGATCTGAGTCGCGTCTTTTCTCAATCCTTTCAGGCGAGCCAGTGCTTCAGGCGCTTTACGTTGATCGTCATCGGCTCGCAACCGGGGAATACTTTTCTGGCGAACGTTTTGCTGATCGTAGATAACTGGGGTGAGGTTTTCATCGAAACGAACGCTAAACTGCCGTGTACCAAAATCGAAGATAAGCGCCTGCGGATCATCAAGGCCCAGTGTTGGGACTAATCTGTCCGCTAACTCTTCCTCGCTTAATCCGCGATTTTTCGCGACCAACTGGAGATATTCCGCAGCATTTTCACGTAAAGGGCGCGATTTCGCTCGTTGCGAGATATGGTGCAGTTGTATCAGCGCCATATCATTATTCATCAGGGTAAGTATATTCAGGCCACTGGCAGCCCGGGCAGATTTGCCTTCCTGCGGCCAGCTGAGGATCTGCGTCGTCAGATCCCGTGCCGTGCTTTCATCGCCAAAGAGACTTAACGCCAGAAATGCCCAGTTGTCTTTTGCGGGGGCGCCAGCTTGTTGCCAGGCGGTAAACAGATCCCAGGCAAAAGTGGCCAGCGTTTGCGCCTGGCAGAACGTTTTCAATTGTTCCAGTCCGCTATAAAAACACCCACCCTGGGTAAAGCGCAGCATTTCGCCAATAATTTCCAGAGCATCATCGGTAACAGGCTGATTATTATTGATAAGCCGTGGCCTGCGCCACATTGTCGGATGCCAGAAATCAGGGGCTTTCGGAATGCGCGGCGGGTAAATTTCCAGTGGGTTCTGGGTAAGCAATTGCTCCAGGGCAGGCCAAACATCAGCACGTTGCCAGCGGTTTGCCACGGTTTGCAGCAATTCACCATGTCCCTGCTCATACAGTAAACGCAGGGCAAGTAATGCGGCTTCGCGGTTGTCGCTGGGCTTGGTAAAGACGAGAGGAATAAGTGCGGTAGCCGTATGTTCCGGCCATTGTAAAATCCACTGACGTGCCAGATCACGCTGAGTGGCAAAACGGTGCCAGACGCGGGCGACGGGCAGCGCCAGTTCGGTTGTGCCGAAATTTAAAGTTAACGGAAATGTTTCTTTTGGGCGATGTGAAAAAGCCAACAACAGGCCGGGTAGTGCATCCAAACCGAGGATGCTGAGAAAATAGTCTTCACCCGCGAACAGATGTTTTTTCTCATTGATACGCAGCCAGAAAGTCACTGCCATCTCACGTGGAAGCTGTGCCAATAAATACAGATTCCAGACACTCTTTTCAGGACGATAACGCGAGTAGCTGTCATTATCCCAGGTGTTAATTAACGCTTCAACGTCGCCGCTACGAAGCGCCTGTTCTGCTGATTTTGCTTCCGGAGAATGCCAGCCATTGTTGATTTCCTCGACTTTGCCCTGGTGGTAATGCCACTGAACCACTAATGATTCGCGCGCCGCATCCAGTTTACCGGGCAGTATATAATTCAGGAACAGCAATACATCATTCCCAAAACCCAGCTCTTGTAGTACAACCCGACCACTTTTTCGTTCCATGCGTTCCGCAAGTGATTCCGTGCTGAAATAACGGGCAGGCTCTGTGGTGGCAAGCCTCTCTTGCTCGCCCGGTTGCCAGCGGGCTTTGGGCGCTAATTCGAGAGGCGCTAGATCAAGGCGCAGCAATGCCGTTTTTTTCTTACCTCGCCACGGTGGAGAAACAAGTATTTCTGGCAGGTCGTTGCTATGAGTACTCTCGAAAGCAGGTTTTGGCGGTGCCGATAAATAACTCTTCAGCACGGCCTGGGCTTGAGAGCTTAACCACGGCCTCACCTCTTCTGCCAGTTGTGGCAGCGATGCCATCAACGTTTGTAACAACGTGCGCCAGTATTCATCACGTGCTTTTTGCTGTGCAGGCAGCTTTTTGTCTTCGATGACTGGATAACCAGGGCGCGCAGGTGGTTCTTTTAACGCCAGCAGCTCAGCCAGTGCGGTGAGTGTCGAATGGGGGAAATTTTTACTGTATTTAGCCACGCGTTGCAGGCTGGGTTTGTTTTTATCAGCCACCAGTAACAAGATGCGGATGACCAGCGGGTGGTTTATTTGTACCAGCAGGCTGCCGCAGTCGTCTTTATGAGCATACATTGCCAGACGTGGCACGGCAGCTAACCCTTGTTCGCGCAAAAGGGCGGCACAGGCAGCGTAACCGAAGTGGTTTTCATGCGACATATAACTGGCTTCACGATAGCTAAATACGTCCTGGCTCCAGTATCGTTCGAGGCTTTTTACCGCCGTAGTATCAGTAGCAACGACCTTTAACCACTCCTTTGAGTAAACACTCGTTGATGGGTTTTCGAGGCTGGCAAGCTCATTCGCTATCTCTGGTTTTTCCGGAAGCAGCAGCGCAATAAAAGGGCGGCGAACTATGGGGATCTCTGGCAGTGCGGCAATGAGTTTGTCGGCACAATGCTGCCAGCAATTTTCCTCTGCCAGTGAAAGATGTTTACGCAGACGAAAATCGAAATTGCTAAAAGTCTCTGAGCGATAGCCATAGCCCGTATTCTCGTTCGGTGTCATTAAACACACTGCTGATGGATCAGCATGATAACTCTGTACAATGAACTGACGCGCTATCACCACATCCGTCGCATATTCCAGCCCATATTTTTGCACGATTTCATCAAGTAACTGCTGGCGATCATTTTTCTCGATACAGATCAGAGCCGCCATTGTAAAGGCTGGGATTGACGGTTTATGCTCGCCAATCAAATTAATTGCCTGCTGGATAGCGGATTGCCACTTCAGTGAACATTTATCATAATGCCAGGTGATATTTTTCTTCTTGCCTGCTTGTTGTAGTAATTCATCTCCCAATGTTTGAATGAGGCTTGCAGTAACAACGGGCACCGGTTCGCCCGGCCAGCGGCGATGGCTTAGCGGAGTTTTCCCCTTTTTGTGTTTCAGTTCCAGTTGTGCGTTATCCGCCAGCCACGGTAATTCCTTGCTCATGTTCTTTCCTTATTCAAACAGTGCTTCAATATCGTTAATCAGCTCGCTGGCGGTGATGTCGTCGAGCACGGAGAACTGCGCTTCCTGAGTTGAATTACTTCCCCAGCCATAACGCTCTGCTTTTCCATCCCATAGCCATAGTTTGCTTAAAAGTTGCTCGGCACTGAGTTCGGCTGGTGACATGCCTACCGCAAAACCTTCATCGATTTCCATGATTAACGACCAGCGACCAAGAGGTTTGATCATCCAGCCGATCCAGCCTGCATCCTGCGGTTCGCCACGCAACCAGCCTTTATTTGCCAGCCCCATGACCCGACCGCTCGGGCATTTTCTGCCTGTCCAGCGGGTTAGTTCGCTGGCATTGCGTTCGGCTTCTGTCAGGGGGTAACTGTTACGATCAAGCTGGCGGAACGGCGGTAACAGTTCGTAGTCGGCAAAAAGCTGACCAAAAGCGGCGGCATCCGTCGGTGATATTTCCAGAACGTGAGGGATACCAATAGAAATGGCTCCTTCTGGCAGAGTGAAGAGATCATCGTCAGCAGTACTGTAGCTGTTATCTTCCGCAACGCGAAAGCAAGCCAGTAGCTGGTTGTCGGTGCTATAAACGCCCCAAATCAGGCGGCGGGTTAAGTGGCGTACCAGTGGGTGCTCAACCAGAAAGAGCCGGAAGTTTTCCTCTGACCAGCGACGGCGCAGGCACATGGCGGATTCCAGCCTCGCTACCTGCTGGGCTGCGACGGTACGGGCATCTTTTTTCAGCAGTTTGTAGCGGTTAACCGCGTCGTTCGCCCGCGATTCATCATCGCTTTTATTGGGTTTAGGTAAGTCTTTCAGGCGGCTGCCGGAAACATCACGCACAAACGGTTTTAAGGTTTCATCAAAGCTGACGGTGAACTGGCGTGGGCCGAAATCCAGCAGCAGCGAACCGTTATCATCCAGACCGAGATCCGGTGCTAACCGGTCTTCAAGTTCCGCGACCGTGAGTTCGCGGCTTTCGGCAATGTTGGCAATCTTTTCTTTTGCCCGCTCCTGCAATGCTTTGAATTTCAGCTTCTGGGCGATACCGTTAAGTTGCATCAGAGCAATATCGCTGCCGATAGCGGCGAGAATATCCAGTCCGACGGTGGCCCGTTTATGCTGGGATTCGCCAGGCCATGCGCGGATAATCGGCGTCAGTCTGCGGGCGGTGTCATCGTTGCCGAGAACACCTAGCGCACTGAACGCCCAACTCTCTTTCGATGGCGCGCCAGCCGTCTGCCAGGCGATAAATAGATCCCAGGCAAATTCAGCCAGTGAGTCTGCGGTACAGACATCTTTCACCTGTAATAATCCCGGATACAGCGCGTCTTCCTGGGGGAAGCGGAGCATTTCGCCGAGGTGGAGGAGGGCGTTATCTGGTAGTGATTGGGCGTTTGCTTTTAATACCGGGCGCGTCCAGAGCGATGGCTGATAAAAGGTCGGAAGAGTAGGGATTTTTGTCGGGTGATTATCCAGCGGATCGAGAGCCAGCAGGGCGTTGATGGCGGCTGTTACTTCCGGTTGGTTATAACGCAGGGCGACTTGTTCCAGTAATGGCTGATGACCATTTTCAGTCAACATACGCAAGGCGGCGCGGGCATTATCCTGGGCTTCACCGGCTTTGCCGAGCGCCGTTGGCAGCAGGCCGGTAATGGCATGTTCAGGGTATTTAAGAAGCCAGGTACGGGCGTCTTGTCGTAGGGTTTTGAGTTTGTTGAAGGCGCGAGCGACAGCGGGTGCCAGCTCACTCGCTGCGAAGTAATTGGTGATTGGCATAGCTTCTTGTGGATAACGTGTAATTGAGTTCACTAACCCCGGTAAACCCATGAGACCCAGATGTAACATGACGTATTCGGTATCGGTATGTGGGGATTGAGTAAGGGCATTCCATGCTTTTACTGCTTTCTCCATCGGCAATGTTGTCAATATCCCCAAATTCCAATAATGCCTGGCAGATGAATGAAACAACTTAAATTTACTTATTAATGTTGAATAATCTTCATTTAGCCATGCCTCAACTGCGGCTCCGGGAGCTTTAATATATGTACCATCGACCCGTCGTTGAAAACCCATCCTTGCCAACAGGTTGGTCATACTTTCTTCATGACTAACTGTGATGTGTTTTGAATACCAGATATATTTGGTCAAAAGTTTATTACTGAGTTCTTTTGTCAGATAACAGAGTGGTTCGAGGATTAATGGCGCTAAGTCCAATACTGGCATTACAGATTTTTTCTTTTTCGAAAGCCACGGGGGGGAGACTACTACGGCTGGCAGCATATCGGCGCAGGCATGGTTTGAGGATTGTGTCAGTTGTTGCTGGCATGATTTCAGCACTGTAGCTGCTGGCGACGTTAGCCAGGGAATTACCCGTTCTGCTAATGCTGGTTGAGAGATAAGCATTGTCATCAGCATCATACGCCAGCTTTTTTCCTCTTTTTGCGCCAGCAATTCAGCTAATGCCGCCATAGCAGCATGTGGAAAGCGAGCGAAAGCCTTTATCATCCGTTCGTGGCAACGCTTTCCTTGCTCGCTCGCATGGATAAGCGACGTAAGTGCCTGCGGGTGGTTGATATGCATCAACACTTCACCGCATGTGTCGCCGGAAGCATAAGGGATGAAACGGGCTAGCGCAGCGACACGTTGTTCCTGAAGTACCGTCGCACACCAGATTTTACCGCAGTAATAATCATCAAATACCTGCCCTGGGTGCCCAGGATGGTATTTTTCCAGTTCCGTCAATACCTGCTCATCTGTGGCCACTAGTTTTAGCCATTCCAGCGCATATAACCCTTTTTGCCCGCAAAGACGTCTGGCAATTTCATGAGCTACTTCTGGTTTTTCTGGCAACAATAACGCAACTAGTGGCTGGTTCCAGGCAGGCATGTTTCCGAGTGCAGCAATCAGTTTGCCGGCGCAGCGTTGCCATACCTCGTCATTTGCTGGTGACAGATGCTTACGCAGGCGCATTTCAATTGCGGCGAACCGTGACAGATAATCAGGCTGCGTCTTAGCCGGAGTGACCGTAATAAGACTGGCGTCATAATTCCAGCTAAAACAGATGGATTGCCACGCAATGATCACTTCAGTGGCATATTCCAGACCACCTTCCTGGACAATTTGATCCAGTAACTCTTCGTGATCATTACGATTGAAACCTTGTTCCAGAGCAACCAATACCGCCAGAACTTGTGGCGGCAGCGTGGTATGAATGGGGGAGTCGATAAGGTCGACAGCCCGGGCTATTGCTTGCTGCCAGTCCGGTGAACAGGCGCTGTAATCAAAGGTGACCATCTTTTTAAAACGCCGATGAGTATTTGCGGCGACGGTGCGAAGTAGAGTTAATTTACCATCTTGTGGCACAGGATTGCCTGGCCAGCGTCGATGACTTAGAGTTGTTGGGGCTACTTCTGTAGGCAGAATGATTTGGGCATCGTCTGCCAGCCAGGGAAGAGTAGCTCCAGCAGATGTTGGTTTGGCTTGTGGCAAAGGGGGTATTTCAGAGCTTTCGGTAACTTTGGCGAGGGCTGATGACGGTGTTATTACAATGTTCTCCGCCACATACCCCTTTTTCGTTTTCTCCGCAATCAACTTCAGCTCCGCCTTTTCCGCCGCCGCAGCGTCCGCAAAGTTTTTTACCTGGCTTTGCCCGGTGGTGCCGACCTTACCCCAACTTATATGCAACTCGTTTCCCTGCTGCTCAACCGCCCAGAATTTATGTGATTTTTCGTCCTGATAAATATAGGTTTTCATTGTTAAATCCTTTTAATCAAACAGTGATTCAATATCGTTAATGAGTTCGCTGGCGGTGATGGCATCAAGCGCCGAGAAAGTGAGCGAGGACTGTGTACTGTAGCGTTCCCCTGGCGAAGTGATTTTTACGCTTTCAACAGGTAGTAAATCGCCATAACCCGTTTCACCATAAATCAATGAGAAAGGTTCTGTTTCAAGTTCGAGATCGCCATAAAGGGTAGATTTGCGCATTGCATAGACGCTGCCGCTTTCTTCCAGGCGTTGCCAGCCTCTGCGTTCCAGTCCGACAATGCGCCCGGCCTGGCAAAGCCGTCCGCTCCAGCGTGTCAATTCATGGGCGCTGCGTTCATTGTCAGCAAGGTGGTAACTACAACGGTCGAGCTGTTGGAAGGGGGGAAGCAGTTCGTAATCAGCGTAAATTTGCCTGAATGCAGCGGCGGATTCAGGGGAGATTTCCAGCACATGCGGAATACCGATGTTCCCTGCTGGCAGCGTGAATAGCTCATCCTGTGCATTGCTGTAAGTTCTGTCTTCTGCCACGCGGAAACAGGTCATAAGGGTGTTTTCATCGTTATATACCCCCCATAACAGTCGTCGGGTTAAGTGACACATCAACGGATGTTCTGCCAGGAACAGGCGGAACTGCTCTGCCGTCCAGCGTCTGCGCTGGCACATAGCCTGTTCCAGACGGGTAATTTGCTGGCTGGCGATAGCACGAACATCTTTTTTCAACTGTTTGAAGAGGATAACTGCGTCAGTTGACAGTGTTTTATCATCACTCTGGTTGGGTTTAGGTAAATCTTTCAGAACTTTGCCGTTTGCGTCGCGAACCACGGGTTTTAAGGTTTCATCAAAACCAACGGCGAATTGACGTGAGCCGAAATCCAGTGTCAGAGAGCCGTGGGTATCAAGTCCTAAATCGGGAGCCAGTCGGTCTTCCAGTTCGGCCATTGTCAGCCCGCGATTTTCGGCGACCATATTGATTTTGTCGCGGGCATGTTCCTGCAATGCTTTGAATTTAATCTTTTGCGCAATGCCATTAAGCAACATCAGCGCCATATCGCTACCGATACTGGCTAACACATCCAGCCCGGAAACTGCTCGTTTATGCTGGGATTCCCCCGGCCAGGCACGGATAAGCGGGGTTAATTTACGTGCGGTGTCGTCATTGCCTAAAATTCCCAGCGAGGTAAATGCCCAGTTTTCTTTTGCGGGGGCGCCAGCTTCTGTCCAGGCGGTATAAAGATCCCAGCCAAATTCAGCCAGTGATTCGCGGGTGAAGGTTTCTCTAATGATATCCAGCCCAGCGTAGGCGGTAATGTCGCGAGGAAAACTCAACATAGTGCCGAGGTAGCGCATAGCGTCATCTGGCAGAGGCAGGTTGTTACTTTTAAGCCGTGGTCTGCGCCATAAGCTGAACTGATAAAAGCCGGGCAGAGGGGGGATTTTAGCGGGATATTCTTCCAGTGGGTCGCTATCGAACAATGTTGCCAGCGCAGCTAAAACATCAGGTTGGTTATACCCTTGGGCGATTTCCTCAATCGTTTCTCGCTGGTTTAATTTCACCAGCAGGCGGAGCGCCTGGCGGGCACAATCACGATCTTTTCCTTGTTTGCCCAGTGCCACAGGAAGTAGCCCGGCGGCGGCATGGCGTGGGAATTTAGCCAGCCATTTTCGGGCATCTTCAGCAGACATTGTTTTCTGTAATCGCTGCGCCATCTGTAATGCTAATTCGCTGACGCCCAGGAAGAGAGTGAATATCCACAACTGTTGTGGCTTACGTTGCAGACATTTCATAAACGCAGGAATGGCCGCATCACCAAAAATCGCCAGAATCTCTTTCTCGCCGGAGAATTCTTCTTCATTGATTATTTGATTGAGGAAAGAAATAGCATGTTGAGTGGGTAGGAAACAGAGAGCGTACAACTGCCAGGATTTACTGCCTTTGTTATGGTATTGCGCAAACTCTGCTTTCAGCGCCGGGAAATCGAAACGTAACAGGGCATCAACTGCGCTTTGTGGCATTATTTTTTTTTCGTATTGTTCTTCTCCGGTTCTGCGCCATTCCTTAAACCCCAGTCGCCAGAGAATTTGTTGTTCTGGTGTAAAAGGAATGAAAGATGTCTCCCAGCTCTCTTTTTCAATTAGTGGCAGATCGGTAAATAATGTTTGCTGTGATGCCTGATATTTTGCGATGTCACTAAATCTGGATATGTCAGTATAACTGATTAATTCTGTAATTCCTGGTGTGATATCAGTGACGGAAGGAACGGGAAGTATCGGTAAATCAAATACGGGTACTGCATTCTTTTTCTTATTTATTACCCACGGTGGCGAAGTAAACAGCTCTGGCAACATATCCGCAGTGGCATATTCACATTCTTCAGTCGCAGGTTGCGGACGACATTCAGATAAGATACCTGCCGCTTTAGCATTAACCCAGGGAATAACGTCACATACCAACTCTGGCGTGGCGGTAATCAGTTTGACAAGTGCGTTACGCCACTGTGTATCTTCATGTATTGCCAACAAAGTAGCATAAGCGGCAATAGCCGCAGCAGGATGTTTTTGACAGGCTTTGCTTAAGTATTCCAGGTGCTTTTTCTTGCCAATTACACCGAGGATCAGAATTTGAATCGCATCCGGGTGATTCGTTTTCCATAGCCATTTGACAAGGTTTTCGGTTTCACTGATGTGATTGAAAACATAATCCGGGTCGTCAGAATGGTCTTCCGTTAACTCAAGAAGTATCCGGCTTACACCGCGCACCCCATTATTTGCCAACAACATTGCCAGATAAGCGCGAAAATCACGATACAACGGTGGGAAGTCGTATTTTTCTGCTGTAGTCAGAGCAGTATCATCGGTTACCACCAGTCTTAACCAGGTCATCGCCGGAACGTTTTGATCTGCATAACGTAGCGCCATGGCATTGGCGATATCCGGTCGTTCAGGGATCAGTAGCGCCGCAAAAGGTTGCCGTGCCGGGGAGAGCGAGGGAATAGCAGCAAGTACTTTATCTACACAGCGTTGCCACTCATCTTCTGAAGCGAGTGAAAGATGATGACATAGACGTTGATGCCAGTTCGGTAGCGATTCTGCTTCGAGATCGGGAGGAATTATGGTCGTGACGGCGGCTTTTACTGTTTTATATCTAAGTTGAAGAGCGAGAAGGGTGATTTCAACGGTAGTTTCCAGGCCACAACGAACGACTAAGTCATCGACCAGTTCATCTGTTGAGTAAGAGTTCCAGGAGTGCCAGAGTAATGCCGCATCAGACTGCGCACTACCTGTCTGTAGATTATCCTGGATTCGCAACTGTAATTCGGCAAACGCCTGCTGCCAGTTTTCCGGATAAGAACTGTAGTATTTTTTTAAATCATATGCATAAGTGCTATCTGCAATACGCTTCCATACTTCACCTTTATTGCGCAGATAATTAATTTCTCTTGGCCTGGTGCGATGAGGGAAAGCAAATCGATTAATATCGTCAGTTAACGTAATGACTGCATCATCAGCAAGCCATGGGCGTTTGTTTTTACTTACAACTGCAGTTTTAACTTCAGAAGGGGGGCTTTCTTTTGTGACTGGCGGGAGAACCATATTTACCGAGTCACCTTCCACATAACCCTTCTTCATTTTCTCCGCGATTAGCTTCAGCTCTGCTTTTTCCGCAGCAGCAGCATCCGCAAATCTTTTTACCTGGCTTTGCCCGTTGGTGTCGACTTTTCCCCAGCTAATATGCAGTTCGTTTTCCTGCTGCGCCACCGCCCAGAATTTATGTGATTTCTCGTCCTGATAGATAAAGTGTCTCATTCTGCATCCCTGTAATTTTATCCAGTTTAATACAGATGCTAACAGCATTTGCGCAGGTTACAGAGCGACAAAAAGGCGAGAAAACAACTTTAGGAATTTATAAAGAAAAGGCGCTGTCGATGCAGCGCCTTGAAGGGGATTATTTCACTTGATGACCCGGTTTAGCACCGGCATCCGGGCTTAACAGGAAGATATCTTTCCCGCCAGGACCGGCGGCCATCACCATGCCTTCGGAGATACCGAAGCGCATTTTACGCGGTGCCAGGTTAGCCACCATAATGGTGTGACGACCAATCAGCGCCTGCGGGTCTGGATAAGCAGAACGGATGCCTGAGAAGACATTACGTTTTTCACCACCAAGATCCAGCGTCAGGCGCAGCAGTTTGTCAGAACCTTCAACAAACTCTGCGTTTTCAATCAGCGCCACGCGCAGGTCAACTTTGGCGAAGTCGTCAAAGGTGATGGTTTCCTGAATCGGATCATCAGCCAGCGGGCCAGTAACTGGCGCGGCAGTGGCTTTCACTTCTTCTTTAGAGGCTTCCACCAGTGCTTCAACCTGCTTCATGTCGATGCGGTTATACAGTGCTTTGAACGGATTAACTTTGTGCGCCAGCAGCGGTTGCTGGATGCCATCCCAGGTCAGTTCCGTATTGAGGAATGCTTCTGCACGCTCGGTCAGTTTCGGCAGTACCGGTTTCAGGTACGTCATCAGCACGCGGAACAGGTTAATGCCCATTGAGCAAATCGCCTGCAGGTCGGCATCGCGACCTTCCTGTTTCGCCACCACCCACGGAGCCTGCTCGTCAACATAGCGGTTAGCCAGGTCAGCCAGCGCCATGATTTCGCGCACAGCTTTACCAAACTCACGGCTTTCCCACGCTTCGCCAATCGCTTCGGCGGCATCGGTAAAGGTTTTGTACAGTTCAGGGTCTGCCAGCTCGCTTGCCAGTACGCCGTCAAAACGCTTGTTGATAAAGCCAGCGTTACGGGAGGCCAGGTTAACCACTTTGTTGACGATATCGGCATTTACACGCTGAACAAAATCTTCCAGGTTCAGGTCGATATCATCGATACGCGAAGAGAGTTTCGCGGTGTAGTAGTAGCGCAGGCTGTCAGCGTCAAAATGATTCAGCCAGGTGCTGGCTTTAATGAACGTGCCGCGAGACTTGGACATCTTCGCGCCGTTAACCGTTACATAGCCGTGAACAAACAGGTTGGTCGGTTTGCGGAAGTTGCTGCCTTCCAGCATGGCTGGCCAGAACAGGCTGTGGAAGTAAACAATATCTTTACCGATGAAGTGGTACAGCTCGGCGGTGGAGTCTTTCTTCCAGTATTCATCGAAGCTTACGCTGTCGCCGCGCTTGTCACACAGATTCTTGAAAGAACCCATATAGCCAATTGGCGCGTCCAGCCAGACGTAGAAGTATTTGCCCGGCGCGTTCGGAATTTCAAAACCGAAGTACGGTGCGTCGCGGGAGATGTCCCACTGTTGCAGGCCGGATTCAAACCATTCCTGCATTTTGTTTGCCACCTGCTCCTGCAACGCGCCGCTGCGGGTCCATGCCTGCAACATTTCGCTGAAAGAGGGCAGATCAAAGAAGAAGTGTTCGGAATCACGCATTACCGGCGTAGCGCCAGAAACCACTGATTTCGGCTCGATCAGTTCCGTCGGGCTATATGTTGCGCCGCAGACTTCACAGTTATCGCCGTATTGATCCGGTGCTTTACATTTCGGGCAGGTGCCTTTCACAAAACGGTCCGGCAGGAACATGCCTTTTTCCGGATCGTACAGCTGAGAGATGGTGCGGTTTTTAATAAAACCGTTCTCTTTCAGGCGAGTATAGATAAGCTCAGACAACTGACGGTTCTCTTCGCTGTGCGTTGAGTGATAGTTGTCATAGCTGATGTTAAAGCCTGCGAAATCAGTCTGATGCTCCTGACTCATTTCGCCAATCATCTGCTCCGGTGTGATACCAAGCTGCTGTGCTTTCAGCATGATCGGTGTACCGTGGGCATCGTCGGCGCAGATGAAGTTGACCTCGTGGCCGCGCATTCGCTGGTAACGGACCCAGACATCAGCCTGGATGTGCTCCAGCATATGGCCGAGGTGGATTGAGCCGTTAGCGTACGGCAGTGCGCACGTCACCAGAATTTTCTTCGCGACTTGAGTCATAGTAGGCATTACTTCTTAGTAGTGAAAAGGGGTTAGATAGTACCAAATGGGAAAATGTTAAGTAAGTACTTATCTATTTTCTTCAGGTAAACTATTTAGCTGATGGTTTATCTATATAAATAAGGAGTCGGGATGAACGAACAATCCCAGGCCAAATCACCAGAAGCCTTGCGCGCAATGGTCGCCGGGACACTGGCTAATTTTCAGCACCCAACCCTGAAGCATAACCTTACCACGCTGAAAGCGTTGCATCATGTCGCCTGGATGGACGACACGCTGCATGTGGAGCTGGTTATGCCGTTCGTCTGGCATAGCGCGTTCGAAGAGTTAAAAGAGCAATGTAGCGCCGAATTGCTGCGTATCACCGGGGCAAAAGCTATCGACTGGAAACTGTCGCATAATATTGCCACCCTGAAACGCGTTAAAAATCAGCCGGGAATTAACGGCGTGAAGAACATTATCGCGGTCAGTTCCGGCAAAGGCGGCGTGGGTAAATCCTCCACGGCGGTAAACCTGGCGCTGGCGCTGGCGGCGGAAGGCGCGAAAGTCGGCATTCTGGATGCCGACATTTATGGTCCGTCTATCCCAACCATGCTGGGGGCAGAAAATCAGCGTCCGACCTCGCCGGACGGGACTCACATGGCACCGATTATGTCTCATGGCCTGGCAACCAATTCAATTGGTTATCTGGTCACTGACGACAACGCGATGGTGTGGCGTGGTCCGATGGCGAGCAAGGCGTTAATGCAGATGTTGCAGGAAACTTTGTGGCCGGATCTCGACTATCTGGTGCTCGACATGCCGCCAGGCACCGGTGACATTCAATTGACACTGGCGCAAAACATTCCAGTAACCGGTGCAGTCGTGGTCACCACGCCGCAGGACATCGCGTTGATCGACGCGAAAAAAGGCATTGTGATGTTCGAGAAAGTCGAAGTTCCGGTGCTCGGTATTGTCGAGAACATGAGCGTCCATATTTGCAGTAACTGTGGTCACCATGAACCGATTTTCGGCACTGGTGGTGCAGAGAAACTGGCCGAGAAATATCACACACAGTTGCTGGGGCAGATGCCGTTACACATCTCCTTACGTGAAGATCTCGATAAAGGCACGCCAACGGTTATCAGTCGTCCGGAAAGTGAATTTACCACTATCTACCGCCAGCTGGCTGACCGCGTGGCTGCCCAGCTCTACTGGCAGGGTGAAGTCATTCCTGGCGAGATTTCCTTCCGCGCGGTCTAACGCGTATTAACCTTTCTGGTCATTCCGTATACACCGCAGCAATAATATATTGATGCGGTGTATTTATTTTTGTGGCTTTAAATGAACACTTTTTTAATGCTGCGAATATTCAGCGGATCTTAGTCCTAAACTGTACAAAGTAGATTGATCGTACAGGTAAAGCCTCTTTATCATCCTTCGTGGCTGTGTAGTGGATGTACAGCTATAGTTTGTTATGCACTCAATCTATCCAGGCATAACCTTTACTACAGGGATAACGTTCAATGAATAAGTATTGGCTGTCAGGAATTATTTTTCTCGCTTATGGATTGGCGTCACCCGCGTTCTCATCAGATCCTGCCACATTAACTATCAATGGCAGGATCAGCCCACCGACATGCAGTATGGATATTGTTAATAGCCAACTCCAACAGCATTGCGGTCAGGTATCGCAAAGCGTTGATACCCGTCATCGTATTTCTTCGCCGGTAAAAGGCGTTACTACAGAGCTGGTAGCGGGCAACGATAGCAAACGTCGAATCGTATTAAATCGCTACGATTAATCAGGCAACACTGTTTTAATCATATTTTGAAAGCTCAAATCACTATTATGAATGATTTGAGCTTTTTTATTTATTTGAAGAATGTGGTTAACAGTAATTTATGTCAATTAATAAATATGGCAAATATTTAATTCCCCTACGTATTTGTTGTAATTATATTGCAATGGTTAATTTGCTTTAAATCAATAAAACAATGTGTTTACATTGCGGTAACCTTTTTGATGTGAGAAATTTGTTTCCACGAGATACAGAGTCTTAACAATCAAAATAAATTCTATTAAGGAACCTATTATGAAACATTCAATTATTGCTGCCGCTGTCTTTTCTTCTTTTTTCATGAGTGCTGGCGTATTTGCTGCAGACGTTGATACCGGAACTTTAACCATTAAGGGGAATATTGCAGAGTCTCCGTGTAAATTTGAAGCGGGTGGTGATTCAGTAAGTATTAATATGCCGACTGTGCCCACCACTGTATTTGAAGGTAAAGCTAAATACTCGACCTATGATGATGCCGTCGGTGTAACCAGCAGTATGTTAAAAATTAGCTGTCCGAAAGAAGTAGCTGGTGTAAAACTCTCGTTGATCACCAATGATAAAATAACCGGAAATGATAAGGCTATAGCCAGTAGTAACGATACCGTGGGTTATTATCTCTATTTAGGTGATAACAGTGATGTACTGGATGTTTCAGCGCCTTTTAATATTGAAAGCTATAAAACAGCGGATGGTCAATATGCGATTCCGTTTAAAGCAAAATACCTGAAACTGACAGAAAGCTCAGTGCAATCAGGTGATGTGGTATCTTCTTTAGTTATGCGTGTGGCTCAGGATTAATAATTAAATAAATTTGCAAGTTTCTCCAGGCAATAAACATGGCCGCTATCCCCATGGCGGCCTTTTAATTCAAGGGGCATTAAGATGAAAGGATTATTACCTTTACTCATTTTTTCTATGGGCATTCCCGCCCATGCCGGAATTGTCATCTACGGGACGCGAATTATTTATCCGGCAGAAAAAAAAGAAGTGATGGTGCAGTTGATGAATCAGGGAAATCGCTCTTCGCTGCTGCAGGCGTGGATTGATGATGGCGACACGTCGCTGCCACCAGAAAAAATTCAGGTTCCTTTCATGTTAACGCCGCCAGTGGCAAAAATAGGAGCAAATTCCGGGCAGCAAGTAAAAATTAAAATTATGCCGAATAAGCTGCCTACTAATAAGGAGAGTATTTTTTATCTGAATGTTCTGGATATTCCACCAAATAGTCCAGAACAAGAAGGCAAGAATGCACTGAAGTTTGCGATGCAAAACAGAATCAAATTGTTTTACCGACCGTCGGGTATTGCCCCGGTAAATAAAGCAACATTTAAGAAATTGCTGGTAAATCGTAGCGGCAATGGACTGGTGATAAAAAATAATTCACCGAACTGGGTGACTATTTCCGATGTAAAAGCGAATAATGTCAAGGTCAATTATGAAACCATCATGATAGCGCCATTAGAAAGCCAGAGTGTTAACGTCAAAACTAATAATACGAATAACTGGCATTTGACCATTATTGATGATGATGGCAACTATATTAGCGACAAAATTTAATTGCAGGAGCTGCCTATGTTGAGAATAACCCCACTCGCATTAGCAATCGTTGTGTTATTGCTCGGCATTGAAGTTCATGCAGCAGAAGAAACCTTTGATACCCATTTTATGATGGGGGGAATGAAAGACCAACAGGTTGCTCATATTCGCATGGATGATAATCAACCTTTACCGGGTCAGTATGACGTCGATATTTATGTCAATAAGCAATGGTATGGAAAATACGAGGTTATCGTTAAGGATAATCCTGAAGAAACATGCCTGGCGAGAGAAATTATAAAGCGGTTAGGTATTAATACCGATAACTTCGCCAGTGGCAGTCAATGTTTAACATTAGAGCAACTTGTTCAGGGCGGGAGCTATGCCTGGGATATCGGTGTTTTTCGTTTAGATTTCAGCGTTCCGCAAGCCTGGGTTGATGAACTGGAAAGTGGTTATGTTCCGCCGGAAAACTGGGAACGGGGTATTAATGCTTTTTATACCTCTTATTATATGAGCCAGTATTACAGCGACTATAAAGCGTCGGGTAATAGTAAGAGTAGTTATATTCGTTTTAACAGTGGATTAAATCTGCTGGGGTGGCAACTGCATTCTGATGCCAGTTTCAGCAAAACGGATAACAATCCTGGGGAGTGGAAAAGCAATACCCTATATCTGGAACGCGGATTTGCACAAATTCTCGGCACGCTGCGTGTTGGTGATATGTACACCTCAAGCGATATTTTTGACTCTGTTCGCTTTAGCGGCGTGCGACTGTTTCGCGATATGCAGATGTTGCCTGACTCGAAGCAAAATTTTACCCCACGGGTGCAGGGGATTGCGCAGAGCAACGCGCTGGTAACTATTGAACAAAACGGTTTTGTCGTTTACCAGAAGGAGGTTCCGCCAGGCCCGTTTTCGATTACTGATCTGCAGTTAGCGGGTGGTGGAGCGGATCTTGATGTTAGCGTGAAAGAGGCTGACGGTTCGGTTACCACGTATCTGGTGCCTTATTCGGCGGTGCCAAATATGTTGCAACCGGGCGTGTCGAAATATGATTTTGCGGCGGGTCGTAGCCATATTGAAGGAGCAAATAAGCAAAGCGATTTTGTTCAGGTCGGTTACCAGTATGGCTTTAATAATTTATTAACGCTGTATGGCGGCACGATGATTGCCAATAATTACTACGCGTTTACTCTTGGGACTGGCTGGAATACACGCATTGGCGCAATTTCTGTCGATGCAACAAAATCTCATAGTAAGCAAGATAATGGCGATGTTTTTGACGGACAAAGTTATCAGATAGCCTACAACAAATTTGTGACTCAAACATCGACGCGTTTTGGCCTGGCAGCCTGGCGTTATTCTTCGCGCGATTATCGGACGTTTAACGATTATGTCTGGGCAAATAATAAAGATAATTATCGTCGCGATAAAAATGATGTCTATGATATTGCCGATTATTACCAGAATGATTTTGGCCGTAAAAATAGCTTCTCTGCCAATATGAGCCAGTCATTGCCCGAAGGCTGGGGTTCTGTGTCATTAAGTACGTTATGGCGAGATTACTGGGGGCGTAGCGGCAGCAGTAAAGATTATCAGTTGAGTTACTCCAATAACTTGCAACGGATAAGCTATACCCTCGCAGCAAGTCAGGCGTATGACGAGAATCATCATGAAGAGAAACGCTTTAATATTTTTATCTCGATTCCCTTTGACTGGGGTGATGACGTCACGACACCACGGCGGCAAATATATATGTCTAACTCAACGACGTTTGATGATCAGGGTATTGCCTCAAACAATACAGGAATATCGGGAACGGTTGGGAGCCGCGATCAGTTTAACTATGGTGTCAACCTGAGTCATCAGCATCAGGGGAATGAAACGACAGCTGGTGCAAATTTAACCTGGAACGCGCCGATGGCGACAGTGAATGGTAGTTATAGTCAGTCCAGCACGTATAGGCAGGCTGGAGCCAGTATTTCAGGGGGCGTTATCGCCTGGTCTGGCGGTGTGAATCTGGCAAACCGTCTTTCTGAAACGTTTGCTGTGATGTATGCACCAGGAATTAAAGATGCCTACGTGAATGGACAAAAATATCGCACGACAAATCATAATGGGGTGGTGGTATACGACGGAATGACCTCTTATCGGGAAAATCACCTGATGCTGGATGTGTCGCAAAGCGATAGCGAAACAGAATTACGCGGTAACCGGAAAATTGCCGCCCCTTATCGCGGTGCGGTCGTGCTGGTTAATTTTGATACCGATCAGCGCAAGCCCTGGTTTATAAAAGCGTTAAGAGCGGATAGACAACCATTAACGTTTGGTTATGAAGTCAATGATATCCATGGTCATAATATTGGCGTTGTCGGTCAGGGAAGTCAGCTTTTTATACGCACCAATGAAATTCCGCCATCAGTTAATGTGGCTATTGATAAACAACAAGGGCTTTCATGCACAATCACCTTCGGTAAAGTGATTGATGAAACTAGAACTTATATTTGCCAATAAGCATCGGGTAACTTTATGAGAATTAACATAGTGTTATTTATATTCATGATGATGGTTATACCTGCGAGCTATGCGGCATGTTATGGAGAGTTGTCAGCGCAGCATAATTTGGTTGTTCAGGGGGATTTTGCGCTAACTCAAACACAAACAGCGACATATGAACATAATTTTAATGATTCGTCATGCGTGAGTACGAATACCATTACCCCCATGAGTCCTTCGGATATTATTGTTGGGTTTTATAACGATACCATCAAATTAAATTTACATTTTGAATGGACTAACAAAAGCAGCATCACATTATCAAATAACCAGACCAGTTTCACCAGTGGTTATTCAGTAACGGTGACATCGGCAGCCAGTAACGCGAAAGTGAATGTTTCTGCGGGGGGCGGCGGAGCAGTGATGATTAATGGTGTCGCGACATTATCCAGTGCTTCATCAACAACGCGTGGGAGTGCCGCAGTACAATTTTTACTGTGTTTGTTAGGAGGAAAGTCGTGGGATGCATGTGTGAATAGCTACAGAAATGCATTGGCACAGAATGCAGGTGTCTATTCCTTTAGTCTGGCATTGTCATACAACCCGATAACAACGACCTGCAAACCTGATGATTTATTAATTACTTTAGAGAGTATTCCCGTTTCACAGTTACCAGCCACAGGTAACAAAACAACAATAAATAGCAAGAAAGGGGATATTATTCTGCGTTGTAAAAATTTATTAGGTCAACAAAATCAAACATCACGGAAAATGCAGGTGTATTTATCAAGTTCTGACTTGTTAACCAGCAGTAACACGATACTGAAAGGTGCGGAAGATAATGGCGTAGGATTTATTCTTGAAAGTAATGGTTCGCCAGTCACACTTTTAAATATCACTGACAGTAGTACAGGATATACAAATTTAAAGGAAATTGCGGCGAAGTCAAAAATTACAGATACAACGGTCTCAATTCCAATAACAGCCAGTTACTATGTTTATGATAAAAACAAAGTTAAATCTGGCGCACTGGAGGCTACCACATTAATCAACGTGAAATATGACTAATAACAAGTAAGACGAGCAAGTGGCTAATAATAAAAAATAACAAGGTGTCTGCATTTCCCCCTCATGATGAGGGGGCTTTTTTTAGCGATGGTAAAATATTTCGCCGTCGTAGGCTTTAATGATTTTACCGTCAGTGTCGTTGATCAACACATATGCGCCACCCATATAGGTCCAGTGGGTTCCGGCGTCAGGCGCAGGCAGGTTACGCAACTGCCACTGCTTAATATTGTACTCATCGGTGCGGTACATCTCTGGAACGGTATCGCCTGGTTTGAAATGCTTGAAGTCAGCGATGAAACTGCTCAACTCATACTTTGAAATTCCAGAGGCATTGGTCGAACCCGCAGTGGCCGGTGCGGCCCACGCTACGCTGGTTGCCAGCAACAGCGCACCCAACAATAACTTATTTCTTATGGTCATATACTCTCCACGTTGGGGATCAGTAAAATCAGTCGCATATCTTTCCTGTCATACAATATAACCGACAAGCGATATTTTGTTAGTGATCCCATGATTTCGTAAAAAGTGTAAATGAAAGGATGCTGTAAAAGCATCCTCATCGGGCGAAGAGTCAGCGGAAATAGCTGATTTAAGAATCATCCTGGGTTGAAGATAACATGCAAGCCCAAAGGATTGAGTTATCGGATTATGCCCATAACGCCATGCACGCCCATATACACTCCGACTAAGCCAATTAACAGGCTGGAAAAATAGGGGGCTTTTTTGGCGAGTGTGTTAAAGCCGCTCCAGCGTTTTGCCACTTGCTGGACACTGATTGCTGCGCCAACGCCCACGGTGACCAGCGTTAACGCGAGGCCAATACTGAAGCTAACGACCAGAGTTGCTCCCAGAGTGAGGGCTTTCAGTTGAATACAAATCAGCAGCACAGTTATCGCTGCAGGGCAGGGGATCAGTCCGCCAGTCAAGCCAAACAGTAAAATCTGCCAGTTCGTGACTTCCCTGCCATCAAAGCGTCGTTTAATGTCATTTGCGTGAGCCAGCTCATGGGCGTCCTGATATTCGACATTCTCGCCATGTTCGTGATGGTGATGATGTTCGTGATCATGGTCATGATGGTGGTGCTCGTGATCATGCCCGTGCATATTCTCAAGCCAGTTTCGTTCACCGCGCCATGTGCGCCAGAACATCCATAATGCGGTGCCGAGAATGATGACCGCAGAAATTAACTGTAGCCACGGTTCCGCCGACTGCGCAGTAAAGCGTTTGCTGATCACCATCCCGCCAAAGGCAATCAACCAGACTACCGCAGCATGCGAAATGGTTGCTGCCAGTCCAAGCATTACCGCCTGTTTAATCGTACCTTTAATGGCGATGATAAACGCCGCCATCATCGTTTTTGAGTGCCCTGGCTCCAGGCCATGAAGCGCACCAAGTAAGATGGCGCTGGGAATAAAAAACCAGGCGTTTCCTTGCTGAAGAAGAGTGGTAAATTCGGTCATGATAATAATTCTTAGTATTAAATGGATGCAGAGATTCTACTCCCCCCCAGTACATGATACTACCCCCCAGTAGATTAATAGTGCTATGATTTTTCATTATCTTGTTAACCAGGTGTTGCCATGTCTCATACCATCCGCGACAAACAGAAACTGAAAGCGCGCGCCAGTAAGATTCAGGGACAGGTCGTCGCGCTTAAGAAAATGCTCGATGAACCGCATGAATGCGCTGCCGTTCTACAACAGATTGCCGCCATTCGTGGTGCGGTAAACGGTCTGATGCGGGAAGTGATTAAAGGGCATCTGACGGAACACATTGTTCACCAGGGTGATGAACTAAAGCGTGAAGAAGACCTGGATGTTGTCCTTAAGGTGCTGGATTCTTATATAAAATAGTTCCGTAACGTTATTGTAATACTGCCGTTTTTCCTCGTTTACAACGCGCGCGCCGGACATTAACATCCTCCTTTGCGATTCATTATCGCAACCAAACGACTCGGGGTGCCCTTCTGCGTGAAGGCTGAGAAATACCCGTATCACCTGATCTGGATAATGCCAGCGTAGGGAAGTCACAGACCGCCAGGTCATTGCTTCTTCACGTTATGGCAGGAGCAAATTATGCAAGTCGACCTGCTGAGTCCGGCGCAATCTGCGCCCGTGTTACACCTTTTTCACCAATATTCCCCCCTTGTGCATTGCATGACCAATGATGTGGTGCAAACCTTTACTGCCAATACTTTACTGGCGCTCGGCGCATCGCCAGCGATGGTTATCGAAACCGAAGAGGCCAGTCAATTTGCGGCAATTGCCAGTGCGTTGCTGATTAACGTTGGTACACTGACGCAGCTACGCGCACAGGCGATGCGTGCCGCCATAGAACAGGCAAAACGCTCCCAAACGCCCTGGACGCTTGATCCGGTTGCGGTTGGTGCACTCGACTATCGCCGCCGTTTTTGTCTGGAACTTCTGTCTCATAAGCCAACCGCCATACGTGGTAATGCTTCGGAAATCATGGCATTAGCTGGCGTTGCTAATGGTGGACGGGGAGTGGATACCACTGACGCCGCAGCTAATGCGATACCCGCTGCACAAACACTGGCACGGGAAACTGGCGCAATCGTCGTGGTCACTGGCGACGTGGATTATGTTACCGATGGTTGTCGCACCGTTGGCATTCATGGCGGTGACCCGTTAATGACCAGAGTAGTAGGAACTGGCTGCGCATTATCGGCAGTTGTTGCTGCCTGTTGTGCATTACCAGGCGATCAGTTGAAAAATGTCGCATCTGCCTGTCACTGGATGAAACAAGCGGGAGAACGCGCAGTCATCAGAAGCAAAGGGCCGGGCAGTTTCGTCCCACATTTCCTTGATGCGCTCTGGCAGCTGACGCAGGAGGTGCAGGCATGAAACGGATTAACGCTCTGACGATAGCCGGTACTGACCCGAGCGGCGGCGCGGGGATTCAGGCCGATCTTAAAACTTTTTCGGCACTTGGCGCTTACGGCTGTTCGGTAATCACCGCGCTGGTGGCGCAAAATACCCGTGGCGTACAGTCGGTGTATCGCATTGAGCCTGATTTTGTCGCCGCCCAGCTCGATTCGGTGTTCAGCGATGTGCGAATCGACACCACTAAAATCGGTATGTTGGCGGAAACCGATATTGTTGAAGCGGTGGCAGAACGGCTGCAACGTTATCAGATCCAAAACGTGGTGCTGGATACCGTCATGCTGGCGAAAAGCGGCGACCCTCTGCTTTCACCTTCGGCGGTAGCCACGCTGCGTAGTCGATTATTGCCACAGGTTTCATTAATTACTCCGAACTTGCCGGAAGCAGCCGCTTTGCTCGATGCGCCACACGCGCGTAATGAACAGGAAATGCTGGAGCAGGGACGTGAATTATTGGCGATGGGCTGTGGCGCTGTGCTGATGAAAGGCGGTCATCTGGATGATGAACAAAGCCCGGACTGGCTGTTTACTCGCGACGGCGAACAACGCTTTGCTGCGCCGCGTATTATGACCAAAAACACCCACGGCACCGGTTGTACGCTCTCTGCGGCACTGGCGGCGTTGCGCCCGCGTCAAACAAACTGGGCTGATACCGTTCAGGAAGCAAAAAGCTGGCTGTCGGCAGCGTTAGCCCAGGCAGACTCACTGGAAGTCGGCCACGGAATTGGTCCGGTTCACCACTTCCACGCCTGGTGGTGAGCACCGTACTATAGCTGCTTTGGTTATTGTCAGCTTTTTTGCGCTGAAATTCAGGGATGAAACTAATGCAGCTAAAAATCGTCAGTCGCAAAAAATTCACCGCTTTGTTATGCGCTCTGGGGCTAATTTCCATCGTTGCGATTTATCCCCGCCAGACGGTGAATTTTTTCTATTCCACAGCAATTCAGATCAAAGACTACATTCACTTTTACGGTTATCGCCCAGTCAAATCTTTTGCTATTCGCATTCCTGCCAGTTACACCATTCACGGAATAGATGTTTCACGCTGGCAGGAGCGGATCGACTGGCAGCGGGTGGCAAAAATGCGCGATAACGGTATCCGCTTACAATTTGCCTTTATTAAGGCGACGGAAGGCGAAAAGCTGGTGGATCCCTATTTTTCGCGTAACTGGCGTCAAAGCCGCGAAAATGGCCTACTGCGCGGGGCGTATCACTATTTTTCCCCGTCGGTAGCTGCGCCGGTTCAGGCGCGATTATTTCTGCAAACGGTGGATTTTACACAAGATGATTTTCCTGCGGTGCTGGACGTAGAAGAGCGGGGAAAATTATCAGCAAAAGAATTACGCAAGCGGGTCAGTCAGTGGTTAAAAATGGTTGAAAGGAGCACGGGCAAAAAGCCGATTATTTATGCTGGTGCGACGTTTTATCACACTAATCTGGCGGGATATTTCAATGAATATCCGTGGTGGGTGGCTCACTATTATCAACGTCGCCCGGACAATGACGGCCTGGCCTGGCGTTTCTGGCAGCATTCCGACCGTGGACAGGTGGATGGCATTAATGGTCCGGTAGATTTTAATGTGTTTAATGGCACGGGGGAGGAGTTGCAGGCATTCGTTCATGGGATTAAAGAAACGCCTTAAATAAGAAGCAGTGATATACTCCCACCAGACTCCCCGGCAGGAAAAAGACAAATGGAACAAGCGCATACCCAGCTTATCGCCCAACTGAACGAACGTATTTTAGCGGCTGACAACACGCCGCTTTATATTAAGTTTGCCGAAACGGTAAAAAATGCCGTGCGCAGCGGGGTGCTGGAGCATGGCAATATTTTGCCCGGCGAACGCGATTTAAGTCAGTTAACCGGCGTTTCGCGCATTACGGTGCGCAAGGCGATGCAGGCGCTGGAAGAAGAGGGTGTGGTGACGCGTTCGCGTGGTTACGGCACGCAGATCAACAACATTTTCGAATACTCGTTAAAAGAAGCGCGAGGCTTTTCGCAGCAGGTGGTGTTGCGCGGTAAAAAGCCCGACACGCTGTGGGTTAACAAGCGAGTGGTAGAGTGCCCCGAAGACGTCGCGCAGCAGCTGGCGGTTGAAGCAGGAAGTGATGTCTTCTTGCTTAAGCGCATTCGCTACGTGGATGAAGAAGCGGTATCGATTGAGGAGTCGTGGGTTCCTGCGCATTTAATTCATGATGTTGATGCCATCGGTATTTCTCTTTATGACTACTTTCGCAGTCAGCATATTTTTCCAAAGCGTACCCGTTCCCGCGTTAGCGCCCGAATGCCGGATGCCGAGTTTCAGTCACATATTCAGTTAGATAGCAAAATACCGGTGCTGGTGATCAAGCAAGTGGCGCTTGACCAACAGCAACGGCCAATTGAATACAGCATCAGTCACTGTCGCAGCGATCTATATGTTTTTGTGTGCGAGGAGTAGTTCCTCGCGCGTTGGCGCGCAATCACCGCCGCGATGTCCGACAACCCACGACGCCACCGCATTACCCAGCAACACTGCATCTGCCAGTGACAGACCGGATGCCAGCCCGGCAAGTACGCCACCTGCATGGCTATCACCTGCACCAATCGTATCAACGACTCGCGTTGGAAATGCCGGAACACAGCCTGATGCGTTGTCGCTGAAATACCAGGCACCTTCTTTATCCAGACGAACGACCAATGGCGCGGCAAATTTCTCCTGCCACTGCTTGCCAGTCGTTGTTATATCTGCGGATAAACGAAAACGTTCGGCAGCAATTTCAGCCTCCTGGCGATTAAGCGACACCAGCGGTCGACAAGCCATGATGCGCGCAAGTAATGCATCCGGGATATCGCCAATACGAGGGCCAAAATCAATAAACGGCGTCACGTCTTGCAGTCCCTCCAGCCAATCCACTAACAATTCGCCGCAGGGCGAGGCCAGTTGATAACCAGAAAAATAGAGCAGGCTACCAGGTGTAACGGTTAGTCGCGCCAGCCACTGGTGATTCCACTGATTTTCCACGCCGCTGAACGACATAAAAGTGCGTTCGCCATCCGGCTCAACCAGCGCCAGACACCAGCCGTTATCGCCTTCGGCGTTATCGATCAGGCTGATTAATCCCTCTTTTGCCATTCGGTTGCGAATAATCTCCGCCCACACCCCCTGACCGAGCGGCAAGGCATTACCCGCTTCGATACCGAGGCGCTTTAACGCCACGGCAATGTTCAACGCACAGCCGCCAACATTTACGCTCTGCTGTTTCAGTTCGATATCGCACCCGCGCCAGGGCAGGGCGTAAGCGTCGGCGATCACATCAATGACCGCCGCGCCAATTACCATAACCGGCTGACGCGTCGTTAATTGTGGCAGCAGCGAGTGTAACCGAGCGCCGCTCATACCGCCTCCCGTTGTTGGCGATACTTCGCCAGCGCCGTGGCGTAACGGTTGAAATCAAGCTGATTTACCGCATCCAGCTCCGCCTTTAATGCCGGATCGATAGCATTAACGCCATGCAACGCGCCACAAATCGCCGTCGCCATCGCGCCGATGGTGTCTGTGTCGCCGCCAAGATTGGCGCACAGGACGGCGCAGCGGTTAGGATCGGTTTGTGCCAGTTCAACCAGCGCAATGGCGCACGGAACGGACTCGATAGTGCTGGTGCCCGCGCCAACCACCTGGTAAAGCTGTTCGCTGGCGGATTCGGTGCCGTTGGCGTGACGAACAATCTTCAGCGCAATCTCCAGACGCGCTGCCAGTGAGGCGCTGAACGTAGTGATGTGTTTTTGCTGAGCATGTCGCGCAATCGAAGGCAGCGAATCGACAATCGCTGACCAGCTTTCTCCGTCAATGGCACGAGAAATCGCCCATGCGATGACTACCGCGCCTGCAACCGCCAGATCGGATTTGTGGGTCGGGCTGGACGCCAGCGCCACATCATCAATAAAGGAATCAACATCGCGCGCCGGAAGCAAACAACCCAATGGCGAGACGCGCATCGCGGCACCGTTGGTCACGCCATTGTTTTCCAGTTCGACAACGGGTTTACCGTCGCGAATGGCGTTAAGCGCAATTTTTGAGGTCGGGCCAAGCACATTTTTGTTGAAGGCGTCGAAACGCAGCGCCCAGTCGAGAATATTACGCCCAATCAGATCCGGGTCGATCTCGCCTTCACGTTCCAACAGCGCATCCGCCAGACACAGCGCCATCGAGGTATCATCGGTGAATTCGGCGCGGTTAAAATAACAGGCCGCGTTATTCTCCTTTGGTCCAGGCAGAAATCGGTCAATCCAGCCAAAGTGTGCTTTGACGCGGGAACGAGGCCAAAGCTCGGAGGGCATCCCCATCGCATCCCCTAACGCCTGCCCGTAAAGAGCACCGAGAATACGTTCTGTTTTCATTTTGCTTCCTCTTGTGTCAACGCAATATCGCGATCATCGACTTTGATAGCCGTAATTTCGTTGTCGGATTCGCGGAAAAAAATCATGAACAGCACGGCGATAATGGCAATCATCACCGCGCCGAAAGTCCACATTCCAGCCCAGTTGAAAGTCAGGCCGTTTACCGGCTCCTGATAAGCGAACATCTTTTCCATCATCACGCCGCCAAGACGATAACCGAGCAAACTGCCGAAGCCCTGGCAGCAGAGCGTGATCAGCCCCTGCGCGGCGGTACGCATATGCACGGGAGCTTTTTTATCGACATAGATGTAGGCAGTAACGTAGTAAAAATCGTAACTTACGCCGTGCAACAAAATGCCGAGGAACAGTAACGCGTAGGTGAAATATTCATCCGCACTGCCGTAAATAAAGAAGCCATAGCGAATTGCGGCAGTGACCAGACCAAGCAATAATACCTTTTTGATACCAAAGCGTTTGGTGAAAAACGGCAATGCCAGCATAAAGAAGATTTCAGAGAACTGGCCGAGCGTCATCCAGCCGGTGGCGTTTTTCATGCCGACTTCGGTCAGATAACCGTTGGCAAAGATGTAATAGAATGCCAGCGGCATCGCAAACAGGAACGAACAGAAGAAAAAGACGAGGAAGTTTTTATCGCGTAGCAGGAGCAGCGCATCCAGGCCGAGCATGACTTTAATGTCCATTTTGCCAGTGCTTTTTGGCGGCGTGTCGGGCAGGAAAAACGCAAACACACCGAGCAGAGCAGAACTTGCGGCGGTAATCAGCAGTGGAATATTGGTCGGTGAAATATCGGCATAACCCAGCATTTGCGGCAAGAATCCACATGCCAGACCGGAGGCAATCCAGCCGATAGTGCCCATCACCCGAATGCGCGGGAAATCACGCTCCACATCCGGCACGTTGGCAAAGGCGATACTGTTAGTCAGCGCAATGGTCGGCATATAGGTTAGCGAGTAGGCCAGCAGTAACGGGAAGAACCCGGCAAAAGTGGTTTGCTGTGCAGCGAAGTACATCAGCACTGCGCCAGCGAACATCAATACAGCCAGCACTTTTTGCGCTGAGAAAAAGCGGTCTGTGATGGAGCCAACCAGAATCGGCGACAGGATCGCCGCAATGGCGGTACAGGCATACGACCAGCCAATTTCTCCGGCACTAAAACCACTTTTACTTAACCACAACCACAATGGCACAAACCACGCGCCCCAGATAAACCATTCAACAAACATCATGAACGACAGCTTTGCTGTTGTTTTCATCTTTTAATTCCTTCATGACAGGTAATGTAAGGTACGCGCTGACAATACCATCAAACAATACCTTTTAAATACCTTTGCGGTGAAAACTTGACCGCTGTAACACTTTTTCTGATGAATCGAGCCAACAGAAAACGCTGAAAAAACATCCTGAGAATGGAAAAAATAGCCTGTAACGACCAGGATTATGATTGCCCGCAAAGGCGGGCCAGGACAATCCATAGCCGATATCCAATCGGAATTTACGGGAGCATAGTAATGACAGATATTGCGCAGTTGCTTGGCAAAGATGCCGACAACCTTTTACAGCATCGTTGTATGACTATTCCTTCTGACCAGCTTTATCTTCCCGGACATGACTACGTAGACCGCGTGATGATTGACAATAATCGCCCGCCGGCGGTGTTACGTAATATGCAGACGTTGTACAACACCGGGCGTCTGGCGGGAACGGGATACCTTTCCATTTTGCCGGTTGATCAGGGCGTCGAGCACTCTGCCGGAGCTTCATTTGCCGCTAACCCACTCTACTTTGATCCGAAAAACATTGTCGAACTGGCGATCGAGGCGGGCTGTAACTGTGTGGCGTCAACTTACGGCGTGCTGGCATCGGTATCGCGGCGTTACGCGCACCGCATTCCGTTCCTCGTCAAACTCAACCATAACGAGACGCTAAGTTACCCGAATACCTACGATCAAACGCTGTATGCCAGCGTAGAGCAGGCGTTCAACATGGGGGCGGTGGCGGTTGGTGCGACCATCTATTTTGGCTCGGAGGAGTCACGTCGCCAGATTGAAGAAATTTCTGCGGCCTTTGAACGTGCGCATGAACTGGGCATGGTGACAGTGCTGTGGGCGTATCTGCGTAATTCTGCCTTTAAGAAAGAGGGCGTTGATTACCATGTTTCCGCCGACCTGACCGGCCAGGCGAACCATCTGGCGGCGACCATTGGCGCGGACATCGTCAAACAGAAAATGGCGGAAAATAACGGCGGCTATAAAGCGATTAATTACGGTTACACCGACGACCGTGTTTACAGCAAGTTGACCAGCGAAAACCCGATTGATCTGGTGCGTTATCAGTTAGCTAACTGTTATATGGGGCGCGCAGGGTTGATTAACTCCGGCGGCGCTGCGGGCGGTGAAACTGACCTTAGCGATGCGGTGCGTACTGCGGTTATCAACAAACGTGCAGGCGGAATGGGGCTGATCCTTGGTCGTAAAGCGTTTAAGAAATCGATGACCGACGGCGTGAAACTGATTAACGTCGTGCAGGACGTTTATCTCGATAGCAAAATTACTATCGCCTGATACGCTTCATACGAACAGCACTGCCCCGTAGGTCGGATAAGGCGTTCACGCCGCATCCGACAACCTGTGCCTGATGCGACGCTGAAGCGTCTTATCATGCCTACACAGCACTACCCCGTAGGTCGGATAAGGCGTTCACGCCGCATCCGGCATAAAACCACGCGCACTTTGCTACGGCTTCCCTCTTGGGAGGCCGTTTTTTTGTCTGTCATTGCTGGATTTATTTTCATTTTGTCGTTTTTGTGATCATTATCTCGACATTTAAAAACAAATAATTTCATTATATTTTGAAATCGAAAGCAAACGACAGGATGTGAAAATGTACGTGGTATCGACAAAGCAGATGCTGAACAACGCGCAACGCGGCGGCTACGCGGTTCCGGCATTCAATATTCACAATCTCGAAACGATGCAGGTAGTGGTGGAAACCGCAGCTAGCCTGAATGCGCCGGTCATCATCGCCGGAACGCCCGGCACGTTTAACCATGCCGGAACAGAAAACTTGCTGGCGCTGGTTAGCGCGATGGCGAAGCAGTATCACCATCCGCTGGCGATTCACCTTGACCATCACACAAAGTTTGAAGATATCGCGCAGAAAGTGCGCTTCGGTGTGCGCTCGGTGATGATTGACGCCTCGCATTTGCCTTATACGCAGAACATTGCACGAGTCAAAGAAGTGGTGGATTTTTGCCATCGCTTTGATGTCAGCGTCGAAGCTGAACTGGGGCAACTTGGCGGTCAGGAAGACGATGTGCAAGTCAATGACGCCGATGCTTTATATACCAATCCATCACAAGCCCGCGAATTTACGCAAGCGACGGGAATTGATTCCCTGGCGGTCGCCATCGGCACCGCTCACGGTATGTATGCCAGTGCCCCGGCGCTGGATTTCTCCCGCCTTGAGGCCATACGTCAGCAGGTTGCGCTACCGCTGGTACTGCATGGTGCGTCGGGACTGTCTTCTGCGGACATTCGCCAAACAATCAACCTGGGTATTTGCAAAATCAATGTCGCGACGGAGCTGAAAAATGCCTTCTCGCAGGCGTTAAAACGTTATCTGACGGAACATCCAGAGGCGACCGATCCCCGAAATTATTTGCAGTCGGCCAAATTGGCAATGTGCGATGTGGTGAGCAAAGTGATTGCCGATTGTGGCTGCGAGGGCAGGGCATAACGCATCTGCCATTTAACAAGGAAAAACCATGAAAACGTTAATTGCCCGGCATAAAGCCGGTGAACATATCGGCATATGTTCTGTCTGTTCGGCGCATCCGTTGGTTATTGAAGCGGCGCTGGCTTTCGATCTCAGCAGCACACGCAAAGTGCTGATTGAAGCAACGTCAAACCAGGTCAATCAATTTGGCGGTTATACCGGAATGACACCGGCAGACTTTCGCGAATTTGTTTTTGCGATTGCTGATAGAGTTGGGTTTGCGCGCGAGCGCATTATTCTCGGCGGCGACCATCTGGGGCCAAACTGCTGGCAGCAAGAACGTGCGGATGCAGCGATGGAAAAATCCGTCGAGCTGGTAAAGGCATATGTTCGTGCCGGTTTCAGTAAAATTCATCTTGATGCGTCAATGTCCTGTGCGGGCGACCCTGTACCTTTAGCGCCAGAAACGGTTGCTGAACGTGCCGCTGTACTTTGCCACGCAGCGGAAAGCGTGGCGACGGATTGCCAGCGTGAACAACTGACTTATGTGATTGGCACCGAAGTTCCGGTTCCGGGCGGTGAGGCCAGCGCCATTCAGTCGGTGCACATCACAAGGGTAGAAGATGCCGCCAATACTTTACGTACACATCAAAAAGCGTTTATTGCCCGTGGCCTGACAGAGGCGTTAACGCGCGTGATTGCGATAGTGGTACAGCCTGGCGTTGAATTTGATCACAGCAATATTATCCATTATCAGCCGCAAGAAGCGCAGGCGCTGGCGCAATGGATAGAAAACAGCAAAATGGTCTATGAAGCACATTCCACCGATTACCAGACCCAGACGGCGTATCGGGAATTAGTACGCGATCACTTTGCAATTTTGAAAGTAGGGCCAGCATTAACCTTTGCTTTACGCGAGGCGATATTTGCGCTGGCACAAATTGAGCAGGAACTTATCGCGCCGGAAAATCGCAGCAGTTGTCTTGACGTGATTGAAGAAGTCATGCTCGACGAACCGCAATACTGGAAAAAATATTACCGTGCTGGATTTAACGATTCTTTGCTGGATATTCGTTATAGCCTTTCTGATCGTATTCGTTATTACTGGCCGCATAGTCGAATTAAAAATAGCGTCGAGATGATGATGGCGAACCTTGACGGTGTCGAAATTCCACTGGGTATAATTAGTCAGTATTTGCCAAAACAATTTGAACGCATCCAGAGTGAGGAACTCAAGGCGATACCACATCAGCTTATTATGGATAAAATTTTTGATGTTCTGCGCGCCTATCGTTATGGTTGTGCAAAATAATAAGGATGTAATATGACAAAGCTATTTGTTCGTAGCGATATTTTTTTTGCTAATCGCCGCGAAGCACTCACCCATATTGGCAACGAAATGGTCGCACAAGGCGTTGTTCATGACTCCTGGCCGCAGGCATTAATTGCCAGAGAAGCGGAATTCCCCACCGGGATTATGCTGGAACAGCACGCCATTGCAATACCGCACTGCGAGGCGATTCATGCAAAAACGTCAGCCATTTATCTGTTAAGACTCGCGGATAAAATCAATTTTCAGCAAGCAGATGATGATAATGAAGTGGCGGTTTCATTAATCATCGCCCTGATTGTAGAAAATCCACAGCAGCAACTGAAACTTTTACGTTGTTTATTTGGCAAGCTGCAACAACCCGATGTGGTCGAAACGCTTATCAACATTCCAGAAGTGCAATTAATGGAATATTTCAAAACATCTGTTTTAGATTCAAATGAATAAAATCCCTCTGTACTAATAAAAAGGACTGTTTATGAAACGCAAGATTATTGTCGCTTGCGGAGGCGCGGTTGCGACTTCTACGATGGCGGCGGAAGAGATTAAAGAGTTATGTCAGAGCCATAATATCCCTGTTGAATTAATCCAGTGTCGGGTTAATGAAATAGAAACTTATATGGATGGTGTACATCTGATTTGTACGACTGCCAAAGTTGACCGCAGTTTTGGTGATATTCCGTTAGTTCACGGTATGCCTTTTGTTTCTGGTGTAGGGATCGAAGCATTACAAAATAAAATTCTGACTATCTTACAGGGGTGACCTATGTTTTCAGAAGTCATGCGTTATATTCTCGACCTTGGCCCTACGGTCATGTTGCCGATTGTCATTATTATTTTTTCAAAAATATTAGGCATGAAAGCAGGCGATTGCTTTAAAGCGGGTCTGCATATCGGGATTGGCTTTGTTGGCATCGGTCTGGTGATTGGCTTAATGCTGGATTCCATTGGCCCGGCGGCGAAAGCGATGGCGGAAAATTTCGACTTAAATCTGCATGTGGTCGATGTCGGCTGGCCGGGATCATCTCCAATGACCTGGGCGTCGCAAATTGCGCTGGTGGCTATTCCAATTGCAATTCTGGTTAACGTGGCAATGCTGCTCACGCGTATGACGCGGGTAGTGAATGTCGATATCTGGAATATCTGGCATATGACCTTCACCGGAGCGTTGCTGCACCTGGCGACAGGTTCATGGCTGATTGGCATCGCGGGAGTGGTGGTTCACGCAGCGTTTGTTTATAAGTTGGGCGACTGGTTTGCCCGCGATACCCGTGATTTCTTTGAGCTGGAAGGCATTGCCATTCCGCACGGCACATCGGCGTATATGGGGCCGATTGCGGTGCTGGTCGATGCCATTATCGAAAAAATCCCTGGTATTAACCGGATTAAATTTAGCGCCGACGATATTCAGCGCAAATTTGGCCCTTTTGGCGAACTGGTCACCGTGGGTTTTGTGATGGGACTGATTATCGGCATTCTTGCCGGTTACGATGTCAAAGGCGTATTGCAACTGGCGGTAAAAACGGCGGCGGTGATGCTGCTGATGCCACGGGTGATCAAACCTATCATGGATGGTTTAACGCCCATCGCGAAGCAGGCGCGTAGCCGTTTACAGGCGAAGTTCGGCGGTCAGGAGTTTTTGATTGGGCTTGATCCGGCGTTGCTGCTGGGGCATACGGCTGTGGTGTCGGCAAGCCTGATTTTTATCCCGCTCACTATTTTGATTGCCGTTTGTGTGCCGGGTAATCAGGTGCTGCCGTTTGGCGACCTTGCCACCATCGGCTTCTTTGTGGCGATGGCGGTCGCGGTGCATCGTGGAAACCTGTTCCGCACCCTGATCTCTGGCGTCATCATTATGAGCATCACCCTGTGGATTGCGACGCAAACTATTGGCCTGCATACCCAACTGGCTGCCAATGCGGGCGCGTTAAAAGCCGGAGGCATGGTGGCTTCGATGGATCAGGGCGGTTCACCGATTACCTGGTTACTGATTCAGGTTTTCTCCCCGCAGAATATCCCCGGTTTCATTATTATCGGCGCTATTTATCTCACCGGTATTTTTATGACCTGGCGTCGGGCGCGCGGTGTTATTAACAAAGAGAAAGCTGCTGTCGCACAATAAATTATATCCAAGGGGGAGAATATCCCCCTTTATCACTCAGGAGTTTTTATGAAATCAGTTGTTAATGATACTGATGGTATTGTCCGCGTGGAAGAACATAAGTTACCCGAAATTTGTCATCAGGATGATGTGCGGATTAAAATTGCCAGTTCAGGATTATGTGGTTCCGATTTGCCTCGGATATTTAAAAATGGCGCACATTATTACCCCATAACATTGGGACATGAATTCAGTGGTTTTGTTGATGCCGTGGGGAGTGGGGTAAATGATTTACAAACTGGCGATGCGGTCGCTTGTGTGCCGTTATTACCCTGTTTTAAATGTCCGGAATGTCTGAAAGGGTTTTATTCCCAGTGTGCGAAATATGATTTTATTGGATCACGACGCAACGGGGGATTGGCAGAATATATTGTGGTGAATCGAAAAAATGTCTTTGCACTACCAGAGGAAATGCCGATTCAGGATGGTGCCTTTATAGAGCCAATTACCGTCGGCCTGCACGCTTTCCATTTAGCGCAAGGCTGTGAAAATAAAAACGTCATTATTATTGGTGCCGGAACCATCGGCCTGCTGGCGATCCAGTGCGCCAGTGCGCTGGGGGCGAAGAGTGTGACGGCTATCGACATTAGCCCAGAAAAACTGGCACTGGCAAAATCCTTCGGTGCCACGCAAACATTTAACAGCAGCGAAATGAGTGCGCCACAAATGCAGGCTGTTTTACGCGAACTGCGCTTTAATCAGCTTATCCTTGAGACGGCTGGCGTACCGCAGACCGTCGAACTGGCGGTAGAGATTGCCGGACCTCATGCACAACTGGCGCTGGTGGGCACGTTGCATCAGGATCTGCATTTAACGTCGGCGACATTTGGCAAAATATTGCGTAAAGAGCTGACGGTTATCGGCAGTTGGATGAACTACTCCAGCCCGTGGCCGGGGCAGGAGTGGGAAACAGCGAGCCGCTTGCTGGCAGAGCGTAAGTTATGTCTGGAGCCATTAATCGCTCACCGTGGGAGCTTTGAAAGCTTCGCCCAGGCGGTGCGTGACATCGCTCGCAATACCATGCCGGGTAAGGTGTTACTCATTCCCTGAAACCGTGGGCCAGCGTGATGCTGGCCCGGCGTTGTGCAAAACAGATCATTCACCAATGGTCCCCCTTCGTTTACACTATGCGCAATTGAATATGGGTAAATGACGATGAATTCATTCGAGCGAAGGAATAAGATCATCCAATTAGTGAATGAACAGGGGACCGTGCTTGTTCAGGATCTGGCGGGAATATTTGCTGCCTCGGAAGCGACAATCCGTGCCGATTTGCGCTTTCTCGAACAAAAAGGCGTGGTCACGCGCTTTCATGGCGGTGCGGCGAAAATAATGTCCGGCAATAGCGAAACCGAGACACAGGAAGTAGGATTTAAAGATCGCTTTCAGCTCGCCAGTGCGCCTAAAAACAGAATTGCACAGGCAGCAGTAAAAATGATCCACGAAGGGATGACCGTTATTCTCGACAGCGGAAGTACGACAATGCTTATCGCCGAAGGATTAATGACCGCCAAAAATATCACGGTGATTACCAACAGTCTCCCTGCGGCATTTGCCCTTTCCGAAAATAAAGATATTACGCTTGTGGTTTGTGGTGGCACGGTACGCCATAAAACGCGCTCGATGCATGGTTCCATTGCCGAGCGTTCATTGCAGGATATCAATGCCGATTTAATGTTTGTTGGTGCGGACGGTATCGATGCGGTTAATGGCATTACCACCTTTAATGAAGGTTATTCGATTAGCAGTGCTATGGTCACCGCAGCAAATAAAGTGGTTGCGGTACTGGACTCAACGAAATTTAACCGCCGTGGATTTAATCAGGTACTGCCAATCGAAAAAATTGACATTATTATTACTGATGATGCCGTGTCAGAGGTGGATAAACTGGCATTGCAGAATACACGGGTGAAATTAATTACAGTGTAGTATTCATCTGTTCAGTTTGTAGGCCGGATAAGGTGTTTACACCGCATCCGGCATAACTGATTCTCCTTAATGCAAGAGAGAATAATTTGTTTAACGCAATAACGGGCAATCTGGTGGTAGCCGGCAACGCAATGCTGCCGGAAGTATTTCGATATGAAAACGTTGCCCGCTTAACGGTTCTCCATCAAGATTAAAGGTGATTTCATGAGGCGCTTGTATTTCGAACCATGCCGAAGCGCCTTCAATAATATTCGGATTTTCTTCGTCAGGTTTTAAGGTTGAAAAGAGAGCTGGAAGAATTTCATCGCCGGTGAAAATACGCAGTTGTAACAAACCATCATTGATCAGCGCATTTGGGCACAGTTGTTGACCGCCACCAGCCTGACGCCCGTTGCCAATACCAATAACCAGCGCATCGCCTTGCCAGTGAAAATTTTCACCACGGATTTCACAGCGATCCGGTTGCAGCGTATCCATGCGCATTAAGCCGTGAATGATGTAAGAGACGCCACCCAGCGCGGCTTTTAATTTCTCTGGCGTTTCGGTGGTGATGCGTGTTCCAAATCCGCCCGTTGCCATGTTGATAAAACAGGTTTGTTTGTTGACCTGTGCCATATCAATTGCAATAGCGTTACCAGCAATTGCCAGTTTAAGTGCCTTATCCAGCGCCTCAGGAATACCCACACTGGTGGCAAAATCGTTCGCTGTACCTAGCGGCAATATTCCCAAAGCAGGAATTTCATTGCCCTCACACTGAATCAACGCCGTGGAGACTTCATTAATAGTGCCATCGCCACCGCCGGCAATCACCGTTGCCACGCCAAGCTGGCGGGCTTCCTCAACAAAACGCGCAGCATCACCTTTCTCCCAGGTAACCCGCACATGGATAGTCATTCCTTCCTCACGCAGCAGCATAATTGCTTCGCGTAATGTTTCATTGTCAGTACTTTTGCCGTTAAGAATCAGTAAGCTGGCGGGGAAATCTGCCATGGTCGTATGCCTTTATGATTGGTCTGTAGATAGTGTAGAGCAGAAAAGAAAAGGCGGTGTCAGAACAGGATGAAAGTCGTGGTACAAAAAAATAAGCCCGTGTAAGGGAGATTTAGGGTGTCACCAGTAGGGGCTTTCAACGGTACAATGCGGGTTTGAGCGGCATAAATTACCACTGAAAGCCCTTAAACGTTACTCTACTGTGGACACTGTGTGGACACTCTCGGCCTCAGTACCACCTCTTAGCGGATTAAGAGAAATGGCGTCCTGAAGGTACTCTGGCGCAAAATGAGCGTAAACCATAGTTTGCTCAATCCGCGTGTGACCTAGTATCCGTTGTAGCGTGATAATACTTCCTCCATTAATCATGAAATGAGTGGCAAAGCTGTGCCTTAGTGCATGTGTGGCTTGCCCCATTGGCAAATCCGGTTTTATTGCTTTCATTGTTCGTCTGAAGCGAGGGTAATCAGCATCAGGGAATAAAAAACCTCGTTTGTTATCCGCGATCATTTTGGCAACAGCCTCTGAGATCGGGACGGTGCGTGGTTTGTTTGTTTTCGTTTTAACAAACGTGACGCGGTTATGGATGATATTTTCTGCTTTCAAACGAGCTGCTTCTCCCCAACGTGCTCCTGTACTCAGGCAAAGAATCGCAATCTTTTTATTGTCGCCGTCAAGTGCTGCAAGCAGTAAGGCAATTTCTTCCTGTGTTAGATAGCCTGTTTCTGGTTTTTCCTCCTTAAGCCTTTTTGTCCCTCTGATAGGGTGCTCACCAAAGAATAACTCCGCTTCAATCAGGGCTGTAAACATGCCGCTAATACATGTTAAATCACGATTGATACTCGAAGGTTTAATACCCTGACTTCTTCGGGTGGCGCAGTACTGGCTGATAAGCGATTTCGTAATTTGAAATGCGCATGGGTCATTCGTTATTTTTGTGAAGATTTCAATTTTTCCAAGATTAGATTTCCCATGCTCTTCGTGTTTACCCTTTAAATCCCACCAGATCTGTGTCAGCTCCGACAGACGTCGCTTGTCTGTTGGTTTTGATAGCCATTCTTTATTGTGGTGGTTGTACAACGTGTATTTCTCGAAAGCGACAGCTTCGCTTTTCTTATCAAACTTCCTACGGATGCGTTTTCCATTACGTCCAGTAGGGCGGATGTCCACTTCATATCGACCATCATCGAGTTTTTTGATTGCCATCAGAAAACCCTCCGAGTGGTGTGTTTTTTTGCGACTACTAATCGCTTTTTTCGTGGTGGCTGAAATTTAGCCACCAATAGTAGGCACTTGTGATGAATATATTCACGATGAATTGTTAACCAGTCTTTTGACCGGAGTGGGGCGACGTTGTTTCGTTTTGCCCAAAGTGTGCGAGAGCGGGCGCAATTTGCCCGGACTCAGGAGCGATCTGATTGGTCATGAACCATAAAGTGTATTTGGTGAATTGTGGGGTCTGCAGGATGTTCATCATGACATCTGTTGGAGGTGTTGAACGACCACTTTCATAGTAACTCAGCGTGCCATACGGAACCCCTGTTAAATCAGCAAGTTGTTGTCTGCTCAAATACTCTGATTTTCGCATTAAGACTATCTTCTCGCTTATCGTGTTTGACATGGTGTTTAGATCTCAATAGTATTTAGTTTAGATGTAGATTGTTTAGTGCTTGGATGTGGGCACTAAAAGGCATTATAAGACATTAAACGCAATTCATGAGGGCTAGAGGACGACATGAGCAAGCAAGTAACACTCATGACTGATGCGATTCCTTATCAGGAGTTCGCAAAACTAATAGGAAAATCGACAGGAGCGGTTCGTCGGATGATCGATAAAGGAAAGCTGCCTGTAATTGATATGACCGATCCACAATCAGCTTCAGGTCGTGCAGGTGAATATTGGGTATACCTTCCGGCATGGAATAACGGACTAAAACTGGCTTATGAAAGCCGCCCTAAAGAGATTCGTGACGGCTGGTTGATGTGGTTAGGTCTCGGTGAACCACGTTAAGGAGAACCGTATGAATGAGCCTCGTTGTATTGCTCAGTTACTGCGTAACGAAAGCCCCAGGGCGATTGACTTCACCATCACCCACGGTAAGGGGCGTAAGGGAATCATTATCCGCACCAAAAAACAGAGTCCGTTAAAAAAGGCTCTGACCTTTCTGAAAAGCCGGAGGGTATGGAAATGACAGTGATGACGCTCAATCTCGTTGAAAAACAGCCAGCAGCTATGCGCCGGATAATTGGTAAGCATCTTGCCGTTCCTCGCTGGCAGGATACATGTGATTATTATAATCAGATGATGGAGCGCGAACGGTTAACGGTTTGCTTCCATGCTCAGTTAAAACAGCGTCACGCAACGATGTGTTTTGAAGAAATGAACGACGTCGAACGTGAACGACTGGTATGTGCAATTGATGAATTGCGTGGTGCATTCTCAAAACGCCGTCAGGTTGGCGCAAGTGAGTATGCATATATTAGTTTTTTAACAGTCAGTCAGCGTCGTACTTTATTTATGCATGCCGGATTGACTGAAAAAGAATTCAACCAGCCATACTGGCGAATTAATGAAGAGTCATGTTACTGGCGTGATGCTTTATTCCGTGCATTACGTGAATTATTCAGTCTGTTTGAGTATGCACCGACAATTCTGACGTCGGTAAAACCGGAGCAATATCTGCATTAAGTAATTAACCAGAGTTTTTAACGCACTTAATTGTGCGGGGCTTCTTTTTGCCTGGAGAAAGTTATGCATACAGTTTCTGAAAATCAGTGCGGTATATACGCATTACTGCTGCAACAGGCCAGAACCGAAGCACAGGCCGACGCTGCGACGCGCTTTTCTTCTCATCTTGATGCCATGATTCGCCACATCACAAAGGCGGAGTTATCCCGCGTGGAGATAGTCGAGCTGCTCAGTCAGGAGTCGGAAAAATTTCACAATATCGGATTGTCTCGCGGGGAGGTGCTTTGATGTTCTGTTCTCGTGCAGTTGTATTACTGAATAACGCCTTAAAAATCGCCGTTATGAAAAATGGCGATTTGTCTCTTATTCAACTTGGTCTTGATAAAGAAAAACGCGAAATAACTGAATCTGTTATCGCGATTTATCAGAGTGAATTAAACCTCCTGTCTGATGTGGTCAATTTACTTGTTAAACGCGCTGTATTTCACAAGCAAATTTCCTCCGTGGATGAACTGACGAAATTAACGACAGAAATCGCCAGCTATTGCGCTGATGAATTTAAAAAACTGAACGACAAAAGGAACTGGTAATGCCGGACAACGTAGATTTTATTCAGGAACAACAGGCTGAATTACTGGAGCGCCAGATTAACGCGGCAAGGGTAAAACATTGCGGTGCTTCTGCGCTGGTTTGCGAAGAGTGTGACGCGCCAATACCTGCTGCCCGTCGTGCGGCTTACCCGTCAGCCACGCGTTGTGTTTCCTGTCAGTCAGTCTTTGAAGCAAAAAACAAACATTACCGGAGAACGGCATGAGTATTCGTATTGAAATTGGCGAACGTTATGTCGTTACCAGTGACAGCTTTCAGTTTATTCTCCACGAGAAAAAGAGAGCGGAAAGCGGTAAAAACGCCGGTCAGGAATGGCTGGCGGTGGTTGGTTATTACCCGAAATTAAGCCAGCTCGTTTCAGGCCTGATGCATCACGATATTCTGACCGGAAGCGCAAAGTCTTTTGCTGATTTAAACGTGCAGGTTGAGCAACTCAGCAAGCGTTGTTCAGAGGCTTTTGGCTCATATGGCCGTTAAAGCCTCCGGGCGTTTTGTCCCTCCGTCAGCATTTGCCGCAGGCACCGGTAAGATGTTTACCGGTGCTTATGCATGGAACGCGCCACGCGAGGCCGTCGGGCGCGAAAGACCCCTTACACGTGACGAGATGCGTCAGATGCAAGGTGTTTTATCCACGATTAACCGCCTGCCTTACTTTTTGCGCTCGCTGTTTACTTCACGCTATGACTACATCCGGCGCAATAAAAGCCCGGTGCACGGGTTTTATTTCCTCACATCCACTTTTCAGCGTCGTTTATGGCCGCGCATTGAGCGTGTGAATCAGCGCCATGAAATGAACACCGACGCGTCGTTGCTGTTTCTGGCAGAGCGTGACCACTATGCGCGCCTGCCGGGAATGAATGACAAGGAGCTGAAAAAGTTTGCCGCCCGTATCTCATCGCAGCTTTTCATGATGTATGAGGAACTCAGCGATGCCTGGGTGGATGCACATGGCGAAAAAGAATCGCTGTTTACGGATGAGGCGCAGGCTCACCTCTATGGTCATGTTGCTGGCGCTGCACGTGCTTTCAATATTTCCCCGCTTTACTGGAAAAAATACCGTAAAGGACAGATGACCACGAGGCAGGCATATTCTGCCATTGCCCGTCTGTTTAACGATGAGTGGTGGACTCATCAGCTCAAAGGCCAGCGTATGCGCTGGCATGAGGCGTTACTGATTGCTGTCGGGGAGGTGAATAAAGACCGTTCTCCTTATGCCAGTAAACATGCCATTCGTGATGTGCGTGCACGCCGCCAGGCAAATCTGGAATTTCTTAAATCGTGTGACCTTGAAAACAGGGAAACCGGCGAGCGCATCGACCTTATCAGTAAGGTGATGGGCAGTATTTCTAATCCTGAAATTCGCCGGATGGAGCTGATGAACACCATTGCCGGTATTGAGCGTTACGCCGCCGCAGAGGGTGATGTGGGGATGTTTATCACGCTTACCGCGCCTTCAAAGTATCACCCGACACGTCAGGTCGGAAAAGGCGAAAGTAAAACCGTCCAGCTAAATCACGGCTGGAACGATGAGGCATTTAATCCAAAGGATGCGCAGCGTTATCTCTGCCATATCTGGAGCCTGATGCGCACGGCATTCAAAGATAATGATTTACAGGTCTACGGTTTGCGTGTCGTCGAGCCACACCACGACGGAACGCCGCACTGGCATATGATGCTTTTTTGTAATCCACGCCAGCGTAACCAGATTATCGAAATCATGCGTCGCTATGCGCTCAAAGAGGATGGCGACGAAAGAGGAGCCGCGCGAAACCGTTTTCAGGCAAAACACCTTAACCAGGGCGGTGCTGCGGGGTATATCGCGAAATACATCTCAAAAAACATCGATGGCTATGCACTGGATGGTCAGCTCGATAACGATACCGGCAGACCGCTGAAAGACACTGCTGCGGCTGTTACCGCATGGGCGTCAACGTGGCGCATCCCACAATTTAAAACGGTTGGTCTGCCGACAATGGGGGCTTACCGTGAACTACGCAAATTGCCTCGCGGCGTCAGCATTGCTGATGAGTTTGACGAGCGCGTCGAGGCTGCACGCGCCGCCGCAGACAGTGGTGATTTTGCGTTGTATATCAGCGCGCAGGGTGGGGCAAATGTCCCGCGCGATTGTCAGACTGTCAGGGTCGCCCGTAGTCCGTCGGATGAAGTTAACGAGTACGAGGAAGAAGTCGAGAGAGTGGTCGGCATTTACGCGCCGCATCTCGGCGCGCGTCATATTCATATCACCAGAACGACGGACTGGCGCATTGTGCCGAAAGTTCCGGTCGTTGAGCCTCTGACTTTAAAAAGCGGCATCGCCGCGCCTCGGAGTCCTGTCAATAACTGTGGAAAGCTCACCGGTGGTGATACTTCGTTACCGGCTCCCACACCTTCTGAGCACGCCGCAGCAGTGCTTAATCTGGTTGATGACGGTGTTATTGAATGGAATGAACCGGAGGTCGTGAGGGCGCTCAGGGGCGCATTAAAATACGACATGAGAACGCCAAACCGTCAGCAAAGAAACGGAAGCCCGTTAAAACCGCATGAAATTGCACCATCTGCCAGACTGACCAGGTCTGAACGATTGCAGATCACCCGTATCCGCGTTGACCTTGCTCAGAACGGTATCAGGCCTCAGCGATGGGAACTTGAGGCGCTGGCGCGTGGAGCAACCGTAAATTATGACGGGAAAAAATTCACGTATCCGGTCGCTGATGAGTGGCCGGGATTCTCAACAGTAATGGAGTGGACATGATGGCAAAAATTCACGAGGTAAAGCTGCACGCAAAATATTTCGACCTTGTACTGGAAGGAAAGAAACGCGCAGAGTTTCGGAAAAAAGATCGTAATTATGAGCGCGGGGACACGTTGATTTTGCATGAATGGGTGCAGGGTGTGT
>NZ_KE136724.1:16413-17851 GCF_000407925.1 Escherichia sp. KTE31 | reverse complement strand
GTCAGGCGGTTATATTTCGCCTGTAAGTCCTCCGCCGCACGCTTTGCGGATTCCAGCACTTTCGCCTGAGCACGGGTCGGACGTTCGGTGTTTTTAAACTGTGTGGCAAGGGCTTCGGCTTCCTGCCGAGCCTTTTCAAGTGCATGACCAGTCACGGCAAGCTGTGCACTGGTCTTGCGAAATCCCTCAATACGGGATGCCTGACCATTCAGCTCGCGCAGTGATTTTTGTGTTTCCCGGATATCCCCCGACAGCGACTTACTCGCTGTACGGATGGATTTAAACGGGCGGGATGCCTGGTCAACAGCCCTGAGCAATACCTGTAATTTTACATTGTTACTCATTCGTGTTTCCGCTTCGCCGGAGCGCCTTTTCGCGCCATGTGATGAGTTCGGTCAGGCTCATGGGATACAGTTCTGATGGCGGCCAGTGAAATACCACTGCCACATCCGCCATCAGGTCATCGACCGAGAGATTTTTCGGAAACGTCACTGCACCGAGTTCGGCGACAAAAAACCGACCACCTTACCGGCCAGCGCCACAAGGTCAGGCAGCTCCAGCGCGGCGACCTCCTGCTCAGTCAGCATCGGTGCCGTCATGCGCGGCAGCACTTTAATCAGTGCATCGACTTCGGAGTTTGCGACCGCAGCCAGACTGACACCGCGCAGCGTCCCCGCATTGGGTTTCATCAGCGTGACCTGTTCGATAACCTGCTCACCACGCTTAACCGGATTATCCAGGGTAATCACATTTTCTTTGTTCATGGTTTTCTCACTTCTGAATCGGGGTTAACCGGTCAGCCAGGCTGACCGGATGAAAATCACAGGCCGATATTGCGGCGGTGTTGCTCCAGCCGGTCGACGCCGTTCACCTTCTCAATCATGTTGATGGTGTCAATTTCGACCAGCTCCTTACCGTCCATCGTCAGCCGGAAATAGGTGCAGACCACGGAGATTTTCGACTCGGTGTCTTCTCCCTGTTTACCCTCGCCGGTGTCGATTTCTTTCTGACGGCCACGCATGACCACTTCGACGGCCACCGTTTCGCCGGTATCGTCACGCTGGTAAGAGCCTGCAAAACGAATCGGCACGGCATCCACACCAGTTGCGGCGTAAAGTTCCCAGATAACCGAATCCGGGAAGCCCCCGAGCGACCACTCCATTGACAGAGCATCATCATCAAGGCCGAGGTCTACCGGTGCGCTACCGTTCATCCCCGCACCGCGATAGTTTTCGAGCTTACGGGTCAGTTTTGGCAGCGTGACGGACTTCGCGACGCCCTGATAGCTGTAGCCGTTCAGAAAGACGTTCATTAACTTGAGTTTGCGCGGCATTGCCATCGGTCAGGCTCCTTAATTGCTGTTAACCGAGGTGACCAGACTTGCCAGGTATCTTGAAGTAATACGCTGGCGCAGGGTCAGGTTTTCGAGAGGAGGCAC
>NZ_KE136724.1:0-16403 GCF_000407925.1 Escherichia sp. KTE31 | reverse complement strand
GTTTACCGATACGGGAATTTGACGGCCAGCGATAATCTGATTCACGCTGCATGGTCTGGTGTGGCAGCGTCTGGCGCATAAAAACAAACATACCTAACGCGAGCATCATTTTTCGTCACCTCCTTAACCGTCATGCATCATGCTGGCACGGGCGCGCGCACGTTTATCCCGCTCGTATTTTTCGAGCGCATCCTGTAACTGGCGGTCAAGCTGTGTCCCCGGCGCAGTACCACCCGTCAGGCTGATGTGATATTCGTTTTTACTCTGGTCTACATAAGAGCGGCCAGCCGGTGCCGTGACCGGCTGATAAGCCTGATAGCCTGCATAAGAGCTGGTCGCCGGAATATAACCACCGGTGCCATACGTGGCGGCATGAGTTCTGGCGGCGGTCTGGTCAAGTGTGTCTGACTCTTTGTTGATAACACCGAGTTTTTCCAGTACCCAGTCAATGCCGCTGCGCAGTTTGTTGAACGCATTAAGCGGCAGCATCAGCGCGTCAGCCAGTGCCAGCCCGAACAGGACGCCCGTGTCACGGCAACGGTTCAGGGTGTCCTGGGTGGCTTTGACCGGGGCAATCAGGTTTTTAAACCACTGCCACGCGGCCTGTAACTTTTCGCCCAGCCAGTCAAACACCGGCTTAAGTGGCGTGAACAGTTCCCCCACAGGCGCAAATGCCGCTTTCAGCCCTTCTACCACACCGCCAAAGAATGCGCTGACAGGCTCCCAGTATTTACGGATAAGTAACGCCCCGGCGACAATGGCGGCCACCACGGCCACAACCGGCCAGCTAATCGCCCCGATGGCCGTCATAACAGCACTGCCAACCGTCGTGAAGATTGCACCCATTGCGCCTGCTGCCGCGATGATGGCATTGATGCCGGTGATAACCGGCCAGGCTACGAGGCCAATGGCACCGATGACACCAATCAGTGCCAGTGCACCACCGACAATGATGCCGATGGTTGACGCCAGTGATTTGTTTTTCTGGATCCAGCCGTCGAGTTTTAACACATACTTTGTGGCCGTCTGCGTGAGCTTACGCAGTGCGCCTTCCTGCTGGTCAAACAGGTCAGTCCCCACAGCCTCATAAGCGGACTGAAACTCCTTAAAGTCACCGCCGAGGTTGTCCTGCATGATTTTAACCAGCTCTTCCGTTTTACCGTCCGAGGCTTTCAGCGTGGCGGTCAGCTTATCCAGTTTTCCGCTTGCTGCCGCTGCCAGTAAAACGTTCGCTGATTTCAGGGCTTCCTCACCAAAAATGGTTTTAAGGTATTCCCCCTTCTGAGACGTTCCCAGCTTGTGTTTATCAAAGCTGGCCTGAATCTCTTTCAGAATGGTGAACAACGGACGCATATTTCCCTTTTTGTCCGAGGTTTTAACGCCAAGCTCTTTGAGTGCATCCCATGCTTTTCCAGTCGGTGCCTGTAATCGGGTGACAACGGCACTACTACCCGTACCCGCCATTGACCCCCTGATGTTATTGTCATGCAGCACACCTGTCATGGCCGCTGCCTGCTCAAGACTTACGTCTGCCGTCCTCGCGACCGGCCCGAGGTAAGTCAGTGCATCACTGAGTCCCTGAAAATCAGCCGCCGACTTATTCATCGTTGCAGACAACACGTCGCCCACATGGCTGACATCATCATTTGACAGTTGAAAGGATGCCTTAGTCCCCAGCAACAGTTGCGCGTTTTCTTCCATCGACCGCTGATTCGCCAGTGCCATATTCAGCGTGACCGGCGTTGCCGCCTGAATAGCCGCAGCATCTCCACCCGCTTTCGCAATGATAATCTGCGCACCGGCCGCATCATCCGCCGAGGCGGCGGTATTATCGCCGAGCTGGCGCGCCTGCTTGCGGAGCGCGGCCATTTCGGCAGAGTCTTTTGCCACTCCGAGCACGGCCTGTAATTCTGAGTTTTTCTGCGCAAACTCATAACCGGGCATCAGCAGCTTAACACCGGCCATCGTTCCCGCCGCCGCAATCCCCACACCGGCAGCGCCCACTGAGGCCATATTTCCGGCCAGTTCCTTTCCGGCCTGATAACGCTGTTTTACTGCATTAAGTTTTGCCTGTTGCGCACTGACACGCGCCAGCGCGTCGCGCTGACGGTTAAGTTGTGCGGTGGTTTCACTGATACGGTTTTTCAGTCCCTGCTCATCATGTGCAAGATTGCGGGTATTAATTCCCACAGCGGCCAGTTCCCGCTGCTGGCGTTTAACGGAGTCTGTCAGGCGGTTATATTTCGCCTGTAAGTCCTCCGCCGCACGCTTTGCGGATTCCAGCACTTTCGCCTGAGCACGGGTCGGACGTTCGGTGTTTTTAAACTGTGTGGCAAGGGCTTCGGCTTCCTGCCGAGCCTTTTCAAGTGCATGACCAGTCACGGCAAGCTGTGCACTGGTCTTGCGAAATCCCTCAATACGGGATGCCTGACCATTCAGCTCGCGCAGTGATTTTTGTGTTTCCCGGATATCCCCCGACAGCGACTTACTCGCTGTACGGATGGATTTAAACGGGCGGGATGCCTGGTCAACAGCCCTGAGCAATACCTGTAATTTTACATTGTTACTCATTCGTGTTTCCGCTTCGCCGGAGCGCCTTTTCGCGCCATGTGATGAGTTCGGTCAGGCTCATGGGATACAGTTCTGATGGCGGCCAGTGAAATACCACTGCCACATCCGCCATCAGGTCATCGACCGAGAGATTTTTCGGAAACGTTACTGCACCGAGTTCGGCGACAAAAAACCGACCACCTTACCGGCCAGCGCCACAAGGTCAGGCAGCTCCAGCGCGGCGACCTCCTGCTCAGTCAGCATCGGTGCCGTCATGCGCGGCAGCACTTTAATCAGTGCATCGACTTCGGAGTTTGCGACCGCAGCCAGACTGACACCGCGCAGCGTCCCCGCATTGGGTTTCATCAGCGTGACCTGTTCGATAACCTGCTCACCACGCTTAACCGGATTATCCAGGGTAATCACATTTTCTTTGTTCATGGTTTTCTCACTTCTGAATCGGGGTTAACCGGTCAGCCAGGCTGACCGGATGAAAATCACAGGCCGATATTGCGGCGGTGTTGCTCCAGCCGGTCGACGCCGTTCACCTTCTCAATCATGTTGATGGTGTCAATTTCGACCAGCTCCTTACCGTCCATCGTCAGCCGGAAATAGGTGCAGACCACGGAGATTTTCGACTCGGTGTCTTCTCCCTGTTTACCCTCGCCGGTGTCGATTTCTTTCTGACGGCCACGCATGACCACTTCGACGGCCACCGTTTCGCCGGTATCGTCACGCTGGTAAGAGCCTGCAAAACGAATCGGCACGGCATCCACACCAGTTGCGGCGTAAAGTTCCCAGATAACCGAATCCGGGAAGCCCCCGAGCGACCACTCCATTGACAGAGCATCATCATCAAGGCCGAGGTCTACCGGTGCGCTACCGTTCATCCCCGCACCGCGATAGTTTTCGAGCTTACGGGTCAGTTTTGGCAGCGTGACGGACTTCGCGACGCCCTGATAGCTGTAGCCGTTCAGAAAGACGTTCATTAACTTGAGTTTGCGCGGCATTGCCATCGGTCAGGCTCCTTAATTGCTGTTAACCGAGGTGACCAGACTTGCCAGGTATCTTGAAGTAATACGCTGGCGCAGGGTCAGGTTTTCGAGAGGAGGCACAGGGGTATAGTCGTAGTCGATATACAGTTTTCCGGCCTTGAGGGTTTCCGCATCATTGGCTTCTTCGCTAAACCAGCATGTGCCATCCACGATATAACCGTTGCTTTTCAGTTCACGGAATTTGGCATTGATGCCGTCAACGATGTCGCGAATCAGCGTTGCGGTGATGGGCTTATCAATAGCCCACATGTGCGCCTCAGCCATCGTGTCAGCCAGTACCTGCGCGGTGCGTGTGTAGCTTTCAAAGAGGAACAGTGGGTCATCGGAGCAGGTACGGTTACCCCAGAAACGGAAACCGTCGCGGCGAACCAGCGTTGTGACGCCTGCCTCGTTCAGCAGGTCAGCATCGGTGCCGGACTTCTGCAAATCCCAGAATACAGATGCGCTGATGCCGGTAACACCGTTTACCCCGACGTTGGACAGCGTTTTATGCCAGCCCTGCTCCTGGTCGATTTTAGCACGCAGACCCAGCGCACGGGCGGTGGCATACGCGGTGGAGGTGGTACTGGTGACCGTATCCCATGCGAGGAAATCCGGCCAGATGACCATCAGCTCACGCTGGCTGAAATTCTGGCGGTAGGCTTTCACCTCGGAAATGGTTTTACAGCCCCATGCGCTGATATACCCGAATGCATTCAGTTCCTGGCATACCGATGCCAGTGCGACGGCAACCTCTTTGGTGTCCAGTCCCGGTACGCCGAGAATGCGTGGTTTAACGCCGGTAACCGACTCAGCCCCCATCAGGGCTTTCAGTCCGGTGTACTGACCGTTTTCGTCGGTGGTGCCGATGATATTGGAAACGGTCTGCGCGAGTTTCGTTTCTTCGTCTTCGCCGGTGCCGTCTTCCACACGTACGACAACGGTGACCGGTTTTGACTGGTCAGCGATGGCCTGTAACGACGCCGCCAGCGTGCCTTTTTTACCGGCCTTTGCAATCGCGCTCTGCACATTGGTAATCAGCACCGGTTTATTGACGGGGAAGGTTTCCGCATCCGCATCGCTGGCTGTGCAGACCATGCCGACAATGGCGGTTGATACGGTGGAAATGACGCGGGTGCCGTCGTTAATCTCCAGCACCTGCACGCCGTGATGATAATCACTCATCCGTTTAACTCCGTGGTTAATGGGTGCAACTATTTTCTGTTGGGCAGTGCATGAGACGCTATTTGACCTGACTGGTCAGTGGATGAAACAACAGATAAAGAAAAGGCGGGCAATCAGCCCGCCAGTCTTGATTTGTACTCGCTCAGTTCCCAACTGACAATTTACGTAGCCAAAACGCTATCAGCTCTGGCAGCCAGCTTTGAGCGAGTCGAAAAAGTTCATACCTTTCTGCTGGTGAAGGTTTAACTAACAGTTCAACCTATCAATTAATTGATGAACAGGTTGAGGCGTTTTTAATATCTCTGCGTCATCTGAGACGATTTTGCGCTACAGGATTTACGGCTTATCTGGGGGCATTCTTGAGCCTTGACTCCTCTGAAAACATAATTAGGCCATACCTGTGACCTGCCCTTCGTTGGTAAGGTTAGCGAATATTAATCTGAGTCCATTTTCCCAAACTCTGTCAGGCCGAAAACGGAGCTACCAGAAACATGAGCTTGTAAGCCCGCTTCCTGCATTTCACTCAATTCAACTTCCTGGCTATCCTCTAATCCGATAGAGAACATGGGATAGGCCCAGTTCCAATTCGGATCAGGAACCAAACTATTATTCTCTATCTTGAAAAAGCTGACCATGAGATGATGCCTTCCCTGTATCGCCTCTTCATCATTGATGTTGACCAGTACACCAAAGTGCTTGTAGCCGGCTTGTCCATTCTCGAACATTTTTATCTTGGTGCCGTTTCTGAACATCCAAAAAGAATGATTTCCAGTGGAATCAGCGACCTGCAAGTTATCTTCGTCAATTTCCCAATTAAGATATTGTTTGATATCAGACTTTGGTTTGAGTTTTTCGTCATTACTAAACCATTGTATTGCCGGAAGTGGAAGGTGAAGACCTTCCGGCTGGGGAGGCTGACCTGCAGCAATGGAATGCATGATCTCTGTCATTGATGGAAGCCCCATCAAATGCCATACATCATGGATATCCTTTTTAAGTATAAGAAGCCCTTTGGATACACCATCCGCGTAAGTTGACTTTAAGCGGACTAGTATGTCCTTGTTACCATCTTTGTCGAGGTCTTCAATGTTTACTGAAGAAGCCACAACCTCGTCGTCCCCTGCGTCTGGGATGATTGCCCAATACCCAATATCGTAGAATCCAGGTCTGCCAACCACCTTATCTATCAAACTCTGTCCAGAGGGCTCGAAGACCATCAGGAAACGGCTAAGGGCACCATTTGTGCTCACAGCTCTTCCGTAGACTACAACGGAGTTTGAGGTGCTTAGATCGAGAGACTCGCTAGCCACTGAGTCAAACGCCACTGAGTCCAAATGTGTGGCAAGCTGCTGCTGGATGCACTCCCGAGCCATTTCAACTAATTTTTCGCGAACATCAGCAGATCGTATTGGCTGTGAAGTGAAATGGAAAAGCCCTACTGTAGCCGCTATGCCTATTATTCCCGAAATAACGGTACTTAGAACCTGCTCCTTTACCACTTTCACAACTTTCATCAATAGCTTCTTCAACTTCACTTCAGGCACCTAAATACTATTAAACTTGTCATGGGAAAATCCGATTATTATTGTAGAGAACAACAAAAACTGGCCTCGATTTTAGAGTTTTTCCAGTATCTATTTTCCGACTCGTTCGGCGGTAATCCACCGTTATATTCATGAGGCCGGGGTGCACTATAATATTCAACTATATACTCTGTTTGTAGTGGCACATTAAATTTGGTGACAGATATGCATCACGTCCGCTCCTAGCACAGAGCGGACAGTCAGATTAGGTTTTACTCTGTGCCATAGATGAGTAATCTCACACCAGAGCTAATACGATTTATTGCGGCATTTCTGGCCATTCAATATCCGGGGCATTTTCCGGCTGAACGCGATTCAGTAGCACACGGTATTTTTTCCAGTGTGTCAGGCTTAACTTTTCTTCCTCGGTAGCCATATCTAAATCGACAGCATCCTGCAGCGTGGCAATAATTTCACCTGCATATGCAATCAGCTCTTTCTTCTGAGACTCAGCCGCTCTGACAAGCGCATCACGCTCTGCATTCTCATCATTCACCCACGCATTTCCGTTCCATTTCTGATAATCCCCCTCAGGGGAAATGGCTGTCACGTCTGGAGGTAATACGCCAAGTTCAGAAATATAAATGGCTGCTCCCGTTTTCGTTTCATAGACGGTCTTTCCGCGATGGTCTTCCATCAGTTCCCATTTCATTTCATCTGCATTGAAAACGGCTGCATAACCAGCAGGAATATCAGGTGGTGCAATATCTGTACTGTTTGCAGGCAGGCCAGTATACGGTGGGATATATGCGTCACTTTCGCCAATAAATTCATTGGTTCCATCAAGTAAATTGAAAACGCGGATAGTTTGTGCTTCTGCACTCATTCTGAAAGCCATTATGCAAGCCTCACAATATAGTTAAATGCGATGTTTTTGACGGTGTTTTCTGTATTACCTGTAGCATTAACGGTAATAGAGTGCCCGTGTGAGCCAATAGCAACCGTGTGTGAATGTGCACCAATACCAACAGTATGATTATGTGCACCAATATCTACCGTGTGGGCATGATTCCCGGCAGCTCCTGATGTGCCATTAAACGATGGGTTGTCAAAGCCTGTTTTACCGGTTTCACCATTAGTATTGGCATTCCCTCTGTAAATGGTATGTGTATGGTTACCAGTGGTATTAGTGGTTTTTGTTCCGTAGTTAAACGTACTGACTGTCTTCGTGCCGTAATCAAATGAACTGGTCGTTTTCGTTCCTAAGTCCGTATTTGACGCACTGGCGCTGTGAGTATGCGATTTAATCCCGTCCTGTTCCTGTGACAATACGGCACGCCCACTGGCGGGTTTGCCCTTGATTGTCCAGCCGCGCATATCTGGAATAACACCAGAAGGATAGGCAATAGCCAGTTTCGGATATGCTGCTTTATCAAACGTCTGGCCTTGCATAATTGCATAGCCTGCAGGTGGTGTATCTGATGGCCACGGCAACGGAACACCTGGCGGAAATGCTTCAATATTTGCCGAGCCGTCAAATTTTACGCCGTTAATTGTCCTTGCCGTTTTCAGCTTTGTAGCTGTAGCCGCATTGCCGGACAGTTCACCAGAAAGACCACCGCTGAATGTCTGTTTCGCGCCCCATGTCTGGGCTTCGTCAATGATTGGTACTCGTCTTGCTGTAATCGTGCGGCTTCCCGGATTTCCTGAAATGCGCGCCATAAAAAAGCGGTAGTTGGCTTTACTTACAGTGCTGCGCCATACATGCATTGAGCGCCCCGTACCGGAATCATCACTCGGACCAACTGCGATGTTTATCAGGTTGCCATCAATGACGCCCCAGTCCATACCGTCGGGAATGTTGGTCATGTTATCAAGCCGAACGGTTATCAGACTGCCCGGCACAAAGTCGTGGGTCTGCCAGTCCAGGCTGGTGAGCTTTGCCACTGCACCGCCGATACCCAGATTCAGGGGAAGTGAATACGAGGTGTAGACTTCCCGCCATTCGCTCCATGAGCTGCCGGTAAAAACGCGCTCAAACGTGCGACCTTTAAGGGTTGTACCTGTTCCGGCAGTTGTATAACGCTGCCATACGTTAACACCATCAAAGCGCCTCAACACTTCCAGAATACCGAGGACTGTCACGCCGTTTCCGTCCAGTATTGGACCATTGGTCGCTTTACCTGTAACGCTGTAAATACCCGGTGAAGTCACATCATTCAAATCCCCGTCGTAATAACGACTCTCTGACTGATGACCGACTCTTAACCACGGTTCCCACTGCGGATTTGATGCATCCCAGCTTGCCGCAAGGCAGCGGACATACATATTTCCACGGCGAGTGGTATAACGTTGCGTTCTTCCATAATTCCCGCCTTCGAGGATCTCAAGCATCCCCTGAGCAAAGCCGCCTTCCTCTGGATAATTGCGTTCATATGAAGCTATAGCCGAGCTACTGTTACGCCATAAACCAAGATGCTCGGCGGCTCCAAGCGTATTCAGGTCTATAGTCGTACTCAAAGGGCGGGTAGCAGATTGAGTGTGACGCCATACGCCCCACGGACCATCAGTGCCATTCCACTTATTGGCGAGTTTACGCATGTATACATTGCCGTCTCTCGTGGTAAAGCGTTGAGTACCTGCAAAATTGCCGGCAGCAAAAACCTCAAGCACACCGACAGCATTATCTTCCGGGAAATTTTTCTCCAGTGTTGCGTTAGTTGAGGTAGCTTTAGACCAGATCCCCAGATAAGCCTTAACGGGACCAAATGTATTCAGGTCGGCATCAACCGGCATTTCGCCATTGTTTTTCATAAACGTCAGGCTGGTAACGCCAACATTGTCCAGAAAAGCTGATTTATCCTGGATATCTGCACCGTTCTGATTTTTCGCCAGACGTGAATTTGCGTTGTCATTTGCTGCCTTGACCGCTTTTGGCGTTGCTGCCAGCTTTTCACTGGTGCTGTTTGTTGCACTGCTTAACTGAGTAAAACCTTTTTCTGTCAGCGTGGCGTCAGGATGGCGGCGGGACTGCTCATGCTCTGCGATTTTGTCATCGACGTAATCCTGCGTCGCCATCACTGTGCTGGCATCAATACTCAGCTCAACAGACGCCACGTTACTGACAATAATAACCATGCGGCAGGTCTGCGCACGCCCGGAGCCTTCAGCGAGTTCAGGCTTATAGCTTTCCGCCATGTTGGCGACCGCAATCAGTGTTCCGGCATCGTCATACAGACCAAGCTCACGCATCCAGAAGCCGCCCACTTCGGGCGGAACAACCAGTTCAGCCACGATATAGTTTTTATTCTTATTATCCACGCTGACTTTATTCAGGGCGTGACGCCAGACCTCATGCACCAGTTTCGTCTGACCGGCATCCGGCACCGGCAATTTGCCATTACCGTCACCCACGGCCATTGCAGACAGGGTTACTTTTTTCCCGCCGGGGACAGTGGCGGCTGCCAGCTTTGCGGCTCCGGCAGTAGTGATAACGGTTTTAAATTTCGTGCTCATTGTTTCTCACTTATCCGGGATAAACAGTAATAACATCACCATCACAGACCACACCGCCTGTATACAGATAGCCGGGAATGTCCTGGATAATGTTCAGACCGATAAGGTGGCGACTTGCGGGTTTGGCATCGGCAATCAGCCGTTCCATTTCCAGATACATTTCCTCTGTGATACCGCTTTCCAGTACGCCGATATCAAGGCGAAAGGTGCCGGGCGGGTCGTTTGTCTCCCACCACTCCTTTACGTTAATGAGATAGCCGAGCGGCTCCACCACACGCCGGATTGCGCCTATAGTGCCCTTATGGCAGTGAATGAAATACGCATCGCGGATAACAGCGCGTTTTGTCGCTTCCGGCCACTTTTCATCCCATCTGTCGACCGAAAACGCCCACGCCAGCCACGGCAGCAGATTTGCCGGGCAGGTGTCCGGGTTCCACAGCTCACGAATACTGACCGGCGTTTTTTCAATTTCCGCACAGGCTTTTGCAGCGGCGACTTCAAGCGGTGATGAGCCGGTCGGCAGCAGGCGCGAATCACTCATCCGAACCTCCGGTCACGACGCGGTATTCGGTACAGAAAGACGCCTGCGTACTGTTGAGCACGATGTCGGCCAGCGGTGCAGCCAGTTCGACACGCTGCACGCCTTCCACATGCAAAGCGGCATAAATGGCAGACAGACGGATGTCACGCCCCAGCCGGTGCTGTGCCGTGATATACGCTTCCAGTTTTTTTACGGCGGCAGCGCGGATGGGTTCGCTTTCGGGACCAGGGTAAAGGTAAAGCGTGGCGTTTATCTGGTATTCAACGATGGCGGCAGACTGCACGGTCACGCGGTCGGCCACCGGCCTGACGTCCTCGCCATTAAGAGCGTTACGCACCACCGCCAGCAGGTCTTCGGATGCGACACCGTTATTTTCACGTGACAGCACAGAGATGGTGACGCAGGCCGGAGACGGACTGGTGACAGAGATATCCGCGACACGCCCGTCGGCACTGCGACCATGATACTGATAGGCACCCACCGACCCGGCAACGCTTAAACCTTCAAACGCCTGCTGAATACGCAGCCGATAATCGGTGTCAGACTCCATCACTGCCGGTGTCGGCGGGATGGTCGAATCATCTGCCGGGGTGATAATCAGGCGTGTGGTGTTGTAATTGGCACCAATCACATCAAGGTCATTACCGGCGGCACAGGCCAGCATCACCGCCCGTGCGGCCTCATTCACACGCTGACGCCAGATAAGCTCACGATAAGCGTTTTCTTCCAGCAGTTTGACGAGAGGCTCGGATTCCAGTGTCAGGGTACGGGCGACCGCCTCCTGCTGGTCTTCCGGGTAAAGGGAAATCAGTGTCGCCTTGCGTTCGGCGAGAATGGTTTCAAAGTCCAGCTCCTCGACCACATCCGGTGCGGGTAGCTGGTTCAGGTCGATAATCGGCATGGTTTCAACTCACAGGGATGGTTAACGAAAGTGGCTGGCCGGTGTCGTTGTGCTGGCCGGTTAACGTAACTGTCATTCGCCCGTCAAAACTGCGCGCCGTGGTGACGGATGACAGGGTGACGCGGGGTTCCCATTTCAGCACCGCCATGTAACAGGCGACCTTAATCTGCAACTCAAGCGCCGGGGTCTGCGGCTGGTCAATCATTGACGCCAGCAACGAGCCGTAATCACGACGCATCACCCGCGAGCCGACCGGTGTGCGCAGGATATCGCCGATACTCTGGCTGATATGCTCAAGGTCAGTGACAGTCAGGCCATCACTGCGATTCATTCCGAGATAACGCGCTGTCATTTTGTCCCCTGTGTCCAGTTGTCTCCTGACTTAACACCACCGTGACCGTGGTCATCCACCTGAACGCCGTTAGACGTGAATTTCCCATCGGTATGCTCGATGTTGCCGTGCATCTTCCCGCCCTTCTGCACTTCCAGCGTGCCGGTAGTCAGTTTGTTAGTGCAGACCACCTCTGGTGTGTCCAGGGTGACGCGGGTTGATGCTTTCACCATGACCACCGGCACCGTGGCAGTAACAGAATCAGAAGCCGTCACGCTGGCCGTTTTAATTCCGCTTACCGTGAGTGCACTGGTTTCAGGTTCATACTCAATCACCGCCCCGTCAGGGAAACGGATATGCAGGGCATCCGCCGACGCAGACGGCGCGGGGTTATCACCGGAATAAATCCCCGGCAGAACGAACGCCGTGTCGAGTTCACCGCCCACGGCCAGAATCAGCACCTGTTCCCCCACGGAAGGTGCCCACCATGTGCGCGAACGACCGGCGCGATGGGTCAGCCACTGCAGCCAGTCGGTACACATGCCGCCGGTCTGCACACGGCAGCGACCGGCGTTAAGGTCGGTTTCGACGATAACGCCGGTGCGAATCATGTTGCGCAGTGCGCGCGCGAGTTCCTGAATATTTGCGAGAGTGTTCATAACGGGAAGGATGCCGCCGGGTCATATCGGCGGCAATGTGACGATGAGGTGTCAGGAATGGCACAACTAACGGTCGAGGTGAGCCAGGATAATCTCTTCAATCATCTGCACATCCTCACCGGTAAAGCCGAGCAGAGGACGCGCCGGATAATCAATTTTCTTACCGTCTTTCCGGTTTTCTTCCGACAGACCAAACTGATGCACGCTGGCGATTTTCGGTGACTTCCCGCCGTAAAATTCCATTGATGCCTGTTCCGGGCTGGCGCGGATATGCAAAAAACGACTGGTGATAAGTTTCGCAAACATTTTTCGCTTAACACGACCGGTCTTTTTTCTGGCGCTCTGCTGCTGGCGTGGCACGTAGGGTGTGCCGTCCGGGGCTTTCTGTGCCATCACCCGGCGCTGCTGACTCTGCCGCAGGCGCTTCGCCAGTTCGGCACTCAGTCGCCGACGCCCTGACGGTGACAGCGATTCAATCAGTCCGGTCAGCCGGTCTTCAAAACGCTTAAACTCATTCATCCCACTTGCTCACCAGTTCGCCATTGATATACAGCTCCATCGGGCGGGTGACCGGCTCCGGCGGCGGGGGTTCCGGGATATTCTTCACATGCAGCGCGCCGTCAACCTCACTGACCAGCGTGCGCTCGGTCAGCATCAGGCTGATACTGATATCAAAGCTGCTGTCATTGTTGATGTCTGCATAAAACGTGAAGCCCTTTTTCTGGCCTGCGTCGGTGGTCATGATGTCGGGCTGATTTTCCCGCAGCCACGCCAGCACCGGCACAATGAGCAGGTCAAAATCACCGGTAAAGTCGGTCACAATAACATTGAGCGTGTAACGCTTTTCGAATGACAACGACGCCGCCAGTGTGGAGGCAATACTCCCGTTATCAACGAATATCCGCAGCATATCGGGGTTAGTTTTCAGCACCGTGACGGCATCAGTCAGCGCCCTGCGCAGGCTGTCGGGTTTGAGCATCGTTTTCGTCCTGACAGTGTTTAATCATTTTTACCTGGCTGGCACAGCGTGCCAGCGCGTTCTCAAGCTGCCGGATATCAGCACTTAAATCGCCATTCGTCTCCGGGTCACTGCCCGGCATCGGGCAAAGACTCACTTTCGGGCAGGCGTTGTGGACAATCACTGGCGTCGGGGCAGGCATGGCGCTGGTGCAACCGGCGCACAGCATCAGGCAGGTCAGCGCCGTACCAGCGGCGAAAATCTTCGTTTTCATTGAGTAACCTCGTGATGGTTTTCTCGCGCTGTGCTTCACGCTTCGCGGCGTTCTCCAGTTCCTGACGCAGTGCCACCTGCGCCAGCTCGTTTTTATCTGCCCTGGTGATGGCAACATGAAGCTGATTTTTCAGCATGGTGATGGTCGTCTGCTGTTCACTGGCGACGCTGTTCGCCCTGTCCAGTGAGGTGCGCAGGCTGGCGTTTTCATGCTTCGCCAGAAACAGCCCCGCCACCGCCAGCGATAACAACACGACCAGCACAATCATCAGCTTTGACATAATTCCCGCCCCTCAAGACGCTGACGACAGGCCGTGCGTATCAGCCGGAAAAACACCGACGCCACGAGGTAAATCAGCGCAGTAAAAATCCACCCGGCAGCGACCAGCGAGATAAACGTCGCCACCATCACCACCAGAGCCGCCGCCCGTCTGCGCCACGGCACCGGCTGCAAAAACAGCGACGTGACAATCTTCACGGCCAGCGATTCCGGCGGCAGCTCCCGCCCGTAGCGTTCCAGCACATACTCCGTGGCATACACGCCGACACCACCGGCAACCACACAGATAACCGTCGCCAGAATCGCCCAGGCAGCGACAAAACTGACGGCCACGCTCTGCGGGTAAATCAGGGACAGTGCCAGCATCAGCGCCAGCGACACGTTCAGCATCAGTGAAAGGGATAATTTCTTCATGGTGTTTACTCCGTTTAAGCCGGTACGCCGCCAGCGGTACGCCAGACGGTGACCAGTTTTTCCAGTGAATGCTCACGCTGACCGTAACCGGCTCCCGGCAGGGACGCCCAGATATTGCGACAGCGTGAAATGGCGCGCTCAATGCGTCCCGCCCGGATGTCATCCAGTGCACCGCGTTCGCGGATCAACTGAATGGCGAGTCTGTCCTGTGACAACGGACTGAAATCCGGCAGGGCAAGCTGTTTGCGGTAGTGCGGCCAGAACAGGTAAAGCTGCTGATAGCGACCGGAGGCCGTGGATTTTTCACCGCGACGGTTAAACACCTTCGCCGGTCGGCCATGCGCGAACGGGTGGTCACTGTAGTCGGTGAAAATTTCCGGCTTCCCGTCCAGTCCGGTGACTATCACGTCATAGCCCCGGTTTTTCGTCAGCGGATGATTCGCCGTCCCCTCGGACACGGCCAGCATGTCGAGAAAGGCGGCGATATTCTGATGCGTGTTAATTACCGGCATTACGGTTTCCCCCTGCCCTTAAAACGGCGCTGAATGGCAATCTCAATCACCTGATAACCGGCGATACCCAGCATGGAGCCGATGCCGCACACCGCAGGCAGTGACAGGTCAGGAAACTGCACCAGAACAACACCGGCAACCATCGAGACAAAACCACCGAGCAACATGCGCCCGATAAACAGACGCGGGGTGATGGGTTCACCACCGGCAAGCACCTTGCCGACAACAATCAGCACCCCAATCATGAAAAGCGACAGGACGCTTTTTTCTTCTGCTGTCATGCGTTACTCCCACAGATTGACAGTTTCAGCCACGGGCGCGGTCTGAACGTCGGGCAGTTCGACGGCGGTGCCGTGTGGCAGCACCGCCCCCAGTTCAGCCAGTCCCGGATTTGCGGCGAGCACGGCCTCAACCACGCCCTCAGTGCGCCCGTAATACCGGACACAAATGGCGTCGAGCGTGTCGCCCTGTAGCGCAAAGGTCTTCATCAGATTTGACTCACGATGCAGCGCGGCTTGTCCTGGATACGCGCCACTGCCCAGCGCATATCCCGCCACAGTTCATCAATGGTGCTGTCAATGCTGTCGGCCTTCTTGTCGCCTTTCGCACTGGCATCCACGCCGCGGTAACGCTCATAAAGCGACGCGGTCGCCATCGCACACACGGCGCGCTCGTAGTAAAAAACTTTGATGCTTTCACCGTCGATGTCGTCCGCCGGAACGTCCGCCAGACGCGTAAAACCGGCGGCTATTTTCTGTTCGCGGTACTCGTACAGCTCCGCATTCGTCTCCGCCATACCTGACTTGATGGCCTCACGCAGACGGGCGGGGGCGACGGTCTGCTCAAGGCGCATACGTTCCCGGACGCGCTTCGGGTCGATATCGGGAAAAAAGAACGTGTTTTTAATCACCGGCTCATCGCCTGCCGGTTGCGGGATGACCACCGTACCCTCACCGGACACGGGAGCCTCCTTTCGCGGAATAATCAGCGTCATCATGACTACCTCTGAAAAGTCGGGCGGTGGACGCCGGTGCAGTGTCAGGTGATTCACCCTCACTGACCGGCGTGCCGCCCTGGCGCGGGGCGCATTCGGTTGTTAACTGGCTTTCTTTTTCGGGCGTCCACGTTTTGCCGGTGTCGCACTCCGGGTCTTACGCGGGGCGCAGGTGGCCGCTTTTGGCTGTGGCTCCGGCTTCGGTTTCAGTTCCCGCGCCAGTCGTTCAATCTCTTTTTTGACGCCTGCCTGACAGTCGAGCTGTGTCGCACGTTGCAGGTGCGCCAGCGCACCTGCGGCATCACCAGCGTCACGCAGAAACAGACCGGTGATTTTGTGCAGCTTTGCGCGCACTTCATCAGGCATGTCAGCCGTGGCGGTCAGTTCGAGGGTGTCCGTCAGCAGGCGGGGATCCACAGACTCACCGGCAGCGTGGGCGCGCATGGCCGCGAGCGCCACCTCCTCGGTGAACATGTACGGCGGGGTGCGGCGGTGTTTACCCGGCATGGTCAGACCGTACTTCAGGGCATAACGGGCAATCTCCAGCGCACCGGCAATATCGCCGGTATCCAGACGCCACAGCATGACCGTCATCAGAATGTCATCCTGTGCACCTTTGCCCTGCTCCAGCACGCCGTTCACCCACGGCAACCAGAACGGCAGCAGTTCGCGTTTTTTCGCGGCCTTCAGCTCTTTTGAATAAATCGCTTTCAGTGTGCGCTGGTCTGCGGC
>NZ_KE136723.1:684951-1139320 GCF_000407925.1 Escherichia sp. KTE31 | reverse complement strand
GAACACCGGGGCGCGCCGGATGTGGTCACCATCCGCGCCCGGAGTGCAGATTTTCGCGGGACGCTCAATTCCCGCCGGGAAGGCTCCTGGCATGACACCACGCTCGGTGCGATTGTTGAGGCGATAGCCTCCCGTAACAGGCTGGAGGCCAGTGTCGCTCCGTCACTGGCCGGAATTAAAATCCCGCACATCGACCAGTCGCAGGAGTCTGATGTGAAATTCCTGACCCGTCTTGCTGAACGCAACGGCGGCGAGGTGTCGGTAAAAATGGGAAAACTGCTGTTTCTCAAAGCGGGGCAGGGGGTGACGGCCAGCGGTAAAAAAATCCCGCAGATTACCATCACCCGCAGCGACGGCGACCGTCATCATTTTGCGATTGCTGACCGTGGAGCTTACACCGGCGTAACGGCAAAGTGGTTACACACCAAAGACCCGAAGCCGCAAAAGCAGAAGGTAAAACTGAAACGCAAAAAGAAAGAAAAACACCTGCGCGCACTGGAGCACCCGAAAGCGAAACCGGTCAGGCAGAAGAAAGCGCCTAAAGTACCGGAAGCGCGCGAAGGTGAATACATGGCCGGTGAGGCTGATAACGTTTTTGCCCTGACTACGGTATATGCCACAAAAGCGCAGGCCATGCGCGCCGCTCAGGCGAAGTGGGATAAACTGCAACGGGGTGTGGCGGAGTTCTCCATCAGCCTGGCTACCGGTCGGGCAGATATTTACACGGAAACACCGGTTAGAGTGTCAGGCTTTAAGCGCGTCATAGACGAGCAGGACTGGACAATCACTAAGGTGACACATTTTCTGAATAATAGCGGCTTCACGACGTCCTTAGAGCTTGAGGTCAGGCTTTCTGATGTGGAGTACGAAACAGAAGATGATGAGTGATGTTTTTCTTTTATCTGTTTGTTTTATAAGGATAAATTAACTAGAATGGCACCATCAACAAAACCGGAAGAGGTGCTCGCGATGTTTCATTGTCCTTTATGCCAGCATGCCGCACATGCGCGTACAAGCCGCTATATCACTGACACGACAAAAGAGCGTTATCACCAGTGCCAGAACGTGAATTGCAGCGCCACGTTCATCACTTATGAGTCGGTACAGCGATACATCGTGAAGCCGGGAGAAGTCCACGCCGTAAGGCCGCACCCGTTGCCGTCAGGGCAGCAAATTATGTGGATGTAATTACAAACAGGAAGCCCCTCAGTCGAGGGGCTTTTTTGTCGATGTGGTCAATGTGTGGACGTGACCAGAAATAAATCCTTTTATTTCAATTTGTTGTATGTAAAAAATAAGCCCGTGTAAGGGAGATTACACAGGCTAAGGAGGTGGTTCCTGGTACAGCTAGCATTTTATGGGTTATGTTTTTCAGCGAAACGGATGATAACCTTAATAAATGCAGCTGTATGTGATCGGTTTCTAAGAATTTTCCATCCGGGAAAAATAATCGAAATTAATCACTTACCGTGCGGGTTACGCGTGGTTTCACCAGAGAAATTACGCATCAGCAGTGCGTAATTGAGCTCAAGATCCTGCGGAACCGGGAGCCACACGGTATAACCATCGCCAGGTGCAACCGGCATCGCTTCACCTTTGGCATTTTCCATATGCTCAAGGGTAAAGTTGATGTTGCCCTGTGGCGTCATCAGCTCAAGACTGTCGCCAACGGAGAATTTATTTTTCACTGCCACCGCAGCGAGCTCACCTTTGCGTTCACCGGTAAACTCACCAACAAACTGCTGGCGGTCAGAAACGGAATAACCGTATTCGTAGTTCTGATAATCGTCGTGAGTATGGCGACGCAGGAAACCTTCGGTGTAACCGCGATGCGCCAGACCTTCCAGAGTTTCCAGCAGGCTGGTATCGAACGGTTTGCCCGCAGCGGCGTCATCGATAGCTTTACGATAAACCTGCGCGGTGCGTGCGCAATAATAGAAAGATTTGGTACGGCCTTCGATTTTCAGCGAATGCACACCCATTTTAGTCAGGCGTTCAACATGGGCGATGGCACGCAGATCTTTCGAGTTCATGATGTAAGTGCCGTGTTCATCTTCAAACGCGGTCATATATTCGCCCGGACGCTGGGCTTCCTCAATCATAAACACTTTGTCAGTTGGCGCGCCGATACCCAGCGTCGGTTCGACGTTTTGCACCGGAATCGGCTCGTATTTGTGTACGATGTTGCCGACGTCATCTTCTTTACCTTCCTGGACGTTGTACTCCCAGCGGCAGGCGTTGGTGCAGGTGCCCTGGTTCGGGTCGCGTTTGTTGATGTAGCCAGAGAGCAGGCAGCGACCGGAGTAGGCCATGCATAATGCGCCGTGAACGAAAATTTCGAGTTCCATATCCGGCACCTGATTGCGGATCTCTTCAATCTCTTCCAGCGACAGTTCGCGGGAGAGGATCACGCGAGTCAGGCCCATTTGCTGCCAGAATTTTACCGTTGCCCAGTTTACGGCGTTGGCCTGCACCGAAAGGTGGATCGGCATTTCAGGGAAGTGCTCACGCACCAGCATAATCAGCCCCGGATCGGACATAATCAGCGCATCCGGCCCCATTTCCACTACCGGTTTCAGGTCACGGATAAAGGTTTTCAGCTTAGCGTTATGCGGCGCAATGTTGACCACGACATAAAACTTTTTCCCCAGCGCATGGGCTTCATTGATGCCGAGCTGAAGATTTTCGTGGTTGAATTCGTTGTTGCGCACACGCAGGGAGTAACGCGGCTGACCCGCATAAACAGCATCTGCGCCATAAGCGAAAGCGTAACGCATATTTTTCAGCGTTCCCGCCGGGGAAAGGAGTTCCGGTTTAAACATAATTCTCTCGTTCTGATGACAGGTCAGATCCGCTCCACCTGATGAAGCGGTTAGGGGAGTGCCCCCACTTTAAGGGCGGGCATTGTAGCGCAATCGGCGGGTTTAGCTCCAGTGCAAATGTCTGGTAGCGTCCTGGTTTTGGTTAAGGATGCGAATGACGATAATTTCCCCTGGTGATTGCAGGAAATAAATAAGGTGGCGTTCAAAAGGAAGAACAAAAATGCCTTCACCTAATATGAAACTTATCCTCCCATTGTTTTAATGGCGCAGATTAATCTTAATCATCAATAAATAAGTGTTTATTGGAAATAAAGCCGGACGCAACTGAGTTACGCCCGGCTTAACTATTAAGTATTGTCTTTCACCTTCTGACTTGCGCCATTGGTTTTTACAGAAGCAATTCCGACTTCGCGTGATTGAGCGGTGGCATACATCTGGCTGGAACCGATTATCTGATGATTGCCAGCTTTCAGATTGAAATAAAATTTGCCGTTGCTCGCTGTTTTTTTCTCATAGCGTTCGTCCTGCGGGCTGTTGCTTTGCACCGAGGCAATGCCCTTTTCCGCAGCGGCTTTTGAGGTATACAGTTCGCTGGTGAGAATGATCTCACCATTGCCCGCTTTTAGCACAAACCGGAACTGATTTTCACTGCTCTTATTGAGTTCAAACCAACCAGCCATAATGACTCCTTGATTGAAATTGCGTATCGAAAACAGTATGTAACGATTTAAGTATGGGTGATATTCAGTTGACTGCCAATCAGGGGAATACCCTCTAAAGGGTGGGGGAGATTACTGATAAATATGCAGGAATCTGAATGCGGATACGGTTTTATCCCTCTCCTTTCAGAGAGGGGCATGACGGGTTAATAAACAGGAAATTCAGCTCTCACCAGGGCAAAGATATATTAAACGATACGACAGGCGTCAGCTTCCCAGCGGTAACCAACACCGTAAACGGCACGGATAAAGGACTGCTCTTCGTCCAGCGCCTCCAGTTTACGGCGCAGGTTTTTAATGTGGCTGTCGATGGTGCGGTCGGTTACCACGCGGTAATCGTCATAAAGATGATTGAGTAATTGCTCGCGAGAGAATACTTTTCCCGGTTCATGGGAGAGCGTTTTCAAAAGGCGAAACTCTGCAGGTGTCAGATCAAGCATTTTGCCACGCCATGAAGCCTGAAAACGACCTTCGTCGATAATCAACGGGCTTTCGGCATCCTGTTGCTGCAACTCGCGCTGCGGTTTGCAGCGGCGCAAAATGGTCTTAACACGCGCCACCACTTCCCGTGGGCTGTACGGTTTGCAGATATAGTCATCGGCGCCAATCTCCAGCCCCAGCAAACGGTCGATTTCTTCGATTTTTGCCGTAACCATCACGATGGGGACATCGGAAAAACGACGAATTTCCCGGCAAAGTGTCAGACCATCAGTGCCTGGTAGCATCAGATCCAACAGGATCAGATCCGGTGGTGTCTGGCGCACATACGGCAGTACCTGATCACCGTGGCTGATAAGGGTCGGCGCATAGCTCGCAGCACGCAGATAATCAATGAGCAACTGCCCCAGCTTCGGTTCATCTTCCACGATCAAAATACGCGGTGTGTTTTCGTCGATTGGTAACTCGGTCATACTTCTCTCTGTAAATCCCGTTCCAGCGGTAACTCTACTGTAATGCTTACCCCGCCAAAAGGCGAATGAGTGGCAACAATGCGACCATTGTGCGCTTCAACAATGTTAAGGCAAATCGCCAGTCCCAGGCCGGAACCGCCGCTGGCACGGTTGCGGGAACCTTCGGTGCGGTAAAAACGCTCAAACAATTTTTGCAGTTGTTCGTCGCTGACGCCCGGCGCACTGTCGGCAAAAGTCAGACGTACCGTTTTGTCGCGCTGCTCGGCGGAGATTTGCAGGCTGCCGCCGCTGTCTGTGTAACGTAGACTGTTTTCCAGTAAGTTATTGAATAACTGCATTAAACGGTCGCGATCGCCAAATACGGTGATGCTATCCGGCAGGGAAAATTGCAGCTTCAGGCCACGGCTGGCGAATCGTTCGCGAAATGCGCCGCCCGCCACTTCCAGCAGTGGGATCAGATCTACCGGTGCTTTTTGATAGGCGAGGGCACCTTCATCAGACATCGATAACTGATGGAGATCGTCAACCAGTTTGGTCAGTGTACCGACCTCCGCCTGTAAAGACGCCACTGTCTCGGGCGTAAATTTACGCACGCCATCCTGAATGGCTTCCAGTTCCCCACGCAGTACTGCTAAAGGCGTGCGCAGTTCGTGAGAGATATCAGCCATAAAATCGCGGCGCATCTGTTGGTTTTTCTCCAGCGTGCTGGCGAGCTGGTTAAAGTCCTGAGCCAGTTTTCCTAATTCATCTTCGCTGGTGGGCGTCACGCGAGTGGTAAAATCGCCCGCCGCAAGTTTGTGCGTGCCATCCACCAGTCGTTTCACTGGAGCCAGCAAACCGCGCGCCAGTGGGAATGTCGCCAGCGCCGCCAGTAAGGTAGATAAAGCGACAATCAGCCAACTGGTTTGCCGCTGTTGTTTATCGAAATTGATATCGGTATTGCGGGTTAACCGTTCAACGGGTGAGGCGATCACCGCGCCAACTTCAACACCATTGACCAGAATAGGGCGCCGTGTACCGTCCAGTGGAATGGGAGAGCGTGGGCCAACCAGCACTTTGTTGTTTTGATCAACCACCCAGAACTGAGTACGCCAGCCGTGTGGCGGCATACCGGGACCCGGTTTGTCTTCATTATTATCATGTTCAAATGAGCGCAGTATCTGAAATACAAAACGATCGTTATTACGCAGAAAGCGCCAGTTACCGTGCTGGGCGTACTGCTCGCCAAGTGCATCTCCGAGCATTTGCAGCCGCTGTTCATTACCATGCTTAATGTAATCGATAAAGCCGCGCTCAAAACTGATACGTACCGCCCAGTGCATCGTGATCAATAACACAATGCAGGTGGCGAAGATCGCCAGAAACAGTTTGCCGGTAATGCCGGGTCGCCAGAACTTCATTGCGCGCTCCTTTTTCTCCGCGAAATAGCCACGTTTTGATGCGTATCGTTCGGAACCCTGGCAAAGATGAACGCCGGAAGGGCGATGAGAAACGCCATGCTAAGCCAGGTGTACATAAAGACGGTTTGTGTGGTGCCGCTGTCAACGCTGACATGTTGGGAGCCAAAAAGCCCCAGCAGCAGCCCGGCGATGGTCACACCGATGCTCATCGACAATTGCATAATCATCGACAGCAGGCTGTTGCCGCTGCTGGCCAGATTGTCTGGTAGATCTTTCAGTGTCAGGGTGTTCATGGAGGAGAAACGCGTTGAGTTGACCATCCCTTGTAAAAACAGGACGAACGGTAAAACGTAGTACCAGCCAAGCAGCGCGGTGGTCATAAACAGCAGCGTGACCAACGACAGACCCAGCGTGGTTGCCACCAGTACCCGGCGATAACCAAAGCGGTTAACCACCTGCACCACAATCCGCTTCATTCCCATGCTGCCGAGCACCATCGGGATCATCATCAGTCCGGCATGGAACGGCGAGAAACCGAGGCCAATCTGCAAGAAAACCGGCGTCATAAAGGGCAACATACCGCTGCCAATACGTCCGGCAAAACTCCCCGCCAGACCCAGCGAAAAGGTGCGGGTGCGGAACAGGTTCAGACTGAAAAGGGCGCGGTTGTTATTTCTGGCGTGCAGCAGATAAAGCACCAGTGCCACTACGCCAACCGCCACCAGGCCAGCAATCGTCAGCGGCGAAAGTCCTGTGCCTTTACTGCCATCCAGCGCCAGCGTTAATACTGCCATGCCAACCGCCAGCAACAGAAAGCCAGAGAGATCGAAGCGCCGCGTCTGCATGGTGTAGTTTGGCATTAACATTAGTGTGGCGATCGCACCGATAATCCCTACCGGAATGTTGATCAAAAAGATCCAGTGCCACGAGGCGTACTCCACCAGCAGACCGCCGAGCGCCGGACCGAGCAGTGGGCCGACCTGACCGGGCAGCGTGACAAAGGTCATCGCCGCCATATATTGCTCGCGCGGAACAATTTTCATCACCGTTAGCCTGCCAACAGGCACCATCATCGCACCGCCCACGCCCTGTAACGCACGTGCCAGCAACAGTTCATTCAGCGTGCCGGAGAGCGCGCAAAACAGCGAACCGAGGGTAAACAGCACGATAGCGGTAAAGAAAATATTGCGCACGCCAACTTTGTCCGCCAGCCAGCCGCTGGCAGGCAGCATCACCGCCACGGTCAGTACATAAGAGACAATGACCATGTGCATATGCAGCGGGCTTTCCCCCAGGCTTTGCGCCATCGAGGGAAGCGCGGTGTTGACGATGGTGGTATCCAGCGACTGCATAAAGAAGCCGAAAGCCACAATCCATAATTGCCAGCGGGTGCTGTCAGGAAGATCTGTCATTTACTCGGTTACCGTTTCTTTAGATTTTCGCGAAAAACGCAGCCGCAGACGGTCGAAAAAGAGATACACCACCGGCGTGGTATACAGCGTCAGGAGCTGACTCATTACCAGACCGCCGACAATGGTGATCCCCAATGGTTGACGCAGTTCCGAGCCGTCGCCGCCCGACAACACCAGCGGCAGCGCACCAAACAGTGCCGCGAGGGTAGTCATCATAATCGGGCGAAAACGCAGCAGACAGGCCTGGAAAATGGCTTCCTGTGGCGCCAGATTTCCATTTCTTTGAGCTTCGAGCGCAAAATCGACCATCATGATGGCGTTTTTCTTCACAATGCCGATTAATAACATGATCCCTATCAGGGCTATTAGGCTGAACGGGGCATTGAACAGCTCCAGCGCCAGCAGCGCCCCAACGCCCGCCGAGGGCAGGGTGGAGAGAATGGTCAGCGGGTGCACGTAGCTCTCGTACAACATTCCCAGCACGATATAGACCGTGGCGATCGCCGCGATAATCAGGATCACCTGCGAGTTCATCGTCTCCTGGAACACCTGCGCCGTTCCGGCAAAACTGCCGCGCACCGTCGAAGGCACGCCAAGCTGGGTCATTGCGCGATCGATTGCCGCACTGGCGTCCGAGAGCGATTTCCCGGTCGGCAGGTTGAACGAGATGGTCGAGGCCGCCGATAATCCCTGATGATTCACCGACAACGGGGCATTCGCCGGTTGCCATTTGGCAAAATACGAGAGCGGGATCGCTTTTCCTTCGTTATTAATGACGAACATTTTTTCCAGCGCGCTGATGTCCTGGGTATAGCGCGGATCCACTTCCATCACCACTTTATACTGGTTCATCGGCTGGTAAATGGTCGAGATTTGCCTCTGACCAAAGGCGTTATTCAGCAGACTGTTAGCGGCCTGCACGTCGATTCCCAGCCGCGCCATGGTGTCACGATCGTAAACCAGGTTCATCTCTGCGCCGTTGTCCTGCTGGTCTGAATTCACGTCCGCCAGTTCCGGCAATGTCGCCAGTTTTTTGCGGATTTTCGGCTCCCATTCGCGCAGTGCCGCCAGGTCGTCGGATAACAACGTGTACTGGTAGCTGGCGTTCGACTGACGCCCACCAACGCGAATATCCTGTACCGCCATCAGGAACAGATTCGCCCCCGGCTCTTTTGCCAGCTTCACGCGCAGACGGTCGATAATTTGCTGCGCCGTTTCGCTGCGTTCGTCGCGTGGCTTGAGGGTGATAAACATCATCCCGCTGTTCACTCGCGAACCGCCGGTAAATCCGGTGACATTATCCACTGCCGGATCGTCACGGATAATTTTCATGAAATCCTGCAACTTACCGCGCATCGCCTGAAACGAAATACTCTGATCCGCCTGTATCCCGCCCATCAGCACACCGGTGTCCTGCTCCGGGAAGAAGGTTTTCGGGATCGAGATATACAACCAGATATTCAGCGCAATGGTGCCAAGCAGCACCACGCCCACCAGACGGGTGTGATTGAGTACCCATTTCAGCGACTTACCATAGCCTTGTTGCAGCGCAACCAGCATCCGGCCAAAACCGCGTAGCCGTGTTTGTTCACGCGGCTTGCTGGCTTTCAGCATCCAGCCACACATCATTGGCGTTAACGTCAGGGATACAAGCAACGAAATACCAATGGCGACAGAAAGTGTCACGGCAAATTCGCGTAACAGGCGCCCCGGCAATCCGCCCATCAACAGCAGCGGCAGGAACACCGCCACCAGTGACAGACTCATCGACAGTACCGTAAAGCCGACTTCGCGAGTACCTTGCAGCGCGGCCTGTAGCGGTTTCATCCCCGCCTCCAGATGACGGGCAATGTTTTCCAGAACCACGATGGCGTCATCCACGACAAAGCCTGTGGCGATGGTGAGCGCCATTAGCGACAGATTATTGAGACTGAATCCGCACAGATACATCGCCGCAAACGTACCAATCAGCGAAACGGGCACCGCAACGGCAGGAATAATGGTGGCGCGACCTGAACGCAGAAATAAAAAGACCACCAGAATAACCAGCGCCACCGAGATAATCAGCGTTTGCTCGACTTCTTCCAGCGAGGCGCGAATGGTGGGGGAGCGATCCTGGGCAATTTGCAGATCAATCGCCGCCGGAATGGTCTCCTGCAACTCCGGTAATTTTGCCCGGATGCTGTCTACCGTCTGGATAATATTGGCTTCCGGCAGTTTGCGGATCATCAGCAAAATAGCCGGTTTGGCGTTGGTCATCCCGGCGTTGCGCACATCCTGCACCGAGTCGGTCACCGTCGCCACATCGCCCAGACGAACCGCGCCGCCGTTGTTGTAATGAATAATCAGCGGCTGATATTCAGCGGCTGTTTTCAGTTCATCGTTAGTCTGGATCTGCCAGCGGTGGATATCATCTTCCAGCGCCCCTTGCGGTTTACGCACGTTGGCATTGCTGATGGCGGTGCGCACATCGTCCAGCGACACGCCCTGATTAAACAGCGCCTGCGGATTCAGCCCGACGCGCACCGCAGGCAGCGAGCTGCCGCCGACATCGACATCACCGACGCCATCGATTTGCGCAATCGTCGGCGCCAGCTGCGTCGAGGCGAAATCGTACAATTCACCCTGGGAATAAGTATCGGATGTCAGCGTCAGGATCATAATTGGCGCATCTGACGGGTTCGCTTTGCGATAGGTCGGACGGCTGGGCATCCCGCTGGGCAACAGGCTTTGTGCGGCGTTGATTGCCGCCTGCACATCGCGCGCCGCGCCGTTGATATCCCGGTCAAAATCAAACTGCAAAATAATGCGCGTGCTGCCGAGCGAGCTGCTGGAGGTCATCTCACTGACCCCGGCAATGCGCCCAAGTGAGCGTTCCAGCGGCGTGGCAACGGAAGACGCCATTGTCTCTGGCGACGCCCCAGGCAGCGAGGCGCTGACCATAATCACCGGAAAATCGACCTGCGGCAGCGGGGCGACCGGCAGCATACGGAAGCCCAGTATGCCGCACAGGGTAATGGCAACCGACAGTAAAATCGTCGCCACCGGGCGGTAAATGAAGAGGGCAAAAAACTTCACTTACGCCTCCTCTTCATGACGGGCAAAGCGACTTTTTGCCCACAATGCCAGACGGTCGAACAGCAGATAAATCACCGGCGTGGTAAACAGCGTCAGCACCTGGCTGACAACCAGACCGCCGACCATGCCAATGCCTAACGGACGGCGCAGTTCCGCGCCGACTCCGGTACTCAACATCAGCGGCAACGCGCCAAGCAGAGCTGCCAGGGTGGTCATCAGGATCGGACGAAAACGCAGCAGACAAGCCTGGTAAATGGCATCGCGCGGCGACATGCCTTGCTCGCGCTCGGCAGCCAGCGCGAAGTCGATCATCATGATGGCGTTTTTCTTCACAATACCGATCAGCAAAATAATGCCGATAATCGCAATCACATCCAGTTCACTACCGGCAATTAGTAACGCCAGCAATGCGCCGACACCTGCGGTGGGCAGCGTCGAGAGAATGGTGATCGGGTGAATAAAACTTTCATACAGAATGCCGAGCACGATATACATCGCCACCACCGCCGCGACAATCAGCCAGACAGTGCTGCCCAGCGCCGACTGGAAGGCGAGGGTGCTACCCTGGAACTGCGTGGTGATATCCACTGGCAGATTCAGCGTCTTCTCGGTGTCCATAATCGCCTGCACCGCATCGCCCAGCGAATAGTTATCCGGCACGTTAAAGGAGATGGTGGTGACCGGGAACTGATCCAGATGGTTGATGGAGAGCGGCGCAAAACGCTGCTCAATTTTGGCTATAGAGCTAAGTGGCACCACGCCGCCATCGCTGCTGGTCAGGCGAATGGTATCCAGCGCCGCCAGCCCAGGGGTATTTTCAGTGTTGTGCTCCAGCACCACGCGATACTGGTTGGCCTGAGTATAAATAGTGGAAATCAACCGCTGACCAAACGCGTTGTACAGGGCGTTATCGACATCCGCCATGCTGATACCCAGACGGCTGGCGCTGTCGCGATCAACATTGACATACGCCACCAGCCCTTTGTCCTGCCAGTCGCTGGAGACATCAGAAAGCTGTGGAAGCTGCTGGAGCTTTTCCATCAACTGCGGCACCCAGGTGCTGAGCGCATCCAGCGAAGTTGCCTGCAAGGTAAACTGGTACTGCGTGCGGCTGACCTGGGTATCGATGGTCAGATCCTGCGTCGGTTGCAGGAAGAGATCGACGCCCAGCACTTTATCCACCGCCGTTTGCAGACGGGCGATGACTTTTTGCACCCGGTCATCACGTTCATCCAACGGTTTGAGGTTGATCTGCAAACGCGCACTATTCAGCGACGGGTTAGTGCCATCAACGCCAACAAATGAGGTCAAACTTTGCACCGCCGGATCCTGCAAAATCACGTCCGCAACCTGGCGTTGTCGCTGGGCCATATTGGCAAAGGAGCTGGATTGCGGTGCCTGCAGGGTGCCCTGAATAATGCCGTTGTCCTGCACCGGGAAGAAGCCTTTCGGAATGAACACCCACAGCAGTACGCTAAGCAGCAGGGTGCTGAGCGCCACGCTTAAGGTCAGCCACGGATGATTCAGCACTTTCGCAAGCCCCCGACCATAGGCGGCGATTATCCCGTCGAACATTTTCTCCGAGGCGCGGGAGAAGCGGTTTTGTTTACGCAGCGACTCCTGGCTGAGCATCCGCGCGCACATCATCGGCGTCAGAGTCAGCGACACCACGGCTGAGATCAAAATCGCTACCGCCAGAGTAATGGCAAATTCGCGGAACAGTCGCCCGACGATATCGCCCATAAACAGCAGCGGGATCAGCACTGCAATCAGCGAGAAGGTCAGCGAGATAATGGTAAAGCCGATTTCACCTGCGCCTTTGAGCGCCGCCGCCAACGGTTTTTCACCTTTTTCGATATAGCGGGAAATATTTTCGATCACCACGATGGCGTCATCCACCACGAATCCGGTGGCGATAGTTAGTGCCATCAGCGTCAGGTTATTGATCGAAAAATCGAGAAACACCATGACTGCGAAGGTGCCGATTAATGACAGCGGCACTGCGACGCCGGGAATGATGGTCGCCGGAATATTGCGCAAAAACAGGTAGATAATCATGACTACCAGCGCGATAGCCATCATTAGTTCAAACTGGGTATCGTCGACTGATGCGCGGATGTTGGTGGTGCGGTCAGAAAGCACCGTCACTTTTACCGATTTCGGCAAACTCTCGGTAAGCTGCGGCAGCATCTGCCGGATGCTGTCGGCGGTGGAGATAATGTTAGCACCGGGCTGGCGCTGAACATTCATCACAATGGCCTGTTCTTTGTTCGCCCATGCGCCGAGCCAGCTGTTTTCTGCGCCTTGCTCGACAGTAGCGACATCGCCAAGACGAATCGGCGCGCCGTTCTGGTAAGCGATAATCAACTGGCGATACTCTTCTGCGGATTGCATCTGGTCGTTCGCGGAAAGCGTGACCGCGCGGGAAGGGCCGTCGAGGCTACCTTTTGCCGAGTTGACGTTAGCGCCGGTAATGGCGGTGCGCACGGTTTCGCTGGTCAGGCCGAGGGCGGCAATCGCCTGGGCGTTAAGTTTGACGCGAACAGCCGGACGCTGACCGCCGGAAAGCGTCACCAGCCCGACGCCGGAAATCTGCGAGATTTTCTGCGCGACGCGGGTTTCCACCATATCTTCCACCTGCGTCATCGGCATGGCGGTTGAGGTGACGGCAAGCGTCATGATCGGCGGATCTGCCGGGTTCACTTTGCTGTAAACCGGCGGATTAGGCAGATCGCCCGGTAGCAGGTTAGTGGCGGCGTTAATCGCGGCCTGCACTTCCTGCTCGGCGACATCCAGCGGCAATGTTAGCTGGAACTGCAAGGTGATAACTGACGCACCGCCGGAACTCTGCGACGACATCTGTTTCAGGCCAGACATCTGCCCAAACTGGCGTTCGAGCGGCGCGGTAACGGCAGAGGTCATGACATCCGGGCTGGCGCCGGGGTAGAGCGTGACCACCTGAATAGTCGGGTAGTCTACTTCCGGTAGCGCCGAAACGGGCAGGGCGCGATAACCGATAATCCCGGCGAGTAAGATCGCCACCATCAGCAGCGTGGTGGCGACAGGACGCATAATAAACAGGCGCGACGGGCCGCCTGTGCTGCTCGGAGGTAACACCTGCATCAGGAACGCGCTCCTTTTTTCGCGTATTCGCGGCTGGTGGCTTTCTCTTCCGGTGCGGTGGCGCTCTGAGCTTCCACGACTTCCACTTTCGCCCCTTCGGTCAGGCGATCAATGCCGTCTGTCACCACGCGATCGCCTGCGGAAATACCCGCGCGGATCACCACTTTCTGACTGTCCTGAATGCCCGGCGTCACCAGATGTTTGCTGACCTTGTTTTCGCTATTCAGCACCCAGACAAAGTGGCCTTCGTTACCCATTTGCAGGGCAGCGGTTGGGATCACCACGGCGTTTTGTTCGGTGTCGACTAACATGCGCGTGTTAACAAACTGGTTGGGAAACAGCGCATCATCCTGATTATTAAAGCGTGCTTTTACTTTAATGGTGCCAGTAGTGGTATCGATTTGGTTATCGAGACTTAACAGCGTACCTTCACTTAACTTCTTCGAGTTGGTGCGATCCCAGGCTTCTACCACCAGCGGTTTTCCGGCTTTTTGCGCCTGCACGACGGTTGCGATATCGCTTTCCGGCAGGGAAAAGAGCAAATCGATAGGATGCGTCTGGGTGATCACCACAATGCCAGTGGTATCGCCGCTGGAGATTTGGTTACCGACATCAACCTGCTTGAGGCCAACGCGACCATCGACTGGCGCGGTAATACGGCTCCAGTCGAGTTGCAGTTGCGCGCTGGCGACGCTCGCTTCATCAGCCTTAATGGTGCCTTCGGTTTCACTGACCAGCGCCTGTTGGGCATCCAGTTCCTGACGAGATACGAGATTGGTTTTTGCCAGTTGTTGATAACGCGCCAAATCACGGCGCGCGTTGGCAAGCGTGGCTTTATCTTTTGCCAGTTGCCCCTGGGCTTGTGCTAATGCAACTTTGAACTGGCTGGGGTCAATCTCTGCCAGTAAATCGCCTGCTTTGACCTGCTGGCCTTCCTGGAAATGCAACGCCATCAACTGACCGTCCACGCGGCTGCGCACCGTAACAGTATTAGCGGCGGTAATAGTGCCAAGCCCGGTGAGATAACGCGGAACGGCCTGTTCAATGGCGGTTGCCGCCTGTACTGGTGCTAAAGGGCCGGAACGCATACCACGGCGACCACCCGCTGGCGGCTGCTGTGCTTGTTTCGTCGCACCTGGCGCTGCGCTCTGGGATTCATTGCGGCCTTGCCAGAACCAGAATGCGGCGATGGCGGCGATAACCACCACGATTACGATTACCCAACGGGATTTATAACTGTCTTTCATCGTTAATAGTTTCTCTTCCTGAAACGTTTCGCGCAATGTTACTAGTGTAGCCAGCCAATAAGGGAGAAAAATGGAGGAATTATGAAACAGTTTCGCGAATAGTCTGAATGGTGGTGCACTTTGCGAGCGCGCATCCAGTAATGACGCAGGAAACTATGTTATCCACGAGTCAGCGATAGACTGCGTACATGGCGAAAGGAGGTAAGCCGACGATTTCAGCGGGACGCTGAAACGGGAAAGCCCCTCCCGAGGAAGGGGCCTAAATAAGGAAAGGGTCATGATGAAGATACTCATCATCGTGGTGCTCTTAGTCATTAGCTGGCCAGCTTACTAAGACTACCAGGGCGGGGGAAACCCCGCTCTACCCTCACTCCTGAACTTATGTTACTCCACCCTTATTGTCAATCTGTAAGCCCACGTTCTTGCGAGGCGAATAGCAAACTTATCTGCGCCGCCGGGCTTAATTCTGAAAGTATCTTCGCTTGCTCTTAATTTATTATTGCTCTCGGTATGATACCGAATCTCAATAATTCTCTAAGAAAGGATCTCTTATGAGCGAACAAATCACCTTTGCCACCAGCGATTTTGCCAGTAACCCGGAACCACGTTGCCCCTGTATTTTGCTGCTGGATGTTTCTGGCTCGATGAGCGGTAGACCCATTAACGAACTTAACGCAGGATTGGTGACCTTTCGCGATGAACTGCTTGCCGATCCGCTGGCCTTAAAAAGAGTGGAACTCGGCATTGTGACTTTCGGCCCGGTGCATGTGGAACAACCATTTACCAGCGCCGCTAACTTTTTCCCGCCCATCTTGTTTGCTCAGGGCGATACGCCAATGGGCGCTGCAATTACCAAAGCCCTGAATATGGTTGAGGAGCGGAAACGTGAGTACCGTGCAAATGGTATTTCGTATTATCGCCCGTGGATTTTCTTGATCACCGATGGCGCGCCAACCGATGAGTGGCAGGCTGCTGCCAGTAAAGTGTTTCAGGGAGAAGAAGATAAGAAGTTTGCCTTCTTTACCATCGGTGTTCAGGGGGCAGATATGAATACTCTGGCACAAATCAGCGTCCGTCAGCCTTTGCCGTTGCAGGGATTACAATTCCGTGAACTGTTTAGCTGGTTATCCAGTTCGCTACGTTCGGTTTCCCGCTCCACGCCGGGAACGGAAGTTGTACTGGAAGCGCCAAAAGGCTGGACGTCAGTGTGAGCTGGCGTCTGGTCTATTCATCAGCCGTCGGAACGTCGCATATCAGCTCTGACTTACCTTGCCAGGATGCCTGCCAGATGCAGGTTGTCTGGATAAACGACCAACAACCGTTACTGGTGATGTTTCTTGCCGATGGCGCAGGTAGCGTTTCGCAGGGTGGCGAAGGCGCGACGCTCGCCGTCAATGAAGCGATGGCGTTTATGATGCAAAAAGTACAGGGTGGTGAATGTGGTCTGAATGATGTGCTTGCGACAGATATTGTGCTGGCAATTCGCCACCGTATTACTGCCCGTGCACAAGCTGAAGAACTGGCGGTTCGTGATTTTTCCTGTACTTTTTGGGGCGTTATATCATCAGCGACCGGCACATTGATTATGCAGATTGGCGATGGTGGCGTGGTGGTGGATTTTGGTGAAGGGCTACAGCTACCACTAACGCCGATGAATGGCGAATATGCCAATATGACCTACTTCATTACTGATGAAGATGCTGTCACGCGCCTTGAGACTTACAGTTGCGATGCGCAGGTGATAAAAGTGGCTGCATTTACGGATGGTATTCAGCGGCTGGCATTAAATATGCTGGAAAATTCTCCCCATGTACCTTTTTTTGCGCCATTTTTCAATGGGCTGGAATCAGCGACGTCAGAACAACGCGATATACTGCCAGATTTGCTAAAGCAATTTTTGTCCTGCCCCGCAGTGAATGAACGCACCGATGATGATAAAACGCTGGCGCTGGCCATGTGGTTGCCGTGAAATCAACTATATACCGCAGCTGGTGATTGCGTGACGCCAGGTCATGAATTAGGCAAAGGTGGCGAAGGCGCGGTTTATGATATCAATGAGTTTGTCGATAGCGTCGCCAAGATTTATCACACACCGCCACCCGCCTTAAAACAGGACAAACTCACCTTTATGGCCGCGACAGCCGACGCGCAGTTGTTGAATTATGTCGCCTGGCCGCAGGCAACGCTTCACGGTGGACGAGACGGAAAAGTTATCGGTTTTATGATGCCAAAAGTTTCTGGTAAAGAACCGATTCATATGATCTATAGCCCGGCACATCGTCGTCAACGTTATCCTCATTGTGCGTGGGATTTTCTACTCTATGTTGCGCGCAATATAGCGGCATCTTTTGCTACGGTGCATGAGCACGGGCATGTCGTGGGTGACGTCAACCAGAACAGCTTTATGGTGGGCCGCGACAGCAAAGTGGTGCTTATCGATAGTGACTCCTTTCAGATTAACGCCAATGGCACGCTGCATTTATGCGAAGTCGGCGTGTCGCATTTTACGCCGCCAGAGCTGCAAACCTTGCCGTCATTTGTCGGCTTTGAGCGCACCGTAAATCACGATAATTTTGGCCTTGCGTTGCTGATCTTTCACGTCTTGTTTGGTGGGCGTCACCCTTATTCCGGTGTGCCGCTTATCTCTGAAGCGGGTAATGCGCTGGAGACGGATATTGCCCATTTCCGTTATGCCTATGCATCAGACAATCAGCGACGTGGCTTAAAACCGCCGCCACGATCGATTCCGCTATCGATGTTACCGAGTGATGTTGAAGTCATGTTTCAGCAGGCGTTCACTGAAAGTGGCGTGGCAACCGGGCGTCCGACGGCTAAAGCGTGGGTAGCGGCACTGGATTCTCTACGCCAACAGTTAAAAAAATGTCCCGTTTCAGCAATGCATGTTTACCCCGGTCATTTAACTGACTGTCCGTGGTGTGCATTGGATAATCAAGGCGTTATCTATTTTATTGATCTCGGCGAAGAGGTCATTACCACAGGCGGGGATTTTGTGCTGGCAAAAGTCTGGGCGATGGTGATGGCGTCAGTGCCACCGCCAGCACTACAGTTACCATTACCCGCTCATTTCCAGGCTGCTGGCAGGCCGCTTCCTTTAGGCCTGTTACGGCGTGAATACATCATTCTGATTGAGATCGCGCTGTCAGCGTTATCGCTGCTGCTTTGCGGTCTTCAGGCGGAACCGCGTTATATCATTTTGGTTCCTGTGTTGGCGGCTATCTGGATTATTGGCAGCCTTGCAAGCAAAGCGTACAAAGCAGAAGTCCAGCGACGACGTGAGGCTTTTAATCGCGCGAAAATGGACTATGACCATTTAGTCAGCCAGATCCAGCAGGTGGGTGGGCTGGAAGGTTTTATCACCAAACGAACGATGCTTGAAAAAATGAAGAATGAGCTTTTGGGATTGCCGGAAGAAGAAAAACGCGAGTTGACAGCACTTCACAACACCGCAAGGGAACGCCAGAAGCAGAAGTTTCTGGAGGGATTTTTTATTGAAGTTGCCTCTATTCCCGGCGTTGGTTCCGCGCGTAAAGCGGCGTTACGGTCCTTTGGTATCGAAACAGCGGCAGATGTGACCCGGCGCGGCGTTAAGCAAGTGAAAGGATTTGGCGACCATCTGACTCAGGCGGTTATCGACTGGAAAGCGAGCTGCGAACGCCGTTTTGTATTCAGGCCGAACGAAGCGGTAACACCAGCAGACAGACAAGCGGTAATGGCGAAAATGACTGCTAAACGTCATCGGCTGGAATCTGCGTTGACAGAGGGTGCGGCAGAGTTACAGCGATTCCGCCTTCATGCTCCCGCACGAACCATGCCGTTGATGGAACCGTTACGTCAGGCGGCAGAGAAACTGGCTCAGGCTCAGGCAGATTTAAGCCGCTGCTGAGCCATTTCTTATTTAACGAAATACTACTTCAGCCCAGCGCGCCAGCCCGGCAGTAACGGAACCAAAGTCGTCGCCACCTGCAATCGGGATGCCCGGCAGCTGTTCCGCCAGTGCCTTTTTAATCAGCGGCGATCGGGCGCTACCACCGGTCAGATAGATGACGTCTGGTTTTTCCTGGGCGTTATCCAGCGCCAGTTGCACTTGTTCCAGAATCCGCGCCAGCGGCTGGTTGAGGGCACTTTCCAGTCCATGCTGGCTAATCAACGTTGCCAGTTCGTCACGGATAAACGGCAGCGACGCGCGGGTTTCCGCTGCGCTTGAAAGGGCAATTTTGCACTCTTCCGCGCTGCGCACCAGCCGATAACTTAAACGTTGCCGCCAGACTTTCTGCAACAGGGCGACTTTCTCCGGCTCGCGGGCATCGCGTACCAGATCGTTAAGCAGGCGACCGTTGGCGCTACTGTAGAAATCACTCTGCGCAGGTACGTCGTTGATGGCAACTGCATTCCACCACGGCAGGATCGGTAGGGCGATACCTTTTTCGGTTTCGCCCCCCATGCCCAGCAGCGGCATCAGGTGTTTAAATGCCAGCGCGATATCCAGATCGTTACCGCCAATACGGCAACCACTGTGACCCAACAGGCTGGCTTCACGATCGAGACGCGAACGCCACTGCGGCCCCATTAGCAGTAAGGAACAGTCAGTAGTACCACCGCCGATATCCACCACCAGCACCCGTTTTTCTTCCTGTAAGGTGGCTTCGTAATCCAGCCCTGCCGCTACCGGCTCGTACTGAAATACCACATCCTTAAACCCGGCACGCTTCGCCGCACGTTCCAGAATTCCTTGCGCCTGGGCGTTTGCTTCATCTCCGCCCAATCCCTGGAAGTTGATTGGGCGACCAATGACCGCCTGGGTAATTGTTTCTGGCAGTTGCGCCTGCGCTTGTTGGCGAATGTGCAACATCATTGCGCAGACCAGATCCTCAAATAGCGCCACCTGCTGCGGTTTTAACCCGCTGGCACCGAGGAACGATTTCGGTGATTTCACAAACCACACTTCCTCCGGATCATCAATGTACTGCGCCAGTGAGGAAAGACCGAACTGCACGCTTTTCGCCGTGACGTCGATATCTTCTTCGCGGTTATAACGAATCGCCCGACGTAACAGCGCCTGCGTTTCATCATCGTTTGCCGGAACATCATGATGGCGGTACAGCCACTCGCTTACTGCTTCACGCGTTGGTGCACAAAGCATCGAGGGCAGCAGCGTGCTGTCATTTTCCATTTTCAACATCTGCGGTTTACTGTCGCGCATCACCGCCACTGAACAGTTTGCTGTACCGTAATCAAAACCAATAAACACGAAATAATCCCCATGCCGGTGAAGAAGGGGCGTGACTTTAGCGAAATGTTGCCGTCGCGACAACCGGAATATGAAAGCAAAGCACAGCGTCTGAATAACGTTTATGCTGAAAGCGGATAAAAAAGGAGATGCGATGTATACCCTGAACTGGCAGCCGCCGTATGACTGGTCGTGGATGTTGGGATTTCTTGCCACTCGTGCGGTGAGTGGAGTGGAAACAGTTGCGGACAATTATTATGCCCGTAGTCTGGCGGTGGGCGAACATCGCGGCGTGATAACGGTGGTTCCTGATGGCAAAAATAATACGTTGCAAGTGAACGTAAGTTCGGGATTAGAACCGGTGGCGACCGAGTGCCTGGCGAAAATGAGCCGCCTGTTTGATCTGCAATGTAATCCGCAGATTGTTAACGGTGCATTGGGCGAATTAGGCGCGGCGCGGCCCGGATTGCGTTTACCGGGCTGTGTTGATGCTTTTGAGCAGGGCGTACGCGCAATTTTAGGCCAACTGGTGAGTGTAACGATGGCGGCAAAACTGACCGCCAAAGTGGCGCAGCTTTATGGCGAACGGCTGGATGATTTCCCTGAATATGTCTGCTTTCCCACACCCCAACGACTGGCAGCAGCCGACCCGATAGCACTAAAAGGGTTGGGGATGCCGTTGAAACGGGCAGAGGCGCTGATTCATTTAGCCAATGCGGCACTGGATGGCTCCTTACCGATGACAATGTCGGGCGACGTTGAGCAAGCGATGAAAACGCTACAAACATTTCCTGGAATTGGGCGCTGGACGGCGAATTATTTCGCCTTGCGTGGCTGGCAAGCGAAAGATGTTTTCCTGCCGGATGATTATTTGATTAAACAGCGATTTCCAGGAATGACGCCGGCACAAATCCGCCGTTATGCCGAACGCTGGAAACCCTGGCGTTCTTATGCGCTGTTGCATATCTGGTATACGGAAGGCTGGCAACCAGAAGAAGTATGATGCTGGTCGTCTTATCCAGCCTGGGGAATGAGCGAATTGTAAGCCTGATAAGACGCGTCAGCGTCGCATCAGGCAATACTCAGTTAATCGCGAAATAACTGCTATTAACCAGCAAATCCAGAGGCTGAGCGTCGGCAATGACATCGCCATAAATCAGATCAACACCCATGCCGGAAAGCGTATCCATCACCAGCGGCAACGCTACTGGCCCCGCGATGGTCTTCACCCCCAGTCGCTGGGCATGACCCTGAATGATCGATATCAGCATCTCATCCATCAAATTACCCTGTACGCTGGCGCATAACTCACCGTCGAGCAGTAGATAATCCGCCATATTTGCTTTCAGTGTGTTGAAGAGCTGCAGATCGCGCCCTACCTGACTGAGCACGATCCGGCAGCCTGCCAGCCGCAATTTATGCATATTTTCTGCGTGGTCGAAAATTGCTTCAGCCGGAATAATCAGATGTAATAACCGCGATGGTAGGGGGCTACTTTCCAGTTGCGCAAGCAGTTTATCCACCAGCGGGGCGCTGCTTAACCCGGCAACGGAAAGGGGGAGGGCGATGCTTAAGCCTTTACTGGCAACCGCTTTTGCTGTCTGCTGGAAAAACTCATGTAATATCCGACGATCAAGGGCGTGATTGAGCGCCGGATCGCTGAAGCTACGACGAAATGCCAGTTCATCAATAATCTCACCTTCACTACTCCAGAGCTTAAGCGAAATCAGCCACAAATTACGCGTATCCGGGATTCGCGGTGAAGCGACGCCGTGGGCGATCATCATCAGTTGATTCTCTTTGATCATCCGCCACTGTTCATCGAGTGACATCACCGCCCGTTCGCTATGTTTAGCAGTTTGCTGTGGTTCGTAAACCGTCACCCGACCGCGCCCACCATTTTTCGAAGCATAACAGGCGATATCGGCCTGCGACATCACGTCTGCCGCCTGATGATTGCTGTCATCGATCAGGGTAATCCCTGCGCTGGCACCTACCCGATGCACACGGCCCTCCCACATAAAGTGGTAGTCATTAATCGCACTGATAATGCGTGTGGCGATAAAGCGGGCACTTTCAACATTACAGTCCGGTAGCAACAGACCAAATTCATCACCGCCGAGTCGCGCCAGCACGTCGCTGGAGCGCAGCATACTCAGCATCAACGACGCCAGTTCACGCAGTAAAGCATCGCCCGCCGCGTGCCCGGCGCTGTCATTCACCGCTTTAAAATGATCAAGATCGATAAACACCAGTGCATGTCGATGATGCGTGCTGCTTACCGTTTGCAGCAGTATTCGCAGTTGTTTTTCAAAACTGGCACGGTTAGTGAGATGCGTCAGGGCATCATGGGAGGCGCTATAACTAAGCTGGCGCAGCATTTTGCGTGACTCAGTCACATCCTGAATGACCAGTACCGAACCAATATTGCTGCCGTCCAGAGTACTTAACGGCGTAATGCTGTAATGGACGTCGTAGCTGCCGCCGCTGCGGCAGTGGAGAACGACATCTTGTTCAATAGCGGAACGCGAGGTGTCGGCACTGTAAATGTTCTCCATTAACGGCCCATTGTCGCCAAATGTAATTTGCAACACCGTTAATAGTGGAACGCCCAACGCCTCTTCTTGTGTCCAGCCGCTCATCTTCTCGGCAACCGGATTCATAAAGGTGATTTTCATCGCCATATCAATACAGACCACGGCTTCGCCGATGGAATCCAGCGTAATGTGCAGGCGCTCTTTTTCCTGAAACAGCGCCTCGTTCAGCTGTTTCACTTCGGTCATATCAATGTTAATACCGAGCAATCGTTCGACTTCGCCTTCTTTATTCAGCACCCGATTGGCGAGGGCGCGGATATGACGAATACCGTCTTTCACGGTGATGCGAAATTCCAGCTTAAAGGGCAAGCGAGCCTGTAATGAATCACGAATCACTTTTTCGGCGTGTTGGCGATCTTCCGGCAGCACACAGTCATACCACACCTGCCAGTTCGGTTTGATATGTGGCGAAATTTCATATAGCTCGAACATCCGCTTATCCCAACTAAAAATATCCGGCTTCAGTTCCCACTCCCAGATGCCAATCCCACCCGCTTCATTAGCCAGCGTTATCCGCTCCATCAGGCGTTTGTTAATCTGTTCGGTGCGTTTAAGATCGTTTATGTCTTCAATCTGCGCAATAAAGTAGAGCGGCGTGCCATCGGTGTGGCGTACCAGCGAGACGGCAAGCAGCGCCCAGACAACGTCGCCATTACGGTTGTAATAACGTTTCTCCATCGAGTAGGTATTTATTTCACCGCTAATTAGCTTCTCAACGTGTTGCAGATCTTTATTGAGATCTTCCGGCCAGGTAAGTTGCTGGAAGGTGAGGGCGCGCAACTCTTCCTGGCTGTAACCGAGAAACTGGCATAGAGCTTTGTTGGATTGCAGCCATTGCCCCTCGGTGCCCACTAATGCCATGCCGATGGCGGAATATTCCATAGCGTTACGAAAGCGGGTTTCGCTTTCTGAAATATGCTTGCGTTCAGCGCGAAAGGCGTACATCACCATGGTCATGATGTTGGCGGGCAGCAGGATCAGTAAAAATGGCAGCCACGGTACGTGACTCATCAAGTAGGTTCGCGGCGTAGCGAGTAAAGTCGGATCGGCCGCCATCATCAGCGACACCATCATCACAGTGGTGAGGAAGATCAAAAAGGCTTCCATCCGTGGCAGGCGCACGGCGCTCCACATCAGCAGCACAATAATGAAAGTAAAAGGCCACGGTAGATATAGCATCGAGAGCCAGCTTAACGTCAGCGTGATGGCTAATGTTAATAGTGTTTCAAACAACAGCCGTGGATCACGGTGACGGAGCAGGTAATGTGGCTTAAATAACAAGCCTAGCGGTACTAGCGCCAGTGCGCCGATTGATTCGGAAAGTACCCAGATTAGAAACGCTCTAAGCGGATCGTCGTCTGATACCAGCAGGAGAACCAGCACGCCCCCCAATACTGGCGGCACGATGGCGCTGCCAAATGCGAGACGTAGCCAGTCAGCCAGATTTTGCAGTGGGTTATACCACGGCAGCAATTTCCGCAGCAGCATTGCCCCTACGACGGCCTCAACAATGTTGATTGCCGTCCACGCCATATTCAGCGAACTGGTAGAAAACAGTAGCACGGATGCGGCGATATTCCCCAGCGAGCAGGCCAATGCGATTCCCGGCCACATCCGCCCGGCATGGCGGTAAAATGCCACCATCATAATGGACGTGGGGAACCAGAGTGGCGCAAGTTGCGTACCAAACTGTGAAAGCTCAAGCGAGAAAAGGGTAAAGATGAATGAGACTAAACCTAAACTGATGAGGTGAAGCAGGGGATGAGGCAGGGTAATTAAAACACGTTGTGATGGTTTACTCATTACCGCTCTATCCGTATGACCAGGTCGTCAGTATTAGTATTTGTATTTATGCTAGTACAAAAGTTTTACATTTTATATGCGGATTGTTCATAAAGTGACGTAATGGCGGATAATTTGTGCAACTTTGCACAACATTTTTTACCTTGCTTTAAAACCGAACAATTAAATTTGCGTCAGGGAATTGATCGTCAACACTTAACTCTAAGTGTGCGGCAACGCTATTCGACTGGTATCAGGCGGATGAAATCCCTATAATTGCCGCGTTTGGCGCTTCGGCGCCCCCTTCCTAACATCCAGGTTAATCAGGTCGCTAAATTTATGACTGATCAGTCTCATCAGTGCGTCATTATCGGTATCGCTGGCGCATCGGCTTCCGGCAAGAGTCTCATTGCCAGTACCCTTTATCGTGAATTACGTGAACAAGTGGGTGATGAACACATCGGCGTTATTCCGGAAGATTGTTACTACAAAGATCAAAGCCATCTGTCGATGGAAGAACGCGTTAAGACCAACTATGACCATCCGAGCGCGATGGATCACAGTCTGCTGCTTGAGCATTTACAAGCGTTGAAACGCGGCTCGGCTATCGACCTGCCGGTTTACAGCTACGTTGAACATACGCGTATGAAAGAAACGGTGAAGGTTGAGCCGAAGAAAGTCATTATCCTCGAAGGCATCTTGCTGCTGACGGATGCGCGTTTGCGTGACGAACTTAACTTCTCAATTTTCGTTGATACCCCGCTGGACATCTGCCTGATGCGCCGCATCAAGCGCGACGTTAACGAGCGTGGGCGTTCGATGGATTCCGTGATGGCGCAATATCAAAAAACGGTGCGTCCGATGTTCCTGCAATTCATTGAACCTTCAAAACAATATGCGGACATTATCGTGCCACGCGGTGGTAAAAACCGCATCGCGATCGATATATTGAAAGCTAAAATAAGTCAGTTCTTTGAATAAGCTTGATAAATTGTGTACCGTTCAGTGATAACCTGGTATGCCCTTGACGTAACTGGCGTTAAGGGAGTGATGCACGAAAGGAGAAAATGCCATGCGTCTGTGTGACCGAGATATTGAAGCCTGGCTTGATGAAGGCCGTTTGTCGATCAACCCACGTCCGCCGGTAGAGCGTATTAATGGCGCGACGGTAGATGTGCGCCTGGGCAATAAGTTTCGTACCTTCCGTGGTCACACGGCAGCGTTTATCGATCTGAGCGGTCCCAAAGATGAAGTGAGCGCCGCGCTCGATCGGGTGATGAGCGATGAAATCGTGCTCGACGAGGGCGAGGCGTTTTATCTCCATCCAGGGGAACTGGCGCTGGCGGTGACGCTGGAGTCGGTCACGCTGCCAGCCGATCTTGTGGGCTGGCTGGATGGGCGTTCCTCACTGGCGCGTCTGGGGCTGATGGTTCACGTTACCGCGCACCGTATCGATCCAGGCTGGTCTGGCTGCATTGTGCTGGAGTTTTACAACTCCGGTAAATTGCCGCTGGCGCTGCGTCCGGGCATGTTAATTGGCGCGTTAAGTTTTGAACCACTTTCCGGCCCGGCGGCGCGGCCATACAACCGCCGTGAAGATGCGAAATATCGCAACCAGCAGGGCGCGGTTGCCAGCCGAATCGATAAAGACTAATTCAGGCTCATTGAGGATACCATGAGACGATTTCTGACGACGCTGATGATAATCCTGGTCGTGCTGGTGGCCGGATTATCTGCGTTAGTGTTGCTGGTGAATCCGAATGATTTCCGCGACTATATGGTCAAGCAGGTTGCTGCACGTAGCGGTTATCAATTGCAGTTAGATGGGCCACTGCGTTGGCACGTCTGGCCGCAGCTTAGTATCCTCTCCGGGCGAATGTCTCTCACTGCCCAGGGGGCAAGCCAGCCACTGGTGCGCGCCGATAATATGCGCCTTGATGTGGCGTTATTGCCGTTGTTGAGTCATCAACTGAGCGTTAAGCAGGTGATGCTGAAAGGCGCGGTAATTCAACTTACTCCACAGTCGGAAGCGGTTCGTCGTGACGATGCACCCGTTGCGCCGCGCGACAATACGTTGCCGGATCTGTCAGAAGATCGCGGCTGGTCGTTTGATATCTCCAGTCTGAAAGTGGCGGACAGTCTGCTGGTGTTCCAGCATGAAGATGACGAGCAGGTGACAATTCGCAACATCCGTCTGCAAATGGAACAAGATCCACAGCATCGTGGCTCGTTTGAGTTCTCCGGGCGGGTTAATCGCGATCAGCGCGATCTCACGTTATCCCTCAAAGGCACGGTGGATGCTTCTGATTATCCACATGATTTAACCGCAGCCATTGAGCAAATTAGCTGGCAGCTGCAAGGCGCAGATCTGCCACAGCAAGGTATTCAGGGGCAGGGGAGCTTCCAGGCCCAGTGGCAAGAGTCACATAAACGCCTTTCATTTAATCAAATCAATTTGACCGCGAATGACAGCACACTTAGTGGGCAGGCGCAGGTCACGCTGACTGAAAAGCCAGAATGGTTGTTAAGATTGCAGTTTTCGCAACTGAATCTTGATAATCTCATACCGCTTAATGAAGCCGTTAACAGTGAAAACGGAACCACGCAACAGGGGCAGAACCAGCCAATGCTGCCGCGTCCGGTTATTTCCTCGCGTATTGATGAACCGGCCTATCAGGGGTTGAAAGGTTTTGCGGCTGATATTTTGTTGCAGGCCAGTAACGTGCGTTGGCGCGGGATGAATTTTACTGATGTTGCTACGCAAATGACCAATAAATCGGGTTTGCTGGAAATCACCCAACTGCAAGGCAAACTCAACGGTGGACAGATATCGCTGCCGGGGACGCTGGACGCGACGGCAAAACATCCGCAGATAACCTTTCAACCTCGGCTGGAGAATGTCGAGATTAGTACCATTCTGAAGGCATTTAACTATCCGATTTCGTTAACCGGAAAAATGTCGCTAGCTGGTGATTTCTCCGGCGCTGACATCGATGCCGAAGCATTCCGCCACAACTGGCAAGGGCAAGCGCATGTTGAAATGACCGACACGCGCATGGAAGGGATGAACTTCCAGCAGATGATTCAGCAAGCGGTAGAACGTAACGGCGGTGATGTGAAGGCCGCTGAAAACTTCGATAATGTGACTCGTCTCGACCGCTTTACGACCGATCTCACGCTAAATAATGGCCTCGTAACGTTAAACGACATGCAAGGTCAATCGCCGGTGTTAGCTCTGACAGGGGAAGGCTCGTTGAATCTGGCAGAGCAGACCTGCGATACCCAGTTTGATATTCGGGTTGTGGGTGGCTGGAACGGTGAAAGCAAACTGATTGATTTCCTCAAAGAAACACCGGTTCCGCTGCGGGTTTACGGCAACTGGCAGCAACTCAATTACAGCCTGCAAGTGGATCAGTTACTGCGCAAACACTTACAGGATGAAGCCAAACGTCGCCTGCACGATTGGGCTGAGCGCAATAAAGATTCCCGCAATGGCAAAGATGTGAAGAAGTTGCTGGAGAAGATGTAAGTTTCCAGATGACATAATTTGTAGGCCTGATGCAACGCTTTACGCGTCTTATCAAGCCTACATACCATCACACCTCGTACTCCAAATTATCTTCCTTACGTAGCGGAATAATCTGCACCTTCTGCACGCGATGGCTTTCCACCTGCAACGTTTTAAGCAAATAATCCCCCACCTGAACTTCTTCACCAGGTTTTGGAATACGCTGTAAATATTCCATCAGCAGCCCGGCAATGGTGTGATATTCCCGTTTTTCATCCAGCGGCAGCGGCACATATTGCACCAGATCTTCCAGCGGCATATGACCATTCGCCGTCCAGGAACCGTCGGCGTTTTTCTGAATATCATGACGGGCGTCGATCTCTTCCACTTCGTTCGGTAAGTTACCGGCAATGGTTTCGGTGACGTCACTTAATGTCACAATCCCTTCTACCGAGCCAAACTCATCCACCACAAAAGCAAAGTGCGTGCGGGCATTACGGAACTGCTCCAGGGCAGGTAGCAACGGCAAGGTTTCCGGGAATACCAGCGGCTGGCGAATCAACACACGCAGGTTAAGCGGTTCGCCGCGCAGCGACTGTTGTAGCAGGTCGATAACGTGAACAACACCGAGCAAATCTTCTGCGTCATCGCCGTCGGTAACCACCAGACGCGTATGCTGATTTCGCTCCAGCAACTGGCGGATCTCGTCTTCCGGCGCGTTGAGATCGATATGCTCAATATCGTGGCGCGAGGTCATGATGCTGCTGACGGTACGCTGGTTAAGATTAAGCACCCGCTCGATCATCCGCCGCTCCTGCGGATTAAAGATTTGTTGGTTGCCATGATCCACCAGCATGGACGCGGTTTCGGCATCCAGTTCCGCATCTTCTTTTTGCCCGCTTAACAGGCGCATTACCGCTTCGGTAGTCCGCTGGCGCAGCGTCTGGTTAGCAGAAAGAAAACGTCGCCGGTTAAAGATGGCTAACTGATTGAGCGCCTCGATCATCACCGAGAAACCAATCGCGGCGTACAGATAGCCCTTCGGAATGACGAATCCGAAACCTTCCGCCACCAGGCTAAAGCCAATCATCAACAGGAAACTTAAGCAGAGAATAACGATCGTCGGGTGACTGTTAACAAATTGCGTTAACGGTTTACTTGCCATCAGCATCAGGCTGATAGCGATAACAACGGCAGCCATCATGACCAGCAAATGGTCGACCATCCCGACGGCGGTGATCACCGAGTCGAGTGAGAAGATGGCGTCCAGCACCACAATTTGTGTCACCACCCCCCAGAACTTCGCACCTTTGCGCTGCGTGGGGTTATTGCTGTCTTTCCCCTCCAGCCGTTCGTTCAGCTCCATCGTGGCTTTGAACAGCAGGAAGAAACCACCGAACAGCATGATCAAGTCGCGTGCGCTAAAGGTAAACGAGCGGAAGCTGAACAGCGGTTGAGTCAGGGTGACCAGCCAGGAGATTGACGCCAGCAGTAACAGGCGCATTAACATTGCCAGCAGCAGCCCGGTAACTCGTGCGCGGTCACGCTGCTTCGGCGGTAGTTTTTCGGCGAGGATGGCAATAAAGACCAGGTTATCAATGCCGAGGACCAGTTCGATCACAATCAGCGTGATTAACCCGGCCCAGATAGACGGATCGGCAATCCATTCCATAGTAAGTGCAATACCTATTCGTTGTATGACAAATGTCACAATTCGATCATGGATAAATCAGGGCAAAAATGCAATGTTGCAGCACTATTTATCTAACTTTATTTGAGAACTATAACATTGCATTATCCCTGAATTAAAAGTGGTAATAATAAAACATTATTTAAGAAATATCGCATGTGGAGACGCAATATTAATTGTTGTCAACCTAAAGAAACTCCTAAAAACCATATTGGATGACACTTAATATAATTCTTAAAAATAGCCAATTGTCGAATTGTTACCTTGCCTGCTATTCCGTTAGCTGTAACACTTCCTCCTGCATTATTGGGGAGCCAATATTCAATTACCATAATGCTACCTTATATTCGGAAAATGAATTTCCTGAATAACCCTTTCTCATAAACGACTGTATGCTGAGAGGGTTTTAAAAACCAAACTAAATCAGTGTATTGGTAGCTAGAAAGCCAGGGGCGGTAGCGTGTCTGGATGCCTGAAAGACCAGTCTGAATTATTCTGTCAATAGCCTGCGGATGAAATCAATTTTTTTAGGACTGATGCCAGTTAAATTCTTATTCAATTAGCTGCAAGGTAAATGTGCATGTCGATAAATAATGCACAGGATAATTACTCTGCCAAAGTGATAAATAAACAATGATGAAATCCAAAATGAAATTGATGCCATTATTGGTGTCAGTAACCTTGATAAGCGGTTGCACAGTACTTCCGGGCAGTAATATGTCTACGCTGGGTAAAGACGTCATCAAACAGCAGGACGCTGATTTCGATCTCGACAAAATGGTGAATGTTTATCCGCTGACCCCGCGCCTGATTGACCAATTACGCCCACGCCCGAATGTAGCGCGCCCCAATATGACTCTGGAAAGTGAGATCGCGAATTACCAGTATCGCGTCGGACCGGGGGACGTTCTTAATGTTACCGTCTGGGATCACCCGGAACTCACCACGCCAGCCGGTCAGTACCGCAGCTCCAGCGACACCGGCAACTGGGTACAGCCTGACGGCACTATGTTCTACCCGTATATCGGCAAGGTTCACGTCGTGGGGAAAACGCTCGCTGAAATCCGCAGTGATATTACCGGGCGCTTAGCGACGTACATCGCTGACCCGCAGGTGGACGTTAATATCGCCGCCTTCCGCTCACAAAAAGCCTATATCTCAGGTCAGGTGAATAAATCCGGGCAGCAGGCAATCACTAACGTACCCCTGACTATTCTCGATGCCATTAATGCCGCCGGTGGCCTGACAGACACCGCTGACTGGCGCAACGTGGTGCTAACACACAATGGTCGTGAAGAACGCATTTCTTTGCAGGCGCTGATGCAAAACGGCGACCTCAACCAGAACCGATTGCTTTACCCTGGCGATATTCTCTACGTGCCGCGCAATGACGATCTGAAAGTGTTTGTGATGGGGGAAGTGAAGAAACAGAGCACCCTGAAAATGGACTTTAGCGGCATGACCCTGACTGAAGCGTTAGGCAATGCCGAAGGTATCGATATGACCACCTCCAACGCCAGCGGCATCTTTGTCATTCGTCCGCTGAAAGGCGAGGGCGGGCGTAACGGCAAGATTGCCAATATTTACCAGCTGGATATGTCCGATGCCACGTCGCTGGTGATGGCGACAGAATTCCGCCTGCAACCTTATGACGTGGTGTATGTCACCACCGCCCCGGTTTCCCGCTGGAACCGTCTGATCAATCAGTTGCTGCCAACTATTAGCGGTGTCCGTTACATGACGGATACAGCCAGCGACATTCATAACTGGTAATCGTCATGTTTAACAACATCTTAGTTGTCTGTGTCGGCAATATTTGCCGTTCCCCGACGGCGGAACGCTTACTGCAACGTTATCACCCGGAGCTAAAAGTGGAGTCCGCTGGTCTCGGCGCGCTGGTCGGTAAGGGCGCTGATCCTACCGCCATCAGCGTCGCCGCCGAGCATCAACTCTCTCTGGAAGGCCACTGTGCCCGTCAAATCAGCCGCCGCCTGTGTCGCAACTATGACCTGATTTTGACCATGGAAAAGCGCCATATCGAACGCTTATGCGAGATGGCACCCGAGATGCGCGGCAAAGTGATGCTGTTTGGTCACTGGGATAACGAATGTGAAATTCCCGATCCGTATCGCAAAAGCCGGGAAACGTTTGCAGCGGTGTACACATTACTTGAACGGTCTGCTCGCCAGTGGGCGCAGGCATTGAACGCAGAGCAGGTATAAGAATGACAGAAAAAGTAAAACAACATGCCGCTCCGGTAACGGGCAGTGATGAAATCGATATTGGTCGCCTGGTCGGCACCGTCATTGAAGCGCGCTGGTGGGTGATTGGCATCACCGCCGTGTTCGCCCTCTGTGCTGTGATTTACACCTTCTTCGCCACGCCGATTTATAGCGCAGACGCGCTGGTACAAATCGAACAAAGCGGCGGCAATTCGCTGGTGCAGGATATCGGCTCGGCATTAGCCAACAAACCGCCAGCCTCGGACGCTGAGATCCAGTTGATTCGTTCGCGTCTGGTGCTTGGTAAAACGGTGGACGATCTCGACCTCGATATTGCGGTGAGCAAAAACACGTTCCCGATTTTCGGTGCGGGCTGGGATCGCCTGATGGGACGCCAGAACGAGACGGTGAAAGTGACCACCTTTAACCGCCCGAAAGAGATGGCGGATCGGGTGTTTACGCTTAATGTGCTGGACGATAAAAAATACACTCTGAGCAGCGATGGCGGCTTTAGCGCCCGTGGGCAAGCGGGCCAGATGCTGAAAAAAGAAGGCGTCACGCTGATGGTTGAGGCTATTCACGCCAGCCCGGGGAGTGAGTTTACCGTCACCAAATACTCCACGCTGGGGATGATCAATCAACTGCAAAACAGTCTGACGGTAACGGAGAACGGCAAAGACGCAGGCGTACTGAGCCTGACTTATACCGGTGAAGATCGCGAACAGATCCGCGACATTCTTAACAGCATCGCCCGTAACTATCAGGAACAAAATATTGAGCGCAAATCGGCGGAAGCGTCGAAAAGCCTCGCTTTCCTCGCACAACAGTTACCGGAAGTGCGCAGCCGCCTCGATGTCGCCGAGAACAAACTGAATGCCTTCCGTCAGGATAAAGATTCTGTCGATCTGCCGCTGGAAGCAAAAGCGGTGCTCGATTCGATGGTGAACATCGACGCGCAGCTGAACGAACTGACCTTTAAAGAGGCGGAAATTTCTAAGCTGTTCACCAAAGTTCACCCGGCGTACCGTACTTTGCTGGAGAAACGTCAGGCACTGGAAGACGAAAAAGCCAAACTTAACGGTCGCGTAACGGCAATGCCGAAAACCCAGCAGGAAATTGTGCGTCTGACTCGCGATGTCGAGTCTGGTCAGCAGGTCTATATGCAACTGCTGAATAAAGAGCAGGAGCTGAAAATCACCGAAGCCAGCACCGTTGGCGATGTGCGCATTGTTGACCCGGCAATCACCCAGCCTGGCGTGCTGAAACCGAAGAAAGGGCTGATTATTCTTGGCGCGATTATTCTTGGCCTGATGCTCTCCATTGTTGGTGTGCTACTGCGCTCGCTGTTTAATCGCGGCATCGAAAGCCCGCAGGTGCTGGAAGAACACGGTATCAGCGTCTATGCCAGCATCCCGCTGTCGGAATGGCAGAAAGCGCGCGATAGCGTCAAAACCATCAAAGGGGTTAAACGCTATAAACAAAGTCAGCTACTGGCGGTGGGGAATCCAACCGATCTGGCGATTGAAGCTATCCGCAGTCTGCGTACCAGTTTGCACTTTGCGATGATGCAGGCGCAGAACAATGTGTTGATGATGACCGGGGTTAGCCCGTCAATTGGTAAAACTTTTGTCTGTGCCAACCTGGCGGCGGTGATCAGCCAGACCAATAAACGGGTGCTGTTGATCGACTGCGATATGCGCAAAGGCTACACCCACGAGCTGTTGGGCACCAATAACGTCAATGGCCTGTCAGAGATTTTGCTTAGTCAGGGCGATATTACTACCGCTGCTAAACCGACCTCTATTGCCAAATTTGACCTGATCCCGCGCGGTCAGGTGCCGCCAAATCCTTCTGAACTGTTAATGAGCGAACGCTTTGCCGAACTGGTGAGCTGGGCGAGTAAAAGCTACGACCTGGTGTTGATTGATACGCCGCCGATTCTGGCAGTGACCGATGCAGCAATTGTCGGGCGTCACGCCGGAACCACGTTGATGGTAGCGCGTTATGCGGTCAACACCTTAAAAGAAGTGGAAACCAGTCTGAGCCGCTTTGAGCAAAACGGTATTCCTGTGAAAGGGGTGATTCTGAACTCCATCTTCCGCCGCGCCAGCGCGTATCAGGATTATGGCTATTACGAATATAAGTCGGACGCGAAATAACGACACCTGCATTCGCATCGCCCCGTAGGCCGGATAAGGCGTTCACGCCGCATCAGGCAAGTAAACCAGCTCATAAGCCGGGAGAACAACCTATGAAAGACAATCCGCTGATCTCAATCTATATGCCGACCTGGAACCGCCAACAACTGGCGATTCGGGCGATAAAATCGGTCCTGCGCCAGGACTACAGCAACTGGGAGATGATCATCGTGGATGATTGCTCCACGTCCTGGGAACAGCTTCAGCAGTACGTCACCACCCTCAACGATCCGCGTATCACCTATATTCACAACGATATTAACAGCGGAGCGTGCGCGGTACGTAACCAGGCAATTATGCGGGCGCAAGGGGAATACATCACCGGGATCGATGATGATGATGAATGGACACCCAACCGCCTGAGCGTCTTCCTCGCCCATAAACAGCAACTGGTTACTCATGCGTTCTTGTATGCCAACGACTACGTTTGCCAGGGCGAAGTCTACTCCCAACCGGCAAGCCTGCCGCTGTATCCCAAATCACCCTATTCACGCCGCCTGTTCTACAAACGCAATATCATCGGTAACCAGGTTTTTACCTGGGCGTGGCGTTTCAAAGAAAGTTTGTTCGATACCGAACTGAAAGCAGCACAGGATTACGACATCTTCCTGCGGATGGTGGTGGAGTACGGCGAACCGTGGAAAGTGGAAGAGGCGACGCAGATCCTGCATATCAATCACGGCGAAATGCAGATCACCTCGTCACCGAAAAAATTCTCCGGATACTTCCACTTTTACCGCAAGCACAAAGACAAATTTGACCGCGCCAGCAAAAAATATCAGCTGTTTACCCTCTACCAGATCCGCAATAAACGCATGACCTGGCGGACTTTGTTGACGCTGCTGTCGGTGCGTAACGGCAAACGTCTGGCTGATGGCATACGGGGGCGCTAAAGATGCTGGAAGATCTGCGTGCCAATAGCTGGAGTTTACGCCCGTGTTGCATGGTTCTTGCCTATCGCGTTGCTCATTTTTGTTCGGTGTGGCGCAAAAAGAACGTCCTCAACAATTTGTGGGCGGCTCCGCTGCTGGTGCTGTATCGCATTATCACCGAAGGCTTTTTCGGTTATGAAATCCAGGCCGCCGCGACCATTGGCCGCCGCTTTACCATTCATCACGGTTACGCCGTAGTGATCAATAAAAACGTGGTAGCGGGGAATGATTTCACCATTCGCCACGGTGTCACTATCGGCAATCGTGGTGCCGACAACATGGCGTGTCCGCAAATTGGCAACGGCGTCGAACTCGGTGCCAACGTCATTATTCTGGGTGATATCACGCTTGGAAACAACGTCACCGTGGGCGCGGGCAGCGTGGTGCTCGATTCTGTCCCGGACAACGCGCTGGTGGTGGGAGAAAAAGCGCGAGTGAAGGTAATTAAATGAATATTCTGCAATTTAATGTGCGACTGGCGGAAGGCGGAGCGGCAGGTGTGGCGTTAGATCTCCACCAGCGCGCGCTGCAACAGGGGCTGGCGTCACATTTTGTCTACGGCTACGGCAAAGGCGGCAAAGAGAGCGTCAGTCATCAACACTATCCGCAGGTAATCAAACATACGCCTCGGATGACCGCGATGGCGAACATTGCGCTGTTTCGTCTGTTTAATCGCGATCTGTTCGGCAATTTCAATGAGTTGTACCGTTCTATTACCCGCACGTCGGGGCCGGTAGTTCTGCATTTTCATGTGCTGCACAGCTACTGGTTGAATCTTAACAGTGTGGTGCGCTTTTGCGAAAAAGTGAAAAACCATAAACCGGATGTCACCCTGGTCTGGACGCTGCACGACCACTGGAGCGTTACCGGACGCTGCGCCTTTACCGACGGTTGCGAAGGCTGGAAAACCGGCTGCCAGAAATGCCCGACGCTAAATAACTATCCGCCGGTGAAGATTGATCGCGCACACCAGCTGGTGGCGGGCAAACGCCAGTTGTTTCGCGAGATGCTGGCGCTGGGCTGTCAGTTTATTTCCCCCAGCCAGCATGTGGCTGACGCTTTCAATAGCCTGTACGGTCCAGGGCGCTGCCGGATTATCAATAACGGCATTGATATGGCAACCGAAGCCATTCTGGCGGAACTGCCACCGGTGCGCGAAACCCAGGGCAAGCCGAAAATCGCGGTGGTGGCGCATGACCTGCGTTACGACGGCAAAACTAACCAGCAACTGGTGCGCGAGATGATGGCGCTGGGCGACAAAATCGAACTGCATACCTTCGGTAAGTTCTCGCCGTTCACCGCTGGTAGTGTGGTCAATCACGGCTTTGAAACCGACAAACGTAAGCTGATGAGCGCGCTCAATCAGATGGATGCGCTGGTGTTCAGTTCTCGTGTCGATAACTACCCGCTGATTTTGTGTGAGGCGCTATCGATTGGCGTGCCGGTGATCGCCACCCATAGCGATGCAGCGCGGGAAGTGCTGCAAAAATCCGGCGGTAAAACCGTCAGTGAAGAAGACGTGCTGCAACTGGTGCAGTTAAGCAAACCGGAAATCGCGCAGGCGATATTTGGCACCACGCTGACCGGGTTCAGCCAGCGCAGCCGCGTCGCCTACAGTGGACAACAGATGCTGGAGGAGTATGTCAACGTCTATCAGAATCTGTAGCTACCTGTTGCTGCCGCTGATTTACCTGCTGGTTAACGTCAAAATCGCCCAGCTTGGCGAAAGTTTCCCCATTACCATCGTCACTTTTTTACCCGTCTTGTTACTGCTGTTTTTAGAGCGCATCAGCGTTAAAAAATTGATGATTGCCTTAGGGATTGGCGCGGGGCTCACGGCGTTTAACTATTTGTTTGGTCAGTCTTTGGATGCCAGCAAATACGTCACTTCAACCATGCTATTTGTCTATATCGTGATCATTATTGGCATGGTGTGGAGCATTCGCTTTAAAACCATTTCGCCACACAACCATCGCAAGATATTACGTTTCTTTTATCTGGTGGTCGGGCTGGTGGTGGCGCTGGCGGCGGTGGAGATGGCGCAAATTATCCTCACCGGCGGCAGCAGTATTATGGAGTCGATTTCGAAATATCTGATTTACAGCAACAGCTATGTACTGAATTTCATTAAATTCGGTGGCAAGCGCACGACAGCACTTTATTTCGAACCGGCATTTTTCGCTCTGGCATTAATCTCAATTTGGCTCAGTATCAAACAGTTTGGTATCAAAACACCTAAAACAGATGCTATGATTCTCGCAGGGATAATATTATCCGGATCGTTTTCAGGGGTTATGACCTTTATCCTGTTTTATTTGCTGGAGTGGGCATTCCAATATCTGAATAAAGAGGCGATTAAGAAAAAGTTACCGTTAGCATTGATTTCTCTGGCTGTATTCCTGGTTGGTGTGGTAATTGCGTTTCCTTATATTTCCACCCGTCTGGGAGATTTAGGTACGGAAGGATCGTCATCGTATTATCGTATTGTCGGTCCGCTGGTGATGGTCGGCTATTCTTTGACCCATATTGACGGCGTAGTCAGATTTGGCTCACTTTATGAATATGTCGCATCATTCGGAATATTTAACGGTGCGGATGTCGGAAAAACCATAGACAATGGTTTGTATCTGCTGATTATTTATTTTTCCTGGTTCGCGGTGTTTTTATCGCTGTGGTACATGGGGAAAGTGATAAAAATGATGCTCAACGCTTTTGGCGATAATCGCAATTTTCGCGTGCAGCTCTATCTTTTTACGCCGGTATCACTGTTTTTTACCGGTTCGATATTTAGCCCGGAATATGCATTTTTAATCGTCTGTCCGTTTATTTTGCGAAAAGCGTTAAATATATACCCTAAATAATTCGAGTTGCAGGAAGTTGGTGACGCAGCGAATCCCCAGGAGCGTACACGAGTACGTGACTGGGGTGAGCGAGGAAAACCAACGCACATGCAGCTTGAAGTATGACGGGTATTACGAGGTAAAACATGTTGCTTAGCATAATCACTGTCGCGTTTCGTAACCTGGAAGGGATAGTCAAAACACACGCCTCGCTGGCGCATCTGGCGCAGGCGGGCGATATCTGCTTCGAATGGATTGTAGTCGATGGCGGCTCCAATGACGGCACCCGTGAGTATCTGGAAAATCTCAATGGTGTCTATAACCTACGCTTCGTCAGCGAGCCAGATAACGGTATCTACGACGCCATGAACAAAGGTATTGAAATGGCACAAGGCAAGTTTGCGCTGTTTCTCAACTCGGGTGATATTTTTCATCAGGATGCCGCAAATTTTGTTCGTAAGTTAAAAGTGCAAAAAGATAACGTGATGATCACCGGCGATGCGCTGCTGGACTTTGGCGACGGTCATAAAATTAAACGTAGCGCCAAACCTGGCTGGTATATTTATCACAGCCTGCCCGCCAGTCATCAGGCGATATTTTTCCCGGTATCTGGCTTAAAAAAATGGCGTTATGACCTGGAATATAAAGTTTCTTCAGATTATGCGCTGGCGGCAAAAATGTATAAAGCTGGTTATGTATTTAAAAAATTCAATGGCCTGGTGTCTGAATTTTCTATGGGTGGGGTATCAACCACCAATAATATGGAATTGTGTGCTGACGCGAAAAAAGTCCAACGGCAAATATTACATGTGCCAGGCTTCTGGTCAGAATTATCCTGGCATTTACGCCAGCGTACGACGGGTAAGACTAAAGCCTTATATAACAAACTTTGAATATAAGGAATATCAATGCAAGATTTAAGTGGTTTCTCGGTGCCGAAAGGGTTCCGGGGCAGCAATGCTATTAAAGTGCAATTATGGTGGGCGGTACAGGCAACAATATTTGCCTGGTCGCCACAAATATTGTATCGCTGGCGGGCATTTTTATTACGTTTATTCGGCGCAAAAATAGGAAAAAACGTAGTTATTCGTCCGTCAGTAAAAATTACCTATCCGTGGAAATTAACCTTAGGTGATTACGCGTGGGTCGGCGATGAGGTCAATTTATATACCCTCGGTGAAATAACCATTGGCGCGCATTCGGTGATATCGCAAAAAAGTTATTTATGCACCGGCAGCCACGATCATGCAAGTCGACATTTCACCATTAACGCCACGCCCATTGTGATTGGTGAGAAATGCTGGCTGGCAACCGATGTCTTTGTTGCCCCTGGCGTCACGATCGGCGACGGCACCGTCGTGGGTGCGCGAAGCAGTGTTTTTAAATCGCTTCCGGCAAATGTGGTTTGCCGGGGGAATCCCGCAGTGGTGATACGCGAACGCGTTGAAACTGAATAAATTCAAAAAATACAGAGGAATAAGACATGTCAAAAGTCGCTCTCATCACCGGTGTAACCGGACAAGACGGTTCTTACCTGGCAGAGTTTCTGCTGGAAAAAGGTTATGAGGTGCATGGTATTAAGCGTCGTGCATCGTCATTCAACACCGAGCGCGTGGATCACATTTATCAGGATCCGCACACCTGCAATCCGAAATTCCATCTGCATTATGGCGACCTGAGTGATACCTCCAACCTGACGCGCATTTTGCGTGAAGTGCAGCCGGACGAAGTGTACAACCTGGGCGCGATGAGCCACGTTGCGGTCTCTTTTGAGTCACCAGAATATACCGCAGACGTTGATGCGATGGGTACGCTGCGCCTGCTGGAGGCGATCCGCTTCCTCGGTCTGGAAAAGAAAACCCGTTTTTATCAGGCTTCCACCTCTGAACTGTATGGTCTGGTGCAGGAAATTCCGCAGAAAGAAACCACGCCGTTCTACCCGCGATCTCCGTATGCGGTCGCCAAACTGTACGCCTACTGGATCACCGTTAACTATCGTGAATCCTACGGTATGTACGCCTGCAACGGTATTCTCTTCAACCATGAATCTCCGCGCCGTGGCGAAACCTTCGTCACCCGCAAAATCACCCGCGCAATCGCCAACATCGCCCAGGGGCTGGAGTCGTGCCTGTACCTCGGCAATATGGATTCTCTGCGTGACTGGGGTCATGCCAAAGACTACGTAAAAATGCAGTGGATGATGCTGCAACAGGAACAACCGGAAGATTTCGTTATTGCTACCGGCGTTCAGTACTCCGTGCGTCAGTTCGTGGAAATGGCGGCAGCACAGCTGGGCATCAAACTGCGCTTTGAAGGCACGGGTGTTGAAGAGAAGGGCATTGTGGTTTCCGTCACCGGGCATGACGCGCCGGGCGTTAAACCGGGTGATGTGATTATCGCCGTTGATCCGCGTTACTTCCGTCCGGCTGAAGTTGAAACGCTGCTCGGTGACCCGACCAAAGCGCACGAAAAACTGGGCTGGAAACCAGAAATCACCCTCAGAGAGATGGTGTCTGAAATGGTGGCTAATGACCTCGAAGCGGCGAAAAAACACTCTCTGCTGAAATCTCACGGCTACGACGTGGCGATCGCGCTGGAGTCATAAGCATGAGTAAACAACGAATTTTTATCGCTGGCCATCGCGGGATGGTCGGTTCCGCCATCAGGCGGCAGCTCGAACAGCGCGGTGATGTGGAACTGGTATTACGCACCCGCGACGAGCTGAACCTGCTGGACAGTCGCGCGGTGCATGATTTCTTTGCCCGCGAGCGCATTGACCAGGTCTATCTGGCGGCGGCAAAAGTGGGCGGCATTGTCGCCAACAACACCTATCCGGCGGATTTCATCTATCAGAACATGATGATTGAGAGCAACATCATTCACGCCGCGCATCAGAACGACGTGAACAAACTGCTGTTTCTCGGATCGTCCTGCATCTACCCGAAACTGGCAAAACAGCCGATGGCAGAAAGCGAGTTGTTGCAGGGTACGCTGGAGCCGACCAACGAGCCTTATGCCATTGCCAAAATTGCCGGGATCAAACTGTGCGAATCTTACAACCGCCAGTATGGACGCGATTACCGCTCAGTCATGCCGACTAACCTGTACGGGCCGCACGACAACTTCCATCCGAGTAACTCGCACGTGATCCCTGCATTGCTGCGCCGCTTCCACGAGGCGACTGCACAGAATGCGCCGGACGTGGTGGTGTGGGGCAGCGGTACACCGATGCGCGAATTTCTGCATGTCGATGATATGGCGGCGGCAAGCATTCATGTGATGGAGCTGGCGCACGAAGTCTGGCTGGAAAATACCCAGCCGATGCTGTCGCACATTAACGTCGGCACGGGCGTTGACTCCACTATCCGCGAGCTGGCGCAAACCATCGCCAAAGTGGTGGGTTACAAAGGCCGGGTGGTTTTTGATGCCAGCAAACCGGATGGCACGCCGCGCAAACTGCTGGATGTGACGCGCCTGCATCAGCTTGGCTGGTATCACGAAATCTCACTGGAAGCGGGGCTTGCCAGCACTTACCAGTGGTTCCTTGAGAATCAAGACCGCTTTCGGGGGTAATGATGTTTTTACGTCAGGAAGACTTTGCCACGGTAGTGCGCTCCACTCCGCTTGTCTCTCTCGACTTTATTGTCGAGAACAGTCGCGGCGAGTTTCTGCTTGGCAAAAGAACCAACCGCCCGGCGCAGGGTTACTGGTTTGTGCCGGGAGGGCGCGTGCAGAAAGACGAAACGCTGGAAGCCGCATTTGAGCGGCTGACGATGGCGGAACTGGGGCTGCGTCTGCCGATAACAGCAGGCCAGTTTTACGGTGTCTGGCAGCATTTTTATGACGATAACTTCTCCGGCACGGATTTCACCACTCACTATGTGGTGCTCGGTTTTCGCTTCAGAGTCGCGGAAGAAGAGCTGTTACTGCCGGATGAGCAGCATGACGATTACCGCTGGCTGACGCCGGACGCGCTGCTCGCCAGTGACAATGTTCACGCTAACAGCCGCGCCTATTTTCTCGCTGAGAAGCGTGCCGGAGTACCCGGATTATGAAAATACTGGTCTACGGCATTAACTACTCGCCGGAGTTAACCGGCATCGGCAAATACACCGGAGAGATGGTGGAATGGCTTGCGGCACAAGGTCATGAGGTGCGGGTCATTACCGCACCGCCTTACTACCCGCAATGGCAGGTGGGCGAGAACTATTCCGCCTGGCGGTACAAACGAGAAGAGGGGGCCGCCACGGTGTGGCGCTGCCCGCTGTACGTGCCAAAACAGCCGAGCACACTGAAACGCCTGTTACATCTCGGCAGTTTTGCCGCCAGCAGTTTTTTCCCGCTGATGGCGCAACGTCGCTGGAAGCCGGATCGCATTATCGGCGTAGTGCCAACGCTGTTTTGCACGCCGGGAATGCGCCTGCTGGCGAAACTCTCTGGCGCGCGCACGGTGCTGCATATTCAGGATTACGAAGTGGACGCCATGCTGGGGCTGGGTCTTGCCGGAAAAGGCAAAGTGGCACAGCTGGCGACGGCGTTCGAACGTAGCGGACTGCATAACGTCGATAACGTCTCCACTATTTCGCGCTCAATGATGAATAAAGCCGTTGAAAAAGGCGTGGCGGCGGAAAACGTCATCTTCTTCCCCAACTGGTCGGAAATTGCCCGTTTTCAGCATGTTGCAGAGGCTGATGTTGACGCTCTTCGTAACCAGCTTGGCCTGCCGGATAACAAAAAAATCATTCTTTACTCCGGCAATATTGGTGAAAAGCAGGGGCTGGAAAACGTTATTGAAGCCGCCGATCGCCTGCGCGATGAACCGCTGATTTTTGCCATTGTCGGGCAGGGCGGCGGCAAAGCGAGACTGGAAAAAATGGCGCAGCAGCGTGGATTGCGCAACATGCAATTTTTCCCGCTGCAATCGTATGACGCTTTACCCGCGCTGCTGAAGATGGGCGATTGCCATCTGGTAGTGCAAAAACGCGGCGCAGCAGATGCGGTATTGCCGTCGAAGCTGACCAATATTCTGGCGGTAGGCGGTAACGCGGTGATTACCGCAGAAGCCCACACTGAGCTGGGGCAACTCTGCGAAACCTTCCCAGGAATTGCGGTTTGCGTAGAACCGGAATCGGTCGAGGCGCTGGTGGCGGGGATCCGTCAGGCGTTTCTGCTACCTAAACACAACACGGTGGCACGTGAATATGCCGAACGCACGCTCGATAAAGAGAACGTGTTACGTCAATTTATAAATGATATTCGGGGATAATTATGGCGCAGTCGAAACTCTATCCAGTGGTGATGGCAGGTGGCTCCGGTAGCCGCTTATGGCCGCTTTCCCGCGTACTTTACCCCAAGCAGTTTTTATGCCTGAAAGGCGATCTCACCATGCTGCAAACCACCATCTGCCGCCTGAACGGCGTGGAGTGCGAAAGCCCGGTGGTGATTTGCAATGAGCAGCACCGCTTTATTGTTGCGGAACAGCTGCGTCAACTGAACAAACTTACCGAGAACATTATTCTCGAACCGGCAGGGCGTAACACTGCCCCTGCCATTGCGCTGGCGGCGCTGGCGGCAACACGTCATAGCCCTGAGAGCGATCCGCTAATGCTGGTGCTGGCGGCGGATCATGTGATTGCCGATGAAGACGCGTTCCGCGCCGCCGTACGTAACGCCATGCCGTATGCCGAAGCGGGCAAACTGGTGACTTTCGGCATTGTGCCGGATCTACCAGAAACCGGTTATGGCTATATTCGTCGTGGCGAGGTTTCTGCGGGCGAGCAGGATGCGGAGGCTTTTGAAGTGGCGCAGTTTGTCGAAAAACCGAATCTGGAAACCGCTCAGGCCTATGTGGCAAGCGGCGAATATTACTGGAATAGCGGCATGTTCCTGTTCCGCGCCGGACGTTATCTCGAAGAACTGAAAAAATATCGCCCGGATATTCTCGATGCCTGCGAAAAGGCGATGAGCGCCGTCGATCCGGATCTCGATTTTATTCGGGTGGATGAAGAAGCGTTTCTCGCCTGCCCGGAAGAGTCGGTGGATTACGCGGTCATGGAACGCACGGCAGATGCGGTTGTGGTGCCGATGGATGCGGGCTGGAGCGATGTCGGTTCCTGGTCTTCATTATGGGAGATCAGCGCCCACACCGCCGAGGGTAATGTTTGCCACGGTGATGTGATTAATCACAAAACTGAAAACAGCTATGTGTATGCCGAATCTGGCCTGGTCACCACCGTCGGGGTGAAAGATCTGGTCGTGGTGCAGACCAAAGACGCAGTGCTGATTGCTGACCGTAACGCGGTGCAGGATGTGAAAAAAGTGGTCGAACAGATCAAAGCCGATGGTCGCCATGAGCATCGGGTACATCGCGAAGTGTATCGCCCGTGGGGCAAATATGACTCTATCGACGCAGGCGACCGCTATCAGGTGAAACGCATTACCGTGAAACCGGGCGAGGGTTTGTCGGTACAGATGCACCATCACCGCGCGGAACACTGGGTGGTGGTTGCGGGAACGGCAAAAGTCACCATTGACGGTGATATCAAACTGCTTGGTGAAAACGAGTCCATTTATATTCCGCTGGGGGCGACGCACTGCCTGGAAAACCCGGGGAAAATTCCGCTCGATTTAATTGAAGTGCGCTCCGGCTCTTATCTCGAAGAGGATGATGTGGTGCGTTTCGCGGATCGCTACGGACGGGTGTAGCAGTTGAATAATCAACCGGATTAATTCTCCGGTAAATAACGACAAAAACAAAATTGGCCGCTTCGGTCAGGGTCAACTATTGCCTGAAAAAGGGTAACGACATGAAAAAATTAACCTGCTTTAAAGCCTATGATATTCGCGGAAAATTAGGCGAAGAACTGAATGAAGATATTGCCTGGCGCATTGGTCGCGCCTATGGCGAATTCCTTAAACCGAAAACCATTGTTTTAGGCGGTGATGTCCGTCTCACCAGCGAAACCTTAAAACTGGCGCTGGCAAAAGGTTTACAGGATGCGGGCGTCGATGTGCTGGATATCGGCATGTCCGGCACCGAAGAGATCTATTTTGCCACGTTCCATCTCGGTGTTGATGGCGGCATTGAAGTCACTGCCAGCCATAATCCGATGGATTACAACGGCATGAAGCTGGTGCGCGAAGGGGCTCGCCCGATCAGCGGCGATACCGGACTGCGCGACGTCCAGCGTCTGGCAGAAGCCAACGACTTCCCGCCTGTCGATGAAACAACACGCGGTCGCTATCAGCAAATCAATCTGCGTGACGCTTACGTTGATCACCTGTTCGGTTATATCAATGTCAAAAACCTCACGCCGCTCAAACTGGTGATCAACTCCGGGAACGGCGCGGCGGGGCCGGTGGTGGACGCTATTGAAGCCCGCTTTAAAGCCCTCGGTGCGCCTGTGGAATTAATCAAAGTGCACAACACGCCGGACGGCAATTTCCCCAACGGTATTCCTAACCCACTACTGCCGGAATGCCGCGACGACACCCGTAATGCAGTCATCAAACACGGCGCGGATATGGGCATTGCTTTTGATGGCGATTTTGACCGCTGTTTTCTGTTTGACGAAAAAGGGCAGTTTATCGAGGGCTACTACATTGTCGGTCTGCTGGCAGAAGCGTTCCTCGAAAAAAATCCCGGCGCGAAGATCATCCACGATCCGCGTCTTTCCTGGAATACCATCGATGTGGTGACTGCCGCAGGCGGCACGCCGGTGATGTCGAAAACCGGACACGCCTTTATTAAAGAACGTATGCGCAAGGAAGACGCCATCTACGGCGGCGAAATGAGCGCGCATCATTACTTCCGTGATTTCGCCTACTGTGACAGCGGCATGATCCCGTGGCTGCTGGTAGCCGAACTGGTATGCCTGAAAGGAAAATCGCTGGGCGAACTGGTGCGCGACCGGATGGTGGCGTTCCCGGCAAGCGGTGAGATCAACAGCAAGCTGGCGCAGCCCGTTGAGGCGATTAACCGCGTCGAACAGCACTTTAGCCGCGAGGCGCTGGCGGTGGATCGCACTGACGGCATCAGCATGACCTTTGCCGACTGGCGCTTTAACCTGCGCTCCTCCAACACCGAACCGGTGGTGCGGTTGAATGTGGAATCGCGCGGTGATGTGCCGCTGATGGAAGCGCGAACGCGAACTCTGCTAACGTTGCTGAACGAGTAATGTCATTACTTTCCCCCTCACCCTGACGCTCTACTGCCTGCGGAGAGAAGAGAGCACGGAACTTTCTTTTCCCCCTCGCCCCTTTGGGGAGAGGGCCGGGGTGAGGCGACAATAGAACAGGAACAACGATGACAAATCTAAAAAAGCGCGAGCGAGCGAAAACCAATGCATCGTTAATCTCTATGGTGCAACGCTTTTCAGATATCACCATCATGTTTGCCGGACTATGGCTGGTTTGCGAAGTGAGCGGACTGTCATTCTTCTACATGCACCTGTTGGTGGCGCTGATTACGCTGGTGGTATTCCAGATGCTGGGCGGCATCACCGATTTTTATCGCTCATGGCGCGGTGTTCGGGCAGCGACAGAATTTGCCCTGTTGCTACAAAACTGGACGTTAAGTGTGATTTTCAGCGCCGGACTGGTGGCGTTTAACAATGATTTCGACACGCAACTGACAATCTGGCTGGCGTGGTATGGGCTGACCAGTATCGGACTGGTGGTTTGCCGTTCGTGTATTCGCATTGGTGCGGGCTGGCTGCGTAATCATGGCTATAACAAGCGTATGGTCGCCGTGGCGGGGGATTTAGCTGCCGGGCAAATGCTGATGGAGAGCTTCCGTAATCAACCGTGGTTAGGGTTTGAAGTGGTGGGTGTCTATCACGATCCGAAACCGGGCGGCGTGTCTAACGACTGGGCGGGTAACCTGCAACAGCTGGTCGAAGATGCGAAAGCGGGCAAAATCCATAACGTCTATATCGCGATGCAGATGTGCGACGGCGCGCGAGTGAAAAAACTGGTTCATCAACTGGCGGACACCACCTGTTCGGTGCTGCTGATCCCCGACGTCTTTACCTTCAACATTCTCCATTCGCGCATTGAAGATATGAACGGTGTGCCGGTGGTGCCGCTGTATGACACGCCGCTTTCCGGGATTAACCGCCTGATTAAACGTGCGGAAGATATTGTGCTGGCAACGCTTATTCTACTGCTGATCTCCCCGGTGCTGTGCTGCATTGCGCTGGCGGTGAAACTCAGTTCACCGGGGCCGGTTATTTTCCGCCAGACTCGCTACGGCATGGACGGCAAGCCGATCAAAGTGTGGAAGTTTCGCTCCATGAAAGTGATGGAGAACGACAACGTGGTGACTCAGGCGACGCAGAACGATCCGCGCGTCACCAAAGTGGGGAACTTTCTGCGCCGCACCTCACTGGATGAATTGCCGCAGTTTATCAATGTGCTGACCGGCGGGATGTCGATTGTGGGTCCGCGTCCGCACGCAGTGGCGCATAACGAGCAGTATCGCCAGCTTATTGAAGGCTACATGTTGCGCCATAAGGTGAAACCGGGCATTACCGGTTGGGCGCAGATTAACGGCTGGCGCGGCGAAACCGACACGCTGGAGAAAATGGAAAAACGCGTCGAGTTCGACCTTGAGTACATCCGCGAATGGAGCGTCTGGTTCGATATCAAAATCGTTTTCCTGACGGTATTCAAAGGCTTCGTTAACAAAGCGGCATATTGATATGAGCTTACGTGAAAAAACCATCAGCGGCGCGAAGTGGTCGGCGATTGCCACGGTGATCATCATTGGCCTCGGGCTGGTGCAGATGACCGTGCTGGCGCGGATTATCGACAACCACCAGTTCGGCCTGCTTACCGTGTCGCTGGTGATCATCGCGCTGGCAGATACGCTTTCTGACTTCGGTATCGCTAACTCGATTATTCAGCGAAAAGAAATCAGCCACCTTGAACTTACCACGCTGTACTGGCTGAACGTCGGGCTGGGGATTGTAGTGTGCGTGGCAGTGTTTTTGTTGAGTGATGTCATCGGTGACGTGCTGAATAACCCAGATCTGGCACCGTTGATTAAAACATTGTCGCTGGCGTTTGTGGTGATCCCCCACGGGCAGCAGTTCCGCGCGTTGATGCAAAAGGAGCTGGAGTTCAACAAAATCGGCATGATCGAAACCAGCGCGGTGCTGGCGGGTTTTGCTTTTACGGTGGTTAGCGCCCATTTCTGGCCACTGGCGATGACCGCGATCCTCGGTTATCTGGTCAATAGTGCGGTGAGAACGCTGCTGTTTGGCTACTTTGGCCGTAAAATTTATCGCCCCGGTCTGCATTTCTCGCTGGCGTCGGTGGCACCGAACTTACGCTTTGGTGCCTGGCTGACGGCGGACAGCATCATTAATTATCTCAACACCAACCTTTCAACGCTGGTGCTGGCGCGTATTCTTGGCGCGGGCGTGGCGGGGGGCTACAACTTGGCCTATAACGTGGCCGTTGTGCCGCCGATGAAGCTGAACCCGATCATCACCCGCGTGCTGTTTCCGGCGTTTGCCAAAATTCAGGACGACACCGAAAAGCTGCGTATTAACTTCTACAAACTGCTTTCGGTAGTGGGAATTATCAACTTTCCGGCGCTGCTGGGGCTGATGGTGGTGTCGAATAACTTTGTACCACTGGTCTTTGGTGAGAAGTGGAACAGCATTATTCCGGTGCTGCAATTGCTGTGTGTGGTGGGGCTACTGCGCTCCGTGGGTAACCCGATTGGTTCGCTGCTGATGGCGAAAGCGCGGGTCGATATCAGCTTTAAATTCAACGTATTCAAAACATTTCTGTTTATTCCGGCGATTGTTATCGGCGGGCAGATGGCGGGCGCGATCGGCGTCACGCTCGGCTTCCTGCTGGTGCAGATTATCAACACCATTCTGAGCTACTTCGTGATGATTAAACCGGTGCTCGGTTCCAGTTATCGTCAGTACATCCTGAGCTTGTGGCTACCGTTTTATCTCTCGCTGCCGACGCTGGTGGTTAGTTATGCGCTGGGCGTGCTGCTGAAAGGGCAACTGGCGTTGGGGATGCTGCTGGCGGTGCAAATTACCGCAGGCGCGCTGGCGTTTGTGGTGATGATTGTGCTGTCGCGCCATCCGCTGGTGGTGGAAGTGAAACGCCAGTTTTGTCGCAGCGAAAAAATGAAAATGCTTCTACGGGCAGGGTGAAGTGTTGTTTTCGGTTCCGGCTCGGGTTTTGTAGGTCTGATAAGACGCGTCAGCGTCGCATCAGGCAAAAAACAGCAATGAAAACAACAAATACAACCTCACCTGGCATCAAATTTATGAGGAAAAAATGAAATTACTTATTCTTGGCAACCATACTTGTGGCAATCGCGGCGACAGTGCCATCCTGCGCGGCTTACTTGATGCCATCAACATCCTCAATCCAAACGCCGAAGTGGACGTGATGAGTCGCTATCCAGTTAGTTCTTCCTGGTTGCTTAATCGTCCGGTGATGGGCGATCCGCTGTTCCTGCAAATGAAACAACACAACAGCGCGGCGGGCGTTGTCGGGCGCGTTAAAAAAGTTCTCCGTCGCCGCTATCAACACCAGGTACTGCTCTCACGCGTCACCGACACTGGCAAGCTGCGCAATATCGCCATCGCCCAGGGATTCACCGACTTCGTGCGCCTGCTGTCAGGTTACGATGCCATTATCCAGGTCGGCGGATCGTTTTTTGTCGATCTCTACGGTGTGCCGCAGTTTGAACACGCACTTTGTACGTTTATGGCGAAAAAGCCGCTGTTTATGATTGGTCACAGCGTTGGCCCGTTCCAGGATGAGCAATTCAACCAACTGGCGAACTACGTTTTCGGTCACTGCGACGCGCTGATCCTGCGCGAATCGGTCAGCCTTGATCTGATGAAACGCAGCAATATCACCACCGCAAAAATCGAACATGGCGTCGATACCGCCTGGCTGGTCGATCATCACACCGAAGATTTCACCGCCAGCTATGCCGTTCAACACTGGCTGAATGTTGCCGCACAACGCAAAACCGTGGCAATTACTCTGCGCGAACTGGCACCGTTCGACAAACGCCTTGGCACCACTCAACAAGCGTATGAAAAAGCTTTTGCCGGGGTGGTCAATCGCATTCTCGACGAAGGCTATCAGGTGATTGCGCTCTCCACTTGTACGGGCATCGACAGCTATAACAAAGATGACCGCATGGTGGCGCTCAACCTGCGCCAGCACATCAGCGATCCTGCCCGTTACCACGTGGTGATGGATGAACTTAACGATCTGGAAATGGGCAAAATTCTTGGTGCCTGTGAACTTACCGTTGGTACGCGGCTGCACTCCGCCATTATCTCCATGAACTTTGCCACTCCGGCAATTGCCATCAACTACGAACATAAATCCGCCGGGATTATGCAACAACTGGGGCTGTCGGAGATGGCAATTGATATCCGTCATTTATTAGACGGCAGCCTGCAAGCGATGGTTGCGGATACCTTAGGCCAGCTTCCGGCGCTGAATGCACGACTTAGCGAAGCTGTCAGTCGCGAACGTCAGACGGGAATGCGGATGGTGCAGGCTGTGCTTGAGCGCATCGGGGAGGCGAAATGAAGGTCGGCTTCTTTTTACTGAAATTTCCGCTGTCGTCAGAAACCTTCGTCCTCAATCAAATCACTGCGTTTATTGATATGGGATTTGAGGTGGAGATTGTCGCGCTGCAAAAAGGCGACACACAAAACACCCATGCGGCATGGACGAAGTACAACCTTGCTGCCAGAACTCGCTGGTTACAGGACGAACCACGGGGCAAAGTGGCGAAGCTGCGTCACCGCGCAAGCCAGACCTTACGCGGCATTCATCGTAAAAATACCTGGCAGGCGCTCAACCTCAAACTCTATGGTGCCGAATCGCGGAACCTGATTTTGTCTGCCATTTGCGGCCAGGTCGCAACACCGTTTCGTGCCGATGTGTTCATCGCTCATTTTGGTCCAGCAGGAGTAACCGCTGCAAAATTGCGTGAACTGGGGGTGATTCGCGGCAAAATCGCCACAATCTTCCACGGCATTGATATCTCCAGTCGGGAAGTGCTCAATCATTACACTCCCGAATATCAACAACTGTTTCGCCGTGGCGACCTGATGTTGCCAATAAGCGATCTATGGGCGGGGAGATTACAAAAGATGGGCTGCCCGACGGAAAAAATCGCTGTATCGCGCATGGGCGTGGACATGACGCGCTTTAGCCCTCGTCCGGTTAAAGCGCCTGGAACACCGCTGGAGATTATTTCCGTTGCACGTTTAACTGAGAAAAAGGGTCTGCATGTGGCGATCGAATCTTGCCGTCAGCTCAAAGAGCAGGGCGTGGCATTTCGCTATCGCATCCTCGGCATTGGCCCGTGGGAGCGGCGCTTACGCACGCTCATCGAACAGTATCAACTGGAAGATGTGGTAGAGATGCCGGGCTTTAAACCGAGCCATGAAGTGAAAGCGATGCTCGACGACGCGGATGTCTTCCTGTTGCCATCGGTAACGGGCGCGGATGGCGATATGGAAGGGATACCTGTGGCGTTGATGGAAGCGATGGCGGTCGGCATTCCGGTCGTTTCCACTTTGCATAGCGGAATACCAGAACTGGTGGAGGCAGATAAATCTGGCTGGCTGGTGCCGGAAAATGACGCCTATGCACTGGCGCAACGGCTGGCGGCGTTTAGCCAACTGGATACAGACGAACTGGCTCCGGTCGTCAAACGTGCGCGCGAAAAAGTCGAACACGATTTTAACCAGCAGGTGATTAACCGAGAACTCGCCAGCTTGCTGCAAGCTTTATAGAGGAGAACGCATGTCATTTAAAACAATCTCCCGACGCACCTTCCTGACGGCAAGCTCCGCGCTTGCTTTCCTCCATACCCCTTTCGCCCGTGCACTTCCCGCCCGACAAAGCGTTAACATCAACGACTACAATCCGCACGACTGGATCGCCTCATTTAAACAAGCCTTTAGCGAAGGGCAAACGGTCGTCGTGCCCGCCGGATTTGTTTGCGACAACATTAACACCGGCATCTTCATCCCTCCCGGCAAAACGTTACACATCCTCGGTAGTTTGCGCGGCAACGGCAGAGGGCGATTTGTCTTACAGGACGGCAGCCAGGTGACAGGGGGGAAGGGCGGCAGTATGCATAACATCCCCCTGGATGTGCGTGGCTCTGACTGCACCATCAAAGGGCTGGCGATGAGCGGCTTTGGTCCGGTAACGCAGATTTATATCGGCGGCAAAAACAAACGGATCATGCGCAACCTGACCATCGATAACCTGACCGTGAGCCATGCTAATTACGCCATCTTACGCCAGGGATTTCATAACCAGATTATCGGTGCCAACATCACCAATTGTAAGTTCAGTGACTTACAGGGCGACGCCATCGAATGGAACGTGGCAATCAACGACCGCGATATTTTAATTTCCGACCACGTAATAGAGCGCATTAACTGTACTAATGGCAAAATCAACTGGGGCATCGGCATAGGCCTTGCGGGAAGTACCTACGATAATAACTATCCGGAAGACCAGGCGGTGAAAAACTTTGTCGTGGCGAATATTACAGGATCGGATTGTCGACAGCTGATCCATGTTGAAAATGGCAAACATTTCATTATCCGTAATATCAAAGCGCGTAATATTACGCCTGATTTCAGCAAGAAAGCCGGTATTGATAACGCCACTGTAGCGATATATGGATGTGATAACTTTGTTATTGACAATATAGAAATGGTTAATAGTGCCGGGATGTTAATCGGCTACGGTGTCATTAAAGGCAAGTATCTCTCCATACCGCAAAACTTCAGACTGAATAATATTCATCTTGATAATACTGACCTTGCCTGGAAATTGCGTGGAATCCAAATCTCCGCAGGGAATGCTATCTCCTTTGTTGCGCTGACCAATATTGCGATGAAACGTGCTTCTCTGGAGCTACACAACAAGCCGCAGCACCTTTTTATGCGTAATATCAATGTGATGCAAGAATCTTCGATTGGCCCGGCATTGACCATGAACTTCGACTTGCGTAAGGATGTCCGTGGGACATTTATGGCAAAGAACGAGACGCTACTGTCACTGGTAAATGTTCATGCGGTGAATGAAAAAGGACAAAGCTCGGTCGATATCGACAGGATTAATCACCATATCGTTAATGTGGAAAAGATAAACTTCAGGCTACCGAAACGGGAACGATAGATTTGCGACCATTCCTGGAAAAATGGCACCATACTTAAGAATAACGCTACTGCAATCCTGGACAAAGCGGCGTAACATCGGAAGGAAATCAGTAATCAATTCAGGGTAATTGATGCTGGCGAAAAAAATCGAACAAGCTATAATTCAGCAACCATTTTACAGGTGGATGAAATAATGACGAATTTAAAAGCAGTTATTCCTGTAGCGGGTCTTGGGATGCATATGTTGCCTGCAACTAAGGCGATTCCTAAAGAGATGCTACCCATCGTCGATAAGCCAATGATTCAGTACATTGTTGACGAGATTGTGGCTGCAGGAATCAAAGAAATCCTCCTGGTAACTCATGCGTCCAAAAACGCGGTCGAAAACCACTTCGACACCTCTTATGAATTAGAATCTCTCCTTGAGCTGCGCGTGAAGCGACAGCTGCTGGCAGAAGTACAGTCCATCTGCCCGCCGGGCGTGACCATTATGAACGTGCGTCAGGGTGAACCATTAGGTTTAGGCCACTCTATTTTGTGTGCCCGACCGGCTATTGGTGATAATCCATTTGTCGTCGTGCTGCCCGATGTCGTTATTGATGATGCCAGCGCCGATCCGTTGCGTTACAACCTTGCAGCAATGATTGCGCGCTTCAATGAAACTGGCCGCAGTCAGGTATTGGCAAAACGTATGCCGGGAGACCTCTCTGAATACTCCGTCATCCAGACTAAAGAGCCGCTGGATCGCGAAGGTAAAGTCAGCCGCATTGTTGAATTTATCGAAAAACCGGATCAGCCGCAGACGCTGGATTCAGACATTATGGCCGTAGGTCGTTATGTGCTTTCTGCCGATATTTGGCCTGAACTGGAGCGCACTCAGCCTGGTGCATGGGGGCGAATTCAGCTCACAGATGCCATTGCTGAACTGGCGAAAAAACAGTCCGTTGACGCAATGCTGATGACTGGTGACAGTTACGACTGTGGTAAGAAAATGGGCTATATGCAGGCGTTTGTAAAATATGGGCTGCGCAACCTGAAAGAAGGGGCAAAGTTCCGCAAAGGCATTGAGAAGTTGTTAAGCGAATAACGAAAATCTAACAGGAAGTGTCGGTCAGTAAGAAATTAAAAACGGCAGTGAAGATTCATAGCATAAGTTTTGCGCATTGAATTTTCCTGCCGTTGTTTTTTTATAAAGCGTATAAAAACAAGGAGTTACTTGCTTCATATTATTCAAATTTTTCCAGGATTTTCCTTGTTTCTACGGCTGTTTGGTAAGACAATTAGCGTTTGAATTTTTCGGATTTTGCGCGAGTGAGTAACGCTCGTCACATCGTAGTCATGCACGCAGTGCTCTGGTAGCTGTTAAGCCAGGGGCGGTAGCGTGCATTAATGCCTCTATTAATCAATTCTGGAGCAGTCTATTTCACAGCATGCTCTATAGCTATATGGAATAAAAAAGTGAAGATACTTGTAACTGGTGGCGCAGGGTTTATTGGCTCTGCTGTAGTTCGTCACATTATAAATAATACGCAGGACAGTGTTGTTAATGTCGATAAATTGACTTACGCCGGAAACCTGGAATCACTCGCTGAAGTTTCTGATTCTGAACGTTATTCATTTGAGCATGCAGATATCTGCGATGCCGTAGCTATGGCGCGTATTTTCGCACAGCACCAGCCAGACGCGGTGATGCACCTGGCGGCAGAGAGCCATGTTGACCGTTCAATAACTGGCCCTGCGGCATTTATTGAAACCAATATTGTGGGTACTTATGTTCTATTAGAAGCGGCGCGCAATTACTGGTCTGCTCTGAATGATGAAAAGAAAAAAGGTTTCCGCTTTCATCATATTTCTACTGATGAAGTGTATGGCGATTTACCCCATCCGGATGAAGTAAATAATAACGAAGCGTTACCGCTATTTACGGAAACGACAGCTTACGCGCCAAGTAGCCCATATTCTGCTTCTAAAGCTTCCAGCGATCATTTGGTACGTGCATGGAAGCGGACTTATGGTTTACCGACCATTGTGACTAATTGCTCTAACAATTATGGTCCTTATCACTTCCCGGAAAAACTTATTCCATTGGTTATTCTGAATGCTCTGGAAGATAAGCCATTACCTATTTATGGCAAAGGGGATCAAATTCGCGACTGGTTGTATGTAGAGGATCATGCTCGTGCGTTATATACCGTCGTAACCGAAGGTAAAGCGGGCGAAACATATAACATTGGTGGACACAACGAAAAGAAAAACATCGACGTAGTGTTCACTATTTGTGATTTGTTGGATGAGATTGTACCGAAAGAGAAATCTTATCGTGAGCAAATTACTTATGTTGCCGATCGCCCAGGGCATGATCGCCGTTATGCAATTGATGCCGATAAGATTAGCCGCGAATTGGGCTGGAAACCGCAAGAAACGTTTGAGAGCGGTATTCGTAAAACGGTGGAATGGTATCTGGCTAATACAAATTGGGTTGAGAATGTGAAAAGCGGTGCTTATCAGTCGTGGATTGAACAAAACTATGAGGGCCGTCAGTAATGAATATCCTGCTTTTCGGCAAAACAGGGCAGGTGGGTTGGGAACTGCAACGTGCTCTGGCACCGCTAGGTAATCTGATTGCTCTTGATGTTCACTCCACTGATTATTGTGGCGATTTCAGCAACCCCGAAGGTGTGGCTGAAACTGTCAAAAAAATTCGCCCTGATGTTATTGTTAATGCGGCTGCTCACACTGCAGTAGACAAAGCGGAATCAGAACCGGATTTCGCACAATTACTTAACGCGACAAGCGTCGAAGCGATTGCAAAAGCAGCTAATGAAGTCGGAGCCTGGGTTATACACTACTCCACTGATTATGTTTTCCCAGGCAGCGGTGACACGCCATGGCTGGAAACGGATGCAACAGCACCGCTAAATGTCTACGGTGAAACCAAGCTAGCTGGGGAAAAAGCGTTACAAGAACATTGCGCAAAGCATCTTATTTTCCGTACCAGCTGGGTATACGCTGGTAAAGGAAATAACTTTGCCAAAACGATGTTGCGTCTGGCAAAAGAACGCGAAGAGTTGGCTGTAATAAACGATCAATTTGGCGCACCAACAGGTGCTGAATTGCTGGCTGATTGCACCGCTCATGCCATTCGCGTGGCAGTAAACAAACCCGAAGTTGCTGGTTTGTACCATCTGGTTGCTGGTGGCACAACAACCTGGCACGATTATGCCGCTCTGGTATTTGAAGAAGCGCGCAAAGCGGGGATCAACCTTGCTCTTAACAAACTCAACGCCGTGCCAACAACGGCCTATCCCACACCAGCCCGTCGTCCCCATAACTCTCGTCTCAATACAGAAAAGTTTCAGCAGAACTTTGCGCTTGTCTTACCTGACTGGCAGGTGGGCGTGAAACGTATGCTCAACGAATTATTTACGACTACGGCAATTTAACAAATTTTTGCATCTCGCTCATGATGCCAGAGCGGGATGAATTAAAAGGAATGGTGAAATGAAAACGCGTAAAGGTATTATTTTGGCGGGTGGGTCTGGTACTCGTCTTTATCCTGTGACGATGGCAGTAAGTAAGCAACTGCTGCCGATTTATGATAAGCCGATGATTTATTATCCGCTTTCAACGCTTATGTTGGCGGGTATTCGCGATATTCTTATTATCAGTACGCCACAGGATACGCCGCGTTTCCAACAATTGTTGGGGGACGGGAGCCAGTGGGGGCTTAATTTACAGTATAAAGTACAACCGAGCCCGGATGGCCTGGCGCAAGCGTTTATCATTGGTGAAGACTTTATTGGCGGTGATGATTGTGCACTCGTGCTTGGCGATAATATCTTCTATGGACACGACTTGCCGAAATTAATGGAAGCGGCTGTTAACAAAGAAAGCGGTGCAACGGTATTTGCTTATCACGTTAATGATCCTGAACGTTATGGTGTCGTGGAGTTTGATAATAACGGTACGGCAATTAGTCTGGAAGAAAAACCTCTGGAACCAAAAAGTAACTATGCGGTTACTGGGCTTTATTTCTATGACAATGATGTTGTGGAAATGGCGAAAAACCTTAAGCCTTCTGCGCGTGGTGAACTGGAAATTACCGATATTAACCGTATTTATATGGAACAAGGACGTTTGTCTGTCGCTATGATGGGGCGTGGTTATGCATGGCTGGATACAGGAACTCATCAAAGCCTTATTGAAGCAAGTAACTTCATTGCAACAATTGAAGAGCGTCAAGGGTTGAAAGTTTCTTGCCCGGAAGAGATTGCTTATCGTAAAGGATTTATTGATGCAGAGCAGGTGAAGATATTGGCCGAGCCGCTAAAGAAAAATGCTTATGGTCAGTATCTGCTAAAAATGATTAAGGGTTATTAATAAAATGAACGTAATTGAAACTGAAATTCCTGATGTGCTAATTTTTGAACCAAAAGTATTTGGTGATGAGCGGGGCTTTTTTATGGAAAGCTTCAATCAGAAAGTTTTCGAAGAAGTGGTGGGACGGAAGGTTGAATTTGTTCAGGATAACCATTCTAAATCCAGTAAAGGCGTATTACGTGGGCTTCATTACCAGTTAGAACCCTATGCACAAGGAAAACTGGTACGCTGTGTTGTCGGTGAAGTTTTTGATGTTGCGGTTGATATTCGGAAATCATCACCAACATTTGGCAAGTGGGTTGGTGTAAATTTGTCGGCGGAGAATAAGCGTCAATTATGGATACCGGAAGGATTCGCTCATGGGTTTTGCGTTCTTAGTGATGAAGCAGAATTTGTCTACAAAACAAATAATTTCTATTCAAAAATGCAAGAACGTGGGATTTTATGGAGCGACAAAAGTATAAATATAGAATGGCCGGTTCAAAATCCATTGCTTTCTGATAAAGATATTAATGGTCAAAAATTTGTAGATGCTGATTATTTTATATGATAAAGAAATGTAATAATGAGCATAATAAAAAATAGTGTCTGGAACCTTTTTGGCTATGCAATACCAACTTTAATTGCTATCCCCTCGCTAGGATTTCTTGCTCGAGGTTTGGGGCCTGAAGGTTTCGGGGTTTATACAATTGCAATTGCACTTGTTGGGTATGCTGGAATTTTTGATGTAGGCCTGACTCGCTCTGTTATTAGAGAAATTGCAATTCATCGTGATAATCATCATGAAAGAACCAAGGTAATTTCAACAAGCACATCTTTTTTGGTGCTATTTTCATGTTTTGGTGCTTTTTTATTATTGATTTTCTCTGATGGAATAGTTAATTATCTAAAAATTTCTGGTGTTGAACATAGTGATATACAACTAGCATTTAAACTGTTGGCTATTTGCATTCCATTATTTATTCTAAATCAATTATGGTCAGCCATTCTTGAGGGGGATGAAAAATTTGGCATTGTAAATATTCAAAAATCTATATCAAGTTCTTGCATCGCGGGAATTCCGGCCATATTTGTTTTTTATAGTGCTACATTGTCGGCAGCGGTTGCTGGTTTAATATTTGCAAGAGTTATTTCGATTTTAGTCTCTGCCTATTATGTCAGGAATGATATTAAAATTTCGGGGGTTCATTTTTGTTATAAAACCTTTAAACGACTCTTTTTCTTTGGCGGTTGGATGACAGTAAGTAATATCATAAGTCCGGTCATGGTGTATTTTGATCGATTTATAGTGTCAAATATTATGGGGGCAGATAAAGTTGCATTTTATTCTGCACCAGCAGAGGTTATTCTAAAATTAGGAATAATACCTGCAGCAATCGGGAGAGCAGTGTTTCCAAGGTTAAGTAACATCAAAGACTTTAAAGAATTTAAACGTAATGTAAATAAATCATTGCTTTTAATGTTTCTAATCTGTTTGCCGGTGATAATCATAGGCTTGTTGTATTCAGGGCTTGTATTGAAAATATGGTTTGGTGAAGATTACCAAATTAATTCCTTTAATATATTAAATGTATTATTGATCGGTTTTTTCTTCAATGCGTTGGCAATGATACCGTTCTCTGCAATCCAGGCATTAGGAAAATCCAAAATTACTGCTTTGATTCATTGTGCTGAATTGGTTCCTTATTTAGCCCTTTTGTATTTTATGGTCGAAAAATATGGGTTGCTAGGTGCCGCAATATCCTGGAGCATACGTGTAATTTTAGATGCTCTGTTATTACAATGGCTTTATACTAGAATGTGTTCTGTATATGAAGACTAAAATCAACCAATTACTGAGTCACTTGGATAATGAATAGTAATATTTACGCTGTCATTGTGACATATAATCCCGAACTTAAAAATCTGAATGCATTGATCACTGAACTAAAGGAGCAAAATTGTTACGTTGTAGTAGTCGATAATAGTACTAATTTCACCTTGAAAGATAAATTAGCAGACATCGAAAAAGTTCATTTAATTTGTCTTGGTAGGAATGAAGGTATAGCAAAAGCACAAAATATTGGGATTCGATATTCTCTTGAAAAAGGGGCAGAGAAGATAATTTTTTTTGATCAAGATAGCCGTATTCGCAATGAGTTTATCAAAAAACTTTCCTGCTATATGGATAATGAAAATGCAAAAATAGCTGGCCCAGTTTTTATTGATAGAGATAAGTCACATTATTATCCTATTTGTAATATCAAAAAAAATGGTCTTCGAGAGAAAATTCATGTCACTGAAGGACAGGCACCGTTTAAAAGTTCAGTAACAATCTCATCCGGAACCATGGTTTCAAAAGAAGTTTTTGAGATTGTTGGAATGATGGATGAGGAACTTTTTATTGATTATGTCGATACAGAATGGTGTCTTAGATGCTTAAACTATGGCCTATTAGTTCATATCATTCCTGATATAGAAATGGTTCATGCTATTGGGGATAAGTCAGTAAAAATCTGTGGGATTAACATACCAATTCACTCGCCAGTACGTCGTTATTATCGAGTAAGAAATGCATTTCTTTTGCTTAGAAAAAATCATGTGCCTCTTTTACTCTCTATTAGGGAAGTTGTTTTTTCTTTAATTCATACGACTTTAATTATTGCAACTCAAAAAAATAAAATTGAATATATGAAAAAACATATTTTGGCTACGCTTGATGGAATAAAAGGAATTACTGGGGGCGGTCGTTACAATGCATAGTTATGATCAAAAAAGAGTTGCTGTACTCATGGCTACGTATAATGGCGAATGCTGGATTGAGGAGCAATTAAAAAGTATTATAGGACAAAAGGGTGTAGACCTCTCAATATTTATATCAGATGATTTATCAACTGATAATACATTAAACATTTGTGAAGAATTTAAAGCATTATATCCGTCAATTATAAATATACTTCCTAGCGCCGATAAGTTTGGGGGGGCAGGTAAGAATTTTTATAGATTAATTAAAGATGTCGATTTTGAAAATTATGATTATATCTGTTTTAGTGATCAGGATGATATTTGGTATAAAGGCAAAATAGAAAATGCAATTGACTGCTTGGCATTAAATAATGCGGATTGTTATTCCAGCAATGTAATTGCATACTATCCATCAGGGAAAAAAAATTTAGTTGATAAAGCTCAGTCGCAAACTCAATTCGATTATTTTTTTGAAGCAGCAGGTCCAGGGTGTACATATGTTATAAAAAAAGAAACACTGATTGAATTTAAGAATTTCATAATAAATAATAAAAATGCTGCACAAGATATCTGTCTGCATGATTGGTTTTTATATTCATTTGCTCGGACGAGAAATTATTCGTGGTATATTGATAAAAAACCAACAATGTTGTACAGACAACATGAAAACAACCAAGTGGGAGCAAATATTAATTTTAAAGCAAAATACAAGCGACTTGGTTTGGTAAGAAACAAGTGGTATCGAAAAGAAGTAACTAAAATAGCTAGTATATTAGCTGATGATAGCTTTGTGAAAAATCAATTGGATAAAGGTTATATAGGCAATTTGATCTTGGCTTTAAGTTTTTGGAAGTTAAGGCGGAAAAAGGCTGATAAAATTTATATTTTATTAATGTTGATTTTAAATATTTTTTAAAAAATATCACCTTACGAATATGAATAATATAAATAAAATTTTTATAACATTTTTATGTGTTGAACTGATTGTTGGTGGTGGTGGAAGATTACTGGAACCATTGGGGATATTCCCTTTGCGATATTTATTATTTGTATGTAGTTTTATACTCTTAACTTTAAATTTAGTTACATTGAATTTTTCAATTAACCAAAAATGTGTTAGTCTTTTTATATGGTTGCTTTTATTCCCACTATATGGTTTCTTTGTTGGCTTATTAACTGGTAATAAAGTAAATGATATACTATTTGACGTGCAACCATACCTTTTTATGCTGTCACTTATATATTTATTTACACTAAGATATACTTTAAAAGTGTTTTTATGTGAAATTTTCATTAAAACAGTTAATGTATTTGCATTATATGGAGCACTGTTATACATTTCATACATAATTTTGCTGAATTTGGGCTTGTTAAATTTTAATTTAATTTATAAACACTTATCATTGACTAGCGAGTTTTTTTTTCGTCCCGATGGGGCTTTTTTTTCCAAATCCTTCTACTTTTTTGGTGTCGGTGCGATTATCAGTTTTGTTGACAAAAAATATTTAAAATGTCTCATAATAGTGCTAGCGATATTATTGACGGAATCAAGAGGTGTATTACTTTTTACGACATTATCACTGCTATTGGCCAGTTTTAAATTACATAAACTATATTTAAATACGATTATAATAATATTGGGGTGCGTTCTATTTATAATAATGCTTTACATGGTCGGATCACGCAGTGAAGATTCTGACTCTGTTAGATTTAATGATTTATATTTTTATTATAAAAATGTTGATTTAGCGGCGTTCTTGTTTGGAGGAGGATTTGGTTCATTTATATTAGATCGATTAAGGATAGAAATAGTACCTCTTGAGATTCTTCAGAAAACAGGTGTTATTGGTGTATTTACATCAATAATTCCTATGTTGCTTATCTTTGTGAAAGGTTATTTTTTAAATACTACAAAAACATCCTTAATGATGTCGTTAATACTTTTTTTCAGTATTACCGTTTCTATAACTAATCCATTTCTTTTTACACCCATGGGGATTTTTATTATAGGAGTTGTAGTTTTATGGATATTTTCTATAGAAAATGTCAAAATTAGTAACAACCTCACCTCTGGAGCTAAATAGTTTATATAAGGGGCTTTTTTATCGCTCTTTTAATATTGCTGTAATTATTCATTGTTATAATGAGCAGGAGGCAATCTCTAAATTTATAAATGCATTTTAAAATACATATTCCAACTGCATTTATATACAGGAAAAATAATCAGAAATAATTTTTTTTGCACTAAACAATTAGCATTTTATGTTCAGTAATTGTGATATTGCTCAGTAGCAAAAACTATTTATCACTGCTTATATATGATCAAGTACTCCTTATATAAATAAGGAGAATAAAATGGAACTTGAAAAACTGATGGAACATATTTCTATTATTCTTGATTATAGACAAGTCTGTAAAGTAGAACATGAATTATCAGGTATCCTGGTGCTGACTATTTTTTTCGTCATTTCCGTGGCTGAAGGATGGGAATATATGGCGGATTTCGGTGAGACTCACCTCGATATTTTGAAGCAATATGGTGATTTTGAAAATGGTATTCCTGTTCACGATACCCTTCCGGATCTTTATCCTGTATCAGTCCTGCAAAATTTCATGAATGTTTTATTAACAGGATGTGTGCATGTCATTCTTCAGATGACATAGACATCATTGTTATTGATGGAAAAACACTGCGGTACTGTTATGATAAAAGTCGTTGCAGGGGAGTGATTCAGGTTATTAGTGCGTTCTAGACAATGCACAGTCTGGTTCTCATCCAGATCAAGACGGATGAGAAATTCAATGAGATTACAGCGATTCCTGAATCGTCTTAACATGATGGATATTAAAGGAAAAATTATCACAACTGATGCGATGGGTTGTCAGAAAGATATTGCAGAGAAGTATAACAACAGGAAGGTGATTATTTATTCGCTTTAAAAGAAAATAAGGGGCGGCTTAATAAATCCTTTGAGGAAAATTCCCTCAGAAAGAATTAAATAATCCAAAGCATGACAGCTACGCAATTAGTGAAAAGAGTCAAGGCAGAGAGAAAATCCGTCTGCATATTGTTTGCGATGTCCCTGATGAACTTATTGATTTCACGTTTGAATGGAAAGGACTGCAAAATGATGCGTGTAGTCTCCTTTCGGTCAATAATAGCAGAGCAAAAGAATGAGCCAGAAATGACGGTCAGATATTATATCAGTTCTGCTGATTTAACAGCAGAGAAGTTTGCGACAGCGGTTCGAAATCACTGGCACGTAGAGAATAAGCTGCACTGGCGTCTGGACGTGGTAATGAATGAAGACGACTGCAAAATAAGAAGGGGAAATGCAGCAGAATTATTTTCAGGGATAAGGCATATCGCCATTAATATTTTGACGACAGATAAAGTATTCAAGGCTGGGTTAAGACGTAAGATGAGAAAAGCAGCTATGAACAGAGACTACCTCGCGTCAGTCTTTGCGGGGAGCCGGCTTTCGTAATCTTGCTCTGGTGATACAATGCTGAATAAATAACATTAAAAATTTCAAATAAAATGGTTTAACCCAATATGAACTTTATGAGTATTATTAGAATAATTTTACCTTTCTGTATTTTTTTTGGCGTTTTACTTTACTCTGGAAGGGCGGATTGTGTTTTTTTATTTACTATTGAATACACACTTACAAGCGTGGCAATCTTTCTAATAAAGAGAAAGTTTGTAAGCAATGCTTTGTGGGGGATTTATCTCTCCATTTTAGGTGTGCAGGCAGCGTCGCTATTTAGTTCAGGACAATATTTGATGCCTCTTGCTTTGTCGAATGCTGCAGAAATTGAATCCTTGGGCATTGGCGAGGTAATTAAAGTTTTTTTTGTTTTTATTTTATTTGTTATAGTTTCATTCATTACGATGCCTTCAGGTGCTCTAATCGAGCGTATTAAATATTATAAATCTAATATTCTCTGTATAGGGTTATTGCTTGTATGTTCTTTTATAAGTGCGGGGCCAGTATATGCTTTTTATGAAACGGCAAAATTGTTCTATTTACAGCAAACCTTTAAGCCTAGTAATAAGATCGGAGATGCAGGAAAATCTTTTTTAAAGACAAGTGTTTTTATTAACCCTATAGGAAATAACTACAGTTTCAAAGGCCGTAATGTTATTGTAATATTTACTGAGGGGTTTTCATCTGAAATTATGGGCAGCTCCAAACCTGGAGCATTTTCAGTTACGCCTAATTTAAATAAGTTATCTACTGAAGCACTAAGCTTTAAAAACTATTATAACCATACAGCTGCAACCTTTCGAGGGTTAAGAGGTCAGTTAACTTCTGGTTATCAATTTCGGGATGGTTTTACTGATACTGGTACAGGTATTGGACAATTATCTAACTCAGAAATTGATAATATTTATCTTCACCGTCAAACCTCTTTACCGGATATATTGAAAGAGTATGGTTATAGAAGTTATTTTATAGCATCCACCGAAAAAAACAACCCACTCAACACAATGTTGAAAACACTTAATTTTGATAAAGTTCTTGGTATGGGTGATTTTATTGGTTATCAACGAGACAGAATGACGGATAAGCAAACATTTAATGCACTGCAATATTTTTTACGTTCTCAGGAAAATAAAAAAGAACACTTCTTTATTGGTGTCTATCCATCTGGTACTCATCATGGTCAAGATAGTCCAAATGAAAAATATTTTGATGGTAAGAACCCGCTCTACAATAAATTCTATAACTATGATTTTCACTTAGGGAAATTTGTTGACTTCTTTCGGCGTAGTTCATTTTATAATAACACATTATTAATAATAACGTCAGATCATTCAACATTTCCTTCGACAGAATATAAAAAAGCATTTAATAGCGATTCTCGTTACTTTGTAGGCGAAATACCATTTCTGGTTATTGGAGGAGATATCACTCCTGAAATTTTGGATGCAGACGGTAAAAATTCATTAAGCTTTGCGCCAACAATATTGCACATGTTAGGGATTCAGTATTCAATGAACTATTTTTTGGGATGTTCTCTTTTTGATAAGGAATGCACATCGCCATTTTCACATCTTTCTGCTATTGGTAGTGACTATTTCATTACAAGCAAAGAAAATCATGTTGAACTAATACCAAATAATAGTGATAGTGAATTAATAAAATTTGCTGAACGTTTTTATAATATCAGTGGATAAGTAGATAATTGGGTAAGAAACAATCGATGCCCTAGTTATGAAAAATATGACTGTAAAATAAGATATAAATTAAGCTATTCTTTATCTTAAATAAGCCGCAACCCCGCGGTGACCACCCCTGACAGGAGTAAACAATGTCAAAGCAACAGATTGGCGTCGTCGGTATGGCTGTGATGGGGCGCAACCTTGCGCTCAACATCGAAAGCCGTGGTTATACCGTCTCTATTTTCAACCGTTCCCGTGAAAAGACGGAAGAAGTTATTGCTGAAAATCCAGGCAAAAAACTGGTTCCTTACTATACGGTGAAAGAGTTTGTTGAATCTCTTGAAACGCCTCGTCGCATCCTGTTAATGGTGAAAGCAGGTGCAGGCACGGATGCTGCTATTGATTCCCTGAAACCATACCTCGATAAAGGCGACATCATCATTGATGGTGGTAATACTTTCTTCCAGGACACCATTCGTCGCAACCGTGAGCTTTCCGCAGAAGGTTTTAATTTCATCGGTACTGGTGTTTCCGGTGGTGAAGAGGGCGCGCTGAAAGGGCCTTCCATCATGCCTGGTGGTCAGAAAGAAGCCTATGAACTGGTTGCGCCAATCCTCACCAAAATTGCTGCCGTAGCTGAAGATGGTGAACCGTGTGTTACCTATATTGGTGCCGACGGTGCAGGTCACTACGTAAAAATGGTTCACAACGGTATTGAATACGGCGATATGCAGCTGATCGCGGAAGCCTATTCTCTGCTGAAAGGTGGGCTGAACCTTTCCAACGAAGAACTGGCACAGACTTTCACCGAGTGGAATAACGGTGAGCTGAGCAGCTATCTGATCGACATCACTAAAGATATCTTCACCAAAAAAGATGAAGACGGTAACTACCTGGTCGATGTGATTCTGGATGAGGCAGCTAACAAAGGTACTGGTAAGTGGACCAGCCAGAGTGCGCTGGATCTCGGTGAGCCTCTGTCACTGATCACTGAATCAGTGTTTGCACGTTACATCTCTTCTCTCAAAGAGCAGCGTGTTGCGGCGTCTAAAGTACTGTCCGGTCCGCAAGCACAACCTGCAGGCGACAAAGCTGAATTCATTGAGAAAGTTCGTCGTGCGCTTTATCTGGGTAAGATTGTTTCTTACGCTCAGGGCTTCTCACAGCTACGTGCCGCATCTGAAGAGTACAACTGGGATCTGAACTATGGTGAAATCGCGAAGATCTTCCGTGCTGGCTGTATCATCCGCGCTCAGTTCCTGCAGAAAATCACTGATGCTTACGCTGAAAATCCGAAGATCGCTAACCTGCTGCTGGCTCCGTACTTCAAACAAATTGCCGACGACTACCAGCAGGCATTGCGTGATGTAGTAGCCTATGCGGTACAGAACGGTATCCCGGTTCCGACCTTCGCCGCTGCGGTTGCCTATTACGACAGCTACCGTGCCGCAGTATTGCCTGCGAATCTGATCCAGGCACAGCGTGACTATTTCGGTGCGCATACTTATAAACGCATTGATAAAGAAGGTGTATTCCACACCGAATGGTTGGATTAATCTGATTTAATCAGTAATAAACTAAGGCCCGGCATTTATCGCTGGGCTTTTTTTGCCATAAATCTTATAGACTAAATTTCATTGCTTAATATTAACTTAATAAATATTAGCTATTCTTATAAAGAAAATCTGAATTGTTTTTCGTTGCGTTGACCACTCATCACCGTAGCGTTAAAACTTTTAACTCTTATCAGGATGCTAAAAACATCATGATTCATAGTTAAGTTAATTCTGAGAGCATGAAATGAAAATCACCATTTCCGGTACCGGCTATGTAGGCCTTTCAAATGGGCTTTTAATCGCACAAAATCATGAAGTTGTCGCATTAGATATTTTACCGTCACGAGTCGCAATGCTGAATGATAGGATATCTCCTATTGTTGACAAAGAGATTCAGCAGTATTTGCAATCAGATAAAATATGCTTTAATGCCACTTTAGATAAAAATGAAGCTTACCGGAATACAGATTATGTGATTATCGCAACTCCGACTGACTATGATCCTAAAACTAATTATTTCAATACATCCAGCGTAGAATCAGTAATTAAAGATGTAACAGAGATAAATCCCCAGGCGGTAATGGTTATCAAATCCACGGTTCCGGTAGGTTTTACCGCCGCTATGCATAAGAAATACCACACCGAAAATATTATTTTCTCCCCCGAATTCCTTCGCGAAGGTAAAGCCCTTTACGATAATCTTCATCCTTCTCGTATCGTGATCGGCGAACGTTCTGAACGTGCAGAGCGTTTTGCCGCGTTATTACAGGAAGGGGCAATCAAACAAAATATTCCAACCCTGTTTACTGATTCAACAGAAGCTGAAGCAATTAAACTTTTTGCTAATACCTATCTCGCGATGCGTGTGGCGTACTTTAATGAACTGGATAGCTATGCAGAAAGTTTAGGATTGAACACCCGTCAAATTATTGAAGGCGTTTGTCTTGATCCACGCATCGGCAACCACTACAACAATCCATCATTTGGTTACGGTGGCTACTGTCTACCGAAAGATACTAAGCAGCTGTTGGCAAACTATCAGTCTGTTCCCAATAATATTATCTCTGCCATCGTTGAGGCTAATCGTACCCGGAAAGACTTCATCGCCGATGCTATCTTGTCGCGCAAACCTAAAGTAGTTGGAATATATCGTCTGATAATGAAGAGTGGTTCGGATAACTTCCGCGCTTCGTCCATTCAGGGGATTATGAAACGGATCAAAGCTAAGGGTGTTGAAGTTATCATTTATGAACCAGTGATGAAGGAAGAATCGTTCTTCAACTCGCGACTGGAACGTGACCTCACAACGTTTAAGCAACAGGCTGATGTCATCATTTCTAATCGTATGTCTGAAGAGCTTAAGGATGTAGCAAATAAGGTCTATACCCGTGATCTTTTCGGTAGTGACTAACCTATTGTTGCCATGATGGTTTTCTGTACACACGTCATTTAATGCTCGTGGAGTAATTCAGTATTTTTATTGTTACTCCTATGGCATTCATACAGATTATCGCTAAACTATGGCGACCTGAAATTTTCCGTCTGTTAGGGTAATGATGAGAGTTGAAAATAATAATATTCCTGGGCATAACCATGACCCGGAACAGATTGATTTAATTGATTTACTGATGCAGTTGTGGCGTGGGAAGGTGACAATCTTCATCACTGTTATTGTGGCAATCGCTCTGGCTATCGGATATCTGGCGGTCGCGAAAGAGAAATGGACGTCGACAGCCATTGTTACTCAGCCAGATGTGGGGCAAATTGCTGGCTATAACAATGCCATGAATGTTATCTATGGTCAGGCAGCACCGAAAGTGTCGGATTTACAGGAGGCGTTAATTGGTCGCTTCAGTTCTGCCTTCTCTGCATTAGCTGAAACGCTGGATAATCAGGAAGAACCAGAAAAACTGACCATTGAGCCTTCTGTTAAAAACCAGCCGTTACCGTTAGCTGTTTCTTATGTCGGGCAAACTGCGGCGGACGCACAGAAGAAGCTGGCTGAATATATTCAACAGGTTGATGACCAGGTGAATAAAGAGCTGGAAAAGGACCTGAAAGATAATATTGCTTTGGGTATGAAAAACCTGAAAGACTCTTTGAAAACGCAAGAAGTGGTGGCACAGGAGCAAAAAGATCTGCGTATCCGCCAGATTCAGGAAGCGTTGCAATATGCGAATCAGGCGCAGTTGGCAAAGCCACAGATTCAACAGACCGAAGACGTAACGCAGGATACGTTGTTCCTTCTGGGGAGTGATGCACTGGAATCGATGATCAAGCATGAAGCGACCCGTCCGCTGGTTTTCTCTCCTGGCTACTACCAGACTCGTCAAAACCTTTTGGATATCGAAAGCCTGAAGGTTGATGATCTTGATATAAATGCCTACCGTTACGTTATGAAACCCACACTGCCAATTCGTCGCGATAGCCCGAAAAAGGCCATCACACTGATTCTGGCTGTGCTGCTGGGCGGTATGGTTGGCGCGGGGATTGTGCTGGGGCGTAATGCGCTGCGCAATTACAACGCGAAATAATCTTTTTAGCTTTAAAGAAAACGGGCAGAGTGGTGACACCGTGCCCGTTTTTTGTTGCTGGATGTGACAAAAACATCACATCCAGTCAGCCCCAATTCACTGATGCCGCTTGCGTAAGTTCTCAATCACTGTCGTTAAATCCAGATCCTGATCCTGCAACAATACCAGCAGATGATACATCAAATCAGATGCTTCGTTGGTCAGTTCAAAGCGGTCATGTACCGTCGCGGCCAGTGCGGTTTCCACGCCTTCTTCGCCCACTTTCTGCGCAATGCGCTTGGTGCCGCTGGCATACAGTTTGGCGGTGTAGGAGGTTTCCGGATCGGCAGATTTGCGCTCGGCGAGCAGTTGTTCCAGTTGATACAGGAACAGCCACTGGTGAGCGGTGTTGCCGAAGCAACTACTTGTGCCTTTGTGGCAGGTTGGGCCGATGGGATTCGCCAGCACCAGTAGTGTGTCGTTGTCGCAGTCCGGCGCAATGCTCACTACGTTGAGGAAATTGCCCGACGTTTCGCCTTTGGTCCACAGTCGCTGCTTAGTGCGCGAGAAGAAAGTGACTTTGCCGCTTTCGATGGTTTTGTCTAAGGCTTCCGGGTTCATGTAGCCCAGCATTAACACTTCGCCGGATACCGCGTGTTGCACAATCACTGGCATCATCCCGTCGTTTTTTTCCCAGTCCAGTTCGCGACGTTGTTGTTCTGTTAACATATCCTGATCTCCACGCCCTGTGTTGCCAGGTACGCTTTTAATTCACCAATATTGATTATTTGTTTGTGGAATACGGACGCTGCCAGCGCGCCGTCAACGTCGGCATCGCGGAAGGCTTCGAGGAAGTGTTCCATAGTGCCCGCGCCACCGGAGGCAATTAGCGGGACGTGGCAAACTTCACGCACTTTTTTCAGTTGTTCGAGGTCGTAACCGTTACGCACGCCGTCCTGATTCATCATATTAAGAACGATTTCTCCGGCACCGCGTTTTTGAACTTCCTGTACCCAGTCGAGCGTTTCCCATTGAGTGACGCGGGTGCGGTTTTCATCGCCGGTATATTGATTAACGTGATACTTGCCGGTTTCTGCGTCGTACCAGGTATCAATGCCTACCACAATACACTGCACGCCAAAACGATCTGCCAGACGGGTGATCAATGTCGGATCTGCCAGCGCAGGGGAGTTGATGGATATTTTATCCGCACCAAAAGAAAGAATTTTGGCAGCGTCATCCAGGGACTTAATCCCGCCAGCTACGCAGAAGGGAATATCGATCACTTCCGCCACGCGAGATACCCAGCTTTTATCTACCACACGTCCATCGCTGGAAGCGGTGATATCGTAGAACACCAGCTCGTCAGCGCCTTCTTCGGCGTAGCGTTTTGCCAGCGGCACGATATCGCCAATGATTTCATGGTTGCGAAACTGTACGCCTTTCACCACCTGACCATCACGAACGTCGAGACACGGGATTATGCGTTTTGCCAGCATGAGATGGCCTCCTTCACGGTGAATTTACCTTCCAGTAATGCCCGGCCAACTATTACGCCGCGCACACCAGTACCACGCAGAGCCGCGACATCATCAATGTCGCCAATGCCGCCGGAGGACTGAAATGCCACCTGCGGATATCTGGCGCATACTTCTTCATATAAAGAGACGTTTGAGCCGGCCAGCGTGCCGTCGCGCGAGATATCGGTACACAGCACATGTTTTAGGCCGACGGGCAGATAGGTTTCCACCAGTTGTTCCAGTGAAACGCCCGAGTTCTCTTGCCAGCCGCTCACTGCCACCTGTTTGTTGCCTTGCTCGTCAATGCGTACATCCAGCGCCAGCACCAGCGCATCGGCACCGAAGCGTTCAAACCAGCCTTTCACCATGTCGGGTGATTTCACTGCGGTGGAGCCGACTACGACGCGCGCAACGCCTGCTTCCAGTAATGCTGCCACGTCTTCTTCGCTACGCACGCCGCCGCCAACCTGCACAGGAACGTTAACGCCTGCGACCAGCGTTTTAATCAGGGGGATTTGGCGTTTAGCCGGATCTTTTGCCCCGGTCAGATCCACCAGGTGCAGCACTTCGGCACCCTGCGCGGCGTAATCCTGTAAGCGCGGCAGCGGGTCGTTACCGTAATCACGCTGTTTGCCGTAATCGCCCTGATGGAGACGCACCACGGTGCCGTCGATTAAATCTAATGCTGGAATAATCATTACATCTCCAGGAAGTTTTTCAGCAACTTAGCGCCAGCGGCACCAGAACGCTCCGGGTGGAACTGCACGCCGTAGAAGTTATCTTTTTGTACCGCAGCGGTGAACGGTTCGCCGTAGTTACACTGGGCGATGGTCCACGGATTGACCGGCATTGCGTAGCTGTGAACAAAGTAAAAGTACGCGCCGTCTTCAATTCCCTGAAAAAGACGGTTGCCCGCCTGCGGGTAAACGCGATTCCAGCCCATATGCGGCAGCGGCAGACCAAAGTCGGTCATTTTCGGTACATCTTCGTCGATGATGCCCAGCAAATCGACGCCGTTGCTCTCTTCGCTGCGTCGTCCCAGTAGTTGCATTCCTAAGCAGATTCCCAGCACCGGTTGGGTACAGGCCTTGATGAGATCAAACAGTTCGCGCTCACGCACCTGATCCATCGCCGCTTGTGCAGTGCCGACGCCGGGTAAAAAAAGTTTATCGGCCAGCAACACTACGTCCGGGTCACGGCTGACTTTCGGTTCATAGCCGTGACGCGCAATGGCTGACTTCACTGAGTTCAGATTGGCGCAGCCGGTATCAAGGATCACCACGTTCATCACAGCACTCCTTTCGACGAGGGCAGGGTGTCGCCTTCCACGCGTATGGCCTGGCGCAGGGTACGACCAAAGGCTTTAAAGAGACTCTCTACACGGTGGTGATCGTTTTTACCTTTGGTTTTCAGGTGCAGCGTCACGCCCATGGTGTATGAGAGCGAACGGAAGAAGTGTTCGATCATTTCAGTGCTGAGATCGCCCACGCGCTGGTAGGTAAACTCGGCTTTATATTCCAGGTGCGGGCGACCTGAGATATCCAGCGCGCAGCGCGCAAGGCATTCATCCATCGGCAGGACAAAACCAAAGCGGCAAATACCGCGTTTGTCACCAAGGGCAATTTTTAACGCTTCGCCCAGCGCCAGACCGGTATCTTCGACGGTGTGGTGATCGTCGATATAGAGGTCGCCTTTAACGTTGATTTCCATACGGAAGCCGCCGTGGGTGGCAATCTGATCCAGCATGTGATCAAAGAAGCCAACGCCGGTGTTAATCTTGCTGCCACCTTCGCGATCCAGCCACACCTGAACGTCAATCTGCGTCTCTTTGGTGTTGCGTACCACGTGAGCGTAACGATCACGTCTGGTGAGTTGTTCGCCAATCATCGGCCAGTTCAGGGTTTCGCGATCGTAGCGTAAGCCATTAATACCCATGTTTTCTGCGAGTTGAATATCGGTCGCGCGATCGCCAATCACATAACTGTTGGCACGATCCATTGCTTGTTCAGCCAGGTAACGCTCCACCAGTTTTACTTTCGGCTTGCGGCAGTCGCATTCATCGGCGGGCAGGTGCGGGCAAATCAGCACTTCATCAAACTGTACGCCTTGCGAGGTGAAGATCTGCATCATCAGGTTGTGCGGACCATCGAAATCTGCCTGCGGGAAGCTTTGTGTCCCAAGACCATCCTGATTAGTGATCATCACCAGTTTATAGCCCGCTTTTTGCAGCTTCAGCAGTTCCGGGATCACGCCTGGTTCAAAGGCGAGTTTGTCAAAACGATCCACCTGAAAATCACTCGGCGGCTCGCTAATCAGGGTTCCATCGCGATCGATAAAAAGATACTTCTGACTCATCAAACTTGCTCCGCACGTAAGGCGTCAATGACGCGCTGGCTTTCTTCACGGGTTCCGACGGTAATTCGCAGGCAGCCGCTTAAAGAGGGTTGTTTATTCTGATCACGTAAGATAATGCCCTGATCCCACAAAGATTTAAACACCGCACTGGAGGCTTTAAAGCGCGCCAGAATGTAGTTGGTTTCGGAGTCGAAAACTTGCTCCACGCAGGGGATTTCTTTCAGAGCGGCAATCAGATATTCGCGTTCTGCAATAATTTGTGCCACCCGTTCGCGCATGGCGACGATTCCCTGCGTGCTTAACGCCTGTGCGGCAATGTCGGCAACCGGCGTCGAGAGCGGGTAGGGGGCGATCACTTTCATTAACAGGTTGATGACTTCTTCATTTGCCAGCGTAAACCCGCAACGAAGCCCCGCCAGAGCGAAAGCTTTCGAAAGGGTACGCAAAATAGCCAGATGTGGATATTCCGCCAGCCAGCCCGCCAGCGATGCCTGCGGACAAAATTCAATATAGGCTTCATCAGCAACCACAATTGCCTTACCGCGAGTTAACTCCAGCAACGTGCGAAAATCCTGCGGGTTGATCAGTTGCCCGGTTGGGTTGTTGGGGCTGCAAACGTAGACCACTTTTACGCCGTCCAGCTTGTCGGAAATCCCCTGCAAGTCCAGTTGCCAGTTTTCCAGCGTCGGCACCGTGCGGCACTCGACGCCAATGGTTTCGGCGCTGACGCTGTACATGCCGTACGTTGGCGGGCAGTAGAGGATGGCGTCTTTGCCCGGTTCGCAAAAAGCGCGAATCAGCAGTTCAATACCTTCGTCCGCGCCACGGCTAACCAGCACCTGTTCCGGTTTCACGCCTGCATACTGTGCATAATTTTCAATGACCGCTTTCGGCTGACATTCCGGGTAACGGTTGAGCGTTTGTTGCGTAAGCTGAAACTCCACGGCTGTAGGATATTCGTTGGCGTTCAGCCAGACGTCGCCGTTACCGCCCAGACGACGCGCCGACTGATACGGCGTCAGGTTGCGGACGTTTTCACGCGCTAAATCGGTAATAGTCACAGTGCTCATGCTTGCTCCTTAAGGGCGTTAACACGCAAAGTAACGGCATTTTTGTGGGCGGTCAGGCGCTCGGCGGCGGCCAGTGTTTCAATGGTTGAAGCCAGCGCGGAAAACCCTTCTTTTGACAGTTCTTGCACGGTCATGCGCTTCTGGAAATCCGCCAGGCCGAGACTGGAACAGGTGGCGGTGTAACCGTAAGTCGGCAGCACGTGATTGGTGCCGGAGGCGTAGTCGCCCGCCGATTCCGGTGACCAGTCACCAAGAAATACCGAGCCGGCACTGGTGATGCTATCGACCAGTTCACGGGCGTTGCGGGTCTGAATGATCAGGTGCTCCGGGCCGTACTGGTTGGAGATCTCTACGCACTGCGCTAAATCGTTGGTCACGATCAGGCGACTGGCGCTCAGTGCCTGGCGGGCGGTTTCGGCACGCGGCAGTTCTGCCAACTGGCGTTCGACGGCTTCGGCAACGCGACGCGCCATATCAACATCGGGCGTCAGTAAAATCACCTGCGAGTCCGGGCCGTGTTCTGCCTGGGAGAGCAAATCAGAGGCGACAAAATCCGGTGTTGCGCCGCTGTCAGCAATCACCAGCACTTCCGACGGACCCGCAGGCATATCGATCGCCGCACCGTCCAGACGCTGGCTCACCTGACGTTTTGCCTCGGTGACAAAGGCGTTACCTGGCCCGAAAATTTTGTCCACTTTCGGTACAGATTCCGTACCGAACGCCAGCGCGGCAATGGCCTGAGCGCCGCCGACGTTAAACACGTCCTGCACGCCACACAGTTGCGCCGCGTAAAGGATCTCATCGGCAATCGGCGGCGGTGAGCACAGCACAACTTTATTACAGCCTGCAATACGCGCCGGAGTCGCCAGCATTAATACGGTTGAGAAGAGCGGGGCGGAGCCGCCAGGAATATACAAACCAACCGAAGCCACCGGGCGCGTGACCTGCTGGCAACGCACGCCTGGTTGAGTTTCGACATCTACCGGAGGCAGTTTTTGCGCAGTGTGGAAGGTTTCAATATTCTTTACTGCCACCGCCATTGCCTGTTTCAGCTCGTCGCTCAGGCGTTCGCAGGCGTCGGCAATTTCCTTAGCAGTTACTTTCAGTGCGGTAACCGTGGTTTTATCAAACTTCGCGCTGTATTCCCGCAGGGCATCATCGCCGCGTGCTTTCACGTTATCTAAAATTTCACGGACGGTACGGGTGATGCTTTCAGAGGCGGAGATCGCCGGGCGCATTAATAGCTGGCGTTGTTGTTCCGCAGTACAGCTATTCCAGTTAATGATTGTGTTAAAGCTCATGGCTATTACTCCATCATTTTCTCAATTGGCAGAACCAGAATCGAGCTGGCGCCCAGCTCCTTCAATTTTTCCATGGTTTCCCAGAACAGGGTTTCGCTGCTGACCATGTGCATTGCTACGCGCTGTTGGTCACCCGCCAGCGGTAAAATAGTTGGGCGTTCAGCGCCTGGCAGCAGGGCGATGACATCATCCAGACGTTCGGTCGGTGCGTGCATCATGATGTATTTTGATTCGCGCGCCTGGATCACTCCCTGAATACGGGTCAGCAGTTTGTCGATCAGTTGCTGTTTGGATTCTTCCATTTCGCCATCGCGCTGGATCAGGCAGGCTTTCGAGCGGTAGATAACTTCGACTTCGCGCAGGCCGTTAGCTTCCAGCGTGGCACCGGTGGAAACCAGATCGCAAATCGCATCCGCCAGTCCGGCGCGCGGGGCGACTTCGACAGAACCGTTCAGTAAGCAGGATTTAAAAGAGATACCTTTCTGGTCGAGATAACGTTTGAGCAGGTGAGGATAAGAGGTGGCAATACGTTTACCGTTTAAGGAGAGCGGGCCGTCCCAGGCTTCATCAACCGGCGTTGCCAGCGAAAGGCGGCAGCCGCCGAAATCGAGACGACGCAGGGTAAAGTAGCGTGGATCTTCACCCTGGGCGCGGCGGTTAAGCAGTTCTTCTTCCAGCACGTTTTCGCCAATAATCCCGAGGTCAACTACGCCGTCCATCACCAGACCGGGAATGTCGTCGTCACGTACGCGCAGAATATCAATCGGCATGTTTTCAGCCATTGCGATCAGGCGCTGGGTGTGAAGATTAATTTTAATGCCACAGCGCGCCAGCAATTCGCGTGAATCATCACTTAAACGACCTGATTTCTGCATAGCTATGCGTAAACGAGTGTTGTCTGTCATTTTCTTCTTCCTCTTTAAACCTGTCTGAATCGTTATCAACCGCGCAATAAAAAAGCCCCCGGAAGATGATCTTCCGGGGGCTTTCTCATGCGTTCATGCACCACTGGAAGATCTGAATGTCTTCCAGCACACATCGCCTGAAAGACTAGTCAGGATGATGGTGATGATGGTGGTGTTTAAATTGAACGCGTGTCATAAAATTCTCTGTGAATGTTTATTCAACTGATGCCTTTTAACCTAAACCACTTTCACCTTAGAAAGCAAGGGCTTTTTTATATATTTTGTGACGATAGATTTGTTTAATGAATGAGCGGGGAAAGGAGGGGGCTAAGAGGGCTGTCCTCTAACCTGACGGCACCAAAAATAGCGAAGCCTGGGAGTTTTCTTTTCACTGACCAATGCCTTGATCTGCAGGCTAATTAATAAATAGTTAATTGCCACTCATCATTGTACATTGAACTGTACAAAAGAGGAGGTTGATATGCGTACAATTAGCTACAGCGAAGCACGTCAGAATTTGTCGGCAACAATGATGAAAGCCGTTGAAGATCATGCCCCGATCCTTATTACTCGTCAGAATGGCGAGGCTTGTGTTCTGATGTCACTCGAAGAATACAACTCCCTGGAAGAGACGGCTTATCTACTGCGCTCCCCCGCTAACGCCCGGAGATTGATGGACTCAATCGATAGCCTGAAATCAGGCAAAGGAACGGAAAAGGACATTATTGAGTGAAACTCATCTGGTCTGAGGAATCATGGGATGATTATCTGTACTGGCAGGAAACAGATAAGCGAATTGTTAAAAAGATCAATGAACTTATCAAAGATACCCGCAGAACGCCATTTGAAGGTAAGGGGAAGCCAGAACCCCTGAAACCTAATTTGTCAGGCTTCTGGTCCCGACGCATTACAGAGGAGCATCGTCTGGTATACGCGGTTACTGACGATTCACTGCTCATTGCTGCCTGTCGTTATCATTATTGAAGAGATTCATTCATAGAATGAATTGTCAGTTTTGATACGCTGGCGTAGCCTTATAGATCTAAGGTGTATCAGGAGAAAACGGATGAAAAAGGTCGCAATTGTCGGGTTAGGGTGGTTAGGTATGCCGCTGGCGATGTCACTTTCAGCGCGCGGCTGGCAGGTCACCGGGAGTAAAACCACACAAGATGGCGTCGAAGCGGCCCGAATGAGCGGGATTGATAGCTATCTGCTTCGCATGGAGCCTGAGTTAGTTTGTGATTCTGACGATCTGGATGCCCTGATGGATGCCGATGCGCTGGTCATTACGCTTCCTGCACGTCGCAGTGGCCCCGGCGATGAGTTCTATTTACAAGCTGTGCAAGAGCTGGTGGATAGCGCGCTGGCTCATCGTATTCCCCGCATTATTTTTACCAGCTCAACGTCCGTCTATGGTGATGCACAAGGCACTGTGAAAGAAACTACCCCGCGTAATCCAGTGACCAACAGTGGACGAGTATTAGAAGAACTCGAAGACTGGCTGCACAATTTACCCGGTACTTCGGTCGATATTCTGCGTCTTGCGGGCCTGGTCGGACCAGGGCGCCATCCCGGACGCTTCTTTGCCGGAAAAACCGCGCCTGACGGTGAGCACGGTGTTAATTTAGTCCACCAGGAAGATGTTATTGGCGCTATCACCCTGTTGTTACAGGCACCTAAAGGCGGACACATCTATAATATATGTGCGCCAGCTCACCCTGCGCGCAATGTTTTCTATCCACAGATGGCTCGTTTATTGGGGCTGGAACCCCCGCAGTTCAGAAACAGTCTGGACAGCGGTAAGGGTAAAATTATTGATGGCAGTCGGATTTGCAATGAACTGGGATTTGAATACCAGTATCCCGATCCGCTGGTAATGCCGCTGGAGTAAACGATCACGCCAGCAGGACGCCGCATACACTGCAAGGGGGCGTGTATGAAACCACTGCTGGATGTGTTGATGATCCTCGATGCCTTAGAAAAGGAAGGCAGTTTTGCGGCGGCGTCGGCCAAACTCTACAAGACGCCGTCCGCTCTGAGTTATACCGTTCACAAGCTGGAAAGCGACCTTAATATTCAATTACTCGATCGTAGCGGACACCGCGCTAAATTCACCCGTACCGGAAAAATGCTATTAGAGAAAGGGCGGGAAATACTCCACACTGTTCATGAACTGGAAAAACAGGCGATCAAACTTCATGAAGGCTGGGAAAACGAGCTGGTGATTGGAGTAGATGATACGTTTCCTTTTTCTCTGCTTGCGCCGCTCATTGAAATCTTTTATCAACATCACAGCGTGACGCGCCTGAAGTTTATCAATGGCGTGCTCGGTGGTTCCTGGGAGGCGCTGACCCAGGGGAGGGCGGATATTATTGTCGGCGCGATGCATGAACCACCGTCTTCCAGTGAGTTTGGCTTTTCTCGTCTGGGGGATCTGGAGCAAGTTTTTGCTGTGGCACCCCATCATCCATTAGCACTGGAAGAAGAACCGTTAAATCGACGAATTATTAAACGATACCGGGCAATAGTGGTAGGCGACACGGCACAGGCAGCCGCGTCCACAGCCTCGCAAATACTCGACGAACAAGAAGCCATAACCGTATTTGATTTTAAAACCAAGCTGGAGCTGCAAATCAGCGGTCTTGGTTGTGGCTATTTACCTCGCTATCTGGCGCAATGCTTTCTCGATAGTGGCGCGTTAATTGAGAAGAAAGTGGTCGCCCAGACTCTTTTTGAACCGGTCTGGATTGGCTGGAACGAACAGACCGCAGGGCTTGCCAGCGCATGGTGGCGGGATGAGATTTTAGCAAATAGTGCGATTGCTGGAGTTTATGCAAAATCTGATGACGGAAAATCAGCCATTTAAATAAAAAATTTTATGACAAGCCTCTCATTCTCTTGTCATTTACCCCCCATTTAGGCACAATGCGCCGCTGTCAAAAAATGACTAAAAACCGACGTTTTATCCGCGTCGGTTATTTTTTGCTTCAAACCAATCATTCATACCAAGAGGCCGGGCTTCGTACCGGATAGATATTTACTAAAAATCGACAGTTGTTGTCGCTGAGGAATCCAAAAAAATGGGGCAATTTTTTGCTTACGCGACGGTTTTCACCGTAAAGGAGAATGACCATGTCGCATAACGTTACTCCAAACACCTCTCGCGTGGAATTGCGTAAAACGCTTACGTTAGTTCCGGTTGTAATGATGGGTCTTGCCTATATGCAGCCGATGACGCTGTTTGATACTTTTGGTATCGTTTCAGGCCTCACGGATGGTCATGTGCCGACAGCCTATGCGTTCGCATTAATTGCGATCCTGTTTACGGCTCTGAGCTACGGGAAGCTGGTTCGCCGCTATCCTTCTGCTGGCTCTGCATACACTTACGCCCAGAAATCCATTAGCCCGACTGTCGGCTTTATGGTGGGTTGGTCTTCTCTGCTCGACTATCTGTTCGCGCCGATGATCAACATTCTGTTGGCGAAAATCTATTTTGAAGCCCTGGTGCCTTCCATCCCATCGTGGATGTTTGTGGTGGCGCTGGTGGCCTTTATGACCGCCTTTAACCTGCGTAGTCTGAAATCCGTAGCGAACTTCAACACGGTAATCGTAGTGTTGCAGGTTGTGCTGATCGCGGTGATTCTGGGCATGGTAGTTTACGGCGTATTTGAAGGTGAAGGCGCTGGTACGCTGGCGAGCACCCGTCCGTTCTGGTCTGGCGATGCGCATGTTATCCCAATGATTACCGGTGCGACGATCCTGTGCTTCTCCTTTACAGGTTTTGACGGCATCAGCAACCTGTCGGAAGAAACCAAAGATGCAGAGCGCGTGATCCCGCGTGCGATTTTCCTGACCGCGCTGATCGGCGGCATGATCTTCATCTTTGCAACTTACTTCCTGCAGCTGTACTTCCCGGATATCTCTCGCTTTAAAGATCCGGATGCGTCACAGCCTGAAATCATGCTGTACGTTGCGGGTAAAGCGTTCCAGGTTGGCGCGCTGATCTTCTCCACCATTACCGTACTGGCGTCCGGTATGGCGGCGCACGCAGGCGTAGCGCGTCTGATGTACGTAATGGGGCGTGACGGCGTATTCCCGAAAAGCTTCTTCGGTTATGTACACCCGAAATGGCGTACCCCGGCAATGAACATTATCCTGGTTGGCGCGATTGCTCTGCTGGCAATCAACTTTGACCTGGTAATGGCAACGGCGCTGATTAACTTTGGTGCGCTGGTAGCATTTACCTTCGTTAACCTGTCGGTCATTTCGCAGTTCTGGATCCGTGAGAAGCGTAACAAAACGCTGAAAGATCACTTCCAGTATCTTTTCCTGCCGATGTGTGGTGCTCTGACTGTAGGTGCGCTGTGGGTTAACCTGGAAGAAAGCTCAATGGTTCTGGGTCTGATCTGGGCGGCAATCGGTCTGATTTACCTGGCTTGCGTGACGAAGAGCTTCCGCAACCCGGTTCCGCAGTACGAAGACGTTGCATAATCCTATCAAGCCGGATGGCATAACCATCCGGTAATTCACTAAAAACCGGAGTTTATCGCTCCGGTTTTTTCTTTTCAGATGATCTCTTCCGCGTACTGCCAAAGCGCCTTTAACAGCGACACTTTCTCTTTATCATCGGCATATTGTTGTGCCAGCATTTGCAATTCATCAGCATAATCTTGCAAAAACTCTGGCGTGAAGACCTGGCGACGGTGCTCCAGCCAGCGTTGCTGTTCGGCGTAGTCCAGCGTTCCTGGGAAGTTACGCGCACGATAATTGAACAACAGTTTCTCAATGCGTTTATCGACAAAGGTGATATCCAGTGCTGGTAAATTACGCGGCTCGGTTTCCAGTACAATTTTCATTGCTGCACGATCGGCGTCGCTGAAAAAGCCGTTATAAAGCTGGGCATCCACGTTATCTGAAGGCGTAAATGGTTCGGCTTCAGCAAAGATCGCCACCACTTTTTCACGCACTTGCGGATTTTCACGCAGAATTTTCAGGTTATCGAGACAATGCTGGCGATTAATGCCCAGCCGATCGGCGTCTTCCGGGCGAAGCGTATTCGCCTGTGCTAATACCGGACATTTATTAATATGCACCAGCTTAACCGGAACGGCGGCGTTATCGCCCAGATCGGCTTTCGCGGTATACAGGCGCTCGCGCAGCGTGTCGCTATCCAGTTCCAGTAATGGCGAAATATCTCCTGCTAAATCCACCATAATCACGGCATTACGATTTTCAGGATGCCATGCCAGCGGCGCAACCCAACTGGTATTGCCGCGCCATGCACCAAACATACCGGAAACGTGTACCAGTGGTTTCATCTGTGGCACATCAATCAACGCCATCAATTTGTGCTTGTTGCGATGGCTGTAGAGATAATCAAACAGGCGTGGCTGACGCGTTTTTACCAGTTTTGCCATCGCAATAGTGGCGTACACATCAGCCATCGCATCGTGGGCGTTGCTATGTTCAATACCATTCGCTTTGGTTAAATGTTCAAGGCGAAAACTCGGTAGACCGTCATCATTTTCAGGCCAGTTAATCCCCTCTGGACGCAGGGCATAACAGGCACGCATGACGTCCAGCAGATCCCAGCGAGAGTTATCATGCTGCCAACTCCAGGCGTAGGGATCGTAGAAATTACGATAAAAAACGTTGCGTGTGACTTCGTCATCAAAACGTACATTGTTGTAGCCCAGAATACAGGTCTTCGGGACGGTAAAAAGCGAATGAATGCGAGCGGCAAACGCGGCTTCGTTTTCTCCTTTCGCCCGCGCTTCCTGCGGGGTAATACCAGTGATTAATACTGCTCCTGGCTGGGGTAAATAATCATCCGCAGGCTTGCAATAAAAAACCTCTGGTTCGCCGATGATATTGAATTCGCTATCGGTGCGAATGGCAGCGAACTGCGCAGGGCGATCTAACGCAGGGTGCGTGCCAAAGGTTTCATAATCGTGAAACAAAAAGGTAGATTGTTGCTTACCGTCATTCATCATTAGGTTAAATCCGTTATTTCTGCTGTGTGTCAGAGTATCAAATATCACCGTGCTAATCAGCTTTAGAGCGACAATTTGGCAGAGAGTGGCAACTGATAATGTCAGATTAAAAATGAGATAACTGTCACATTTTCTTGCACTTTATTCCAGCCAGTTCATCAGGATTTCCGTAAAAAGAACTGCTATTTGAAACTCCTGAGGATTTGCTGTTGAAACGCCGTCTTATTATTGCTGCTTCTTTGTTCGTTTTTAATTTATCGTCTGGTTTTGCGGCGGAAAATATTCCCTTTTCACCCCAGCCTCCAGAGATTCATGCAGGGTCATGGGTCTTGATGGATTACACAACCGGTCAGATCCTCACGGCGGGTAATGAGCATCAACAACGCAATCCTGCCAGCCTGACTAAGCTGATGACTGGCTATGTTGTTGATCGTGCAATCGATAGCCATCGCATTACGCCAGACGATATTGTCACTGTAGGACGCGATGCGTGGGCGAAAGATAATCCGGTATTTGTCGGGTCTTCACTGATGTTTTTGAAAGAGGGCGATCGCGTATCGGTACGTGATTTAAGCCGTGGTTTAATTGTGGACTCCGGAAATGACGCTTGTGTTGCACTGGCTGATTATATTGCCGGTGGGCAACGGCAGTTTGTCGATATGATGAACAATTATGCTGAGAAGTTGCATCTTCAGGATACGCATTTTGAAACAGTGCATGGTCTGGATGCACCCGGTCAGCACAGTTCGGCCTATGATTTAGCCGTGCTTTCTCGCGCTATCATCCACGGCGAGCCTGATTTTTATCATATGTACAGCGAAAAAAGCCTCACCTGGAACGGTATCACCCAGCAAAACCGTAACGGATTATTGTGGGATAAAACCATGAATGTTGACGGCCTGAAAACCGGACATACTTCCGGTGCCGGGTTTAATCTCATTGCTTCGGCGGTGGATGGTCAGCGTCGTCTCATTGCGGTGGTGATGGGGGCTGACAGTGCAAAAGGTCGCGAAGAAGAAGCAAGGAAGCTGCTGCGTTGGGGGCAACAGAACTTTACTACGGTGCAAATTTTGCACCGGGGGAAAAAGGTTGGCACAGAACGAATCTGGTATGGCGATAAAGAAAACATCGCTCTGGGAACGGAACAAGAGTTCTGGATGGTGCTGCCAAAAGCGGAGATTCCTAATATCAAAGCAAAATATACCCTTGATGGTAAAGAACTGACCGCGCCAATTAGCGCCCATAAGCGGGTAGGGGAAATTGAACTTTATGACCGCGATAAACAGGTGGCGCACTGGCCGTTGGTCACCCTGGAATCTGTCGGGAAAGGCGGTGTGTTTTCCCGGCTGAGTGATTATTTCGAGCATAAAGCCTGACCTTTCTTACGCCGCAGACTGGCAGGAGTGCGAGTCTGCTCGCATAATCAACACTCATTCCTTGTGGTTTTTATATTACAAAGCATACTGTATATAAAACCAGTATAAGTGGAGGCGTCATGAACTACGAGATTAAGCAGGAAGATAAACGTACCGTTGCAGGTTTCCATCTCGTTGGCCCGTGGGAACAAACGGTAAAGCAAGGTTTTGAGCAGTTGATGATGTGGGTTGATAACAAAAATATTGTTCCGAAGGAGTGGGTGGCGGTCTATTACGATAATCCAGATGAAACACCTGCCGAAAAGTTACGTTGTGACACCGTAGTTTCGGTGGCAGATAATTTCACACTTCCCGAAAACAGTGAGGGCGTCATCCTGACAGAAATTTCGGGTGGTCAGTATGCGGTGGCGGTAGCTCGCGTAGTGGGTGATGATTTTGCGAAACCCTGGTATCAGTTCTTTAACAGCCTCTTGCAGGACAGTGCTTACGAAATGTTACCAAAGCCCTGCTTTGAGGTTTATCTGAACAATGGCGCGCAAGATGGTTATTGGGATATCGAAATGTATGTCGCGGTGCAGCCAAAACGGCGCTGATAAATGACGTCGGGTCAGAGGTTAACCTGATTGCCACGCTGTTTTTCGTTATGTAAAAGAGTAAGATCCGTCTTCAGTTTTCTGACAACCAAACCGGGAACGTCCGCTATTCCCGGTTTGCCGGACAGAGTTGTTACATAGCGTTATTGCCCCTGGTTTGTCAGATTGCATTATGATCGTTTTTTCCCTCTTACACGGAGTGCCCGCGTGCGTGCCGATAAGTCCTTAAGCCCGTTCGAAATTCGAGTCTACCGTCATTACCGCATTGTTCATGGTACTCGGGTTGCGCTGGCGTTCTTGCTCACCTTTCTCATCATTCGCCTGTTTACTATCCCGGAAAGCACCTGGCCGTTGGTCACTATGGTAGTGATCATGGGACCAATTTCGTTCTGGGGTAACGTCGTCCCTCGTGCGTTTGAACGTATTGGCGGTACGGTGTTTGGCTCGATTTTAGGTCTTATTGCTCTGCAACTGGAGTTAATCTCTTTACCGCTGATGTTAGTCTGGTGCGCGGCTGCCATGTTTCTTTGTGGCTGGCTGGCACTCGGCAAGAAACCGTATCAAGGCTTATTGATTGGTGTGACGCTGGCAATTGTTGTTGGTTCCCCAACAGGTGAAATTGATACGGCGTTATGGCGAAGTGGCGATGTGATCCTCGGCTCTTTACTGGCAATGCTGTTTACCGGTATCTGGCCGCAACGGGCGTTCATCCACTGGCGCATTCAACTGGCGAAAAGTCTGACCGAGTATAATCGGGTCTATCAATCTGCATTCTCACCGAACTTACTTGAACGCCCACGTCTGGAAAGCCATCTGCAAAAACTCCTGACCGATGCCGTGAAAATGCGTGGGCTGATTGCGCCTGCCAGCAAAGAAACCCGTATTCCAAAATCGATATATGAAGGTATCCAGACTATTAACCGTAATCTGGTTTGTATGCTGGAGCTGCAAATCAATGCTTACTGGGCCACGCGCCCCAGCCATTTCGTGTTATTGAACGCGCAAAAACTGCGTGATACACAGCATATGATGCAGCAAATAGTGCTGAGCCTTGTTCATGCGCTGTACGAAGGTAATCCTCAGCCGGTTTTTGCCAATACGGAAAAATTGAACGATGCTGTGGAAGAGTTGCGCCAGTTGCTCGATAACCACCATGAGCTGAAGGTCGTGGAAACACCGATTTATGGCTATGTGTGGCTGAACATGGAAACGGCACATCAACTTGAGTTGCTATCGAATCTGATTTGCCGGGCCTTGCGCAAATAATTCCTGAACTTCAGAATCATCTTGCAGCTGCTTCGATTCAGCAAGGATAAAGGGTATGATAGTGAAAAGGGATAAAAGCATTGTCATCTGCGGCAGCTATGAGTAATGTTGGCCCTAACGAATAGCGGTTGCTTAAACGAATCCGACTCTCACATTATCAGGGGTATAAAAATGGAAACTACCAAGCCTTCATTCCAGGACGTACTGGAATTTGTTCGTCTGTTCCGCCGTAAGAACAAACTGCAACGTGAAATCCAGGACGTTGAGAAAAAGATCCGTGACAACCAGAAGCGTGTCCTGCTGCTGGACAACCTGAGCGATTACATTAAGCCTGGTATGAGCGTAGAAGCAATCCAGGGCATCATCGCCAGCATGAAAGGTGACTATGAAGATCGCGTTGACGATTACATCATCAAAAATGCAGAGCTTTCCAAAGAACGCCGCGATATCTCTAAAAAGCTGAAAGCTATGGGTGAAATGAAAAACGGCGAAGCAAAGTAATTTCTGCTTTATTTGATGAGGGTTGCCCGGCAACCCTCATTATTCATTGGCTCTTTTCTGTGTATCAAAAGTCATCATTCCCATCTGATAACATATCGAAATTAGCGACAGCCTTCTTTTGTATGCAGCAAGGCAAAAAGTTCTGCAACTCCGATGTTATTAATCGCACTGGTCACTAACACGTTGCGCGCTCCAGCTTCCCGTAACCAACATTTCACCAAAGATAGTTGTGCCACGCTGGCTAAATCCGCTTTGGTTACTATCCCAATGACCGGGCGATTCATTGACATGGTAAAACCTGGCGAAAAAGGTGACCACGGTGCGTCCGCATTTAGCACCAGCGCGATAATGTCCGCTTCGCAGGCACTGACCAGCAGTGCGCTGTAAAGGCTGCGGTTTTCGAGGTATTCGCCTGGTGTGTCAATAGTGGCCGGTGACCAGACGATTGCCTGCGTTTTCTGATACTGAAGATCTTCTCCGCGCAGACATTGCGTGAGTGACGTTTTTCCGCACTGACTGGGACCGATAAGCATCATACGTTGCATTACGTCAGGTCCGTGTAATGGGGCAGGCGGTAAAGTGCATCATTTCACCCAGCGTGCGGGTAACCTGATTAAGTGCATATTCGATAGCTGAAACATCACCAGTCAGTACTACGGCACCAGTGAAACGATCAAGAAAACCAATTTCTACTGCTCCTGACTTTGTAGCGATATCGCACGCGATAATAGACGCTTCGCTGGGGGTAATCGTCAGAATGCCAATGGCGGAAACGGTATCTGGTAAACCTAATTTCTTAAACAGATCCTTCCCTGGATTAGCAATGACATGAGCCAGCGTGACCTGCTTACCAGGGACATATTCCTGAATCATCCGTTCAGTCGTGTGCAGAGTTGTCATTATCCCTCCACCATCTGACGCCACATGGCTTCATGTGGACGGGCAATCACCGAGCGATAGACCAGCAACCCTTTTTCACCTGCGCGCTCGCTGGCGACAGAGACCGCGTTATTAACATCTGAAATATCGCCAGCAACCACCATGTAGCATTTCCCCCCAATGCCAAAAGCCATATGCACGCGAACGAGGGTGACATTCGCAGCTTTAACAGCGCAATCGGCAGCGTCAATGCAGGCTGCCACACTCCAGGTTTCGACCACACCGATAGCCTGACGCTGTTCAACATGGTTCAGTCCGCTGATTGCGGGAAGAATACTGGGATGAATATTAGGGAGGATCAGACTGTCGACCAGCATTTCACCTGCAAGGGAAGCGCCGCTGTTGATGGCCTGCTGCACCGCACCGACATCGCCACCAAGCATCAGCAGAAATTTTCCGGGGCATAGCGTTTTGCTGACCAGTAACTCAACATTGGCGCTTTTCAGCATGGCATCGCCGGTTTCCATCCCTTTTGCGATACTGCTAAGTTCTAAAATACCTACCGCTTTCGACATGGTTAACCTCTCACAACCGTAATAGCGTTTTCTGTCACATCACTGATCGTGCCATCAATACTGGCATGAATGGGGGCACCTAATGTGCCATGTGGTATTTGGCCTACACATTGCCCACGAACGACGCGATCGCCTTTTTGTACACACGCAATTGCGCTGGCACCGATATGCTGGCGTAACAATAGTGTCACTTTTTCAGGCTGAGGCACCTGTTCAGACAATGGCGCATCCTGATACCACGGGGTTAATCCCAGTCTGGTTACCAGCCGTTTTACTGGGATCAGCCGATAATTTGCCATGACATCCTCAGGATTTAAGGCGCCTTCGTAGCGGAGATTTTTGGCGCGTAATTCCTGCTTAAGCAGGCGGTTTATGCGCATCGGCGAAATACCTACCGGACAGGCGACGCTGGCACAGACGTTGCACTCCGAACAGGTGAGAGCTGTCAGTAACAGTTGCGGCGTAGCGAGCTGTTGATAGTTAACCGCACGTACTAACAAATGTGGCGACAGTTCGTGACCAATTAAATGACGTGGGCAGAGATCGGTACATAAGCGGCATTGCTCACAAACGGTTTTCGCGACGGCAAGTACGCTACGGTCATCCTGCATTCGACGTTGGATGAGTGAATGAGAATTGGGTAAAACCAGCAAGCCGCCAGTGGTTTTGCTGACTGGCGTGTCGAGCGATGTGATCAAACTACCCATCATCGGACCGCCATTGATAAAACCAGGATTATCCACTGTTGCGCCGCCCGCCAGCGCCAGTACTTCGCGTAAAGACATCCCGATGGGCACGGTCACTGTTATTGGTTTAGCCACTGCACCATTAACAGTAAGCGTGCGTCGCGTCACCGGATACTGTTGTTCAACGGCTCTGGCAATATTCAGTACGGTTTGCACATTATTGACCACCACTCCGACGCTAACGGGTAACGCAGCGGGAGGAACGCGGCGACCTGTTGCCATCCAGATGGTCAGCACTTCGTCTCCTGCGGGGTAAACGTCGGGCAAAATATGCAGGCGGATATCCGTCGGAAGCAATGATGTGAGTGCGTTTATTGCTGGTTGATACTTCTCTTTCAGCGCGATAATTCCGCTACTGGCTCCGGTGGCTTTCATCGCATAGTGAACACCGCGAAGCAGGCGGCTGGCTTGCTGTGCCATTAACTGTTGATCTACTTTCAACATTGGTTCACATTCCGCCGCATTCACCAGGAAAGTGTCAACCCGCGCCTGCAGCTTAATATGTGTTGGAAAGCCTGCGCCACCAGCACCCACGACGCCTGCTGCCTGTACTCGCTCGCGGATCGTCTGTTCGTCAAAGGACATTAACTCGCCGTTCATAACAACTCCTCAAGCAGTTCTGCTATAGCGATGGCATCAGCCGCTCGTGGATTGGTACGCAGTGTGGCATCCGCCAGCGTAGCCCGAACCATATCTGGAATACGTGATGACCATTCTGCTTTTTTTTCTTTCAGTGCATTGGCGAGAGTCGGCATTGAACAGGCTTTTTTTAGCTGTTCAATATGTTGAATGAGTGCATTCAGGCTTGCGGTGTCATTGGCATCGTCAGGGCATAAATGGCACGTTTTCGCCAGCCGGGCATAGCGTTTGGCAGCGCGCGGATCGCCAGCATTAAAACGAATAACCGTCGTGAGAAGGAGTGCATTCGCCAGGCCGTGTGGCAGATGAAACTGCCCGCCGAGTTGATGGGCAATTGCATGATTTAACCCAAGCCCAGCCTGACTAAAGGCCATTCCTGCAAGAGTAGATGCATTATGCATTTTGCCGCGAGTAGCAAGACAATCTCCTTTATTCACTGCTGTGGGCAGGTAGTGAAAAACAATTTGCACGGCTTTTTCGGCCAGTGCATCCGTGAAGTCACTGGCACGGGGAGAAACATAAGCTTCAAGGGCATGGGTTAAAACATCCATTCCGGTATTGGCAGTTATCGCGGCTGGCACACTGACGACCAGCGAGGGATCAAGAACCGCTATATCCGGATAAAGCGCATTATCGAAAAGAGGATATTTAATCCCTTTATCGGGATCGCTGATGACACAGGCGCTGGTCACTTCCGAACCGGTGCCGCTGGTGGTGGGAATAGCAACGCAGGTTTCAATCTCAATAGCACACTGGCGACTAAACCAGACAATCGCTTTTGCGGCGTCCAGTGCAGAGCCGCCGCCAAAACCGATAACTACATCCGGGCGTAAAGTCTGCATTTGTGCAATGCCTTTTACCACGGTCTGGATCGTTGGATCGGGCGTTATTTCGCTAAAAATACTGATGCGGTTGCTATCAGGCAGCGACTGACGCAACGTGTCAATCAATGGCGAACTTGCCAGGAAGGCATCGCAAATAATCCAGATGTGCTTATTGGTGAAACGGCTAAGGACTTTGAGACTTCCCAAACCGCTGTATAAACGCGTCTGCAGTGAAAAAGTATTCATTTCCGTTTCTCTAGCGAATGGAAAAGCCACTGGTTAACACGCAGCGTCGTGAGCGGGCAAAAGTCCGTGCTGACGTTGTTCCTTCTCCGGTCGGTGTAGCAATGGTGAAGGTCGTAAAGCCTTCGCCGCCGACGCCAATACCAGCCCAGGAGGGACCGTTTTTGACAAAGATTGAGGTTTGCATCACGCGTGCAGCAAGGTTGAGTCGTGAGACGTTCTGCGAGTGCATAATTGCCGTGTGGTGCAAACCGTCTTCGACTTTCAGCGCCAGGGTGAGGGCGCTGTCAAAATCGCTGACTTTCACAATGGGTAGCATAGGCATCAGTTGTTCACAGGTAACCCAGTTATCATCGGCGTCAACAACGGCAATCAGTAATCGTGGCGTTTTCTGCGGTAGAGGAATTCCAGCCGCTTCCAGAAGATGGCATGGACTTTTGCCAACCAGTTTTTTATTGGCGACGCCGTCGGGCAGACAAACGGCGCGCAATTTTTCAGTTTGCTCATGGTTAAGAAGAAGGGCGCCAAAACTTTGCATCTGTTGAATTAAATACTCTGCCACTGACGCCACGACAATCAGGCTTTTTTCAGCGATGCACGGTAGGTTGTAATCAAAAGAAGCGCCGTTGATGATGTCTTCGGCGGCTTTCACAATATCCGCCGTTTCATCGACAATACACGGCGGGTTACCCGCACCGGCACCAATCACTTTCTTGCCACTTTTCATCCCCATTGCGACGATACCCGGACCGCCGGTAATCGCCAGAACGCTGATTTTAGGGTGCGCCATCATCTGTTCGGTGGCTGTAAAGGTCGGTTCAGATACGGTAACGATCAGGTTATGAATGCCACTACAGCGAAACGCGATGTCTTCGATTATGGCAATGAGTTTCAGCGATACGTTTTTGGCTCCCGGATGAGGACTGAAGTAGACGCTATTGCCTGCTGCTAACATGCTGATGCTGTTATTAATGACGGTTTCCGTGGGATTGGTACTCGGCGTGACCGAGCCAATAACACCAAATGGAGAGTATTCAAATAAAACCATGCCTCCATCACCGGTTAGTGCAGTGGTGGTTAAATCTTCAATTCCTGGCGTGTTATCAAGTGCCGCTTTGTTTTTCAGATACTTATCTTCTTTATTTCCCATTCCCGTTTCGCTGGCGCTTTCTTCTGCCAGTTCGGTAAGGCGGGGCATTAATTCTTCGCGAATGGCGCTGATAATGGCGCTGCGGGTTTTAAGCGGACACTGTTGAAAGCGCAAAAAGGCTTGGTGTGCCGCGCAGACGGCCTCATCGACAGTCTGAAAAATACCATTTCTTTGCACTTGTGACGCACTGGGCATCAGTTGTTCGCGCAGGATGTTGCGGATAATCATTTCTAATTCAGTCGTATTCATAGGTTTGCTCCTGCGTTAATTGCTGCCATTGCGGCTTGTGCAATATCCATATCTTGTTCAACGCTACCACCGCTGATGCCGAGTCCCCCAAGCAATATTCCGTCACGCCAGAGGGGAAAACCGCCACCAAAAGTGACGACTTTGCCTTGCATATGGCTTTCGAGTCCGTAAAGCGGCGCTCCGGGTTGTACGGCGTCAGCAAGTTTGTGTGTTGCCGTTTTCATCGCCACGGCGGTCCAGGCTTTTTTCGGTGCCAGTTCACTGCTGACCAGCAGGGCATCGGGCATCCGCCAGTTAACACTTTCTGTCCCGTTGGCATCAACAATGCTGATGACAACGGGAATATGTAGTTCATCCGCGCGTATTGCCGCACTACGAATGAGCTGGTGAAGATCCTGAAAAGTGAGCGACATCGTGCGTTCCTTTAATGCTGGAGTGTGGTTGGCTTCGTGATAACGTTTTGTTATTTCCTGAATCATCAGGTTTTGATGAGCAACGTTGTCTTCCACGCGGGCGAGGGCATACAGGCAATCGGAAAGTCGGTTGATATAGTGCAACAAAACATGGCGGACGGTGGCTTCCGTTGTCAGTTCAACCAGACGTCTTTCAGCCCGCCGGGCTACCGTGCGGGCGACATGCATACGGCTCGCGGCTTCACAACGACCAGGCAGAATGAAGCTGTGAACTGGAGGGACAGCGTTCATTGCGCTGTCGATCGCTTTTTCCAGCGCGGCAATTTCTTCTGTTCCGATGTAACGCTGCTGCGCTGACGGCTGTTCGCTTTCACTGGCGAGTTCGGCGCTAAACCAAAATATTTGTTGCTGAATGGCTTCCAGGAAGATGCGATGGCTTTCGATGGAGGTGGCGCAATAACACAGACTGAGCGTCGCGTTCAGTTCATCCAGCGTGCCATAGGCTTCGACACGTCGATGAGTTTTACTGACACGCTGTCCGGTAAATAGAGATGTACTTCCTGAATCACCTGTTCGGGTATAAATCGCCATCGTTAAAGTCCTTAGCGTGAAAGCGTATCGACAATGCCGACCACTGCCAGATCAATGGCTTCGTTGGGGCCGGAAAAAACATGTCTGGCGCTGGAGCCGCTGCTGAGGAGTACCAGTTCACCAACGCCTGCGCCGACTGAATCAACGGCAACTTCGTCGCCGGTTAACGGTGTGAGAGGCAATTCGCCGTCAGCACTGACCCGGCGAACCAACAGCAGTTTTTTCCCGATAAGAGAAGGTGATTTTTGCGTGGATACCACCGTGCCGGTGACTCGAGCCAGATGCATGAGTTACTCCTGCCTGATTAACTGAATGTTTCGGGTAATTGCCGCGTCACGCGCAAGTGCGGTCACACAACATTTCCGCTGTAGTACCAGTATCCCCGCGCATAACGGTGCTACGTCGGCATAACTTAAAAGTCGACCACGATGAAGGTGGATTGGTTTTCCTTGTTCGTCGCACCAGGTTAGCGGTACACGGGCGAGAGTTTTCAACTTGATGGCGTTCAGGAAATGATGCTGCAACGATAATTGAATGTGCATTCCCCATGCTAACGCCTCGTGAAGGTGGATTACTGCCTCGTCTGACGTATTGTTCTCCGCAAGCTGTCGCAACAACGGCAGATCGACATATCGAATTTGTAACGATGCATACTGATGAACTATCTTGTGAACGCTGGCTTCTCGCAGTTGCGAAACGGTGAGCGTGAGTGTCTTTTCCGCACGTTGTTTCAGGCGAAAAATCACTTCGTCAACAATGCGTTGCATCAGCACATGATTCATGGCAGCGACACCAGCATGGCAAAAACGTCAGGATTATCAGCGCCTGCAGCGTTGGCTTCGTCGGTATCAATATGCATTTCAAGACGCATATCCGGTGAGACGCGAACAGCGACGTTATCAAATATCAGTCGTCGCTCATCACCTTCAATGGCGACCGCCACTTTATCGCCTTGCGTAACGCCATAAATCAGGGCATCGAGCGGAGACATATGAATATGCCGTTGCGCGACAATAACGCCAGAAGCGATTTCCAGCTCTGCAAACGGACTTATCAGACGAATCCCCGGTGTGCCGTTGAGATCGCCTGACATGCGTAGCGGAGCGGTGATCCCCAACGTTCTGGCATCAGTCCGGGAAATTTCCACCTGGCTTGCATTGCGTAGTGGTCCCAACAAACGAACGTTGTGCAATTTGCCTTTTGGTCCCACCAGCGTAACAACTTGTTCAGCAGCGAACTGACCTGGTTGCAATAACGGCTTTTTCTCGCTGATCGGTTGTTCAGGAAAAAGGCGTACATAATCCGCAGTTGAAAGGTGAATATGACGACTGGAGACGCCCAGAGGGATAGGGCGTTCGCGCATCTCATCCAGAACCTGGCTCACTGTTTCTTGCAAGGTTTGTTTGTCCATTGTTACTCCTCTCGCTTATCGGAGTGGAGGCAAAGTGAACGTGGCTCACCTTTTTGCCGTTGACACGCCGGATCAAGACACAAATTACAACTGATACTTTCTGAGGTGACTGTTGCTGCTGGTGTTTCGCTTGCTTCAACCCTTACATTCAGTGCTTCTGTTGTGCGGGACAGTATTCCCTCGCCTGGACGGGCAATCACTTTGTGCGCGACAAGACCATTTCTCTGCCCGGCGAAACTGGCACCCGTCTCGATCGCTGCATTAACCGAGGCGACGTCACCGGTGATTTTGATAACCGTCCAGCCTGAGCCATTGGTCTTCTCAAGGCCAACCAGCGTGATGGACGCGGCTTTTGCCATAACATCCGCGCAACTGATGGCGAGTGCCAGACCACTGACTTCAAGTAATCCCAGTGATTGCTTCACGCTGTGCTCCTTAGCGAATGGGGTTATGCAGATTTTGGTAAAATGGCCTCAACATCGCTGTGCGGCCGAGGGATGACATGGCAGGACTTCACTTCGCCAACGGCGCTTGCGGCGGCGCTCCCCGCGTCAACGGCGGCTTTTACTGCGCCAACATCGCCGCGCACCATCACTGTGATCAGACCTGAACCAATCTTTTCATAGCCGACCAGTTGTACGTTGGCGGATTTAACCATGGCGTCTGCGGCTTCAATCGCGCCGACTAACCCTTTTGTTTCAACCAGTCCCAGTGCGTTATTCATACGGTGTTTCTCCTGTGGATTATGAGTGGTATTCCTTGAAGGGAATCCCTTTGACCAGCCGGGCTGCGTTATTGCCGGTGCTGCGCCGGGTATGGTTATCTTGTTGATGCATCAGCGTAAACAGTGGCGCTGATGCCGGTAAGTTTTTGTAATGCACAATCAGTTTTTCCCGGTCACAGGCTATGCCAACCAACAGGGGAGACTGGCGAGCAGCCTGCCAGGCGCTATCGATGATTTCACCTGATGGAATGTGTTGAATGCGAAAGGGAATACCTTCCTCTTCAATGCCAAGAAGCACCTCATTCCATGTACTGATACAGTCACCGATTACTATGACGACAATGGCTGGTGCACGTTCTTTACTTTCCATGAACCGACTCCTTGTGCCAGGAGATGAGTAGCCCGGTAGCTACCGCATTGCGCGGCCCCTCGCTACCACGGATATTCCCCCGCCCGGCGACCAGTCTATAATGTGCCAACGCATCGGTGACTAACTGCGGGACTTCGAAATCCAGTGAAGAGCCGCCCACCAGTACGACGAACGGAATGTCGCGAATATTTCCACCAGGACTTACCTGACGTAGTGCGCGCAGGGCATTTGTTACGAAGACCCGCTCTTTTGCACTGCGACGAATGGTTCGCACTTTTTCCAGCGTTATATCACCGGGAATGGGCACCAGTTCGTCTGGTTTCACCACACAAACACGGGCAAATACCTGGGGGGATAGTGGGGTAGGGAAGAACTGAACGTTGCCGTCTTCATGGCGTAAGTGGAACAGGCTTTCAACTTTTGCCAGTGGGTATTTTTTGATCTCTTCTGCCAGATAGCGATCATTTAAGCCCAGTTCCCTGGCAATAATCATCGTCACCATGTCGCCCGCTCCCGCAAGGTGAGTGGCAATCATTTCCCCTTTTTGATTGATGATGGCGGCATCGGTAGAACCTGCGCCTAAGTCCAGAATGGCTAAGGGACGCATGGTTCCTGGGGTAGTTAAGGCTCCCTGAATGGCTGCCTCTGCTTCTGCGCCTCCGACCTGAACATCAACGTGCAGTTTTTGCTTAATTTCACTGGCGATCATCGCCATTTGCAGACGGTCGGATTTCACCATAGAGGCGATACCCACTGCCTGTTCCAGTGAAAATTCGCCTGCCAGACCACCGGTTACGCTGACGGGAACTGATGTATCTATCGCTAATAAATCCTGAATAAAAATTTCGTTGCTGGGTTTATTGGTCAGCTCCGCCATGGTCTGGCGAACATGTTCCAGCATTCCGCCGATGTTGGTGCCCGGTTCGCCCGTCACATTTTCCAGTTTTGGGCATTCACCGACTGCTTTCATTATTGCATCGGCACCAGCGGCAACATTAACCCGAGTTGTGCGCCCGGCAGAAAGCAATTCGATATTTCCGGCGGGTATCGAACGGGCTTTAACGTCGCCAGAAGGTGTTTTCACGACCACTGCTGAACGGTTGCCGATTAGCGCCCGTGCGACAGGAACGATATTTTTAGTCTCTTCAGCATTGAGGGCGAAAACGGTGGCTATCCCATATGGGTTAGACAGGGTTTCGATAACTTTCCCGGGAACGGCGACTTCAATAGCAGCTAACATGCCGAGCGGAATACGATCGATGTAGAGGACTTCATCAACAATGGGTAAAGGGTTTTCCAGTCGGTTACTGACCAGCACGCCATCGTCGCGTTGCAGAATAACGCCCGTTAGCTGATATCCGGCACGTACGGAGGCATTTATCATGGTTGCGATATCGGCAAAATCAAAAGCCGATGACACGACCAGAATGTACGGTGTGTCCGCCGGGCGTGTTAACAACTCTTGCGGAGTGATAGTGAGTCCCACACCCAGCCCCACTCCGCCTGGAGTTTTCGGGTTGTGACCGATCATGGTTGATTCAGTGATAATGGTTTCCGTAATGGTTTCCATCGCCACATCGCCAATGACCGGGGTTGCTTCGTTGATACGAATAAGCGAAATATCGCTGACATTGATGCCGACTTTTTTCGTTGCCTGTGCGAGCGCCTCCTGAATGCCGTGTACGTTACGCAACGTACCTTTGATCCCGGTGGTTTCTGCCAGGGCGCTGCTCACGAACGACATTTCGCCAGACGCATTGAGCGTTGCCAGCGCAACCTCTGTGGATGAGTTGCCGATATCAATGCCTGCTATATATCGCATAGTTCGTCCTTAATCGTTGCCTTTCAGTTTTTTACGCTCGACATAGAGTTCCGCAGCTTCACGGACAAATGCGGCACAAATTTTGGCCTGATAACGACGTTCAAGATCGTCGGCAATGGCAATGAGTTCTTGCTTAGTCGAACGATAAGGGCGTAACGCATTGTAGATTTCGAGGATGCGATCATCCGGCACTGAGGTAAGCTCGGCGGCGCGTTCAAAATTCATCGCCAGGCGATCGCGTCCAGCATCTCTGGCAATCGCGGCCTGAATACGCAACGTTTCCGGGGTTATGCGCATGTCCTGGGCGGTGACTTTATCGCTGAGTACATTTTCCAGAGTAAAATCGTCGAGCGTTTTATTCGTCGCCGTTTTGACCCATTCTGGATGTTTATTTGCCAGCGGGTAATCACTCACTTTGGCGTTCAGTGTTGATGAGTGGGATGGCGCAGAGACAGGGGCTGTATCCTGGAGACTGTTCATTCGGTTCAACACGTCCCTGACCATCGACTCAATTGCATCGGTATTCATGAAGGTTTCCTTTGTTAAAACGTCACGCGCAGTTCTTGCGGTTTTTTGCCAGTGACCACGTACTTAGTCTCTTTGATATGTAAGATGGCGGACTTGGCCTGGTATTTCGGTCGTGCCATTTGATCATTGAGGGTCGGAACAGGTTGTGGAGACTCGCGCTTCGCATAACGCGCGGCGTTTTTGCCAATCTGGCGATACGTTTCCAGCGTCAACAAAGGTGCTTGTGGGAAAAGCTCCAGGTTAGACAAAGGAGGAAGACCTTGCTGGTGGATAACCGTGGTGCCTTTCGACTGAATACCAATAGCAATGCCGGAACCGCTAAGACGATCGCCTTCAACCGCCACGAAGGCGACATCAGACGATTTAAAGCAGCGAATCACACGGGCTTTAATACCTTCTTCTTCGATACCGGCAATCACCTCGCGCAATATGTTTTTATGCGGAATGCCGATAATATTGACGGTCTGCGCCAGACCAAACGCCGGACCTACAGCGATAATGACTTCATCTTGCTGAGTGCCTTGTTGGGCTTCGCCAATTTCGGTCAGAAAACTTTCGCTATCCGGCGCGGAAGAGACCGGTGCGCGAAATGAAACGGACTTATCGCTGGTTTGCATTTCTGCCAGCACGTCTTCGATTATCTGACGTAGTAATTTTTCGTTAATTTCCATTTCTCACCCTTAGTCAATTTCGTTGGGATCAAGTGCACCGGGAATATTTTTGATCTCTTCCCAGCGTTCCCCTTGCAGGCGATAACCCGTAGCCGGTCCGGCGTAATCATTGACGTCATTGACCGCAGAGAGCACTTGTCCGTCATCGACGATAATGGCTGAGGTATGGAGATAGTCGCCGGTCAGTTTCGCTTTTTGCATGTTGAGCATGTCCTGGGCGACATCGGTGAAACCGCCTTGTGCCAGGGCTTTCACCACTTCCAGGCTGTTACGGTTTTTATTGATAATTTCCTGGGCGAACTTGATGTCTTCCACGATGTTGCGCTCTGGCATATCTTTCGAACCGTGGGCATAGGTTGCCGCTTCGACCTCTTCATCGGTGATAGGTGGTAATCCCATACCGGCAAAGACGGCCTGTAAAGCACGTGCGGCTTTATTGCGGATAGCGATAACATCTTCTTCGCGCACCGGTCGCAGGCCGCCATCAACCTTCAGGTCACGTTGAATGACGTTGTAATCATCGAAGTCTTCGGCATCTTCGTTTGAACCGGCAAACATGTTGTCGTAGTTCGGCACAGCGGAAAAACCGGAAGAGATAAAGTCGGTGCCCGGCAGAAACTGCATCAGGAAACGTGCGGTACGGCGCATATCTGAGTGGGTAAAGGTCTGGTCATTACTGGAGGCGCATTCCAGATCCAGCGATGAACAAATTAAGTTTTCCGCCAGTACTGCGCGGATGCCTGACGGCACTGCCGATGGAACGCCGATGCAGCTTACGGAACCATTCTGCAATCCCTGAACGCCAGCAGCTTTGGTGATGTAAATGCAACGAGCCTCGAGATAAAGCATTGATTTGCCTTCAGCGTAGCCCATCTGCACTTCAGAGCCGGAGCCGGAAGTAAAGCGCATTTTTAAGCCGCGAGAAGCATAAGATGACGCGAGAAATCCTTTTGACCACGGTGTATCGTCGCCGTCGGTGAAAACAGGTTCCGTGCCGTAGACAGAAATCGTTTCGGCGTAGCAGGTATGGCCTAACATACCGAGTTTCAGTTCGGTGGCTTCCTCCAGTGAACACTGGGTCAACACGCCTGGGCGTCCCACCTGTGAACCGACCAGCAGAGCGATGGCGTTGAACGGTGCATAGCGAGCAACGGCAACGGTGGTTTCCTGTTCGTCAAATCCGCGCCATGCGCCTTCAGCCGCATCGGCAGCAATTTGTACCGGATTATCTTTGATGTTGGTGACGTGAGCCTGTTGCGATGGTGTTCGACGGGCGCGCATTTTCTGCATCGCCATCATCATCTCTACCACGTTCATCTGTGAAACCACTTCGACGATTTTGGCGGGCGTCATCGCGGTGGTCAGGGGAACAATATCGCTACGTTTGACATTTGGATCGCACAACATATTGGCAAGTTTGACCGAATCCATCGCGATGACTTCTTCAGCGCACGCGAGATTGATACCGTAGCGAGCGATAAAGTGGTCGATCAGGTCAAACTGGCTGGCGGGTTTTCCATCTAGTTCGGTCACGACGCCGTTAACAATTTTGATTGACGGTTTAGGATCGTTCGGGCTTTCCATCGCAATGAAGCCTTCTTCAATCCACTCTTTAACGAAACCGTCCTGGTTGACCGGGCGTTTTGCCAGTGCTTCAAATCTTTTCGATCTCATGAATCTGCCTCAGGGAATTCAGATGTAGGAAGGGCGATCGTTTTTCGGTGTATCGCCGAGAGTCGAAAGTACGGTTTTACCGATTTCGCGTGCGGAGATGACCGCCTGACGGACTGCGCCGGAGTCACCCGAGATAATCAGAATGACTTCATTGCTGTAGCTGGTGCCTTGAGCTGGGGAGCTGTATGCCACGACATCCACATTGGCGGACTTCAGCGCGGTGTCGGCCATCAGAACACCCACAGCAGCCGGAGCGCCGACAATAACGCCGCAAGCCCGTCCCAGTGGAGCGCCAAACGCTTTTTCCAGTGCATAGCTGGCGCGGGCGGTATATTGCAGTTCAAGATGCCCGGCTTCGTTGGCATAGACATCACCAAAGGTTCGGTCGAGTTCTTTCAGGGCAACTTCAATACCGCGTTTCACGTCGGAAACATCATTGCCACCTAAGAGGATTAATGAGCCGTGTCCGGCACCGCCTTTGGTATCGCGAGGAAGTTCAATGCTAATAACTTCGGTGTTGGTGGCTTTTACTGCTTCATCAGCGGCCATAATGTGTGGCCCTGCACCAATACGTGCGCCCAGAATGCCAATGGAGCGATAGCGTTTTTCAAGTTTCATCGCGTCCAATAGGGCGCTATCAACGTTCGCAATGACCAGACCTACCGTGTCGCCAATAGCGGTGCCAACAAATTCCGTTAATGTGCAGCTTTTTTCTGCCATAGCCGTCTCTCGTGTTTGATGATTGGTTTTCGGGAGAACCTCATGCTCCGGTGTCGCTACGCGTGCGATGACCTGCGCCATGATCTGTTCGACCAGTTCATTGCTGCTCATGGGTTAATTCCCTTTGGTAAGATTTTCTCGACATCGGTATGTGGGCGGGGGATAACGTGTACGGCTTTCACTTCGCCGACATTACGCGCAGCGGCGGCACCTGCATCTGTTGCCGCTTTAACCGCCCCGACATCACCACGAACGATGACGGTCACCAGCCCGGAACCAATTTTTTCGTAGCCGACCAGCAATACATTTGCCGACTTCACCATGGCGTCTGCGGCCTCTATGGCGGCAGTTAATCCTTTGGTTTCTACCATTCCTAACGCTTCTTGTTGCATAAAGACCTCGCCTGGATTTTTTGACGATATGACTATAAAAAAAAGCGAGGAAAAAGAATGGCTGACTTAATCGCTAATGAGAAAAATTAATAGAGGGCAAATGTTATAAAATTGCTTTCAGAGAATATATGTTATTCATTTATTGGTTGTTTTTGGCGTGGTTTGATGTGAATTAATTGCATTGAGACGGCGCTTTTAATTTGAAATAATATTTCGTCGAGTTTGGTTTGCTAAAATTAACTGTGATATTTGTTTAAATTTTATTATGCAGGTATGGCAATTTTTTATTGTGTCAGTTTGGCGATATTCATAACTACAATAGTGATGATTGCTGTGGTGAATGCTATGGCGATGACAATAATTTGCTATAGCAACACGATTTTTCCATGAATCTGGTATGCATGTTGGCAATATTTTTTTCAGCGCAATTTTTATAGTTGCGTTCGATATACACAACAATCAGCGCATTGTTGGCTGATAAAGAAAAAACTCTGTGAAAAAGGTGTCACTATGAATGATTCACTCAAGGCGCAATGCGTTGCCGAGTTTTTGGGCACCGGACTGTTCCTCTTTTTTGGCATTGGTTGTTTGTGCGCCCTAAAACTTGCCGGTGCAAGTCTGGGACTGTGGGAAATTTGTATTATTTGGGGGTTAGGTATTTCACTTGCTGTTTACCTTACGGCTGGCATTTCCGGCGCTCATCTTAACCCGGCGGTTACTATTGCTCTGTGGTTGTTTGCCGCTTTTCCTGGTCGTAAAGTGCTGCCATTTTGTACGGCACAATTAGCTGGAGCCTTTGGTGGTGCGGTTCTGGCCTATTTTTTATACAGCAATTTGTTTGCCGATTTTGAATCTGCTCACAATATGGTTCGTGGTAGTGCAGAAAGTTTACAACTCGCCAGTATCTTCAGTACTTACCCGGCAGCGGCGATAAATGTATGGCAGGCTGCATTGGTTGAAGTGGTCATAACGTCCATGTTAATGGGGTTGATTATGGCGTTGACCGATGACGGTAATGGCGTACCAAAAGGACCGCTTGCGCCTTTACTTATTGGTATTCTGGTTGCTGTTATTGGTGCTTCAACCGGACCATTAACCGGTTTTGCCATGAATCCAGCGCGTGATTTTGGGCCAAAAATTTTCACCTGGCTTGCTGGTTGGGGGGAAATTGCAATGACTGGCGGACGCAATATTCCTTATTTTATTGTACCCATTATTGCTCCGGTCATTGGAGCCTGTGTGGGGGCGGCGATTTATCGCTTTCTTATTGCACAAAATTTACCTGTCAATAGTGTTACGCTTAAAGATATCAGCGAATAGTGAAATAACCTGGCGGTTATAAACGTTTATTTTTTTAGTGTTTGTGATCTGCTTTCCGAACTTATTAAAAAGTCTCCCGCTTCATGGAGGCTTTTGTTATTGTCCGTTGTGCTTCTCGTCAGTAAATCATTAAGGATGATGTGAAGATTAAATGTAAAACAATTGTTTTGCTATAACAATAAATTAACTGGGAGGTTTTATCATGATTTCTGCGGCGACACTTAATTCAGAACTCATTAATAAAATCGCACAGGATTTTGCGCAGGCGACTAGTCTTGCGGTTGTCGTGGTCAATATCCACGGTGATGAAATCTCCGAGCTGTTTAACTTCACCCCATTTTGTCAGATGATGCGCCAACACCCTCAGCTTAGCACTCGCTGTCGCATGAGCGATCGTTGTGGTGGTCTGGAAGCCTCTAAATCCGATCAGCCTTGTATTTACCGCTGTCATGCAGGGTTAACCGATTTCTCTATTCCTCTGGTGATTGCCGGGCATTTAGTCGGCTTTGTGTTGTGTGGACAAGTTCGCCTGCGTAATGATGATGTTGACTTGATCGATATTCTGAATGTCGATGATTGTTGGCAAGCCGACCCAGAATTACTTAATGAGTTTCGCAAAGTTCCTGAAATGGATTACTCGCGGGTTATGGCCTCTGCTGATTTGTTGAAGTTGATTGTGGAAAATTGCCTCAAAAAGCAACTCAATTTTGTCGTTATTAAAGAGAATAAACCTCATTCGGGGTCAGTTCGTCAGACCCGTGCGCCTAATCCCCATGATAATAAAATAAAAAAAGCATTGCGCTATATCGATGCGCATTTATCAGACGATTTGCGTCTGGAAGATGTTGCCTCGCATGTTTATCTAAGCCCTTATTACTTCAGTAAGTTGTTTAAGAAATATCATGGGATTGGTTTTAATGCGTGGGTAAACCAACAACGAATGGCCAGCGCCCGTGAGCTGCTGTGCCATAGTGACTGGAGTATCGCCAGTATCGCGCGTAATTTAGGCTTCTCACAAACCAGCTATTTCTGCAAAGTTTTTCGCCAGACGTATCAGGTGACTCCGCAGGTATATCGTCAGCAAATTAGTGAAAATGTAGCAGCGGAAACAGCATAAATTTAATGTGGAAAATGAGGGATGATTAAATAGACTCTGGCAATATTAATTAACGTTATTTGCGTGTTATGGGATAAGTGAGATCAGCTCATAACATACGCTGACAGGTTCGGCACATTTGTGCCTGGGAAGAGGGTGAAAATCCCTCGCAGCCCCCGCTGCTGTAATGCTGACAACCCCGAAAATACCACTGATCGCGAGATTGGGAAGGCCGGGGAAGGATGATGCGAAGCCAGAAGACCAGCCTGTCAGTCAATACCAACAACTTCGGTGGGAAGTGGGTTGTCCGGAAGCGCCCGGTTGAGTACTGGCGCGTCTTTATACCCCTACCACCCTGAGAGGATCAGGGTATGGCGGCATCATTTAGTTCATTCATTGTAGTGCCGGCAGGCACCTGGGCTGCTCTCAATGCGCGGCAATCGTTTTTCATGGTATATCAGCCTGACCGTCATTACAGGAAACGAAGCGGAGGACGGGGGATATGAAAACGATAAAACCCGAATCGATAGCCCTTTTTTGCCTCTACTCTGGCGATATTAATCTGGCGAAATATCTGGCCGAAATGGTGCCAATGACCTGTTTTGTTGGTGAGGACTGGCAGCAAGGGTTCTTACCTTTTAAAGGTGGAGCAGTTCAATCGTTATCAGACGCGTATACAGATTATTCAGTGCTGTTATTGATTGCTGAAAACGGGGCATCCATACCAGAAAGCTTCTCTCATCCTAATGGCGCGACGGTAATTTTAATCACACAGCATAATGCCCGTTTGCTGGCTGGTCCGGCTGGTGGGGCAGTAGCATTAATCCATTATCTGAATGAAATGTGTCAACACAGAGAAAATGTTGCCAATGAGGCATTCTGTCAGACGTTTACACAGGGAAAGCGGACTATTTCACAACACCGCCTTCATTCGTAATGGATTGAGAACGCTGGATTTTTATTTTCATTACGCGCAGTATTAATTGCGGAAATGTTATTACGATCAGCAACGATGGCGCAACCATGGTTCTGGTCAATGAATACCATCATACAATTGAGCCAGGAGTCCGTATGATGATTTTGGTGACGGGTGGTGCACGGAGTGGGAAGAGTCGGCACGCCGAGAGGCTTATCGGGGATACACCACAGGTTCTGTATATCGCCACTTCGCAAATCCTTGATGATGAGATGGCAGCACGGATTGAGCATCATCGGCAGGGGCGTCCGGCGCATTGGCGCACGGTGGAACGCTGGCAACAGCTTGATGAGTTAATTAATGCCGACATTAATCCGCAGAACGCTGTGTTGCTGGAATGCATTACGACAATGGTGACTAATCTGTTGTTTGATTATGGCGGCGATAAAGCCCCTGAAGAATGGGATTATGTGGCGATGGAGCAAGCGATAAATGGCGAGATTCAGTCGCTGATTGCTGCCTGTCAACGTTGCCCTGCAAAGGTCGTATTAGTGACCAATGAAGTGGGAATGGGTATTGTGCCGGAGAATCGTCTGGCGCGATATTTTCGTGATATTGCCGGGCGAGTGAATCAGCAACTGGCCGCTGCGGCAGATGAAGTATGGCTGGTGGTTTCGGGTATTGGAGTAAAAATCAAATGAGTAAATTATTTTGGGCGATGCTCTCTTTCATTACGCGTCTGCCTGTACCGCGTCGTTGGTCCCAGGGGCTGGATTTTGAACATTATTCTCGCGGTATCATTACTTTTCCTTTAATTGGTTTATTGCTTGGCGCGATTAGCGGGCTGGTCTTCATGGTGTTGCAGGCATGGTGTGGCGTACCGCTGGCGGCACTGTTTAGCGTGCTGGTTCTGGCGCTGATGACCGGAGGATTCCATCTGGATGGTCTTGCAGATACCTGTGATGGTGTATTTTCTGCACGTAGCCGAGATCGTATGTTGGAAATCATGCGTGATAGCCGTTTAGGCACCCACGGCGGTCTGGCATTGGTTTTTGTTGTGCTGGGAAAGATTTTGATTTTGAGCGAGCTGGCTCTGCGTGGTGAGCCTATCCTGGCATCGCTGGCAGCAGCATGTGCTGTCAGCCGTGGGACTGCCGCATTATTGATGTATCGTCATCGTTATGCCCGGGAAGAAGGGCTTGGCAATGTGTTCATTGGCAAAATTGATGGGCGACAAACCTGTGTAACCCTCGGCTTAGCCGTGATTTTTGCTGCTGTATTACTGCCAGGTATGCATGGTGTGGCTGCTATGGTGGTGACGATGGTGGCAATTTTCGTCCTCGGTCAGCTTCTCAAACGTACTCTGGGCGGGCAAACCGGCGATACGCTGGGAGCTGCCATAGAGCTTGGTGAGCTGGTCTTTCTGCTGGCGCTGCTATAAAGAGAAGCAACATGCAAACACTTGCCGATTTGCTGAATACGATCCCGGCCATCGATCATGCTGCTATGTCACTCGCACAACGGCATATTGACGGCTTACTCAAACCCGTTGGTAGTCTGGGAAGGCTGGAGGCGCTTGCCGTACAACTGGCAGGAATGCCGGGGTTGAATGGTGTTCCTCATGTGGGCAAAAAAGCGGTAGTGGTTATGTGCGCCGATCACGGCGTCTGGGATGAAGGTGTCACTATTTCCCCGAAAGCGGTGACAGCCATTCAGGCCGAAAATATGCTACGCGGAACAACCGGCGTGTGTGTTCTGGCAGCACATGCGGGGGCTAAAGTTCATGTAATTGATGTAGGGATAGATACTGCGGAGCCAATACCCGGACTTATCAATATGCGTGTCGCTCGAGGTAGCGGCAATATAGCTTCAGGTTCTGCAATGAGCCGCTGTCAGGCTGAAGAGTTGCTTCTGGAAGTCATTCGTTATACGCGTGAACTGGCGAAAAATGGCGTCACGCTGTTTGGCGTGGGTGAGCTGGGAATGGCAAACACGACGCCGGCTGCGGCGATAGTCAGCACAATTGCGGGACGCGATCCCGAAGAGGTGGTTGGTATTGGCGCAAACCTGCCGACAGATAAACTGGCAAACAAAGTTGATGTTGTTCGTCGGGCAATTATGTTGAATCAACCGAATCCGCTGGATGGTGTTGATGTACTGGCAAAAGTCGGTGGATTTGATCTGGTCGGAATGGCTGGCGTGATCTCAGGAGCCGCTTCCTGTGGTTTACCCGTGTTGCTGGATGGCTTTCTTTCTTATGCCGCCGCGCTTGCTGCGTGTCAGATGTCACCTGCAATCAAACCGTATCTTATTCCTTCCCATTTGTCGGCAGAAAAAGGGGCGCGTATTGCGCTGGCACATTTGGAGTTGGAGCCTTATCTCAATATGGAAATGCGTTTAGGTGAGGGGAGTGGCGCAGCTCTGGCGATGCCCATCATCGAAGCTGCTTGCACGATATACAACAACATGGGCGAACTTGCTGCCAGTAATATTATTCTACCGGGGAATACAACTTCAGAATTGAACAGTTAAAAACGAAAAGTCTGATAAAAGCTATACTTATCGGATGGCTTTCGCGACTTAGGAAAGGGATATGATGCGTCGTGTAAATATTCTTTGTTCATTTGCTCTGCTTTTTGCCAGCCATAATAGCCTGGCGGTAACTTATCCATTACCCCCAGAGGGGAGTCGTTTAGTGGGGCAGCCACTTACAGTAACGGTTCCCGATCACAATACCCAGCCGCTGGAAACTTTTGCCGCGCAGTACGGACAAGGGCTGAGCAATATGCTGGAAGCGAATCCGGGGGCTGATGTTTTCTTGCCGAAGTCTGGTTCGCAACTCACCATTCCGCAGCAACTGATTTTACCCGCCACTGTGCGAAAAGGGATTGTGGTTAACGTCGCCGAGATGCGTCTGTATTACTACCCACCAGACAGTAATACTGTGGAAGTGTTTCCTATTGGTATTGGTCAGGCTGGACGAGAAACCCCGCGTAATTGGGTGACTGCTGTTGAACGCAAACAAGATGCACCAACCTGGACGCCAACCCCTAACACTCGTCGTGAATATGCAAAGCGTGGGGAGAGCCTGCCTGCATTTGTCCCAGCCGGCCCCGATAATCCTATGGGGCTGTACGCTATTTATATCGGCAGGTTATATGCCATTCACGGTACTAATGCCAATTTTGGGATTGGCCTACGGGTAAGTCAGGGCTGTATTCGTCTGCGCAATGACGATATCAAATATCTGTTTGATAATGTTCCGGTAGGGACGCGCGTGCAAATTATTGATCAGCCAGTGAAATACACAACGGAGCCGGATGGTTCAAAGTGGCTGGAAGTTCATGAGCCGCTGTCGCGCAATCGTGCAGAATATGAGTCCGACCGAAAAGTGCCATTGCCGGTGACGCCTTCCTTGCGGGCGTTTATCAACGGACAAGAGGTCGATGTGAATCGCGCGAATGCTGCGTTGCAACGTCGATCGGGAATGCCAGTGCAAATTAGCTCTGGTTCAAAGCAGATGTTTTAAAATAGCTGTTGTATAAAAAACAAAAAGCCTGCTCGAAAGCAGGCTTTTTTGAATTTGGCTCCTCTGACTGGACTCGAACCAGTGACATACGGATTAACAGTCCGCCGTTCTACCGACTGAACTACAGAGGAATCGTGAGAACGGGGCGCATATTAATGGCAGTACATGGCGATGTCAAAGGGGGAAATGCATTTTTTTGTTCGTTTGCTGCCAATTTCAACAAAACGATGAACTTTCAATCTTTTTAATCATGTTCCATCGTGGTGCATGACATCCTTTCATGGGGCAGGAAATGCTTCTCCTGGCTTAAAGAGCCAATGACGAAACAATCATAATCTCTTATTTGACGGGCGATTAGCTTTCGTATCAACGCCAAAACGAAACTGGCAAGTATCTTGCAATCTGGTTGTTAGTAATGTCGGCACTCGGGCTGACGCTTAAAAAAACCGGAGGCACCATGAACTTTAGACGCCTGAAATACTTCGTCAAAATTGTAGATATTGGTAGCCTGACTCAGGCTGCTGAAGTATTGCATATAGCACAGCCTGCGCTCAGTCAGCAGGTTGCCACGCTGGAAGGTGAGCTAAATCAGCAACTTTTGATTCGCACAAAACGTGGCGTTACGCCGACAGACGCCGGAAAAATTCTCTATACCCATGCGCGGGCAATTTTACGTCAGTGTGAACAGGCCCAACTGGCGGTGCATAATGTAGGTCAGACATTGTCAGGTCAAGTCTCGATTGGCTTTGCGCCTGGAACCGCCGCGTCATCTATCACCATGCCTTTATTACAGGCGGTACGCGCTGAATTTCCAGAGGTCGTTATCTATCTCCATGAAAATAGCGGTGCTGTGCTTAACGAAAAACTTATAAACAACCAGCTTGATATGGCGGTGATTTATGAGCATTCCCCTGTGTCAGGTGTATCCAGTCAGACTTTGTTAAAGGAAGATCTGTTTCTTGTCGGAACTCAGGATTGCCCAGGGCAAAGCGTTGATGTTAATGCGATAGCGCAAATGAACCTCTTCCTTCCCAGCGATTACAGTGTAGTAAGACTTCGTGTTGATGAAGCTTTTTCCCTACGCCGGCTTACAGCGAAAGTCATCGGTGAAATTGAGTCTATCGCCACGCTTACCGCTGCGATTGCCAGCGGTATGGGCGTTGCAGTATTACCTGAATCGGCCGCACGTTCGTTATGTGCCGCAGTTAACGGTTGGATGTCACGTATTACCACACCTTCAATGAGTCTCTCGTTGTCATTAAACTTACCCGCCAGATCAGGTTTATCGCCACAGGCGCAGGCAGTGAAAGAGCTGTTATTGTCAGTGATTAGTTCTCCAGCCATGGAAAAAAGACAATGGCAATTGGTGAGCTAAACGTTATACCTGGATGGAATAAGATGCGGGTTTTTATTATTTGTTATGCCGGGCATTAGACTCTAACAATAATGGATGTCTTATATGCCCGGAGTTTACCGTGAATTTCCAACAACTAAAGATAGTCCGCGAAGCTGCCCGTCAGGATTACAATCTGACAGAGGTCGCGAATATGCTCTTTACCTCACAGTCAGGTGTCAGTCGTCATATTCGAGAGCTGGAGGATGAACTTGGTATCGAAATATTCGTTCGTCGTGGCAAGCGGCTGCTTGGTATGACTGAACCGGGCAAAGCATTACTGGTCATTGCAGAACGTATTCTGAATGAAGCCAGTAATGTTCGTCGGCTTGCAGACCTGTTTACCAACGACACATCGGGCGTACTCACTATTGCAACGACGCACACTCAGGCTCGTTACAGCTTGCCTGGGGTCATTAAAGCCTTCCGCGAACTTTTCCCCGAAGTGCGACTCGAGCTTATCCAGGGGACGCCGCAGGAAATTGCTAGCCTGCTACAAAACGGTGGAGCAGATATTGGCATAGCCAGTGAGCGTTTGAGCAATGATCCCCAACTCGTCGCTTTCCCCTGGTTTCGTTGGCATCATAGTTTGCTCGTTCCTGTCGATCATCCTTTAACACAAATTACGCCATTGACGCTGGAATCAATAGCGAAGTGGCCGTTGATCACTTACCGACAGGGAATTACAGGCCGCTCGCGTATTGATGATGCATTTGTCCGCAAAGGTTTACTGGCAGATATTGTATTGAGTGCTCAGGATTCTGATGTCATCAAAACCTATGTCGCCCTCGGTTTGGGGATCGGATTAGTTGCCGAACAATCCAGCGGTGAGCAAGAGGAAGAGAATTTAATTCGTCTGGATACTCGCCATCTTTTCGATGCCAGTACCGTCTGGTTGGGTCTGAAACGAGGACAACTGCAGCGTAACTACGTCTGGCGTTTTCTGGAACTGTGCAATGCTGGATTGTCGGTTGAGGATATTAAGCGGCAGGTGATGGAAAATAATGAAGAGGAAATTGATTATCAGATATAGCAAAAAGCCCGCTATCAAAGCGGGCTTTTCAAAATTTGGCTCCTCTGACTGGACTCGAACCAGTGACATACGGATTAACAGTCCGCCGTTCTACCGACTGAACTACAGAGGAATCGCTGTTGAGGCACATCTTAACGGCGAAAAATATTTTGTCAAACCTGTTTTTTATATTCCTCAACCGTTTGCCGTTTCTATCAACAGTTTGTTGCATTTGCAGACAATTTGTCGGCGAAAATCTTTGCAGCTTTTCTGATTCTCCCTCATTATTTGAAATGTGGTTTCACTTTCTGCAATTAAGGTCGGCTTTGAATATCCCCTCAGCTTTACGCCAGGTTGTTCGCCACACTCGCTGGCACTCAAAACGTAAGAGTTACAAAGTGTTGTTCTGGCGCGAAATAACTCCGCTTGCTGTTCCTATCTTTATGGAGAATGCCTGTGTCCTGTTGATGGGCGTGCTGAGCACTTTTCTGGTCAGTTGGCTGGGAAAAGATGCGATGGCGGGCGTTGGGTTGGCGGACAGCTTCAATATGGTCATTATGGCCTTTTTCGCTGCTATCGATCTTGGTACTACTGTCGTTGTGGCATTTAGTCTCGGTAAACGTGATCGACGGCGAGCCAGAGTAGCAACACGGCAATCACTGGTGATCATGACGTTATTTGCCGTGCTGTTGGCAATTCTCATTCATCATTTTGGTGAACAAATTATCGATTTTGTTGCAGGTGATGCCACGACAGAGGTTAAAGCACTGGCGTTGACTTATCTGGAACTGACAGTTCTCAGTTATCCAGCCGCTGCCATCACTTTGATTGGCAGTGGGGCACTTCGTGGTGCCGGGAATACGAAAATACCGTTACTTATAAACGGTAGCATGAATATTTTTAATATTATTATTAGCGGTATATTGATTTACGGGCTTTTCTCCTGGCAGGGGTTGGGGTTTGTTGGGGCTGGGCTGGGATTAACTATTTCCCGTTATATTGGCGCAATTGCAATTTTGTGGGTACTGGCGATTGGCTTTAATCCTGCGCTACGAATCTCGTTAAAGAGCTATTTTAAGCCATTGAATTTCAGCATTATCTGGGAAGTTATGGGAATTGGTATTCCAGCGAGTGTTGAATCAGTATTATTTACCAGTGGCCGGTTATTAACACAAATGTTTGTTGCCGGTATGGGAACCAGCGTTATTGCCGGGAATTTTATCGCTTTTTCGATTGCGGCTCTTATCAATTTACCTGGGAGTGCGCTCGGTTCTGCTTCTACGATAATTACTGGTCGAAGGCTGGGAGTAGGGCAGATAGCGCAAGCAGAAATACAGTTGAGGCATGTTTTCTGGTTGTCCACCCTTGGGTTAACAGCGATAGCCTGGTTAACGGCTCCTTTTGCGGGGGTTATGGCGTCGTTTTATACCCAGGATCCCCAGGTTAAACACGTGGTTGTGATTCTTATTTGGCTAAACGCGTTGTTTATGCCTATTTGGTCCGCCTCATGGGTATTACCTGCGGGTTTTAAAGGTGCTCGTGATGCCCGCTATGCCATGTGGGTTTCTATGTTGAGCATGTGGGGATGCCGAGTGGTAGTAGGTTATGCGCTGGGAATTATGCTTGGCTGGGGCGTGGTTGGCGTTTGGATGGGGATGTTTGCCGATTGGGCCGTGCGTGCTGTGTTGTTTTACTGGCGGATGGTGACCGGGCGCTGGCTATGGAAATATCCTCGCACTGAACATGAAAAGTGTGAAAAAAAGCCAGCCGTGTCGGAATAAACGACAAAACGCAGAATATTTCAGCAAACGATTTCAAAATTAAAAAACAGGCTTTGACAATGCGGATAGGCATCGTTAATATTCGCCCCGTTCTCACGATTCCTCTGTAGTTCAGTCGGTAGAACGGCGGACTGTTAATCCGTATGTCACTGGTTCGAGTCCAGTCAGAGGAGCCAGATTTTGAAAAGCCCGCTTTGATAGCGGGCTTTTTGCTTTTAAAATCCTTCACATCTTTTCCTGACGCAAAGGATCTGAGCCCATTATCGGAACGGCGGCTCATTAAAGGTTCGTAGTTTACGGGAATGCAGTCGATCGCCTTCAGCGCGCAGTAAATCAATTGCCCGGATGCCAATCTGCAAGTGTTCGGAAATTGCACCTTCATAAAAACGGTTAGCCTGGCCGGGAAGTTTAATCTCACCATGCAATGGTTTATCTGAAACACACAGTAGCGTCCCGTATGGCACGCGGAAACGGTATCCTTGTGCTGCAATGGTTGCACTTTCCATGTCAATCGCTACGGCCCGACTTAAGTTAAAACGAAGCGCAGAAGCCGAGTAACGCAATTCCCAGTTCCTGTCATCAGTAGTTACCACAGTGCCAGTACGTAGCCGCTGTTTAACTTCCTCACCCGGCCTGCCACTGACCAATTTGGTGGCGTCATAAAGCGCGCGTTGCACTTCAGCAATGCTGGGAATAGGGATATCGGGCGGCAAAACTGCATCAAGAACGTGGTCATCACGTAAATAAGCATGTGCAAGTACATAATCACCAATGGACTGGCTTTCACGTAATCCACCGCAGTGACCAATCATCAGCCAGACATCCGGGCGTAGCACCGCCAGATGATCGCAGATGGTTTTAGCATTTGACGGACCCACGCCAATATTCACCAGAGTAATACCCTGACCATCGGCAGTGATTAAATGCCATGCTGGCATCTGGTGTTTTTTCCATGCGAGGTCAGAAATCGCCTCTTCAGGGGCTTCTGTTTCGGCGGTGATCCATATCCCTCCAGCACAGGAAAGAGCAATGTAGGGACTATCAGGATCGAGGATCTGGCTGCACCCCCAACGAACGAATTCATCCACATAACGTGTGTAGTTGGTAAACAAAACGAATGGCTGAAAATGTTCGACGGGCGTGCCGGTATAATGGCGTAACCGCGCGAGGGAAAAATCTACCCGGCGCGCATCAAAATGCGATAGCGGAGAAAATTCCGTTGGATGATAAATGCCGTCTGCAGTTTCATCGCCAATTTGCGCCAGTTCTGTTGTCGGGAAGTAACGTGTTAACCCGGCGCTCATCGATCGATCAAGTGTCAGTTCAGAGCCATCAATGACATAGGGATAGGGGATTTCATGCTGCGAGGGTTGCACGGAGATGTGCGCACCATAATCTTGATACAGCAACGTTAGTTGTTCATTGAGATACGAACGAAAGAGAGCAGGGCGGGTGATAGTGGTGGTATAGCTGCCAGCGTGAGTAAAACGTCCAAATGCGCGTGTTTTGGGAGGGTTTGTGGCGCAGCCGTCCCAGGTCACGGTCAATGATGGATAGACAAAAAGACCTTGCTTGCGGGCGTTTTCATCAGGCAATTCGCCACTTTTAATATATTTTCCAATGGCATTGCGTAAAGCGACTACAGATTGCTCATACAGCGCGTCAAGTTTATCCAGTGCCTGAGCTGGGGTCAGACCGGAGCCCTTATTATTCATGTGTGTCTCCTGTTCCATACAATTACCGCACATCCGATAGTATGTCACAGGAATGTGAAACAAAAGTGTAAGGCGAAGATCGAATGATCTTCGCCAGACCATCAGATGCGTTGATTGTCTTTCATCAACAAAGCGGTCATTGCAGAAATCAGGCATCCTGCCAGCAAATAAATGGCGACGCTATGCCAGTCCCCGGAAAAATAAGTAATGAGGGCGGCGGCAATAAAAGGGGTAAACCCACCACCAACCACACTGGCAACTTGATATCCGACCCCAGCGCCGCTGTAGCGATAACTGGCACCAAACATCTCTGTGAACATCGGTTGTTGCACACAAACCACCATGTCATGCGCAATATTCGCCAGCATAATGGAGAAGAAGACTATCCAGAAAATGGATTGAGCCTCGAGCGCCATAAAAAAAGGAAACGTGCTTAAGGTTCCGATAACTGCGCCAGTGATATAAACCCTGCGGCGACCAAAACGATCGGCAAGCCAGGCAAAACAGGGAATTGTCAGGCAGCTTAACCCTCCCACAAGCAAACCAATATTCAGGAATAATTCGCGTGGCAGCCCCATATTCTGGGTTGAGTAGTTAAGCGCAAAGGCGGTAACGATATACATCGTCAGCAACTCGCACAGTCGCAGCGCAATAATCTTCAGAAAAGCCCCTGGATGTAGTAACAGTGCCTGGATAACAGGGATTCGCTTTTTCACTGCCGCTTGATTATGTTGCTGTTGCTCAAATTCAGCGGATTCCTCCATGCCATTACGCACCCACAATGCCCCCAGCACCAGTACGGTGCTAAACAGGAAAGGAATGCGCCAGCCCCAGCTCAAAAACTGCTCGTCAGTGGTCATCATACTAATCAGCGAAACCAGTCCAGTTGAAAGCAGCAACCCTACACCGTAGCCAACTTGTACACCGCTACTGTAAAAGGCTTTTTTATTTTTCGGCGCGCTTTCAACGGACAGCAATGCTGCGCCTCCCCATTCGCCGCCGACGGCAAATCCCTGAATAGCACGCAGCGTCACCAGTAAAATTGGTGCCCACCAGCCAATAGTCGAGAATGAAGGAAGAATACCAATCAATGCTGTTGCGATCCCCATCATCCAGACAGTCAGCATCAACATGCGTTTACGCCCCAGGCGGTCGCCAAAATGACCGAAAATGACACCTCCAAGCGGACGGAAAAGGAATCCGACACCAAAAGTGGCAAACGCTGCGAGAGTTCCCATTGCCGGACTCACTTGCGGGAAAAACTCTCGATTAAATACCAGTGCGGCAGTAATGCCATAGAGTAAAAAATCGTACCAGTCGACGACGGCACCGGCAAAACTGCCTAGCGCAGCTCGTCGGGCGCGACTTAACGAAAGCGTTCCTTCATCGGGACGCGTGGAGATGAGCGTGGAGTCCATAGTGTTCCTGTCTGTACTGTCTTTTTATAATTAGTATGGAAAAAGGTAACTCACATTGCCGTCGATCTATAAACGAACCTTATGAGACTACCGCGACAGAGAGCATCTGCAAATATTTTTATACCCGAAAATGAGCATGGAGGACGGATAGGGGCTACTGTAATGTGCTGGAAACGAAGAAAATTGTAGATTCAGGTGCGTATTAGAAATCAAAAGACAGAAAAATGTGATCGCTAAGGTAGCACTGGCTACTTGCTGGCGTTATTTTCGCAGATGAATTTTTCGAATTTTCTCAATGAGATTTGTGTCACTGACACGGGATGGGCTAATTGCTTGAATGATTGGCGGAGAGAGGGGGATTTGAACCCCCGGTAGAGTTGCCCCTACTCCGGTTTTCGAGACCGGTCCGTTCAGCCGCTCCGGCATCTCTCCGTTCAGATTGTTGCAATGATGCCAGGAAATTTGGCATTTTAACAGTCCCTGTCCGTGCAATTTTGTTCAAGTGACGAGTTTGCGAGCAAAACGATGATTAAGTGGCCCTGGAAAGTACAAGAAACCGTTCATGATGATGCAATTCCGTGGAAGGAAGCTTTGTCGATACCTCTTTTGACAAGTTTGACTGAGCAGGAGCAAAACAAATTAGTCACTCTTGCTGGACGTTTTTTGCAACAAAAACGGTTGGTTCCTTTACAAGGGGTTGAACTTGACGCTTTGAAAAGCGGTCGTATCGCCTTGCTGTTTTGTTTACCTGTTATGGAGCTGGGGCTGGAATGGCTGGATGGTTTCCATGAAGTGTTAATTTACCCAGCGCCATTTGTGGTAGATGATGAATGGGAAGACGATATAGGACTGGTACATAATCAACGCATCGTTCAGTCAGGTCAAAGCTGGCAGCAAGGCCCCATCATATTGAATTGGCTCGATATACAGGATTCTTTCGATGCCTCTGGGTTTAATCTGATTATCCACGAAGTTGCACATAAACTGGACACCCGGAACGGCGATCGCGCCAGTGGTGTCCCCTTTATTCCTTTACGTGAAGTCGCGGGCTGGGAACACGATCTTCACGCGGCGATGAATAACATTCAGGACGAAATTGAATTAGTGGGCGAAAATGCCTCCAGCATCGATGCTTATGCCGCCAGTGACCCTGCAGAATGTTTTGCCGTGCTTTCCGAATACTTTTTTAGCGCCCCGGAGCTTTTTGCTCCTCGCTTCCCCTCGCTGTGGCAACGTTTCTGCCAATTTTATCAGCAGGAACCGCTGCAAAGACTGCGAAATGCGAATGAACGAGGCACATATTCAGCACCAGATGCTCATTAAATATCAATTTTGTTGCTTAATTAACCGATTGAAATAACGTGTGAATTTTAGTGTTGACACTCGCAGTGCCACTCAGTAATATTCGCCTCGTTCTCACGATTCCTCTGTAGTTCAGTCGGTAGAACGGCGGACTGTTAATCCGTATGTCACTGGTTCGAGTCCAGTCAGAGGAGCCAGATTTTGAAAAGCCTGCTTTCGAGCAGGCTTTTTGCTTTTCAACGTTAGCCATAACCGGGTTCGTATCTAACCTCCCTTAAATCTGATAACTACATCAGGGCTGAATTTTTGCGATAATTCTTTTTATCGTATTTCTGAATTCATCCAGATTGATGTGATCAATATTTTTCCCTACCACAATCGTCTCTGAAATATCTGCCATAGCAGGCCAGCGTGTTTTATAATCGGCATATACTGCGATGACAGGAATATTATAAGCACTTGTCATATGTAAAATAGAAGTATCAGGTGTTATTGCGAGAAAAGCATCTTTTATGACGGCGGCAGAACGTGGTATTGAAGGCGGTAATGATAAATTATAGACATTGTCAAAACACTGCGCTAGTTCTACTGCTTTTTCAGTACCATTCGGGCCATGAACAATGACAATTGGCATATTTATTTCATTTTTAATCATGGTTATTAGCTTTTTAGCCATTGAGCCTGAAAAAGTTCGCTCCTGAACACTACCATCAAGATTAAGAGCAATATATGCACCCAATGAGGTAAGTTCATAACGCACTTCGTTTCTTACCTCTTCACTGATAGGCAGTTCAAATAAGGGGCGGACAGGCGGAAAACCAGCTTCTCGCATCATGAATGCCCATGTCATTGGTACTGGCGCCCGAAGAGACTGGTCCATTTTCGACGCCGATTTACATAAGGAGGAATAACATTTCATTGTTAAACCCACAACTTGTAAATTGGTTTTGGCTTTTAAATGACTTATGAACAGCATTGTCTTCAGGTTTTTCTTGCGCATAGCTTCAATGCAGAGATCCGGTGTACCGTATTGCTCTCTTATACTTTGCGCCAGAATTTTTATTTCGCTAAAGCTGGCATGATCCTGCATTGTCATACTGACTAATGTTAATTTAGTCTCCTTAAGACAAAGCGAATCAAAAACGGCTTTATTAATTGTAGATGTGACAATTAATAAATGTTTTATTTTATGTGATTCCAGCGATCTAATTATGGGGTAAATAGCCATTGCATCACCAATTTGGTCGGGGATGTGAATGACCACAAATTCAGTATTTGCAATATTGATATTTTTACATGAATAATCATAATAACTGAATGCAATGCGTCTAAAAATTGACACTAACGACATTTCCAACCTCGCTTCCCTACTGGTTAAAACGTGATGGAGTTTATCAGAGATAGTCGTTTTCTAAAATCGCTAAATAGCGAGATAATACATAATTTATTTCTATTATTAATTTTTAATTATTCAATTAAATTATGTTTGTATCGCAAAAATACTTGTATTGCATAGCTTCAATGTACATTTCAATCTGAAGTCGATGCTAAGTGAAGGTAAGAGAAGAGATAAAACGTCAGCAATCAGAGTGATTATCTAAGTGGGGGAAATACCCCCACTTTTTTACTATACCGTAAGTGATGTCCGATTAACCCTGGTACGCAGCCAACATTTCCTGTGCTGCGAGTTTACCCAGTGCATTTGCCGCAAAAGGACTGTCTCCGGTGAGAAGTTTACGATCCTTATGTACCCGGCCAGTAATATCATCATTGATGATATTCATTCCCATTTTTTTCAGTTCTTCACCAAAGTACCAGGTCAGATGACCAGGCATATAGCCAATATCTGGCGTTTGTTTATCTGCGGCGTCAGGGAACGCACAAATGGAATAACCGTTTAGTGGGTTATCGCCATGACGAAGTGCCAGAAACGCAGCCGGGCCATGGCAGAGGGAGATAACAAAACGGTCATTTTCAACTGCCCATTTTAAAGCGGTTGCAACTTCTTTGCTTTCCGGTAAGCCAATGAGAGCGCCATGACCGCCGGGAACAAAAATTGCTGCGTACTCGCTGTCTGCGTTCAAGCTGGCGACAACATCTGCTAATTTCTTCGGATTGCGGAACAAAGATTTATGTTGCTCAAAGAATGGCATCACTTTTTCATCTTTGTGCGGCATAGCCCAGTATTCAAACTTCGTCATCAGGCCGGAAATGGTCGCAACTTCAAACTCGAAACCTGCTGCATACAGGTGATACAGCGGCAGCAACGTTTCAATCGGATGGTTGCCCGTTGAGAACTGTTTACCGTTATCGGTCGGCAAATAGCGTTCGTCAGCGGCGATCACCAGAATTTTGTGCTTGCCGCTATACGGTTTTGGATAGTCCACACCATCAAGGTCAGATACCGGACTGGTATATTGGCTAAGCGAAAATTCTGAAGGGAAGAACGCATTATCTTCAGCAATATCGATCTGCGGATTCTTACTTGTTTGAACAGTCATAGTGTATTCCTTATTGTTACTTAGGTAGGTTAGTCACTATATTCGCGACTGAGCTGGGTGCTATATTTAACCAGGAGCGTAAAATGAGTCAATATACCGAAAGCGGTAGGGGAGGATGTTAAATACGGTTGGGGAAACACACAGCTATTATCGAATAGTGATCTCACCGATTCCACCTTATTTGCAATAAAAAACTCAAAGTGTAGCAATGTATTTTAGTTCATTTTTCAGAAAAGATGAGATTGCATACCCTCGTCATAGTAGGGGATTGCAAGATTCGTCGATAAGATTTTTAGCAAAAAAATAATGATGAAACTGCCCTGTAAGGCCGTTAGTCGCGAAAAAATGATGATCCAGATTAAGGTTTAACTGATGACAGATATGATTAATTACATGTCATCAGATGTGATAATTACAGGAGCTGCCTGGAGCTGCTCTGCCAGGAGTGGTTAAGGCGCAGCTGATTTAATGTGCCCAATGATTCTGTATTTATGGCGTAAGTATAAAATTTAACAGATAAATTAATAATAATGTAAATTCTTTTTATATTCAGATGTTTTCAGGGATTTTCTATGTACCGAAATATTGTTATTCCGGTGAATGTCTTTTCCCGGGATGATAGAGAGCAAGCATTTTATCATGCGCAATTTTTCGCCAATGTTTCATCAGGGCATGTTCATTTGCTTGGCTTTATACCGGAGTATGTAAGGATACTGGAGCGGGGATATGTTTCTGACATGCATCGTCTGGAATATGTGCTACGTGATCAGGCTTTGCGCCGTTTAGCTACACTGGCAGAACAGTTGGTTTTGCCTGAAGGGTTTATCCATACCTATGTTTATTTTGGTACTCTTCCGGAAGGAGTGAAAGAGCTGGCTGAACAGCAACTGGAAGATGTTATTGTGCTGGGAGCTACTCAGGAATTGGGTTTTGTCGATATGCTACGGCAGTTTAGCGTGCCGCTGTTGCTGATTTGATGACGATAAAAAAGCCTGAGTTCGATGAGTGACGAACTCAGGCGGGTATTAGGTTTTACAGTAACACGCCGAGGCGCGTTGGCTGATTAGAACTGGTAAACGATACCAACTGCAAACTGGTCATCAGTTGCTGCGCCAGTAATTGCCGCGTCATCTTTATCCAGCATATTGAATTTGTACGCTGTATAAACGTTCATATTCTTATTAAAGAAGTACCAGGTGCCTACTTCGATGTAGTTCACGCGGTCGGCGTCAACATATCTATGGCCTGGGACACCTTTGATATCCTTACCTTTGGAGTAAACATAACCCAAGGAAGGACGCAGACCAAAGTCGAACTGATACTGAACAACGGCTTCAAAGTTCTGAGTTTCGTTGATCAGTTGATCATGCATTATCGAGTTGCCGTCGTTGTCGAAGCCACCTGTATTAACTGATGTCGGTGTCATATTACGAGTTTCACCATACATCACAGCAGCGTAGACATTGTTAGCATCATATTTTGCTGCCAGAGACCATAATTCTGCATTAGAACCGTTTCCATCAGCAACTTGCTCATTAGTACGGTCAGATTTGCTATATGCACCTACAAAACCAAAACCTTCGATGTTGTAGTCTACAGACAACGCATAGCCATCACCGTTTTGTTTTGTAACGCTACGGTTGCTGTTCTTCCCTTGATACTGAACTGCAAAATTCAGACCATCGACCAGACCAAAGAAATCGGAGTTACGATAGGTTGCAACACCGTTGGTACGACCGTTCATAAAGTTATCAGCGGAAGCCCAGGAATCACCACCCCATTCAACTAACATATCGGTATAAGCTGCAGCGTCGTAGGCGACACCGTAGTTACGACCATAGTCGAAAGATCCGAGTTCGTTATATTTCAAACCAGCGAAGGTTAAACGGGTTTTTTCCTGGTTAGAACCTTCAGGTTTGCTGGCGTCGAGGTTGTATTCAAACTGACCAAAACCAGTCAGTTCGCTGGTGATTTGAGTTTCACCTTTAACACCGAAACGAGCATAGGAAGTATCTTCGTTTTCGCTGTTATTATCATCAGTGTTCGACCAGATGCGCTCGCCGACCATCTTGCCGTAGAAATCAACTTTATTGCCATTTTTATTATAAATTTCAGCCGCATTTGCTGCGCCAGCAACTAATAACGCCGGGACCAGCATTGCCAGAACTTTTCTTTTCATTATGTATTCCCTTGTGATTATAATCTTCATGAATATAACAATAAGTGCCGTTATCCAAAAAAAAGCACATTTGGATACTATTCTATGAAGTTCATTTTATTTTAAAGATTACATGTAACAAATGTATTTAAAAGATTTCAAAATGTTTCTAATCTATTTAATATAATTCAAAATTATGAATTGCAAATACAAGTATTCATAAGATTTATGGATTTATATCAAATAGTTATTGGTTTTTTATAAGAATGGATTGAGTCAATGATTGTTTCGCTAAAACTCGAGTGTGATCTTGCGCACATTATAAAACGGCATAAAAAAAAGCCGGCTTCATGCCGGCTCAAAAATATAAACAAGACGATAAAAGGCTAATAACGGAGTTATCATGACACAGAAAACAAAAAAGGTATAATTGTATTCCTCGCTAATATATTGAATTAGTGAATTAATAAAACCACGATCAAAGTTAAATAAAAATTTTTATGACTGTTTTTCCAGTAATTATTGCCATTGAACAAAAATCATCTATTTGTTCAAAAAATGAGTGAGTCTTGACTGGCTCATCTAATGTGGAAAAATGTGACCTTTATCACATAACAACACGAAGTCTGAATTTTCCGGTTTAACTTAATATGGAGCATGGTTCGACAACAATGGAAGAAAGACTCTCTCGCAGCCCTGGCGGCAAACTGGCTTTATGGGCTTTCTATACATGGTGTGGCTATTTTGTCTGGGTGATGGCGCGTTACATCTGGGTAATGAGTCGGATCCCCGATGCTCCCGTGTCAGGATTTGAAAGTGATTTAGGTTCAACTGCGGGAAAGTGGTTAGGTGCGTTAGTGGGATTTTTATTTATGGCCATGGTCGGGGCATTGTTAGGTGGTATTGCCTGGTACACCCGACCACGGCCTGCGCGAAGCAGACGCTATGAGTAAAAACTGCTAAGGTTGCGATCCTTTGGCAGCGGAGCGCGTATGAACTTACAACACTGGCAGGCACAATTTGAACGTTGGTTGAAAAACCATCATACACACCAGGACGCGGCTCATGACCTGTGTCATTTTCGTCGCGTCTGGGCGACAGCGCAGAAACTGGCGGCAGATGAAGACGTCGATATGCTGGTCATTTTAACCGCCTGTTATTTTCATGATGTCGTGAGTCTGGCGAAAAATCATCCGCAACGGCAGCGTTCCTCATTACTGGCAGCAGAAGAGACGCGTCGCATTTTAAGTGCGGAATTTGCTGATTTTCCGCCAGAGAAAATAGACGCCATTTGCCATGCCATCGCGGCACACAGTTTCAGCGCGCAAATTACGCCTTTAACGGTGGAAGCCAAAATCGTGCAGGATGCAGACCGGCTGGAAGCATTAGGTGCGATAGGTCTGGCGCGCGTGTTTGCAGTTTCAGGTTCATTGGGGGTGGCGCTGTTTGACGGTGAAGATCCGTTTGCGCAACGTCGCTCGCTCGATGATAAACGCTACGCGCTGGATCATTTCCAGACGAAGTTGCTGAAACTACCGCAAACTATGCAAACGGCAAAAGGTAAACTGCTGGCACAACATAATGCCCGTTTTCTGGTGGAGTTTATGGCTAAGCTCAGTGCCGAACTGGCGGGTGAGAATGAAGGTGTGGATCATGCGGTGATTGATGCGTTTTCGCCGGCTGACTGACCGCGTAGTCCTAAACAGAAGTAATTATGTTAACCTGTCGACCATCTCAGATGGCCGGTTAAATCTATGCAGGAAAATATATCAGTAACCGATTCATACAGCACCGGGAATGCCGCACAGGCAATGCTGGAGAAACTGCTGCAAATTTATGATGTAAAAACGCTGGTAGCGCAACTTAATGGCGTGGGAGAAAACCACTGGAGTCCGGCGATTTTAAAACGTGCGCTGGCTAACGACTCGGTGTGGCATCGTTTGAGTGAAAAAGAGTTCGCCCATTTGCAAACGTTGTTACCCAAACCGCCAGCACATCATCCGCATTATGCGTTTCGCTTTATCGATCTCTTTGCCGGTATTGGTGGCATCCGTCGCGGTTTTGAATCGATAGGCGGTCAGTGCGTGTTTACCAGCGAGTGGAATAAACATGCGGTGCGCACCTACAAAGCTAACCATTATTGCGACCCGGCGACGCATCACTTTAATGAAGATATCCGCGACATCACTCTGAGCCATAAAGAGGGCGTCAGCGATAAAGCAGCGGCAGAACATATTCGTCAGCACATTCCTGAACATGATGTTTTATTGGCCGGTTTTCCTTGCCAGCCGTTTTCACTGGCTGGCGTATCGAAAAAGAACTCACTTGGTCGTGCGCACGGTTTTGCTTGCGATACCCAGGGTACGCTGTTCTTTGATGTAGTGCGTATCATCAATGCCCGTCGTCCGGCGATATTTGTGCTTGAAAACGTCAAAAACCTGAAAAGCCACGACCAGGGCAAAACATTCCGTATCATCATGCAGACGCTGGATGAACTGGGCTATGACGTAGCCGATGCCGAAGATAATGGCCCGGACGATCCGAAAATCATCGATGGCAAACATTTTCTGCCGCAGCACCGTGAACGCATCGTGCTGGTGGGCTTTCGTCGCGATCTGAATTTGAAAGCAGATTTCACCTTGCGGGATATCAGTGACTGCTATCCGGCACAACGTATTACGCTGGCGCAGTTACTGGACCCGGTTGTCGAAGCGAAATATATCCTGACACCGGTACTGTGGAAGTACCTCTATCGTTATGCGAAAAAGCATCAGGCGCGCGGTAACGGCTTCGGTTACGGAATGGTTTATCCGAACAACCCACAGAGTGTTACGCGTACGCTTTCTGCCCGTTATTACAAAGATGGTGCGGAAATTTTAATCGATCGCGGCTGGGATATGGCGACAGGTGAGAAAGACTTTGACGATCCGCAGAATCAGCAACATCGTCCACGTCGGTTAACGCCTCGAGAATGCGCACGTTTGATGGGCTTTGAAGCACCCCATGAAGCAAAATTTCGCATTCCGGTTTCTGACACTCAGGCCTATCGCCAGTTCGGCAACTCGGTGGTAGTTCCGGTATTTGCTGCAGTGGCAAAATTGCTTGAGCCAAAAATCAAACAGGCGGTGGCGTTGCGTCAGCAAGAGGCACAACATGACCGACGTTCACGATAAGGCCACGCGTAGCAAAAATATGCGCGCGATTGCCACGCGCGATACGGCAATCGAGAAACGTCTCGCCAGCTTATTAACCGAGCAGGGGCTGGCGTTTCGTGTTCAGGATGCCAGTCTGCCAGGACGCCCGGATTTTGTCCTCGATGAGTATCGCTGTGTGATATTTACGCATGGCTGTTTCTGGCATCATCATCACTGCTATCTGTTTAAAGTGCCTGCTACACGCACTGAGTTCTGGCTGGAGAAGATTGGCAAGAATGTAACGCGTGACAAGCGGGACATTAGCCGCTTACAGGAATCGGGTTGGCGTGTATTGATTATCTGGGAGTGTGCGTTACGCGGACGGGAGAAGTTGACGGATGCGGCGCTTGCCGAGCGTCTGGAAGAGTGGATCTGCGGCGAGGGCGCCAGCGCGCAGATCGATACTCTGGGGATTCATCTACTCGCGTGATGCGTCCTGAATGACTGGCGCGACAACGGGTTTTGCAGGGAAGAGATATTTTCCCAACGTGACCAGCACCACAGCGAAGACAATTACGCCCAGCGCCAGCCATTCAATCCGCGATAGCGTTTCGCCACCCAGCCCTGTACCCAGCAAGACCGCTACAACCGGATTAACGTATGCGTAGCTGGTAGCCAGAGCCGGGCTGACATTGCGGATTAAATACATATAAGCATTGATGGCGATGATCGAGCCGAACAGCGCCAGATATCCGACCGCAAGGAAGCCCGAAAGAGAAGGGAGCGCCGTCAGTTTTTCACCTGCTATCATCGACGCGATCATTAACACCACACCCGCAGCCAGCATCTCAATGGCGCCCGCCATCATCCCTACTGGTAGGGTAATGCGCGAGCCATAAACCGAACCAAACGCCCAACTCACAGAACCGATCAAAATCAGAATCGCGCCCCACGGATTGCCGCTTAAATTACCGCCGCTATTGAGCATGATGATTCCGGCAAGCCCAATGGCGATACCCACCCATTCCAGCTTGCGCGTTTTAATGCCAAACAGGCGGCTGAAACAGAGAGTAAAGAGAGGTACTGTTGCCACCACTACGGCGGCAATGCCGGAGGGAACATTTTGATGCTCAGCCACCGTTACCATACCGTTACCGACAGCAAGCAGTAATAAACCAATCAACGCGGCATTAAGCAGAGGACGCAGTGGCGGCAGTTTGTGCCCACGCAGCAGTAAAAAGGCCATTAATAAAATACCGGCAGCCAGAAACCGCACGCCCGCCATCATTAACGGTGGCCAGCTTTCAACCCCAATCCGAATGACAAAATAGGTTGAGCCCCAAATGATATACAACGCAAACAGCGCGCCAAAAAGCGGTAACAACTGGCGGAAACGCATAATCCCTCACGATGGAAATAAAAAGCCGGTTCATAGTAAACGTGAAAATCATTTCGCTGGCGAGAGATATAATTGCGTTTGATTGTTAAAAAAATGTTGACCTGTGAAGCAAGTATCAGCCGGGCTGATTTTGCTTCATACTTAGCGCGTCAACGATAAAAATGAGAGGGAATGCTTTTGGCCGGGAGTAGTTTACTGACATTGCTCGATGATATCGCCACTTTGCTGGACGATATCTCCGTGATGGGCAAGCTGGCGGCGAAGAAAACCGCTGGTGTATTAGGGGATGACTTGTCGCTCAATGCGCAGCAAGTTTCAGGTGTGCGTGCCAATCGGGAGTTGCCCGTGGTCTGGGGCGTAGCGAAGGGATCGCTTATCAACAAAGTGATTCTGGTGCCGCTGGCGCTGATCATCAGTGCTTTTATCCCGTGGGCGATTACGCCACTGCTGATGATTGGCGGCGCATTTCTCTGCTTTGAAGGGGTAGAGAAGGTGCTGCATATGCTGGAGGCGCGTAAGCACAAAGATGATCCGGCGCAGAGTCAGCAGCGTCTGGAGGCGCTGGCGGCGCAAGATCCGCTGAAGTTTGAAAAGGACAAAATAAAAGGGGCGATTCGTACCGATTTTATTTTGTCTGCGGAAATCGTCGCTATCACGCTGGGGATTGTGGCGGAAGCGCCGCTGCTTAATCAGGTGCTGGTACTTTCAGGGATCGCACTGGTGGTTACCGTGGGGGTTTATGGTCTGGTGGGTATCATCGTTAAGATTGATGATCTGGGCTACTGGCTGGCGGAAAAATCCAGTACGGTTATGCAAGCATTGGGTAAGGGGCTATTGATTATCGCCCCCTGGCTGATGAAAGCGTTATCGATCGTCGGCACACTGGCGATGTTCCTGGTTGGCGGCGGCATTGTGATACATGGTATCGCGCCACTGCATCATGCGATTGAACATTTCGCCGGGCAGCAGAGTGCACTGGTCGCAATGATATTACCGACTGTTTTAAATCTGATTCTTGGTTTTATCATCGGTGGTATCGTCGTGTTGGGAGTGAAAACGATAGCAAAATTGCGCGGTCAGGCACATTAATATTCTCATTGGCTATTATGCAAAATTCGCCATTCTCGACTAAGGTGAACAAGTTTCACTCGAAAAAAGGAGGCGAGTATGAGCTTTGTGGTTAGTGAGGAAGTGACGGTCAAAGAGGGCGGCCCGAAGATGATTGTTACTGGGTATTCCAGCGGCATGGTTGAGTGTCGCTGGTATGACGGTTACGGTGTCAAACGGGAAGCCTTTCATGAAACTGAGCTTGTTCCGGGGGAGATGCGTCGTTCGCCGGAAGAAGCCTGAAAGCGTATAATTAACACCAGTCCGGATAAGGCTTTCATGCCGCATCCGGCTGTTGTGCAGCGTCTGCATTGAATGTCTGATGCGTCTTATCATGGCAACATTATAAAATTATTGCTGTTTGGCGGTACGTTATCGCCAGGTTATGCCAGAATCATAAGAAAGCAGGTTGGGAGTCGTCAGGGTGCAGCACGAGACAGAAATGGAAAACCAGAGCTGGCTGAAAAAACTCGCGCGCCGCCTGGGGCCTGGTCATGTCGTTAATCTCTGCTTTATTGTGGTGTTGATCTTCTCAACGTTACTCACCTGGCGTGAAGTGGTGGTTCTGGAAGATGCCTATATTTCAAGCCAGCGTAACCATCTGGAAAATGTTGCCAACGCGCTTGATAAACAACTGCAATATAACGTTGATAAATTATTGTTTTTACGTAACGGGATGCGTGAAGCTCTCGTTGCGCCGCTCGATTTCACTTCTCTGCGCAATGCCGTTACCGAGTTTGAACAACGTCGCGATGAACATGCCTGGCAGATAGAACTCAACAGACGGCGCACCTTGCCAGTAAACGGCGTTTCGGATGCATTAGTCAGCGAGGGGAGTCTGCTTTCCCGCGAAAATGAATCCCTGGATAATGAAATTACCGCCGCGCTGGAAGTCGGTTACTTACTACGCCTGGCGCACAACTCCTCATCAATGGTTGAACAGGCGATGTATGTCTCGCGCGCCGGATTTTACGTTTCAACGCAGCCGACGCTATTTATTCGCAATGTGCCTGGGCGTTACTACGAATTTGTCACCCAACCTTGGTTTATCGGTCATTCACAACGAGAAAACCGTCAACGCGCGGTGCGTTGGTTTACCTCTCAGCATGAGCATAACAATGCTACAGAGCCACAGGTCACTGTAAGCGTGCCGGTCGATAATAATAATTACTGGTATGGCGTATTGGGGATGAGTATTCCCGTGCGTTCAATGCAGCAATTTTTACAGAATGCTATCGATAAAAATCTCGATGGCGAATATCAACTCTATGACAGCAAACTGAAATTATTGACCTCGTCCAACCCGGACCATCCTGGCGAAGATCTCTTTGACCCTCGTGAACTGGCATCACTTGCGCAGGACATTGAACACGATACGCGCGGTGGTATTCGGATGAACAGCCGCTATGTTAGCTGGGAACGGCTGGATCATTTCGATGGCGTATTAGTGCGTATCCATACGCTTAGTGAAGGCGTACGTGGAGATTTCGGCAGCATAAGCATTGCATTAACCCTGTTGTGGGCGCTTTTCACCACTATGCTACTTATCTCCTGGTATGTGATCCGCCAGATGGTAAGCAATATGTTTGTCCTGCAAAGTTCGCTGCAATGGCAGGCGTGGCACGACACCTTAACCCGCATGTATAACCGTGGAGCACTGTTCGAAAAAGCGCGCCCGCTTGCTAAATTGTGCCAGACACATAAGCATCCTTTTTCTGTTATTCAGGTCGACCTTGACCATTTTAAAGCGATTAATGACCGTTTTGGTCACCAGGCGGGCGATCGTGTGTTGTCACATGCCGCCGGATTAATTAGCCGTTCATTGCGAGCCCAGGATGTTGCCGGACGAGTTGGCGGCGAGGAGTTTTGTGTGATTCTGCCGGGCGCTAACCTGGAGCAGGCAAAAGAAGTTGCCGAACGCATTCGTCTGAAGCTGAATGAAAAAGAGATGTTGATTGCCAAGAGCAAAACCATTCGCATTAGTGCTTCGTTGGGGGTGAGCAGCAGCGAGGAAACCGGCGATTATGATTTTGAACAATTGCAGTCGCTGGCCGACCGTCGGCTTTATCTCGCTAAACAGGCAGGGCGTAATCGGGTCTTTGCGAGCGATAACGCTTAACGAGCGGTGAAAAAGTGATCCAGTCCTTCGCGCCAGCCTTCCGGTCCTTCTCGCTGCGTTCGCCAGACCCGGGCAGGGTTCTCATTTTGCAGATGAACACCTTCCCGGTTTAGCCCTTTCACAATGACTGCGTAATCCATCACCTCCAGTAAGGGGGCATCATTTGGACCATCGCCTAAGCCGAGCGTCGTTGGACGTTTTCCACCTGATTGTTGATATATCGCGATGATCCAGTTAGCCGCCTGATCTTTTCCGGCAGAGGCATCCAGCACATGCCAGAAGCGCGCACCTTGTACAAACTGTAATCCTAGCTCGTTCAGACGAGCGGTAAATTGCGCCATCCGCTCGTCACTGTCGCGCCAGATGAGCGTGACTGAGGCTTCATGCAACTGCGTCAGCGCCGCCTGGCTGCGGCTTAATCCCGTCCATTCCGCAATGGTTGTATCATCGACATCATCAAAGGTGGTGAATTTGAAATGTTCTTTCTCGCGCAGCGTATTCAACACCAGACTGATTTCACTATGGGCAATGCCCGAGATGATCCGGGGAAAACCGTCGATATCTTGCCATTGATGATCCAGTTGGATCACCGCGCCGTTTTCGGCAATCAGCGGCAAACCTTGTAGCCCTACGTTTTTTTGCAGGTACAGCATTTCCGCCGACGTTTTACTGCTACAGAGAATCACAGGCACGCCTGCTTCCCGTAAACGGTTTAACCAGGGAGCGGCAGGCTGCCAGTCATAACTGTGACTATCTAACAGGGTGCCATCGAGATCGGTGAAAATCAGCAGTGGTTGTTGAATTGAAAGCATGGTAGCGCACACTCCCTTTACCAGGATGTTTCTCAAAATAGCACGATTTGTATTTGATCATTTTTCGGGAGCGATCCCGCTCGTAGCAGAGCCCGTAAGGGGTGACGAAAGTCACAGTTCCATTCATTAATGACATTAATCATTCATGCAGAGAATATTTCCTTGTCAGCGAAAAAAATTGCAGATAAGGTGATGAACACATCAGATTTCCTGGTGTAACGAATTTTTTAAGTGCTTCTTGCTTAAGCAAGTTTCATCCCGACCCCCACAAGGGTCGGGATTTTTTTATGTTACATTTAGCGGTTCACTTCCGAGACGCTAAAGTCATGGATATCCAGCTCAAAGGCATCTGCTAATTCACGCCATGTATGATATTCACGCCCATCAACGCTGACGTGTTCTGAATCGCTCTGGCTGCGATGAACTTCGCTTTCGCTAATTTCATTGATCGCCGCCAGCAGGGCATCGACATCGACGCTGACCTCTCGTTTTGCGGTATCGCTGTACTCTTTTGCGGTCTTCATCATCTTTCCTCGCAACCGTTACTCATTTGTTGCTGCCGACCGTTATGTCAGCCAGGCATCTCTTAAGTATAGACCGTCGAGAAAATCAGCACTCGTGCGCGCCCGACGCTGCCAGAAAAACGAAATTGTTCTACACTGGCACAAAGCCACAGGAGGAAAACGATGAAGGTGAATGATCGGGTAACAGTCAAAACGGATGGCGGTCCGCGTCGTCCTGGCGTGGTACTGGCAGTTGAGGAGTTTAGTGAAGGCACAATGTACCTGGTTTCGCTGGAAGACTACCCGCTCGGCATCTGGTTCTTTAATGAGGCAGGGCATCAGGACGGTATCTTTGTGGAGAAAGCAGAGTAATTTCATTCAGCCTGACTGGTGGGAAACCACCAGTCAGAATGTGTTAGCGCATGTTGACAAAAATACCATTAGTCACATTATCCGTCAGTCGGACGACATGATAGATAACCTGTTTATTATGCGTTTTGATCTTACGTTTAATATTGCCTTTATGCGATGAAACAGTCTTGGCTTTGATATTCATTTGGTCGGAGATTTGAATGGTTCCCTGACCTGCCATCCACATTCGCAACATACTCGATTCGGTTCGGCTCAATGATAACGTCGGCATATTTAAAAACGAGGTTATCGTTGTCTCTTTCTTCAGAATATCGCCAAGGATCTCATCGAGAGATTCCGGTTTAATCGATTTGGAACTGATCAATAAATTTTTTCTGACCAACAGATATTCATCAAAATGAACGTTGGCAATCGCCATAAAAACGATAAATAACGTATTGGGATGTTGATTAATGATGTGCTTGATGCGCTGACTGTTAGAAGTATCGTGGATAAAACAGTCCTCATTAATAAACACCACTGAAGGGCGCTGTGAATCACAAGCGATGGCAAGGTCATCAACGGTTTCGATGTCGTTGATTTCTCTTTTTTTAACCCCTCTGCTCAACAGATACCCGGTTAAACCTAGTCGGGTGTAACTACATAAATCCATAATAATCGTTGACATGGCATACCCTCACTCAATGCGTAACGATAATTCCCCTTACCTGAATATTTCATCATGACTAAACGGAACAACATGGGTCACCTAATGCGCCACTCTCGCGATTTTTCAGGCGGACTTACTATCCCGTAAAGTGTTGTATAATTTGCCTGGAATTGTCTTAAAGTAAATGTTGCGATATGTGAGTGAGCTTAAAACAAATATTTCGCTACAGGAGTATCCTGGAAGATGTTGTCTGATTTTATTTTTCAGATAATCCTTAGGATAACACGATAAACATTACGGAATCATATTGCTGGAAATTCGCTAATAATATCTGCCAGTAAATTAAAAATTTCACTAAATAAATGTTCGCAAAATGGAGCAATTAGCGGCATTAATGCTGCCATTAATGAAATGCCGACTGTCAGAGTTAATGGAAAACCGATAACGAATATTGATAATTGCGGAGCCATACGATTAAGTAATCCCAGCGCCAGATTCAGCGTCAGCAGCAGGGTAATAAGCGGTAATGCCAGCATAAATCCGTTGAGGAAAATCAAACTTCCCGCTTTGGTGAGTGCCAGAAACGCATTGCTGTTAAGCGGTTCACCGCCAATCGGCAGGGTGTGAAAGGTATCGACCAGCAGCGAAATCAACCATAAATGACCGTTAAATGTCAGGAACAGCAGTAGCGCCAGCATATCCATGATGCGTGCTAAGACGGGCATATTGAGATGGCTACCAGGATCCACAAACGTCGCAAATGACAGCCCCATTTGCAGACCGATAATTTCGCCTGCGGTTCGTACAGCGGCAAAGGCAAATTGCATGGTAAAGCCAAGCGCAATGCCAATCAGGATCTGCTGCATTGCCAGCCACAGGGCATAAAACGAAAAAATGGGAACATCGTTGGCAGGTAATGCCGGAGCTATGGCGAACGTGATCATCATTGCGAGACCCAGTTTCACCCGTTTCGGCACGCTGCGTTCACTCAAAATGGGCGCGGTAGAAATGAGCGCCAGCACGCGCAGTAACGGCCAGAAATACAGACTTAACCAGGAAAGCCATTGATCGCTCGTCACCTGCAACATAGCACGGCTACCCGATGATATACGGCAGGTTAGTGAACAAGGTGCGGACGTAATCCAGCAACAGATTGAGCATCCACGGTCCGGCAATAATAATGGCGATAAATACGGCGATGATTTTCGGAATAAACGACAACGTCATTTCGTTAATCTGCGTGGCAGCCTGCAAAATGCTAATGATAAGGCCAGTGACCAGCGCCACCAGCAGCAGCGGGGCAGCCAGCGCCAGCGCGACTTTCATCGCTTCTGTCCCCATCATCATGACCGATTCGGGTGTCATTTCGCCTCTCTAGCTGTAAAAGCTTTGCGCCAGCGAACCGACAAGTAATTGCCAGCCATCCACCAGCACAAACAGCATAAGTTTAAAGGGCAGCGCAATGGTGGCTGGAGGCACCATCATCATCCCCAACGCCATCAAAACGCTGGCAATCACCAGGTCGATAATCAAAAAAGGAATGAAAATCGTGAAGCCTATCTGGAATGCGGTTTTCAGCTCGCTGGTCACGTAGGCCGGGAGCAAAATGCGCATCGGCACAGCTTCCGGTCCCTGCAACGGGCCAGTATTCGCCAGTCTGGCAAACAACCCTAAATCTGCTTCGCGGGTCTGACGTAGCATAAATTCACGCAGCGGCTGCGCTCCTTTTTCCAGCGCCTCCTGCATGGAGATTTTTTCTTCGCTGAATGGCTGGTATGCATCGACATAAATTTTGTCGATCACCGGAGACATAATAAAAAAGGTCAAAAACAGCGCCAGCCCCAGCAATACCTGGTTGGGCGGTGCGGAGGGCGTTCCCAGCGCGTTACGCAATAAACCAAAAACAATGATGATGCGGGTGAAGCTGGTCATCATCAGTAAAATCGCCGGAATAAACGTCAACGAGGTGATGAACACCAGCGTCTGCACCGGGAGCGACCAGCTTTGTCCTCCACCAGGTAGCGGCTGGCTGGTGATACCAGGCAGTTGCGCGAACGTGAGGGGCGTAACCAGCCAGAGAAGGACCGGTGCGACAGACAACAAATGACGCATCAGGATCTCCCGCTACGCTTGAGCAAGTTTTTCATGACCGACTGAAAATCGGCCTGTGGTATCTCTTCCGTTGGCGCAGAAGGGGGAAGTTTATGCAGCAAATTGATTTGCCCTGCGGTAACGCCGAGTACCAGCCGCGCATCTTCCACATCGACCACTACGACCCGTTCACGCGCGCCCAGCGAGGCGCTGGCGCTAATTTTCAGGCCGTTAATGCCAGTGCGTTTAGGGGCAAATCCCAGCCGTTTTACCAGCCAGGCAGCGGCGAGGATCAGGACAATAATGGCAATAAGTGCGCCGCTCACCTGAAGTAGCGGTGCGGTGGAAACCGGCGCGGAAGATTGCACAGTGGCGTGGTTATTCATCACTAACGGCTCAGGCGGCGCATTCGCTCAGACGGGGTAATGATATCGGTGATCCGCACGCCATATTTATCGGCAACCACCACCACTTCGCCCTGGGCGATTAAATAGCCGTTGATCAGAATATCCAACGGTTCGCCCGCCAGACCGTCCAGCGCCACGACTGATCCTTGCGTCAGGCGCAACAGCTCTTTGATGGTCATACGTGTGCGACCCAGCTCGACGGTCAGCTTAACCGGAATATCCATAATCAGGTCGATATCCTGCAATGTTCCACTGACGTCGCCGCCGCCAAGCTGCTGGAACACGGCTTCAGCCGCGCTTTTGCCGCTTGTTGATTTTTGTTCGCTCAACGCTTCAGCCCACAGATCGTCCATTGCGCCGTTGTTGTCATCGGCCGGATTATTCAAGTCACTCATTTGGGCTGTTCCTCGTTCAGAGAATTCAAAATCGGGTTAATCAAATGTTCTATCCGTAACGCATACTGACCGTTGATGGTGCCGTACTGGCTGGTCAGTACCGGAACGCCGTCAACATGGGCGATGATGCGATCAGGTTTTTCTATCGGCAGGACATCGCCGGGTTTCAGTTTCAAAATCTGCGACAGGCGCAGCGATATATCGGCAAAGTTGGCGACCAGTTCCAGCTGTGAGTGCTGCACCTGACGCACCAGGTTATCGCGCCAGTTCTGATCTTCATTACGCGAGTTTTCCAGCGGCGGGTTAACCAACAATTCCCGTAGCGGCTCGATCATGCTGAATGGCAGGCAGATATTAAATTCGCCGGTCAGGTTGCCAATTTCGACATGAAAAGGCGTGTTAACCACAATGTCGTTCGGCGAGGTGGTGATATTGGTAAATTTCACCTGCATTTCCGAACGCACGTACTCCACTTCCAGCGGATTAATCGCCTTCCAGGCGTCGCTATAGCCTTCAAGTGCCAGCTTCAACATGCGATTGATGACGCGCTGTTCGGTATGCGTAAACTCACGACCTTCTACTTTGGTCGGGAAGCGACCATCACCGCCAAACAGGTTATCCACGGCGATAAACACCAGACTTGGCGAGAACACCACCAGCCCGGTGCCGCGCAGCGGTTTCAGGTGGATAAGGTTCAGGTTGGTTGGCACCGGCAGATTGCGGGCAAATTCATGATACGGCTGTATGCGGATCGCCCCGACGGTAATGTCCGGGCTACGGCGCAGCAGGTTGAACAGCCCCATGCGGAAATGGCGGGCAAAACGTTCATTAATGATTTCCAGAGCCTGCAAACGTTCGCGCACAACCCGACGTTGGGTATTGGGGTCGTACGGACGAATGTCACTTTCGCCGCCAGCACTGGTTGTCGGTTCGTCTTTGACCTCGCTGTCACCATTCAACAGCGCATCAATTTCAGCTTGAGAAAGAATACTATCGCCCATGTCGTTATCGCAGAATAAAAGCGGTATACAGCACGTCGGTGACATCCTGTTTCGGTTGCCCGGCAACAAGCGGGGTGGAGAGTGTGGCTTTAATTGCGGCAATCAACTTTTGCTTGCCTTCTTCAGTTGCCAGCACGGCGGCATCCTGGCGCGAAAACAGTAACAGCAAGCGACTGCGGACTTCCGGCAAATACTCGCTCAGGCGCGAACGGGTGGCTTCATCTTTCAGCCGCAGCGTTATGCCGATATAAAGCACGCGATCCGCATCGCCAAGATTGACCGTAAAAGTGTCCAGCGCATAGAAGACAGGTGAGAGCACGACGCGTTGCTGTGCTTTGTCGTCAGTAGCAGCCTGACGTGAATGCCAGTAGCTGTAACCCGCGCTGGCACAGGCCGCGAGAGTAATGAATACCAGGATCGGGAGCCAAAGCGATCGCTTGCTTTTCTTGCTTATCGCGTAATCAGTCATGTGTTGCGGTCTTCCTGTGTCGCTACTGCTTATCGGCTAATTATCCTGTGTCTTAAGCGCGGCAAAGCGGGGAAAAGACGTGGATTACGGTGCCACCTCTGACGTTAGGCGAAAATATCAACGCCGCTATTGCCTGTTGCACGCCCTTGTAAAGAGGCGGGAACCGGCAGGGCATCGTCATCTTCGACAGCCAGGTGTTCATGGTTTGCTGTGCGCGGGTTTTGCTGTTGCTGGGAGGCGGCCTGCTGCTGACCGTTAAAACTCTCGCCGCTGATATTGCTCTGCCCCAACTGAATACCGCTTTCTGCCAGTTGTGTGCGCAGTGCTGGCAGAGCCGCTTCCAGTGCGGCGCGAACGTGCTGATGCGGCGAAACCATCTGGATTTGCGCCTGGTTGTCATCCACCTTAAGGGAGATTTGCACTTCGCCTAAATCCTGCGGATGCAAACGCAGTTCGGCACTTTGTTGCCCCTGACGGGTAAACAGCGAAATATGCTGACTTAAGGATTGTTGCCATTCGTGAGAACCCAGCGGTGCACTCAAAACAGGCGCTGCGACGGTGGGCTGTGGCTGCGTCTGGTGCGAAGTGATTAGCGGACTGACGGCAGCGGTCACCGACGAAGGCGTGCTGATGACTTCCGCTTTACTCTGGGCTTCAGCAATCAGCGGTGTTAATGGCTGAGCTGGGGCGTCAGGGGCGTCGTCAGGCTGCGCTGTGGTGAGTTGCGCAGAAGTCAGTTTTGTGAAGAGAGTTGGCTTCTCTGTCGGTAACACGGTTGACGGCGTATCAGTCACTTTGGGCGTATTGTCAAAACCAGGCAACATCGCAAAAAGGGCACTCAGGCTGGCGGTAACATCTTCATTCAGATCATCCGCTTTTTCGTCTTTTACTGCGTTTTTGTCTGACACCGCTGCCAGCGTAATGGTCTGAGCGGTGGTTAACGGTGTTGATGTGGATTGTTCGTCGTTGATGACTGGCAGTGTTTCATTCGCAGGGATCAGTAAATCCGGTTGTTGCGCATCGGAAAGAATATCACTCACCAGCGACTCGCCTTTTGTCGCGGGCTTATCTGTCGCCACCTGCAACCGGATCGCAGCTTTGTCGGTTGTTGTAGCGTCTGCTAACGCCCCGCTCAACAACGCGAGAAAATCTTGTGCGGCATCACTGGCTTTGCCGCCGGGCAGTGTGGAGGTGTCAACGTCAGCGGTAATCAAGGGCGCTAAGCGAATCATTCTGGTTTCCTCATGGCGGCGCGCTGGGCGAACTCATCCATCTTTTTCTGATCGAGGCGGTTTTCTGCCAGCAGCGCCGCCGTGGATTGTCGTTCCTGCAGTGTCTGCCAGGCCTGCAAACGTTGTTTTTTCTCCCGCCAGTTATTCAGGGCAACATCAACTTTTTGTGTCCACTGCGTGAGTTGCTGGTGATGCTGGGTAATGGCTTTTTCCAGCGTCTGAATAAACTGCTGATAGTTGATCCAGCGGTTGCTGGTCATCCCGGCACTCATATCGCTATTCAGGTTGTTTCGATATTCATTCTGATAATCGATCAGCATTTTGAGTTGTTCTTCTGCCTGCTGACATCCGCGACGCATTTCACCCAACAGACGTGCGGCGTTATCCACCTCTTTTTCTGCCAGACCTTTCAGGGTCGCCAATGCGCCATGTTCTGCCATCTGCTGTTATCTCCTGCTTAGTCACACTGTCGGAAAAATATGTTCCAGCCCCTGGAGAGAGTCTTCCCAGTCCGCGCGTTCAAAAATGCCTTGTTGCAAATAGCCCTCCAGCTGCGGCCACAGGGCGATGGCTTTATCGAGCATTGGATCGCTGCCTTTGGCGTAAGCGCCGACACTGACCAGATCGCGATTACGCTGAAAACTCGACAACAACTGTTTGAATGTGCGCACTCGCGCGTAATGTTGCTCGCTGATCAACGCCGTCATTGCACGGCTGATCGACGCTTCAATATCGATAGCCGGATAGTGCCCGGCTTCCGCCAGACGGCGAGACAGAACAATGTGACCGTCGAGGATTGCCCGCGCGGAGTCAGCAATCGGGTCCTGCTGGTCATCGCCTTCGGTGAGTACGGTATAAAACGCGGTAATCGAACCGCCGCCGCTAATGCCGTTTCCGGCACGCTCGACCAGTGCCGGCAATTTGGCAAACACCGACGGTGGATAACCTTTGGTGGCTGGCGGTTCGCCAATCGCCAGCGCAATCTCACGCTGAGCCATCGCGTAGCGGGTGAGGGAATCCATAATCAGCAACACATGCTGACCACGATCGCGAAAATCCTCGGCAATGCGCGTGGCATAGGCGGCACCCTGCATTCGCAGGAGCGGAGAAACATCTGCCGGTGCGGCGATCACCACCGAACGTGCACGTCCGTCAGCACCGAGGATGTTCTCAATAAAATCTTTTACTTCGCGCCCACGCTCGCCAATCAAACCCACGACAATCACATCGGCGCGGGTGTAACGCGCCATCATTCCCAGCAGCACACTTTTACCGACGCCGGAACCGGCAAACAGTCCCATACGCTGCCCACGCCCGACGGTAAGCAGGGCATTGATTGGACGCACGCCCGTGTCCAGCACATGTTCAATCGGCGTGCGTTGCAATGGGTTAAATGGCGGGGTAATCAGCGCACCGGTTTCGGTCGTATCGGGGGAGGGCAGGCCATCGAGCGGTTTACCGCTGCCGTCCAGAACCCGACCTAACAACGCCGGACCGAGCGGTAACTGCTTGCCGCTTTGCAGGCCGTCGCCGGAGATATTTTTGGCATAAACGCGCGCGCCAGGTAGTACGCCTTCCACTTCCTCCAGAGGCATTAAAAACAGTCGTTGACCGTTAAAGCCAACCACTTCGCTTTCTACTTCGTGAGTTTCAGTACCGTTCTGGCGCTCAATTACACAGGTTGCGCCGAGCGGCAATTGCAATCCGGTAGCTTCCAGTACCAGCCCGGTGGCGCGGGTTAATCGCCCGTAGCGACGCACCGCAGGCAACTGCGCCATTTTGGCTTCAAAGTTGTCCAGTGTGGTTAGCCAGCGTGTCAGGCGCGTGGTCATTACACTACTCCCGGCGCTGCCAGACGGCAGAGTTCTTGCCAGCGAGTGGCGACACTGGCGTCGAGATCGCCTTCATCGGCGGAGACTTTACAGCCGCCGGGATGGAGTGTCGGATCGCCCCGCAACCGCCAGCCATGCAAACTTAAGGTTGCGCCGAGCATTTCATCAATACGTTGCAGATCGTCCGGGTGTACGCGCAGCTGCGGTTTGCCGCTGAATAACGGTTCTTGCTGTAACAATTGCTGGATCTGCTTAATCAACGCCGCATTGTCCACCGTTGGCGTCTGGCCGATCACCTGACGCGCCGCTTCCAGCGCCATCTGCATCAGGCGCGAAGCAATCACACTATCAAGCGCATCAAGCGTGGTTTGAAATTCGCTGACCAGTTGCTGCATCCGGGCATGAATCGGCGCTTGCTGGGATTTTGCTTGCGCCAGTCCTTGTTCCAGCCCCTGAGCGATTCCTTCCTGATAGCCTTGTTCGTGCCCTTGCTGGCGACCTTCGGTAATTCCCGCCTGATAACCTTGCTCATGGGCCTGCATTTGCAGTTGCGCCAGTTGTTGCTCAAGATTGGGTTCGGCCTCTTCAGGAATGCTATCTTCTGGCTCGACCATTGGCACAAACACCGCCTGCGGCGGCGCGAGATCGTCCGGTGTCCAGGTTTTCCACGGCAGATTATCAGACATAGGTATCTTCGCCGCTGCCAATCACCATCTCGCCGGTTTCGGCAAGACGGCGCACAATCAGCAGAATCGCCTTCTGCTCGTTCTCGACCTGCGACAGACGCACCGGACCACGGTTGGCGAGATCGTCGCGCAGAATATCGGCGGCACGCTGCGACATATTGCGCAGGAATTTCTCGCGCAGTGGCTGCTCGGCACCTTTCAGGGCGATCAGCAGCGATTCGGAATCCACTTCCTGCAACAGGCGCTGGATGCTGCGATCGTCGACATCCACCAGATTTTCGAACAGGAACATCTCGTCGATGATTTTCTGCGCCAGCTCACCGTCAAATTCACGCACGGCGGTAATAACGGCTTCTTCCTGCTGGGTTTTCATCAGGTTGATAATTTCGGCCGCTGTTCTCACGCCGCCCATTTTGCTGCGTTTGAGATTCTGACCATCGAGAAGGCCATTGAGAACTTCGGTCAGTTCCGCCAGCGCGGCAGGTTGTACGCCGCCAAAGGTGGCGATACGCAACATCACGTCGTGGCGCAGGCGTTCATCGAACAACGCCAGAATATCGGCGGCCTGCGCGCGTTTCAGATGCACCAGAATGGTGGCGATAATCTGCGGATGCTCATCGCGAATCAGATCGGCGGCGCTCTGCGGTTCCATAAAGTTGAGAGTTTCGATGCCGCTGGCGGTATCGCGGGTTTCGAGAATATCTTCCAGCAGGCTGGCGGCACGCTCTTCACCAAGGGCTTTGACCAGCACCGAACGCAGATAATCGTTGGCGTTGATATTCAGTGCCGCAAACTGTTCAGCTTCTTGCTCAAACTCTGCCAGCACTTCAGTTAACTGCTTGTTGGAGATCTGCGTGATGTTCGCCATCGCCGCACTCAGGGTTTGCACTTCGCGCTGGGAGAGGTGTTTGAATACCTCAGCCGCCCGGTCTTCGCCAATGGTCATTAGCAGGATGACGCTCTTTTCGGTGCCTGTCAGGTTACTCATGGTCGTTATTTATCCACTGGCGAATGACCAGCGCCACCACGCGCGGATCGTTATCAGACATGTCACGGATACGCTGGCTCATTACCTCTGCCCCCAGACGTTGGTTAGCCCGGCGTTGCTGCAGTTGTTCATCTTTGCTCAGGCGAACTTCCACCGCATCTTCCACTTCCTCGCGGGTCTGTGCCTGTTGCTGCACAGCTTTCACCGCCTCGGCGCGACGTGTTAGCTGCGGGCGTACCACTTTACGCCACAGCAGCCACGCCACCAGCAGCACCAGCAACCAGCGCCCGGCAGCCAGCAACTGATCGATAAACGCTTGCTGTTGCCAGAACGGCAGTTCTCCACCGCTTTCGTCAGTGCTATTGAATGGCGAGTTGACGACATTGAGCGAGTCGCCACGTTTTTCTGAAAAGCCCATCGCTTCGCGGGTCAGATCTTCAATCTGCTTCATCTGTTCGGTGCTGAGAGGCAACGGTTTGCCATCTGGCAACGTTTTGTAATTCACCACTACCGCGACAGACAGACGCTGCACATCGCCCACGTTCATCTTGGTATGACGAATGGTGCGATCGACTTCGTAGTTACTGGTTTCATTACGCTGCGTGCTGCGCGGTCCACTATTGCTGGTGGTGCTCGCCTGCTGCTGGCGATTATTTTGATTTGCAGGAGGCGTACTGATTGGTGCGTTATTCGCAGGCGCTGGTTGATTCGACAACGCGCCCGGTATGCCGCCCGGATAACCGGAACCGCTTTGCTCGCTCTCATTAAGCTGGCGTGAGCGGAGCGCCGCCTGTGATTGGTTGCCGTTAGGGCGATACTGTTCTTCTGTTTGCTCTTTACTGGCGAAGTCCAGCTGTGCCGTCACCTGGGCGTGAATATTACCGTTGCCGACAACAGGCGACAGAATCGCTTCAATACGCCGCTGAATGCGTCCTTCGACATCGCTGGCATATTTCAACTGGGCGTCATTAAGATCGCGCCCGCTGGTGTTGGACTGGGTTAACAGATGTCCACTCTGATCCACCAACGTGACATTTCCCGGAGGCAGACCAGCAACCGCGCTGGAAACCAGATGTACAATGGCGCTAATTTGCCCTTCATCCAGCGCGCGGCCTGGCAACAAATTTACCGTCACTGATGCCGAAGGAGATTTTTGTTCACGAACAAATAAAGAGGGCTTTGGCATCGCCAGATGCACGCGCGCTCCTTTTACCGGGCCGATAGTTTCGATGGTACGGGAAAGCTCGCCTTCCAGCGCCCGCTGATAATTCACCTGTTCGCTGAACTGGCTGATGCCAAATTTTTCCTGATCGAGCAGCTCAAACCCAACAGCACCGCCTTTAGGCAAGCCTTGCTGCGCCAGACGCAGACGCAACTCGTGAACTTTATCGGCCGGAACTTCAATCGCGCCGCTGGCTTCGCTGAAGCGGTAAGGAATGTTCATTTGCGTCAGTTGGCTGACGATTGCGCCGCCATCCTGATCGGAAAGATTGCTGAATAACGTGCGGTAATCAGGGGCTTTTGCCCACAGAATTAACGCGACTATCACTGCCACCGCAGCGGAACCAGCAACAATCAGGGGGATTCTCGGATTCGCGCGTAGGCGATTGAGCCACTCAAGAGATTTTGTCTGGGCTGCGGTCGTATTCATCGCGCACCTCGCGGCAGATGATAGACGGCGGTATTGGCAAAGTGGAACAAGACGCACTCCCGGGTCAGCACACTCGAAAAATTAACGGCCTCATTATTTGTGGTTTTATTTTTTTCTATGCGCCAATTAACCCGTTTTTTTATCGTTATTTAACGCCTTTATCTTATTGACTTGCTGATAGGCTCTGCTACCAGAAACTATTTGGGAGATGAGTATGTCAGCTATACAAGGGCTCGAAGGGGTTATCAGCCAGTTACAGGCCACGGCAATGAGTGCGCGTGCCCAGGAGCCGCTGTCGCAACCCACTATCAGTTTTGCCGGACAGCTTCATGCCGCTCTCGATCGCATAAGCGATACGCAAACCGCCGCCCGCACGCAGGCAGAAAAATTCACCCTCGGCGAACCCGGCGTGGCGCTAAACGATGTGATGGCCGATATGCAAAAAGCGTCGGTTTCGATGCAAATGGGGATTCAGGTGCGTAATAAGCTGGTGGCAGCGTACCAGGAAGTGATGTCCATGCAGGTGTAGGTTTTATAACCTGTTGACTATGCATGTTTAATGACATCCGATCCCACAGCGTGGGGCATGGATGGGGCAAACTCACTCACTTTCTTATTTAAAATAGATACCTGCTCCTGATTGTTTTCTGCCATCCACAACGCTTTGCACTGGATACAATCCAGACTCTTTTCTCCCGTGCAGCCGATCTTTTGTATTCCGCGTTTGAAAGCCTGAAGGTAAAGTTTGTAAGTTAGCGATGGATTAAACAGTGAAAAGAAACGCGGCTGTCGGATTGGAGCCGCGGGACAAGGCCAAAAATTTTCCAAGAGTTGTTGAATTTCCCAGCTTTTTTGGAAGCGCATGTATCTTACTAATAACTAAAAAAGGTTTAAACCATAAAATTAATCGTATTTTCAGGTAACACTTACCGATATATCCCCACGCCATTCAGACGGTTAAAGCAGCAAGTATTTAACGCGTAAACAGGGCGTGGGTTTGTCGCTCGCGCCAGTAGGTGTGATGTAGGGGAAACCGTGTCACAGCCAGCTCCTGTCTGTTACTGACAGTCATTTTCAGGTACAGGAAAGTAATGACGGGGATAGCCCCGTCGGTCTCTGTTTACTTAATCTGTATGTTGACGCTGTATTTTTTAGCCTTGTTTTTACGAGCGTCATTGCGGGTTTGAAGCACTCTTAGCTCATATTTACCGGAAGCGGGAAGGATGTACTGACCATTGTCATCAAGTTCGGGAGAGTATCTGGAGAGATCAACCGAATCGCTGATTCCGGGCCCAAAGAGGACAATATCAGCACCCTCATTGGAGATACTGACGTGCACCTTCTGGCCTTTTTTGGCATAGAAGTTATATGTGTCGTAATCGTATCCCTTTATCTCTCCTGAGTACTGCGCACTACTATGACCCTTCCTGAACTCAACATTAACGTCCTTGCCAGCGGCAGAGGCCGTTGAGGTTAGCAGTGCAAAAAGAAAAATGGCTTTACTTACACCATTGATTTTCATGTGTGTTCTCCTCAGTCATGGTAAAACTATTGTTGTTATAATATAACAATTTTTGCCAGGTGTTTTCCATGAGCCTCCCGCCTGAACGTTGCTATGGAGCGTGAGTGGTGTCAGGGAAGAGATAATCTGACAGATACCTGTACAAATAACGGATAACTGTCAGATCTGCGATGAGTTAATACATCTAAATTAAGGGTTTATTGTTCTCAACATCTTCAATATATAAGAGTGTATTATCGATAGAATAGTAACGACGTTTATTATCATTAACGTCAGTAACCCACCGGAAGACACCCGCATTCGCGAGCGTTATACAATATTCCCGAAAAGTAGACTTTCTGGAAATGTGAGTCCGGGCTGCTTTTATTACTTGCTCAGGGTTCTTAGTGGCACTGACTTTTAATAGGTTTCTGCTTCCTCTTATTAACAACACCTTGTCATCGTGTGTGACGATCCTAATGTTATCTGTAGCAAGATAGTAAATGTAATGCGCAATATGATGACGTTTTAACTCTGTGTAAAACCAGGAAAAGTTTAGCTCCGTTCTCACTTGCTCAAACATCTTTTGGAAAATAGCAACCTGATCCATCAGGGGGAATAATCTCTTGTTAGTTGTGAGAGTTTGTAGTTTGCATGATTGGTGTTATTCCTTCAATCAGATCCGATGACTTAATGCTGGTGATAAAGACGTACTAAATATAGGGTTATGATGCGTGTGTCTGGTTAGGTTTTGCTATTCGTTCTTCAGTATTGCATTCGCCAAATGTTATGTTATAACATTTTGCGAATGTTGAAGCGTGAGGATAAACTGGATGATGGTTGTTAATAAATTGGCTTTTGCGCTGGGGTTACTATTGACTGGCAACTATGCACTTGCTCATGGGCATCATTCACATGGGGCACCACTGACAGAAATAGAACAAAAAGCAGCAGAGGGTATTTTTGATGATAATAACGTGAAAGATAGAAAACTTACTGACTGGGATGGTGTTTGGCAATCGATATATCCCTTGCTTCAAAGTGGTGACCTTGATCCTGTTTTTAAAATGAAAGCAGAAAAAGATCCGGGTAAATCATTTGCGGATATTAAGTCCTACTATCAGCAAGGATATGCGACGGATATTGACACAATCGGTATCGAAAATGGTGTTATGGAGTTCCACAGAGGAGAGGAGGTGACTTCCTGTAAATATAATTATAGTGGATTTAAGATATTGACATATAAATCAGGAAAGAAAGGGGTTCGTTATCTGTTTGAGTGCCAGGAACCAGCCAGTAAAGCACCTAAGTTTGTGCAGTTTAGCGATCATATAATTGCCCCCCGAAAATCCTCTCATTTCCATATATTTATGGGGAATACGTCACAACAGCAATTACTTGAAGAGATGGACAACTGGCCAACTTATTATCCTTATCAGTTACAGACGAAAGAAATTGTGGATGAGATGCTTCATCACTAATTCATTTCAGGATTGCCATAAATCCTTGAGAATATTTATCTGATATATCGCGTACTATAGACACTCCCGCTGCCTGAAACAGCGGGAGAAAAGATTACTTTTGAATCAAATAACGAATGGTCGGCCCATCTTGCTGGATATCCAGTACGGTATAGCCGTGATTACGTGCATCCAGCGGAATATTGTTAATTGACTGCGGGCAATCGCTGACCACTTCGAGGATCTCACCTTTCTTTAACTGCGGCATCGCCTCAAGAGTAGCGACCGCTGGATAAGGGCAGGGTTCGCCCACCATATCAAGACGGTAATCAGGAACGATATTTTTCATGCGATCTCCTTAGCAGTTTGCGGCGCCGCACGGCGGAAGAAGCGTTTCTCCCAGCCGATAACCAACATTAACGCAGCGAACAGCAGTAAATATGTCACCAGCAGGCCGCCCATTGAGCCAAAGGTTTTCAGCAGGTTGATTTTGTCCCAGTCGGTTGCCAGCGCCGGGGCGAAATCATCCCAGTAATAAGCCAGAATCGTCGAGCCGATAACGTTGCCCAGTCCAACCCACCAGTAGTGCACCTGGCCTTCCACCGCGCGGTACATCCAGCCAGTTTCACAGCCGCCTGCCAGAACAATACCAAAACCAAACAGTAACCCACCAATGACAGCGTTCGGACCCGCCCACATGATTTTCGGTTCTACGCCTAACTGTACATAACTGAAAATACCGATGGCACTCACCGCCATACCGATAATGATCGCTTTCGCCATATGGGTTCGTCCGGTGATCCACATATCGCGGAACGCCGAGGTAAAACAGATTTGCGCGCGTTCAATCAGTAAGCCAAAGCCGACGCCAAACAGCATCGCCAGCCCCAGCTTCGGTTGGTTCATTGCTGTCAGCAGCGCCCAGCCCAGCATACCGAAAAATACCAGCATACCGAGGCGGAAGCGACGCCGTGCCTGATCCGGTTTTTGTGTTAGCGGTGATGCGGCAGAGACTTTCTGCATTTTTACCGGGATGCGGAACATCGGCAGTAGGGTAAAGCGCGCACCAAACCATGAACCGATGGCGGTGGCGATGGCAAAGAACCAGGCGTGCAGCGAGAATTGCGGAATACCGGTGAAGAACGCGGCCAGGTTACAGCCCATCGCCAGACGCGCGCCGAAACCGGCGATAATGCCGCCAATAATGGCCTGCATAATGCGGATACGGCTGCGCGGCATACGTAATTTAACGTTGTTGGCCCACAGAGCAGCGGCAAAACAGCCGCCAAACATACCCAAAATCATCATCCCGTCGATGCGGGTTAATGGCGATCCTTCCAGATGAATTATTTTAAAATAACCCCACTCTTCAGCATGGACGCCAAACAGTTGCAGGAGCTGACCGCCCCAGCGGGTAAATTCACCCGTCACTGCCCAAAAGGTGCCGGTGATGCCAAAATAATAAGTGGAGAGAATACCCGCCGCGATGACTGCGGGGATGGGGGCCCAGAATTTAATCAACCAGGCTTGCTTGAATTGCTGCCATGACATGTATGTAGCCTCTGAACTCAGAAGGTTTAAACAAGAGTCGCGAATCATACACCAGGAGAATTTATTTGCGTGGCAATAATTCACAAAAATAATGGTTAGATCAAATTTCACCTTAGGCCTGGAAAGGCTGGCAGCATCAAGGCATTAATGCCACAATCCTCTTTTCTTCTCATGCAGGATGAATGATGAAAAAACTCGCAATTGCAGGCGCACTTATGCTGCTGGCTGGCTGTGCCGAAGTTGAAAATTATAACAATGTTGTGAAAGCGCCCGCGCCAGACTGGCTGGCGGGTTACTGGCAGACCAAAGGGCCGCAGCGTGCTCTGGTCAGCCCTGAAGCGATAGGTAGCCTGATTGTTACTAAAGAGGGTGATACGCTGGATTGTCGTCAGTGGCAGCGGGTGATTGCTTTACCGGGTAAGTTGACGCTGATATCGGATGATCTCACTAACGTTACCGTGAAACGTGAGCTGTACGAAGTTGAGCGTGACGGTAACACCATTGAGTACGATGGTATGACGATGGAGCGTGTGGATCGCCCGACGGAAGAGTGTGCCGCCGCGCTGGATAAAGCGCCGTTACCGACGCCACTGCCGTAATGAAATCTCCCCGGCTTGCCACCGGGGATGAATTTAAATCACCTCTTCGATAACCCACACACTGACGCTACCGCCGTTGCAAAAGAAGGTCGCTTCGCCATTTTCATCGGTTACTACGCTCTCTTGTCGATTACCCAGAAAGTCGCGCCAGGTTTTATTGCCGTAATTCTCTTCCAGATTAATGGTTTTTTCGCCATCGTCGCCGTTTGACATGACCACCACGCAGCCAGGATATTCGTCAGTACCGCTGCGACTAAACGCAATACAGTTCGGATGGTCGAAAAATAACGTCTGTACACCGTGGGCGAAACGCTGGCGGGCGAGAATCAACTCATCAAGCTGTTCGATTATCGGCATATCTATGGGATAAGTTTGCCCGTCACCGCCGACATCTTCGTAATGGGCACCGTACAAATCAGGGTAGAACACGGAAGGGACTCCATTTTCCCGCAGCAAAATAAGGGCATAAGCCAGCGGTTTAAACCAAGGTTCAACCGGCGCTTCGAGGGCTTGTAACGGTTGGGTGTCGTGATTGGCGACCAGCGTAACAGCATGGAAAGGATCGGTTTCCACCAGCGTACCGGTGAATATCTGCGTCATGTCGTAGTCGCGCCCCATGCGTGATGCTTCGTGGAATTTCATCTGTAGCGGCGCATCAAACAGCATGGTTTTGCCTTCGACTTGATCAATATACGTTTGCAGCTTGTCAACTTCGCGCGACCAGTATTCCGCCACAATAAATAGCGGCTTTGGTGCGACTTCCTGCACGTGTTCGATCCACTCTTTATAAAACCAGGCCGGAATATGTTTTACTGCGTCGAGACGAAAACCATCGCATTGCGTTTGCTCCATCACCCAGCGCGCCCAGTATTTGAGCTCTTCCGTAACGGCATGGTTGCGAAAGTCGATATTTTCGCCCATCAGATAGTCAAAATTACCAAGCTCATCATCAACCTGGTCGTTCCAGCCTTCGCCGGTGTAGTCGTTGACGATTTTAAATATACCGTCTTCGTTTGGGTTTTCGATATGGTCGATACCGCTAAAACATTTGAAATCCCAGATAAACTGCGAGTATTGCCCGGCGCGAGCAGGAAAGGTGTAACGCGTCCAGCCTTCGCACTCAATGATTTCATCATCAATTTGCGTGCGATCGTCAGCATTGACGCGCTGTACGCGAATGGCTTCTTTTTCATCTGCGCCCATTTTGTGGTTGACAACCACGTCCAGCAGTACCGCAATGTCATTGCGTTTGAGTTCGTCAATGGCGGCCAGTAGTTGTGCTTTATCGCCATATTTGGTGGGGATGCTGCCTTTTTGATCAAACTCGCCTAAATCAAATAAATCGTAAGAGTCGTAGCCGACCGAATACCCGCCCGATGCGCCTTTATAGGCTGGTGGCAGCCAGATCATATTAATACCAATATCATTAAAACCGTCGGCGCGCTCGGCCAGTTCAGGCCAGAGCTTGCCGCCTTCCGGGTAATACCAGTGAAAACATTGCAACAGCGTGGGATTACGCATTCTTCGACTCCACTCAAGGGGAACATTAGAAGCGTAGCCGTAATCGGATTATTCGCGAGCCACCATCTCTTTAAGCGTTGCCTGAACTCAAAAGAGGTTTTCCTGCGGTGCCAGCACGTAGCCCCCCTGATCACCGTAGGCGCTTAACACAGATTTTTGCATTGATGACTGACCGACCAGTTTCGCCAGTTCATCCATCCGAATCTGCAATAACTGTTTTACTTTGTTTTCGTTTTCCAGAACGAGGCGCAGCAGCGGTCTGAGTTGCTCCTGTATCATGGCAGAGGGTTCCGTTTCTTCCGTTAGGTGTGCGATCTTTTGCACCGCATTGACATATTCCATTTCGCTGGCGATGAGTTCATCCCATCGTCCTTCTGTCGCCAGGCGTAACATGAGTTGGCTTTTTTCGACGAGTTGTTGCCAGGCAAAATACAAGTGCGGTGCGTGGTTCATCAGACAGGATCCTGAATCAAAGAAGGGGAGAGTAAAGACTCTTTCCAGGCATCGGCAAGGTTACGCATCAACGTTTCCACTTCTTCAACTGCGGAGACATCGTTGCGTAAATTGGCTTGCAGCAAACGCCTGATCATATAGCTATACAGGGCTATCAAATTCTGGGTTAATTCGTCCTGGCTTTCTTCGTCAAGACCGATCCTCAGCCCGTTATCAATAATGCTGATCGCTTTCGACAAAGAGACGCCTTTTCCTTCCTGATTGTTGTCCTGCATAAACAGGCGTGCTCTTACCAGTGCGCTCAACACGCCGTCAAACAGCATGGTGACCAGTTGTTGTTGGCTGGCGCTCATTACGGCGCTTTCGACGCCAATTTGGGCATAGGCCTGGGTGCCTTTTGCGCTGTACATAGTTTCTCCTGAAGATTATTTCGAGCTGCTATTTGAGGTGTCGAACTGCTGTGTCAGATAGCTACTGGTGGAGTTCAGCGAGTTCATTAACACATCTAATTGGGTGAACTGGGCTTTATAGCGCGCCATTAAGGTATCGATACGTTCACTGGCTGCGTTGTACTGATCAGTCAAATTGTTCAGCGTTTTGCTGACGCCATCTTTTGCGGCCTGGATTATCCCGGAGGAGGAGAGCCAACTGGTCAGGTTGCTGCTAATGCCGGTGGTTACTCCAGTACTTTTACCGTCACCAATAAACATTTCACCGACGCCAGCGGCATCTTTCTTCAGCGCCGTTTGCAGCTTGTCGGTCGCGATTTCCAGCTTGCCGGTACTGGCATCGCTGGTAATGCCAATCTGTGCCAGCGTTTTATAGTTTGAACTGCTGTGGGTATTGGCGAGCAAGGTTTTAAGCTGCGTCTGGATGGTACGCAGTGTGGAGTCGCCGAGTAATGCGCCATTGCTGGAGTCCTGACTTTCTGCGCCGGCATCGACTGCGGTGTATTTGGTTAAGCTGCTGAACGTATCCTGCAATGTGTTATAGGCATCCACCCACGCTTTAATCGCATTTTCAGCTTTGGATGTGTCTTTACTGATGGTCAGTGTCTGATTACCGGTGGTGACGTCATTCAGGTTGAGGGTGATATCTTCCAGCGCGTCACTGATAGTGTTACTGCTGTTTTCAATCTCAACGTTATTGACCGTCAGTTTGGCGTTTTGCGCGGTGACGCTTTCAATCATGCCATTGCTGCTATCACCCGAAGTTCCGTTGTAACCCATAAAACTTTCCAGGGCGCTGTCGCCGCTGACGCTAAGTTTCATCGCGTTATCGCTGCCCGTATCGTTAGCGGTGATGGACAGACGATACTCGCCGTTACCCACATTGATGATACTGGCGCTGACGCCAGCTTTGGCGTTGTTAATGGCATCGCGAATACCGGAAAGTGACGAGTTGGCCGCGCTGATATCAATCGTGACCGGATCTTTACCGCCGCCTTGCTGGATGGTCAGTACGCTATCGCTGGTGGCGATGGCGGCTTTACTGTCTTTTTGACTATTTTTGGTGGTCAGCGTCTGAGCCTGCGCCAGTTGGCTGACGCTAATGGTGTATTTCCCGGCAATCGCGCTACCCGTGGTAGTGGCGCTGAAAGCCGATGAACTGCTGGTGGTTGAGGTGGCGGTAAATAAATCGGCTTTATTCAGTGCTGTGTTGGCGGTCTGGAAACTCTCCAGTGCGCTTTTCAGCGTCCCGTAGGCGCTCAGTTTCGCGGTGTAAGAGCTTTGCTGTTTTGATATCGGCGTCAGGGTAGATTTTTCTGCCGCCTCCAGACTGTCGAGGATGCTGCTTAAGTCCAGCCCCGACCCAACCCCAAGCGTTGAAATACTAGCCATATTGATTCCTTAATCATGCGACATGTAGAACGAATACCGGGGTTATCGGCGTAAGCGGGGCAAAGTTTACGATTTATTTTTTGGCTTAATGACACGAACAGCAACGAGGAAGGGGAGTATTTCGACCGCTAGAAAAAAATTCTAAAGGTTGTGAGAGACCAGACGATAACAGGGTTGACGGCGACGAAGCCGAAGGGTGGAAGCCCGATACTTAAACCGTAGAGCTAAAAAACAGGAATAAAAATTATGGCACAAGTCATTAACACCAACAGCCTCTCGCTGATCACTCAGAACAACATCAACAAAAATCAGTCTGCGTTGTCGACTTCTATCGAGCGCCTCTCTTCTGGTCTGCGTATTAACAGCGCGAAAGATGACGCCGCAGGTCAGGCGATTGCTAACCGCTTCACCTCTAACATTAAAGGTCTGACTCAGGCCGCGCGTAACGCCAACGATGGTATTTCTCTGGCGCAGACCGCAGAAGGCGCACTGTCTGAAATCAACAACAACTTGCAACGTGTGCGTGAGTTGACCGTTCAGGCGACGACCGGCACTAACTCTGATTCTGACCTGTCTTCTATTCAGGACGAAATCAAATCCCGTCTGGATGAGATTGACCGCGTTTCCGGTCAGACCCAGTTCAACGGCGTGAACGTGCTGGCGAAAGACGGTTCGATGAAGATTCAGGTTGGCGCCAATGATGGGCAGACCATCTCTATCGATTTGCAGAAAATTGATTCTTCAACGCTGGGATTGAATGGTTTCTCCGTTTCGGGTCAGTCGCTGAATGTTAGCAGTTCTATTACTCAAATTACGGGTGATGCAGGAACGGAACCCGTTGGTGTTGATTTCACTGCTGTTGCGAAAGATCTGACTACTGCGACAGGTAAAACAGTCGATGTTTCTAGCCTGACGTTACACAATACACTGGATGCGAAAGGGGCTGCCACTGCACAGTTCGTCGTTCAATCCGGCAGTGATTTCTACTCCGCGTCGATTAATCATGCAGACGGTAAAGTCACGTTGAATAAAGCCGATGTCGAATACAAAGACACCGATAATGGACTAACGACTGCTGCTACTCAGAAAGATCAACTGATTAAAGTTGCCGCTGACTCTGAAGGCGCGGCTGCGGGATATGTAACATTCCAGGGTAAAAACTACGCTACAACGGTTGCAACAGCGCTTGATGACGACACTGCAGCAACAGCCACAGGGAACAAGGTTGTTGTTGAATTATCTACAGCAACTCCGACCGCACAGTTCTCAGGGGCTTCTTCTGCTGATCCGCTGGCGCTGCTGGACAAAGCGATTGCTTCTGTCGACAAATTCCGCTCCTCCCTCGGTGCCGTTCAAAACCGTCTGGATTCTGCGGTTACTAACCTGAACAACACCACCACCAACCTGTCTGAAGCGCAGTCCCGTATTCAGGACGCCGACTATGCGACCGAAGTGTCTAACATGTCGAAAGCGCAGATCATCCAACAGGCGGGTAACTCCGTGTTGTCTAAAGCTAACCAGGTGCCGCAACAAGTTCTGTCTCTGCTGCAGGGCTAATCGTCGTAATATAATGACAGCAAACGCCAAATTGCCTGATGCGCTGCGCTTATCTGCCTACAAGGTGAATCGCAATTAATAAATTTGCATATTCGCGTAGGCCGAATAAGGCGTTCACGCCGCATCCGGCAAGATGAGGCGGACCTTGTCAGCTATCTTAACCCCGCTCCGGCGGGGTTATTCTGCTCGTTATTTACCGATTACCCCAAATAACCCCTTATTTCACCCATTAATCGTCCGATTAAAAAACCTGCAGAAACGGATAATTATGCCGATTATTTATATAACGCAGGGCTGTTTATCGTGAAATCACTCTATACCGCTGAAGGTGTAATGGATAAACATTCGCTGTGGCAGCGTTATATCCCGCTGGTGCGTCACGAAGCATTGCGCCTGCAGGTTCGACTGCCCGCGAGTGTAGAACTTGACGATCTGCTACAGGCAGGCGGCATTGGATTACTTAATGCTGTTGAACGTTATGATGCCCTGCAAGGAACGGCATTTACAACTTACGCAGTGCAGCGTATCCGTGGTGCTATGCTGGATGAACTTCGCAGCCGTGACTGGGTGCCGCGCAGCGTGCGACGCAATGCACGTGAAGTGGCACAGGCAATAGGGCAACTGGAGCAGGAACTTGGCCGCAATGCCACAGAAACTGAAGTGGCAGAACGTTTAGGGATTGAAATAGCCGACTATCGACAAATGTTGCTTGATACGAATAACAGCCAACTTTTCTCTTATGATGAGTGGCGCGAAGAGCACGGTGATAGCATTGAACTGGTTACTGACGATCATCAGCGGGATAACCCATTACAGCAATTACTGGACGGTAATTTGCGTCAGCGGGTGATGGAAGCCATCGAAATGTTACCGGAGCGCGAACAGTTGGTATTAACGCTCTATTACCAGGAAGAGCTTAATCTCAAAGAGATTGGCGCAGTGCTGGAAGTCGGTGAATCTCGGGTCAGCCAGTTACATAGTCAGGCTATTAAACGGTTACGCACCAAACTGGGTAAGTTATAACTTAGGTAAATGCCGCACATTAATTTTGAATACCAGGAGTTCTTAATAATGGCGCAGCACCAGAAAAGGCGGCCATTGAGTCGCTATCTTAAAGACTTTAAACATAGCCAGACTCATTGTGCATATTGCCGTAAATTACTCGATCGCATTACTCTCGTTCGCGATGGCAAGATAGTGAATAAAATCGCGATATCTCGCCTTGATACACTGCTTGATGAAAATGGCTGGTATGAAGAACAAAAATCATGGGCGGCATTATGCCGTTTCTGCGGCGATTTACATTGCAAAACCCAGAGTGATTTTTTTGATATTATCGGCTTTAAACAGTTTCTCTTTGATCATACTGAAATGAGCCCCGGCACCGTGCGCGAATATGTGGTACGCCTGCGTCGTTTGGGAAATTATTTAAGCGAACACGATATTTCCTCCGACCTGCTGCAGGATGGTTTTCTTGATGAAAACCTGGCTCCCTGGCTGCCCACCACCAGCACCAATAATTATCGCATCGCATTACGTAAGTACCAGTGCTACCAGATGCAAACCCGTGGTGACCTTACGCAGAAATCCCCCAGCCTGTCAGCTTCTGATATATATTAAATAAGAATAAGATGTAGCAGAGTTGTTTTTGTGTCTTCGAACAATGGCTCTACACTGCAAACCAACATAACAACATTCGGGGTGAATATGAAATTAGTACATCTGGGACGTCAGGCGCTGATGGGGGTTATGGCTGTGGCGCTGGTTGCGGGTATGAGCGTGAAAAGTTTTGCCGACGAAGGTCTGCTCAATAAAGTGAAAGAGCGGGGTACTTTGCTGGTGGGACTGGAAGGGACTTACCCGCCGTTTAGCTTTCAGGGCGATGACGGTAAATTGACCGGTTTTGAAGTGGAATTTGCGCAACAACTGGCAAAACATCTGGGCGTGGAAGCCGCATTAAAACCGACAAAGTGGGACGGTATGCTGGCGTCACTGGATTCTAAGCGCATCGATGTGGTGATTAATCAGGTCACCATCTCTGATGAACGTAAGAAAAAATACGATTTCTCTACCCCGTACACCATTTCCGGTATTCAGGCGCTGGTGAAAAAAGGCAATGAAGGAACCATTAAAACCGCCGACGATTTGAAAGGTAAAAAAGTTGGCGTTGGTCTGGGGACTAACTACGAAGAGTGGCTGCGGCAGAATGTTCAGGGTGTTGATGTGCGTACCTATGATGATGATCCGACCAAATATCAGGATCTGCGTGTAGGTCGTATTGATGCCATCCTGGTTGATCGTCTGGCTGCGCTGGATCTGGTGAAAAAAACCAATGATACGCTGGCAGTAACCGGCGAAGCCTTCTCCCGCCAGGAGTCAGGTGTGGCGCTGCGCAAAGGTAACGAAGACCTGCTGAAAGCGGTTAACGATGCCATTGCAGAAATGCAAAAAGACGGCACCCTACAAGCCCTTTCCGAAAAATGGTTTGGTGCTGATGTGACCAAATAATCACCTGCTTTAAGTTGACAGTTTTCTGTCTGTAAAACGCCTGATGAACTCCATCGGGCGTTTTGTATTTCAGTGCCAGGTGTGGTCGCTCATGGTTATAAATTGCCACGGATTTTTTTACCATTTCCTGGGGCTACGTCAGGTTTGTAGGACTCGAGAGTAAAACTCATTTTTCAGGATCTCATTTATTCGTTCAGCCAGCGCATTCTGGTCGCAGTCATAACCAACGGTCATTGAACAGGTTATCCCGTTTCTCTCATGCACTGACTGATAAAGAACTGGCCACTAAACTACCCGGTTCAGAATGTATACTTCACACCCAGCATGGCAGAGGCGTCGCTGTATCCCTCGTCACCGATCTGTACACCCACATTGCCCCACAGGTTCAGATGGTCATTTATCTGTCCCTCAACACCGGTTTTTACTTCTCCGATATTGCTGGCGCCGTCCTGATGTACCGTCACACCGTTCATGCAGGTGCCAAAATCACGGGTGTTGTGCAGCCAGTTCACCTCAACGAACGGACGGAACTCATGGGATTTGCCGCCGTTCATTCTGTTGTGCCCCTTAATCCAGGTTTTCACGCCCAGACGGGTACGGACGTTGCCATCACCGGTGCTTTCAACATGGGTACCATTGCGTTCGCGGTGCTCATCAGCTTTTACGCCCATCCAGATAACCTGAGCCTGAGGCTGGACATACCATTCGTTCAGACTGCCATGGCTGCCGGTAAACTCACCGGCTTTCCAGGCATAACCGGTTTCCAGTGAGGCTGTCAGACCTTTTGATTTCCAGGATTCCCCCGGCAGGCCGTCACCTTTCACATCGTTATCGAACCAACTGTACTGTGCCCAGCTATCCAGATAAGCCCCGCTATGTGTCTCATCATTAGCATACCAGGTGGCATACAGACCTGTGTTGTATCCTTTCAAACTGCCTTTTGAACTGTATCCGGTACGTACAGAATCTGTATTGTTATGGTCATTACCGTAACCAGCCATAACCCCCAGATGCCAGCGGTCAGAGCTGTTCCGGCTCCACTGAGCCAGGTCACCGCCCATCTGCAGGACGTAACGGTTACCCTGTGTTTTCAGTTGGCCTGTACCGTCACGCCAGCGGTTGTGTCCCCCTTCATGGTGCATCCACATGCTGGTTTCTTTCTGCTCACCGGTAATCACATCAGTGTAATGCATCGGCCCCTGGCGTTCATAAAGACGGGATACGAACATGGTGTTTGCTGCAGCAATGTTCGCTGTGTAGGAGCCAGCTTCCGGACGCAGGTCGTTGTCATGACCACCCGGAGCAGGTTCAGGGGCAGGGGGTTGCATTGCTTTCAGAGCGCGCAGCAGGAACGGAGTGTTTTTACCACTGGTCAGATACCAGTTATCACGGTTGCTTCCCTGACCACGTCCCAGCGTGTAGTCATAAGCCCCGGCAGCGATACGCCCGGCCTGAATAAATTCAGCACTATCAGCATTTCCGTCGACATGAATCAACTCAATACCGTTTAGTGTCTGTGCTCCGGTACCACCTGCATTTATAACAATCACACGTGTCTGACTGGAGGCATCGCCTCTGATTACAAGTTTGTCTGTTGCGGAGCTGTCATTTCCCAGAGCGGTGTTCATGAGCAGTATGCCATTGTTACCGGTATAGTTACCCCCGATCGTCAGTACATTACCCGGGGCATCGGCTCTCAGGTCAAGAGTACCGCTGTTGGTTACGTTCCCGGCGACACCACCAGAGCCGGAGAGTGTCCCCTGCTGAGAGATGGTGACCTGGCTGTTGGCAAGCATGACAGGTGCATCAGCCTTGCCCAGAATCAGTGTGCCGGCAGTGTTAACCGAGCCAGCTCCCAGTCCGTCAGTATTAAGCACCTTCACCATTGCCTTTTCTGCGATAGTGGTGGTGGCATTCAGGGCGCGGGTGGCACCAGTAATAGCGAACACGCCACCGCTGATGTTCAGGGAGCCAGAGCCGATGAGGGTACCTGCAGACAGGCCTCCACCTGCGAGGGTCAGATTACCGCCATTAATGTTCAGTATGGAACCTGCTGCGCTGTTCAGTTTACCTGCGGTCTGGCTGTGACCGTTCATGTCCAGCATGGTGTCGTCTGCCAGACGAATCTCGCTGGTCTGTCCCAGAGCACTGTTGCTGTTCATGCGAACATTGCCGCCACGGATGTCTGTTACACCCGTGTAAGTGTTTTTGGAAGACAGAATCAGTGTTCCTTCGCCGGCTTTGGTTAGCGTTTTTCCATCCCAGCCATGAGATAACTGAACAGCATTGTTATCTGCAAGTCGTACCTTCAGCTCTAACACCGCGCCTTTCCTCAGATCAAACGTGCCATATCCATTTCCTGAGGGGTCATTCCACTTCAGGGAAGAACTAACCTCTTTTACTGTCTGCCCGTTACCACTAAGTGATGTTAAAACATAGTCTTCGGCACCATCACTCAGTAGATTATTATGCTGATAAATATTATTTTCAGAGAGCCCTGTTATGCCGTTGGAGGTCGTCAACAAGCCGTACTCATTTTGCTTCCATATTGTCATGGCAGTATCAACATTAAGCACTGCACCGTTATTGAACTGTATACTGTTGGCAGTTAAATGACTGGAACCTGTACCCATATTCAGCGATGAATCTTTGTCAAATACCGAACTTCCGCTAAAAGTGACATCAGCTCCCGAAACGGAAACATGTGTACCTGTACCCGCACTCAGATTGCCTTTTATTTCAGAGCTGGCGGAGTCTTTATTTGTAATGGACAGAAAATTACCATCAGCATTATTTACAGCACTATTCAAAACAATATCACCTTGAATGGTCGAACCGGCGTAGAGATTCAACGAGTTAGTTCCACCATTCAAAGATATTGCGGTGTCACAATCTTGCCCTCTGTTACCAGATATCCCTCCAGCCCCGGAGAAGTTAGCGTTACCTTCCTGTCCTCCATTACCAGGAAAAATTCCGCCATGATTATTTATCGTAATATTACTCCCGGATATAGCGGTGCCACCATTACCTCCGTTGCCACCATCACCTCCGTCACCAGTATTTCCAGTATCATAACTTTCACCGGGACTACCTCCATCACCACCAGTACCGCCATTTCCGCCAATAATATTTCCATAATTATTTATTTCAATATTATTTCCAGATATGGCAATCCCACCGGTACCTCCAATTCCACCAGTACCACCAGTACCAGGGGTAGTTGAACCAGCGTGTTCATATTCATCTGTACCACCTCTACCACCTTCACCACCAGTGCCCCCCTGTCCGCCAGTTATATCTCCCGTATTATTTATCTTAATATTATTACCATATATAGCAGTCCCCCCAATACCACCATTACCACCGCTACTTCCATTAATATTCTGATCGGTAGTAAATTCGACACTACCTTCGCCACCGCGAGCACCATCCCCCCCCTGGCCACCTGTAATGTGATTATTATTTGTTATCTCCATATTATTTCCGGATATGGCCGTGCCTCCATTCCCTCCGTTGCCGGCAGAAGACCCCCATACCGCCCACCAGGCACCACTACTACCTTGCCCGGCAGTGATATTTCCGTTATTGCTTATTTGAAGATTATTGCCAGATATGGCAGTTCCACCAACAGCAGGAGTCCCAGTTAAACCACCGCTTTCATCGCCATAACCACTGGCTCCAGGCATTCCGCCATTGCCACCCGTAATGCTTCCGTTGTTTGTAATGGTAAGATCATCTCCGGAAATAGCGGTGCCCGCTTCACCTCCATCGCCTCCGCCATTACCATAACCTCCCCAACCACCCTTACCACCGGAAATATAACCAGAATTAACAAGAGTAAAATTATTTCCAGTAATGGCTGTACCGCCCTGGCCCCCTGCAGAGCCCATTTTAGTAACATCATCATCACCAGCCCATCCGCCTTCACCGCCACTAATGCTAGTACCGCTGTTAATTGTCAGGATATTTTCATTCTGTAACGAACCGGGTACAACATTAACAATGAGAGCATCTTCACCGGCCTCCCCATCATCATTATCCGGCCTGTCCTGCGAGGCATCAGCACCAATGATATTTTCAGATATTTCAGCAGGGTTTCCTTCAGAAAGAGTAACTTCCTTTTTAGCTCCCAAAGCAGGCTGAATGGCCAGAGTGGCAGATATAAGGCTGCATAGTAACGTTGTCTTCATTCCCTCTTGCGTTATGCCGAATGTTTTTCTGTTGTTTATATATACATTAAACTTTTCTTTTTTATTAATTTTGATTTTCACAAAAGCTCCAATTTTTTCTTTAAGAATGGTGGGTTAAATTTTTTGACTGTGTAAATGTCATTGGGAAATAATATGTATTATCTAATCATCATACAAATGCTCGATGCGAGCATTATTGCAAATAAACAGAAAAAATCTATCTCAAGCAATCAGGTTGATTTTTTTTGATGAGTAATTTGAAATTGTAATGTTTTCTGGATGTTAGTTTGTTTATTGATTAGTGTAATTTTAGATAGTGAGTGTTTCTCTGCTTCTTTTATAGGAAAAGTGTCTAAAAATATTCTCGGAGAATATAATATTCTTTTCCTAAAAATAGACTTAGGTATAAATAATAATTAATGCAGAGATAATGATTTTCATATTAATGAATGGGGGGATAACCAGACTTGAACAACCGAAAATGCCAGGAGAAGTTATCCCCGTAACCAGGGGACATCAGATGTTCTGCTTTATGGATATAAGCAGCCTTTACACCGTTACGTTCCTGATGATCCATCGGACATTCAACAGTATCACGGGACCACAAACCTGATTCTATTAATGCACTACATGCCATCACCCGGAATCCGTGACTACTACAGTTGCCAGACGCTCAACGAAAGACCGATAAAACGCCAGAGTATGAATCACCCGCAGAGCGGTTCAACCAGTGTGTTGCATCCATCGGGTGAAATCACAGCCAGAAACGTGTCAACGCTGTTCTGGACGGGGCATAATGACAAAAAAGGTACTTTAATTAGCGCCTTTTTTATTTAAGCGTTTTTTGCGTGCATAATAACAATATCACAACAACACACACCGGAGGCTTTTATGCCACTGCATAATTTAACTCGTTTCCCACGGCTGGAGTTTATCGGCGCACCAACGCCGCTCGAATATCTGCCGCGTCTTTCTGATTATCTTGGGCGGGAAATTTTCATTAAACGGGATGACGTCACACCAATGGCGATGGGTGGCAATAAATTACGCAAACTGGAGTTTCTCGCGGCAGACGCCCTGCGTGAAGGTGCCGACACTCTGATTACTGCCGGAGCGATTCAGTCTAACCACGTGCGCCAGACTGCCGCCGTCGCCGCAAAACTTGGGCTGCACTGTGTGGCGCTGCTGGAAAATCCTATCGGAACAGCCGCAGAAAACTATTTAACCAACGGCAATCGCTTGTTGTTGGATCTCTTCAATACCCAGATTGAAATGTGCGATGCGCTGACCGATCCCAATGCCCAACTGGAAGAGCTGGCAACGCGAGTCGAAGCGCAAGGGTTCCGTCCGTACGTCATTCCAGTTGGAGGTTCTAATGCTTTAGGCGCGCTGGGCTATGTGGAGAGCGCGCTGGAAATCGCGCAACAGTGTGAAGGGGCGGTTAATATTTCTTCGGTGGTGGTGGCGTCGGGCAGCGCCGGAACTCACGCTGGACTGGCAGTAGGACTGGAACAACTGATGCCAGAAAGCGAACTGATTGGCGTGACCGTGTCACGTTCCGTTGCTGACCAGTTGCCAAAAGTGGTTAACCTACAACAGTCAATCGCGAAAGAACTGGAACTGAGCGCATCAGCGGAAATTTTACTCTGGGATGACTATTTTGCGCCTGGCTACGGCGTGCCGAACGACGAAGGCATGGAAGCGGTGAAACTGTTGGCGCGGCTGGAAGGCATTCTGCTTGATCCTGTGTATACCGGAAAAGCGATGGCGGGGCTGATTGATGGCATCAGTCAGAAACGCTTCAAAGACGAAGGGCCGATTCTGTTTATTCATACTGGCGGCGCGCCTGCGCTGTTCGCCTATCATCCTCACGTCTAGCCCCGGAAACGCTCATGCAAGAAAGTATACAACTGGTTATTGATTCTTTGCCGTTCCTGCTTAAAGGGGCTGGGTATACGCTGCAACTCAGTATCGGCGGCATGTTTTTTGGCTTACTGCTGGGATTTATTCTCGCGCTGATGCGCCTGTCGCCGCTCTGGCCCGTGCGCTGGCTGGCGCGTTTTTACATTTCCATTTTTCGCGGTACGCCGCTCATCGCGCAACTGTTTATGATCTACTACGGCCTACCGCAGTTTGGCATTGAATTAGATCCGATTCCGTCGGCGATGATTGGTCTGTCACTGAACACCGCTGCCTATGCTGCCGAAACGCTGCGCGCCGCCATTTCATCTATTGATAAAGGTCAGTGGGAAGCAGCCGCCAGTATTGGCATGACGCCGTGGCAAACTATGCGTCGCGCAATTTTGCCGCAGGCGGCTCGGGTGGCACTGCCGCCACTGTCGAACAGCTTTATCAGCCTGGTAAAAGATACCTCGCTGGCAGCGACGATTCAGGTGCCGGAGCTGTTTCGTCAGGCGCAGTTGATTACCTCGCGCACGCTGGAAGTTTTCACCATGTATCTGGCGGCTTCGCTCATCTACTGGATTATGGCGACAGTGTTATCGACGCTACAGAACCATTTTGAGAATCAACTAAACCGCCAGGAGAGAGAGCCAAAATGAGTGCCATAGAAGTTAAAAACCTGGTGAAAAAATTCCACGGTCAGACGGTACTGCACGGTATCGATCTGGAGGTCAAAATCGGCGAAGTGGTGGCGATTATCGGCCCAAGTGGCTCCGGCAAAACCACGTTGCTACGCAGCATAAATTTGCTGGAACAACCGGAGGCGGGGAGCATCACCGTTGGCGATATCACTATTGATACTGCGCGTTCGTTAAGCCAGCAAAAATCGCTGATTCGCCAGTTGCGCCAGCATGTCGGATTTGTCTTTCAGAATTTTAATCTGTTTCCGCATCGCACAGTGCTGGAAAACATTATTGAAGGGCCGGTGATCGTTAAAGGCGAGCCGAAGGAAGAGGCCACGGCGCGCGCTCGCGAGCTGCTGGCAAAAGTTGGACTGGAAGGGAAAGAGACCAGCTATCCGCGTCGTTTGTCCGGCGGTCAACAGCAACGTGTGGCGATTGCGCGTGCGCTGGCGATGCGACCTGAAGTCATTCTGTTTGACGAACCTACTTCGGCGCTGGACCCGGAGCTGGTGGGTGAAGTCCTGAATACCATACGCCAGTTGGCACAGGAAAAGCGTACCATGGTGATTGTGACGCACGAAATGAGCTTTGCTCGTGACGTTGCTGACCGCGCGATCTTTATGGATCAAGGGCGGATAGTGGAGCAGGGCCCTGCAAAAACCTTATTTGCCGATCCTCAGCATCCCCGCACACGCCAGTTCCTTGAGAAGTTTCTGTTGCAATAAAATAAGAAAAAATCAGCCCCGGCAGCTTTTTAATCGGGGCGAAAATGTATTTCTGACTGCATAAATCGCTTAATAAATCAGCATAACTTATTAATAACATAAGAGAATGCTATGTCTTGCAAAAGTAATTCATTGTCTGAATAATATAAATTATATATAAATCTTATTTATGTGATAGTTTGAGTTATCAGTATAAATGATACTCACTCTCAGGGGCGTAGCGGTTAACTATGCAGGATACGGATTTTTTCAGCTGGCGTCGCACAATGTTGTTGCGTTTTCAGAGGATGGAGGCCGCAGAAGAGGTCTACCATGAAATAGAGCATCAGACTTACCAACTGGAGTACGATTTTTATTCATTATGTGTGCGTCACCCGGTGCCATTCACGCGACCGAAAGTGGCTTTCTACACCAATTATCCGGAGTCATGGGTCAGTTATTATCAAACCAACAACTTTCTCGCGATTGATCCGGTACTTAACCCTGAAAACTTCAGTCAGGGGCATTTATTGTGGAATGATGATTTATTCAACGAAGCACAGCCGCTATGGGAAGCCGCACGTGCGCATGGTTTACGCCGTGGCGTCACTCAGTATTTAATGCTGCCGAATCGTGCGCTGGGGTTTTTGTCTTTTTCCCGTAGCAGTACGCGTGAAATACCCATTCTTAGTGATGAACTGCAATTAAAAATGCAGCTATTGGTGCGTGAAAGTCTGATGGCGTTGATACGTTTAAATGATGAAATAGTGATGACGCCAGAGATGAATTTCAGCAAGCGGGAAAAAGAAATACTGAAATGGACCGCAGAAGGTAAAACGTCAGCAGAGATAGCGATGATCCTGTCAATCTCTGAGAATACTGTCAATTTCCATCAGAAAAATATGCAGAAAAAAATCAATGCACCGAATAAGACGCAGGTTGCCTGCTACGCAGCCGCAACTGGCTTAATATGATATCTATTACATTGGGCGTGCAAGATGCCAAACCGGCTGAAAGGTGAGCTTTCAGCCGGTTTTATATTACTGACGGTAGGCTTGTTTAATTTGCTTAACCGTTTTGGAAAATACCGCAGCCTGGGTTTCGTCTTCGATCAGCGCAAGCTGTTTTTCCATCTTTAACATCACGCGGCCCGCGTCAGCTTGTCCCATCGCCTGCAGCATCAGCGTCAGCATCGCTTTCAGGCAGGAGACTTCATTTGCCAGTTCTTGATTATTCTCGGCAGTAGAAAAATCAGGCGTACTCATTTATTTTCCTCGTCATGTTGCAATGAAAATTTGCGGTGAAAAATGTTAAGGCGGCGGAGTATACCATAAGCTTTGCTAAAAATAGCAGTGGTTGTTTTTTGCTCACGATATCAGCAATAGTAATAAAACAGGGAATATAACGCGTAATAAATATTTTTATCATGAATGTTTTTCGCACGTATTGTTCGGGTTAATTCATGTTACATATTCATGCCGCTGATTTTTCATTTATGCTGAATAAAGTCAATTTTTGTCACATTTCGGCGTTAGCCTTACTGCGAAACGAGCTGGCAAACCTTTGATGACGGACGTGACGATAACTCTGGACAATCGAATTTACAAAAACGAGAGAAAAATCGAATACCCACCATTTTTAACGTTTCAAAGTTGCAATAAAACCCGCTAATATACGAATGACTAACTATCAGTAGCGTTATCCCTATTTCTGGAGATATTCCTTTGATCAACGTTCTACTTGTTGATGACCACGAACTGGTGCGCGCAGGGATACGACGCATTCTGGAAGATATAAAGGGTATTAAAGTCGTCGGTGAGGCATCCTGCGGTGAAGACGCCGTTAAGTGGTGCCGGGCAAACACCGTTGACGTCGTGCTAATGGACATGAGTATGCCTGGCATTGGCGGTCTTGAGGCGACGCGTAAAATCGCTCGCTCAACAGCAGATGTCAAAATCATCATGCTTACGGTTCATACTGAAAACCCTTTACCAGCGAAAGTAATGCAGGCCGGTGCTGCGGGCTACCTCAGCAAAGGTGCGGCTCCGCAGGAAGTTGTGAGTGCGATTCGCTCTGTCTATTCAGGGCAGCGTTATATTGCTTCTGACATTGCTCAACAAATGGCATTAAGCCAGATCGAACCAGAAAAAACAGAAAGCCCATTTGCCAGTTTGTCTGAACGTGAATTGCAGATTATGCTGATGATTACCAAAGGCCAAAAGGTCAATGAGATCTCAGAACAGCTTAATCTCAGCCCGAAAACGGTGAACAGCTATCGCTACCGTATGTTCAGTAAATTAAACATTCATGGCGATGTTGAGCTGACTCACCTGGCAATTCGCCATGGTCTGTGTAATGCGGAGACATTAACAAGTCAGTGAGTGTTCAGTTTGACGCAAAAGCGTTTTTAAAAACCGTAACCAGCCAGCCGGGCGTCTATCGCATGTATGATGCTGGTGGTACGGTTATCTATGTCGGCAAAGCGAAAGACCTGAAAAAACGGCTTTCCAGCTATTTCCGTAGCAACCTCGCTTCGCGCAAAACCGAAGCGTTGGTTGCCCAGATCCAGCAAATTGATGTGACGGTTACCCATACCGAAACCGAAGCTCTGTTGCTGGAACACAACTACATCAAACTTTATCAGCCGCGTTACAACGTTCTGTTACGCGATGATAAATCTTATCCTTTTATTTTTCTTAGCGGCGATACCCATCCGCGTCTGGCTATGCATCGTGGTGCAAAGCACGCCAAAGGTGAATATTTCGGCCCGTTCCCAAATGGCTATGCGGTGCGTGAAACCCTGGCGCTGCTACAAAAGATTTTCCCGATTCGCCAGTGTGAAAATAGCGTTTATCGCAACCGCTCGCGTCCGTGTCTGCAATATCAGATAGGGCGCTGTCTGGGTCCGTGCGTTGAAGGACTGGTGAGTGAAGAAGAGTACGCCCAGCAGGTAGAGTATGTGCGCCTGTTTTTATCCGGCAAGGACGATCAGGTACTTACTCAACTGATTAGTCGCATGGAAACAGCCAGCCAGAATCTGGAGTTTGAAGAAGCGGCACGTATTCGCGACCAAATCCAGGCGGTGCGACGCGTAACCGAAAAACAGTTTGTCTCCAATACAGGTGATGACCTTGACGTTATTGGCGTCGCTTTCGATGCGGGCATGGCTTGTGTCCACGTCTTGTTTATTCGTCAGGGCAAGGTGCTTGGTAGCCGTAGTTATTTCCCTAAAGTACCTGGCGGTACGGAGCTGGGCGAAGTGGTGGAAACCTTTGTCGGTCAGTTCTATTTACAGGGCAGCCAGATGCGCACCTTGCCGGGTGAGATCCTGCTCGACTTTAATCTTAGCGATAAAACGCTGCTCGCCGATTCCCTTTCAGAACTGGCAGGGCGCAAGATTAACGTTCAGACTAAACCGCGTGGCGATCGGGCACGTTACCTGAAGCTGGCGCGCACCAATGCGGCGACAGCGTTAACCACCAAACTTTCGCAACAATCTACCGTTCACCAGCGTCTGACCGCGCTTGCCAGCGTGTTGAAATTGCCGGAAGTGAAGCGGATGGAGTGTTTTGACATCAGCCATACCATGGGTGAACAAACGGTCGCTTCGTGTGTGGTGTTCGATGCTAACGGCCCGCTGCGTGCAGAGTATCGGCGCTATAACATTACCGGCATTACGCCTGGTGATGATTATGCGGCAATGAATCAGGTGCTGCGTCGGCGTTACGGTAAAGCCATCGACGACAGTAAGATTCCGGACGTGATCCTGATTGATGGCGGCAAAGGCCAGCTTGCGCAGGCGAAAAATGTCTTCGCCGAGCTGGATGTCTCATGGGATAAAAACCATCCGCTGTTGCTTGGCGTGGCAAAAGGAGCCGATCGTAAGGCTGGGCTGGAAACGTTGTTCTTCGAACCTGAAGGTGAGGGCTTCAGTCTGCCGCCAGATTCACCGGCGCTGCATGTCATTCAGCATATCCGAGATGAATCACACGATCACGCGATTGGTGGGCATCGCAAAAAACGCGCAAAAGTCAAAAATACCAGCACGCTGGAAACCATCGAAGGCGTTGGACCAAAGCGTCGACAAATGTTGTTGAAATATATGGGCGGATTGCAAGGTTTACGTAACGCCAGCGTTGAGGAAATTGCAAAAGTGCCGGGTATTTCGCAAGGTCTGGCAGAAAAGATCTTCTGGTCGTTGAAACATTGATGTCTCTGTAGCAACATAGGGGTAATCTTACTGACAACAGATAGTTACCCGTCATTATGCAATTTAATATCCCTACGTTGCTCACACTGTTCCGTGTCATCCTTATCCCATTCTTTGTATTGGTCTTTTATCTGCCTGTCACCTGGTCGCCGTTTGCTGCCGCACTCATTTTCTGCGTTGCGGCGGTGACTGACTGGTTCGATGGTTTTCTGGCGCGTCGCTGGAATCAGAGTACCCGTTTTGGCGCTTTCCTTGATCCAGTAGCTGATAAAGTGCTGGTTGCCATTGCCATGGTGTTGGTAACTGAGCATTACCATAGCTGGTGGGTCACTTTGCCAGCGGCAACGATGATCGCCCGTGAAATTATCATTTCTGCTCTACGTGAGTGGATGGCTGAACTCGGTAAACGCAGCAGTGTGGCTGTCTCCTGGATTGGTAAAGTAAAAACGACCGCCCAAATGGTGGCGCTGGCCTGGCTGTTATGGCGTCCGAACATTTGGGTTGAGTATGCTGGTATTGCACTTTTCTTTGTGGCTGCGGTACTGACTCTGTGGTCTATGTTGCAATATTTGAGCGCAGCTCGCGCAGATTTGCTTGATCAGTGATCGTTTCGGCGCAAAATTCAGCAAACGATCAAAAGTGGTGAAAAATATCGTTGACTCATCGCGTCAGGTAAGTAGAATGCAACGCATCGAACGGCGGCACTGATTGCCAGACGATAATAAAATCAAGTGATTAGATGATTGCTTGATGAATGCGGGAATAGCTCAGTTGGTAGAGCACGACCTTGCCAAGGTCGGGGTCGCGAGTTCGAGTCTCGTTTCCCGCTCCAGTTAAAAGACATCGGCTTAAGCGGGTGTCTGGCTGAAAAGCCTGAAGAATTTGGCGCGTTAACAAAGCGGTTATGTAGCGGATTGCAAATCCGTCTAGTCCGGTTCGACTCCGGAACGCGCCTCCAATTTTTTCCCGAGCCCGGATGGTGGAATCGGTAGACACAAGGGATTTAAAATCCCTCGGCGTTCGCGCTGTGCGGGTTCAAGTCCCGCTCCGGGTACCATGGGAAAGATAAGAATAAAATCAAAGCAATAAGCAGTGTCGTGAAACCACCTTCGGGTGGTTTTTTTGTGTCTGCCACTTATCGTTATACCCCTCTTATTTTTAATCACCAGGTAATCCACTCAAAAAGTATCTCTATGCCAGAGCGACATGTAAGATAGACGCTGGCGAGTCGAGATCCACAAGGAAAAGCGTATGAAAACGGGACCGTTGAACGAAAGTGAGTTGGAATGGCTGGATGATATCCTGACCAAATACAACACAGACCACGCCATCCTTGATGTAGCTGAGCTGGACGGTTTATTGACGGCGGTGTTGAGTTCTCCGCAAGAAATTGAACCAGAACAGTGGTTGGTGGCCGTCTGGGGTGGGGCGGACTATGTACCGCGCTGGGCGTCAGAAAAAGAGATGACGCGCTTTATGAACCTGGCTTTTCAACATATGGCCGATACCGCAGAGCGTCTGAACGAATTTCCTGAACAGTTTGAGCCGTTATTTGGTCTGCGAGAGGTTGATGGTCGTGAGCTGACGATCGTTGAGGAGTGGTGCTTTGGCTATATGCGTGGCGTTGCCCTCTCTGACTGGTCGGCATTGCCGGAATCCTTAAAACCGGCGCTTGAGGCGATTGCGCTGCACGGTACGGAAGAAAACTTCGAGCGGGTAGAGAAGCTGTCACCGGAAGCGTTTGATGAGAGTGTGGATGCCATTCGACTGGCGGCACTTGATTTGCACGCTTACTGGATGGCTCATCAGCAGGAAAAGCCTGTTCAGCAACCGATAAAAGCAGAAGAAAAACCGGGTCGTAACGATCCTTGTCCGTGCGGTAGTGGTAAGAAATTTAAGCAGTGCTGCCTGCATTAAGAGGTCACATTGGGTGCCAGAGTTAATTCTGGCACCCAACAAGGATATGTGAGGCTATTTAATCACCCCACTTCTGGTAACCATCCTGCTGCAATCAAAAATTGCACTCCAATCACGCCAATACCACAGAGAAACACCAGTACCAGCGCCGGACGGCCGCCTTTAACCCGATAACCTGCTTGTGGATTATGCTTTCTGCTTTGCCAGGTCAGCAGGGAAGGGATAATCAATGCCAGTACAGCAAGCGCCACACCGGCGTAACCCAGCGCCATCACAAAGCCACGTGGGTAAAACAGAGCAAATGCCAGCGGTGGCAGAAAAGTAATTGCCCCGGTTTGCATTCTCCCGCCAACGCTATTTGAACGCTGAAACAGATCCGCAAGATAATCAAATAAGCCTAATGCTACGCCGAGGAAGGACGTTGCGAGGGCTAAGTCCGCAAATAAATGCACCGCCAGTTCGACATGCGGTGAGGCCACCACTTCGCGTAATGCCTGTAACAGCCCGTTGAGCCCGGCATGATTAGCCAGCAGTCCCATAAAAGTTGTTGAATCAATGCTGCCCAGCGTCGCCAGTTGCCAGAAGATATACGCCACCAGAGGGATCGCACTACCTGTAATAAATACCCAGCGCAGCTTGCGAATGTTGCCATCCATATAACTGACGATGCTCGGTACACTACCGTGGAAGCCAAATGACGTAAAAATTACCGGGATCGCAGACAACGCGAGTCCTTGTTGCAGCGGTAGAGTTAAAAGATTCACTTTATGAATATGCGGTAGCAGCAGTACCAGCATCACCACCAGAAAAATAATTTTGGCGCTAAACAGAAAGCGGTTAAATAAATCGACCAGCGACGTCCCGACACAAACCACACCACCGGCAACAAAAGTGAACAACAACACGCCAGCGGTTGCCGACACTGGAATACCGGTCCAGTCACTGATGCTGGAGGCAAGTAATTCACCGGCACCGCTAATGTACGCCGCTGTCAGGGCGTACATTAAAAACATCATACTGAAGCCAGTGAGCCACTGCCCATAACGCCCCAGATAGCGTTTTGCCAGCGTGCCCAGACCGGTATCTGCGGGGACATGCTGATACACCTCCAGCAATAGCAGTGCGGTGTAACACATCAATGCCCACAGACCAACTAACAATGTCAATGTGACACTAAAACCGACGCCTGCTGCCGCCAGTGGCATTGCCAACATACCCGCGCCAATTGTGGTTCCTGCCACGATAAAAACACTTCCCAGAGTTCTGTTTTTCACGCTTTCTTCTGTCCTGACGATCTTTATGAGAGATATCTGCGGCGCAGGTTAAGGCATTCTACATTTCTCGTCAAATCGACGTTACATTTACTGTAAACAAAAATGTACAATAAAATGCATTCGGAACTGCGCTGGCGCAAAGCCTTGATGAGCGGATATCGCTACGCTATGCCCTTTTTGAGGAGGAACGATGGACTCTATTCACGGTCATGAAGTGTTAAATATGATGATTGAATCAGGCGAGCAATATACGCACGCCAGTCTGGAAGCGGCGATCAAAGCGCGTTTTGGTGAACAGGCGCGTTTTCATACCTGCTCGGCAGAAGGGATGACAGCGGGAGAGCTGGTGGCGTTTCTGGCGGCGAAAGGTAAATTTATTCCCGGCGAAGAAGGGGTCTCAACCGATACAAGTAAAATTTGTCGCCACTGATATGAAACGGCGGCAGTAAATCTGCCGCCAGAGTAGATTAGTTTTGCGCGTCGAGGGTAGAAAGTTCTTTATCGATGAAATAAAGACCTTCGCCGCTTTTACCAGCCAGACTTAATTTATCAATAATCGATTTGAACAATTTCTCTTCTTCATGCTGCTCAGAAACATACCATTGCAGGAAATTAAACGTTGGGTAATCCTGGTTGGTCATGGCGGCGTGAGCCAGTTCATTAATTTTCTGCGTGATTAATTGTTCATGCTTATAGGTTTCCTGGAATAATTCATCAAGTGAAGAATATTCAGCAAACGGGGATTCAACGGTATTAATACGCGGTAAGTTTCCGGTATCGGTCAGATAATCAAACAGACGCTGCATATGCGTCATCTCTTCCTGGGCGTGGCGGCGCAGAAATGCAGCCGCACCTTCAAAGGTATGATAGCTGCACCAGGCGCTCATTTGCTGATAAAGCAGTGAAGAGTACAGTTCCAGGTTCATCTGCTCATTGAGTTTTTCAATCATTTCTGGTTTCAGCATGATAGTGCTCCATAAAGGTTATTTTTGTTGCTGTGGCGCCACTATAATTTGTTATTTTATTATTTGCAAAAGGTAAAATATTAAATTCAATTATTAAAAATACGAATGGCAATAAAACGCATTAACGCTATTCGTGGAATTAATTAACCAGCGAAGCATCCCTCGCTGATTAAGGCTTTATTGATAAGTCGAGGGCATTAAATTTTGGCACTGATACGACAACGTAAATTCCGTATTCAGACATAACGCCCCCGCAAACAGACTACAGTTACTTACAGGTTGCCCAAACGCAATGGCGCGGGTAAACCCTGCGTGCTGACATGCGCGTTCCGCTATTCTTTGATTAAGATAGCTGTCAGTACGGGCGTGTTGTAAAAACGCCTGGTCATAAACGAGGCGTACAATACCGCTCGTGACATTAACCTCGCTCAATTGAGCCTGACGAGTTACGGTGCAGCCCGCTAATGTTAAAAGCGAAAAAACAATTATCAGATGTTTCATGTCACGGCCTGAAAAGGGAGAAGAAACAGGTATTGTACCTGCGTGCAGGATCAGGTTATGGACAGAAAAGACGACGGATCGGCGCTATTCCTTGCTTTTCCCAGAAGTCAGATGCTTTATGGTGACTTTGTGGGTTATCAATTTCATAACATTAAAGGGATATTTGTGTGATGTAAATCACATAAAGATTGATTTTTGTGATGGATGTCATATTATAAGCGTAAAGACGATAACACCTGCATAACAAATGGTCGGAGTACCTCAATGAAACTGCGCAAAATCCTGAAAAGCATGTTCGATAACTATTGCAAGACGTTCAAAGACGTACCGCCAGGCAATATGTTCAGATAACAAAAAACCTGCTTCGGCAGGTTTTTTTGTGCCCTGGTGATGGCGGATGTGACTATCGCTGTGGAGGGGAAGCCGCTACTATAGCGGCTTTCAAAATGCTATCAGGAGTTTACAATGTCCCAGCCGCTGAATGCCGATCAGGAACTGGTCTCTGATGTTGTCGCTTGCCAGTTGGTAATCAAACAAATTCTCGACGTACTCGATGTGATCGCACCTGTTGAGTTGCGTGAAAAAATGTCCAGCCAGTTGAAGAATATCGATTTTACTAACCATCCCGCCGCAGCCGATCCGGTAACGATGCGCGCTATCCAAAAAGCCATCGCGCTGATTGAACTGAAATTTACTCCGCAAGGTGAATCCCATTAAAAAAACCGCTGCTTCAAAGTATGAAGCAGCGGTTTTCTCAAAATTATTTGTATCCGGCGCATGTTTTAAAGCGCCGAACATGATTAATGTATCTGATGCGACACGACATTAAGCACATGCTGGTCGGTCTGGACAGGGCACATACCGGCAAGTTTCGCGCTGCGCACTTCATCAAGAATGGTTTGCAACAACAGGCCATCGTGCTGCTGTTCTTTTTCCAGATCGCGCAGGAAATCGACGGTAGAATCATCATTCAATTCTTTAGCTTCATCGGCTAATTGTGACAGCTTGCTTGAACGCTGTTCATATTCTTCCATCGTTTTTTGGAAGAGTTCTTCCAGAGAGTTAAGCTTTTCTCCTGGTACATCGATAGCTTTAACGATGGGAGTTGCTCCGATACTTTTCATAAAATTAAACATGCGCATCATTTGCGTCACGTTACTTTGTGCCTGGGCGCGAAGGAAAGTAGCGGTGCCATTCAGACTTTGTTCAGAACACCATTTGCTCAGGTGAAGGTAGAGATTGGATGCGTAAAACTCGCGGTTCATTTGGGTGTTGAGTTTGAGAAGCATTCCAGTGGTTGCCATACCTAATATCCTTATATCCAGAAGACGTGAGGTGCAAGATGAATCAAAACACCGTAATTACTGCTTGCAGAATAATTCCTTTCTGCATGTCCAAAATGTGATCGTGGAGTCAATTCTGACGATGATCTGAAATAAGCATAACGTCTGAACTGATATAAGAAAATCCTTAAATCACCGGATTTATATTTTTTTACATTTCATTGGTGAGATCAATTAGTTTGCAATAATTCCTAATGCGTCATATCGATGTATTTCATTGATATTAAAATAAATTATTAATAACATGATGATGTTTTGATATTTTAAGGTGTTTTTTCGATTATGCGATAATGCTCTCGTTATAGCGTTACCTTTAATTAATAAATGAGGTGATAATTAATATGGAAATTGATTGGTGCAAGGTTTAGAGACTTCTTTCTCCTTTCACTATTCAGCGCAAATGAACAACCTCTTGCCCGGTAATAATTAGATTAAAAAAGACACTCCCTGCCTCTCAAAGCACACCACAAGGATTTCCAGGCTAATGTCATGGATTATTCTGCTAATGCTTTTTTGATTTGTCAGACAATTACCGATTCCAGTATGTCATTTCTCGCTGAATTTATGCACGTTCTCACTGTAATTCTGCTATGTGATATTGCTCTCCTATGGAGAATTAATTTCTCGCTAAAACTATGCCAACACAGTCAATTATCTTTTCGATAAAGGTAATGCTTTGTTTTCCGATTGAATTAACAAAAGTTCTTAGTTTTTGCCCTACACAAAATGACGCTAAAGCTGGAGATAACCATGCACAAATTTACTAAAGCTCTTGCAGCCATTGGTCTGGCTGCCGTTATGTCACAATCCGCTATGGCGGAAAACCTGAAACTCGGTTTCCTGGTAAAGCAACCAGAAGAGCCGTGGTTCCAGACCGAATGGAAGTTTGCCGATAAAGCCGGGAAAGATTTAGGGTTTGACGTTATTAAGATTGCCGTGCCGGATGGCGAAAAGACGTTGAACGCCATCGACAGTCTGGCTGCCAGCGGTGCGAAAGGGTTTGTCATTTGTACGCCAGACCCGAAACTGGGTTCCGCAATTGTGGCGAAAGCACGTGGCTATGGTATGAAAGTGATTGCCGTGGATGACCAGTTTGTAAATGCCAAAGGTAAGCCGATGGATACCGTGCCGCTGGTGATGATGGCGGCGACCAAAATTGGTGAGCGTCAGGGCCAGGAACTGTATAAAGAGATGCAGAAACGTGGTTGGGACGTAAAAGAAAGTGCCGTAATGGCGATTACTGCCAACGAACTGGATACCGCTCGTCGCCGTACCACGGGGTCTATGGACGCGCTGAAAGCCGCCGGATTCCCGGAAAAACAAATTTATCAGGTTCCCACCAAATCTAACGACATCCCAGGGGCATTTGACGCCGCCAACTCCATGCTGGTTCAGCATCCTGAAGTTAAACACTGGTTGATTGTCGGGATGAATGACAGCACCGTGCTGGGCGGTGTACGTGCAACGGAAGGTCAGGGCTTTAAAGCGGCGGACATCATTGGTATTGGTATCAATGGGGTGGATGCGGTGAGCGAGCTGTCAAAAGCGCAGGCTACCGGTTTCTACGGTTCACTCCTGCCAAGCCCGGACGTACATGGCTATAAATCCAGCGAAATGCTCTACAACTGGGTAGCGAAAGACGTAGAACCACCAAAATTCACTGAAGTTACCGATGTAGTTCTGATTACGCGCGACAACTTTAAAGAAGAACTGGAGAAAAAGGGTTTAGGCGGTAAGTAATCTGCCGTAAAAATTCCCCTCTGCCTTTATTGTGCAGAGGGGGTGTGAAAGACCAGTGATTCACGGAGACGTTATGCAACAGTCTACCCCGTATCTCTCATTTCGCGGCATTGGTAAAACTTTCCCCGGCGTTAAGGCGTTGACGGATATCAGTTTTGACTGCTATGCCGGTCAGGTTCATGCGTTGATGGGTGAAAATGGCGCAGGAAAATCAACACTCTTAAAAATCCTTAGTGGAAACTATGCGCCAAGCACGGGTTCTGTAGTGATTAATGGACAAGAAATGTCCTTTTCCGACACGACCGCTGCGCTTAACGCGGGTGTGGCGATTATTTACCAGGAACTGCATCTCGTGCCGGAAATGACCGTCGCGGAAAATATTTATCTCGGCCAGCTTCCCCATAAAGGCGGCATTGTGAATCGTTCACTGCTGAATTATGAAGCAGGTTTACAACTCAAACATCTGGGTATGGATATTGACCCGGCTACGCCGCTGAAATATCTCTCCATTGGTCAGTGGCAGATGGTTGAAATTGCCAAAGCTCTGGCGCGTAACGCCAAAATTATCGCCTTTGATGAGCCAACCAGCTCCCTGTCTGCCCGTGAAATCGACAATCTTTTCCGCGTTATTCGTGAACTGCGAAAAGAGGGGCGGGTGATCTTATACGTTTCTCACCGTATGGAAGAAATATTTGCCCTCAGCGATGCCATCACCGTCTTTAAAGATGGGCGTTATGTCAAAACCTTTACCGATATGCAGCAGGTTGACCACGACGCACTGGTACAGGCGATGGTTGGTCGTGATATCGGCGATATCTACGGCTGGCAACCGCGTAGTTATGGTGAGGAGCGATTGCGTCTGGATGCCGTGAAGGCGCCTGGTGTACGTACTCCAATAAGCCTGACCGTTCGCAGTGGTGAAATCGTTGGTCTGTTTGGTCTGGTGGGGGCAGGACGCAGCGAATTAATGAAAGGCATGTTTGGTGGGACGCAAATCACCGCCGGTCAGGTTTATATCGACCAAAAGCCAATCGATATCCGTAAACCAGGCCACGCCATTGCGGCTGGCATGATGCTCTGTCCAGAAGATCGTAAAGCGGAAGGCATTATTCCGGTGCATTCCGTCCGTGACAATATCAACATCAGCGCCCGTCGCAAGCATGTTCTCGGCGGTTGCGTGATCAATAACGGCTGGGAAGCAAATAATGCTGATCACCATATTCGTTCGCTCAATATCAAAACGCCAGGAGCAGAGCAATTAATCATGAATCTCTCCGGTGGTAATCAGCAAAAAGCCATTCTGGGACGCTGGTTATCGGAAGATATGAAAGTCATTTTGCTGGATGAACCTACGCGCGGTATTGATGTGGGAGCCAAGCACGAAATATATAACGTGATTTATGCGCTGGCGGCGCAGGGGGTGGCGGTGCTGTTTGCCTCCAGCGATCTGCCCGAAGTCCTCGGCGTCGCCGACCGTATTGTCGTCATGCGTGAAGGTGAAATCGCTGGTGAATTGCTACACGAGCAGGCAGATGAGCGTCAGGCACTAAGCCTTGCTATGCCTAAAGTCAGTCAGGCAGTTGCCTGAGTAAGGAGAGTATGATGTCTTCTGTTTCTACATCGGGTTCTGGCGCACCTAAGTCGTCATTCAGCTTCGGCCGTATCTGGGATCAGTACGGTATGCTGGTGGTGTTTGCGGTGCTGTTTATTGCCTGTGCCATTTTTGTCCCGAACTTTGCCACCTTCATTAATATGAAAGGGCTGGGGCTGGCAATCTCCATGTCGGGGATGGTGGCGTGCGGTATGTTGTTCTGTCTCGCGTCGGGTGACTTTGACCTTTCTGTTGCTTCGGTCATTGCCTGTGCAGGTGTCACTACGGCGGTGGTTATCAATCTGACCGAAAGCCTGTGGATAGGCGTGGCGGCAGGTTTGCTGCTGGGCGTCCTCTGCGGTCTGGTGAATGGCTTTGTTATCGCTAAACTTAAAATTAACGCCTTGATTACCACGCTGGCGACGATGCAGATTGTCCGTGGTCTGGCGTATATCATCTCTGACGGTAAAGCGGTCGGTATCGAAGATGAAAGTTTCTTTGCTCTCGGTTATGCCAACTGGTTCGGCCTGCCTGCGCCAATCTGGCTCACTGTCGCTTGCCTGATAATCTTTGGCTTGCTGCTGAACAAAACTACCTTTGGTCGTAATACGCTGGCGATTGGCGGTAACGAAGAGGCCGCGCGTCTGGCGGGTGTACCTGTTGTCCGCACCAAAATCATTATCTTCGTTCTCTCTGGTCTGGTATCGGCGATTGCCGGGATTGTTCTGGCTTCGCGCATGACCAGCGGTCAGCCGATGACCTCGATTGGCTATGAGTTGATTGTTATCTCAGCCTGCGTTTTAGGTGGCGTTTCTCTGAAAGGTGGCATCGGAAAAATCTCATATGTGGTGGCGGGTATCTTAATTTTAGGTACTGTAGAAAATGCTATGAACCTGCTCAATATTTCTCCTTTCGCGCAGTACGTGGTTCGTGGCTTAATCCTGCTGGCGGCGGTGATCTTCGACCGTTACAAGCAAAAAGCGAAACGCACTGTCTGATGCTTTTTTTCGCAACAATTTAGCTCTTTTTTCCATCACAGCCAGCCGCCACAACGGCTGGCTGTTCTTTTTTGCAAATGGCGAGCTACGTCACACTGTCTATACTTACATGTCTGTAAAGCGCGTTCTGCGCGAACTATAAAAAGATAAGGAGGAGTACCGGGTGACAGAACCGTTAACCGAACCCCCTGAACTATCCGCGAAATATGCCTGGTTTTTTGATCTCGATGGAACGCTGGCGGAAATTAAACCGCATCCCGATCAGGTCGTCGTGCCTGACAATATTCTGCAAGGACTTCAGCTACTGGCAACCGCAAGTGATGGTGCATTGGCATTGATATCAGGGCGCTCAATGGTCGAGCTTGACGCACTGGCAAAACCTTATCGCTTCCCGTTAGCGGGCGTGCATGGGGCGGAGCGCCGTGACATCAATGGTAAAACGCATATCGTTCACCTGCCGGATGCGATTGCCCGCGATATTAGCGTTCAACTGCATACGGCAATCAGCCACTATCCCGGTGCGGAACTTGAGGCCAAAGGGATGGCGTTTGCGCTGCATTATCGTCAGGCGCCGCAGCACGAAGACGCCTTATTGACATTAGCGCAACGCATTACCCAGATTTGGCCGCAAATGGCATTACAGCAGGGAAAGTGTGTCGTCGAGATTAAACCAGGAAACACCAGTAAAGGGGAGGCGATTGCAGCCTTTATGCAGGAAGCTCCCTTTGTCGGCCGTAAGCCCGTTTTTCTGGGCGATGATTTAACCGATGAATCTGGCTTCGCGGTCGTTAACCGACTGGGTGGAATGTCAGTGAAAATTGGCACCGGAGCGACTCAGGCATCATGGCGGCTGGCGGGCGTGCCGGATGTCTGGAGCTGGCTTGAAATGATAACCAACGCATTACAACAACAAAAAAGAGAAAATAACAGGAGTGATGACTATGAGTCGTTTAGTCGTAGTATCTAACCGGATTGCACCACCAGACGAGCACGCCGCCAGTGCCGGTGGCCTTGCTATCGGCATACTGGGGGCACTGAAAGCCGCAGGTGGACTGTGGTTTGGTTGGAGTGGCGAAACAGGGAATGAGGATCAGCCGCTAAAAAAGGTGAAAAAAGGAAATATTACCTGGGCCTCTTTTAACCTCAGCGAACAGGATCTCGACGAATACTACAACCAATTCTCTAATGCCGTTCTCTGGCCTGCATTTCATTATCGACTCGATCTGGTACAATTTCAGCGTCCTGCCTGGGACGGCTATCTACGCGTAAATGCGTTACTGGCAGATAAATTACTGCCGCTGCTGGAAGACGATGACATTATCTGGGTTCACGATTATCACCTGTTGCCATTTGCGCATGAATTACGCAAACGTGGGGTGAATAATCGCATTGGTTTCTTCCTGCATATTCCTTTCCCGACGCCGGAAATCTTCAATGCGCTACCGACGTATGACACCTTGCTTGAACAGCTTTGTGATTATGATTTGCTGGGTTTCCAGACAGAGAACGATCGTCTGGCGTTCCTGGATTGCCTTTCTAACCTGACCCGTGTTACGACGCGTAGCTCAAAAAGCCATACGGCCTGGGGCAAAACGTTTCGAACCGAAGTTTACCCCATTGGCATTGAACCAGATGAGATTGCCAAACAGGCTGCCGGACCACTGCCGGCAAAACTGGCGCAACTAAAAGCGGAACTGAAAAACGTACAGAATATCTTTTCTGTCGAACGACTGGATTATTCCAAAGGTTTGCCGGAGCGTTTTCTCGCCTATGAAGCGTTGCTGGAAAAATATCCGCAACATCACGGTAAAATTCGCTATACCCAGATTGCGCCAACGTCGCGTGGTGATGTGCAAGCGTATCAGGATATTCGTCATCAGTTGGAAAATGAAGCCGGGAGAATTAACGGCAAATATGGTCAATTAGGCTGGACGCCGCTTTATTATCTGAATCAGCATTTTGATCGTAAATTACTGATGAAAATCTTCCGCTATTCCGATGTTGGATTAGTGACGCCGCTGCGCGACGGAATGAACCTGGTCGCGAAAGAGTATGTTGCCGCACAAGATCCTGCCAATCCGGGCGTACTGGTACTTTCGCAATTTGCCGGGGCGGCAAACGAACTGACGTCGGCGTTAATTGTAAACCCATACGATCGTGATGAAGTTGCGGCGGCGCTCAATCGGGCGTTGACGATGTCGCTGGCGGAACGTATTTCCCGCCATGCAGAAATGCTGGAAGTTATTGTGAAAAACGACATTAATCACTGGCAGGAGTATTTTATTCGCGACCTAAAGCAGATAGTTCCGCGAAGCGCGGAAAGTCAGCAGCGCGATAAAGTTGCCACCTTTCCGAAACTGGCGTAATCGCGGTTAATCTCCCTTAAGCGGAACCAGTAGTACATCGACCTCGCTTGAGGCAATCACACTTTTCGCTGAGCAGGATGCTCGCGAAAAGAAACTGTGGTTATGATTGCCGCAAATCACCAAATCGAATTTATGTTTACGGCACACTGCCAGAATATGTTCGCTTAACTCTCCGCAAGCAATAAACGTCTCTTCTACCGGATATCCCGCATCCTTAATTAATTTATCAAGAAAGTTTTGTGTTTCTTCATGCATCACGCTGCGTAAATCTTCAAGCATCGGTGCGGCTAATTGATTGAATATTTCCGGGTCGGAAGCGAGAGTGATCAAACTTATGCGTCCATTAACCGGACGGGCGATAGATACCGCTTTTGTTAACAGTTGCTGGCTTTCTGGCGAGACAGCTACGGCAACAAGAACATTGGTATAGCTCATAACCTGCTCCTTATTCTGTGAACTTCAGGTGTTATTACAGCTTTACTCTGAATGAGGCACTGATGCAATAACAACTCAGTCAAAAAGGTAAATATTAGGCTGGTTACTAGTAAGAATAATTAATTAGTACCGCAATGTTATCATGCGATCACCAGTGTGGTTATAAGAAGTGAAATTAACTATTTTCCTTATAAAACAAATGGATAATATTTGTAAAACATTTACTTAACATTTGAGGGGTTCCCGGCTTTATTTTCACTTGAACAGGCTCATGTTATGTAACTCTCTGTTTGAAAATAATTTATAGAGGATAAATAAATTTATTTCATACATAACATATGGTTATTTACGGTGATTTATATTAACAGTGCGCAACATAATAATTTTATGCATCCACTTCATTTTTGAAGTCAGGGGTGCTGAAAAACTTTTTAACAGAATGAAATATCACCAAAACAAAAGTATGACTTATACATTAATGTTAAGTAATTGAGTGTTTTGTGTGATCTGAGTCACACATTATCGAAAATCGCAGCGTCGCTCCGTTGTATGTGTGAGTGGTGACGAGTACAGTTGCGTCGAATTAGGAAAAATCTTAGATAAGTGTAAAAAACACTACTCTCTGTAAGGGATTGTTTCATCTCTTACGATGCCTGTGTTTTTTCGTTGATCGCAACTATTCCATGGTTATTTACTTTTTACCGGGATTTCCCGGCGACATCACGGGGTGCGGTGATACCGCATAAAAATAAAGTTAGTTATTCTGGATGGGAATAATGCATACCTCCGAGTTGCTGAAACATATTTATGACATCAATTTGTCATATTTACTTCTTGCACAACGTCTGATCGTTCAGGACAAAGCGTCCGCCATGTTTCGTCTCGGTATTAATGAAGAAATGGCAACAACGTTAGCGACGCTGACGCTTCCGCAAATGGTTAAACTGGCAGAAACCAATCAACTGATTTGTCATTTCCGCTTTGACAGCCACCAGACTATTAATCAGTTGACGCAGGATTCCCGCGTTGACGATCTCCAGCAAGTTCATACCGGTATCATGCTCTCTACACGTTTGTTGAATGATGTTAATCAGCCCGAAGAAGTGCTGCGTAAAAAAAGGGCCTGATAATGAGCGAAAAAAGCATTGTTCAGGAAGCCCGGGATATTCAGCTGGCAATGGAATTGATCACCCTCGGCGCTCGTTTGCAGATGCTGGAAAGTGAAACACAATTAAGTCGCGGACGCCTGATCAAACTCTATAAAGAACTGCGCGGAAGTCCGCCGCCGAAAGGTATGCTGCCATTCTCCACCGACTGGTTTATGACCTGGGAACAAAATGTTCATGCGTCGATGTTTTGTAATGCATGGCAGTTTTTGCTGAAAACCGGGTTATGTAACGGCGTCGATGCCGTGATCAAAGCCTATCGTTTATACCTCGAACAGTGTCCGCAAGCCGAAGAAGGCCCTCTGCTGGCGTTGACACGCGCCTGGACACTGGTGCGATTTGTTGAAAGTGGTTTACTACAACTTTCCAGTTGCAAGTGCTGCGGCGGTAATTTTATCACCCATGCCCATCAGCCTGTTGGCAGCTTTGCCTGCAGCTTATGTCAGCCGCCATCACGAGCGGTAAAAAGACGTAAACTTTCTCAAGACCCTGCCGATATTATCCCTCAACTGCTGGATGAACAGAGAGTACAGGCTGTTTAACTCACGCGATATGGCGAAACATTCCAGCAGCGGCAAGTGATTGTCGCTGCTTTTTTTCCCCGACCGTAAGTTAACGCCCGACGACTGAACATCCTGTCATGGTCAACAGTGAAAGGATGATGTCGTGCTTATCTTATTAGGTTACCTGGTTGTTCTCGGTACAGTTTTCGGCGGTTATTTGATGACCGGCGGAAGCCTTGGAGCACTCTATCAACCCGCTGAACTGGTGATTATTGCCGGTGCAGGCATTGGGTCGTTTATTGTCGGCAACAACGGTAAAGCCATCAAAGGCACGCTTAAGGCGCTGCCGTTACTGTTTCGCCGCTCCAAATACACCAAAGCGATGTATATGGATCTGCTGGCACTGCTTTACCGGCTAATGGCGAAATCACGCCAGATGGGCATGTTTTCGCTGGAGCGCGATATTGAAAATCCTCGCGAGAGCGAGATCTTCGCCAGTTATCCTCGCATTATGGCAGATGCCGTCATGCTTGATTTTATTGTCGATTATCTGCGCCTGATTATTAGTGGTCACATGAATACCTTCGAAATCGAAGCTTTGATGGATGAAGAGATCGAGACTCACGAAAGCGAGGCGGAAGTCCCGGCAAACAGTCTGGCGCTGGTCGGTGACTCGCTCCCGGCATTTGGTATTGTCGCCGCAGTGATGGGGGTGGTTCACGCGTTAGGTTCAGCCGATCGTCCTGCCGCCGAACTGGGGGCGCTGATTGCTCATGCGATGGTGGGGACTTTCCTCGGTATCTTATTGGCTTACGGATTTATTTCCCCGCTGGCAAGTGTTTTGCGCCAGAAAAGCGCAGAGACCAGCAAAATGATGCAGTGCGTCAAAGTCATACTGCTTTCTAATCTCAACGGTTATGCACCGCCAATTGCGGTTGAATTTGGTCGCAAAACGCTCTACTCCAGCGAGCGCCCGTCGTTCGTCGAACTGGAAGAGCACGTTCGTGCAGTGAAAAATCCGCAACAGCAGACGACAACCGAGGAAGCATGAAGAATCACGCGCATCCAATTATTGTCGTCAAGCGACGCAAAGCGAAAAGTCACGGCTCGGCGCATGGATCGTGGAAGATTGCTTATGCTGACTTTATGACTGCGATGATGGCTTTTTTTCTGGTGATGTGGCTGATCTCCATCTCCAGCCCAAAAGAGCTGATTCAGATTGCGGAATATTTCCGCACGCCGCTGGCGACGGCAGTAACGGGCGGCGATCGCATTTCGAATAGTGAAAGCCCAATTCCTGGCGGGGGTGATGATTACACCCAAAGCCAGGGAGAAGTGAATAAGCAGCCAGACATTGAAGAACTGAAAAAACGCATGGAGCAAAGTCGGCTGCGGAAATTGCGGGGCGATCTCGACCAGCTTATTGAATCAGACCCGAAACTACGGGCGCTGCGTCCACATCTCAAAATCGATCTGGTGCAGGAAGGTTTACGCATTCAGATTATCGACAGCCAGAATCGCCCGATGTTTAAAACCGGCAGTGCTGACGTCGAACCCTATATGCGTGACATTCTGCGGAGTATTGCGCCTGTGCTGAACGGTATTCCTAACCGTATCAGTCTCTCCGGTCATACCGATGATTTCCCTTACGCCAAGGGTGAGCAAGGCTATAGCAACTGGGAGCTTTCTGCCGAACGCGCTAATGCGTCGCGCCGTGAGCTAATGGTGGGCGGTCTGGCTGATGGCAAAATTCTGCGCGTTGTCGGCATGGCAGCCACCATGCGTTTAAGCGATCGTGGACCTGATGATGCCGTCAACCGTCGAATCAGCCTGCTGGTTCTGAACAGACAAGCCGAACAAGCTATTTTGCATGAAAACGCTGAAAGCCAGAATGAGCCGGTAAGTGTTCTGGAAAAAACAGGGAGCGCACCGCAGGTCAGTGTTCCCACAATGCCATCAGCCGAACCGAGGTGACAGCGTGAGCATGGATATAAGCGATTTTTATCAGACATTTTTTGATGAAGCGGACGAACTGTTAGCCGATATGGAGCAGCATCTGCTTAATTTGCAACCTGAAGCGCCAGATGCCGAACAGTTGAATGCCATCTTCCGTGCAGCCCATTCCATCAAAGGAGGGGCAGGAACGTTTGGTTTTACTGTGTTACAGGAAACCACGCATCTGATGGAAAATCTGCTCGATGAAGCCAGACGCGGTGAGATGCAGCTTAATACCGACATTATCAATCTGTTTTTGGAAACGAAGGACATCATGCAAGAACAGCTCGACGCTTATAAACAGTCGCAAGAGCCGGATACCGCCAACTTCGATTATATCTGCCAGGCCTTGCGTCAACTGGCATTAGAAGCGAAAGGCGAAACGGTATCCGCAGTGACCCGATTAAGTGTGGTTGCCAAAAGTGAACCGCAAGATGGTCAGAATAGTAGTCAATCGCCGAGACGAATTATCCTTTCGCGCCTGAAAGCGGGAGAAATCGATCTGCTGGAAGAAGAGCTGGGACATCTGACAACGTTGGCTGACGTGGTGAAAGGAGCCGATTCGCTATCGGCGACATTAGCGGGAGATATTGCGGAAGACGACATTACTGCGGTGCTTTGCTTTGTCATTGAGGCCGATCAGATTGCCTTTGAAAGCGTTGAGTCTACGGCGAAAGTATCTGCGCCACCGGTGCTTAAACTTGCCGCAGCAGAAGCGCCAGCCGTACGGGCAGAACGGGAAAAACCGCCGCGCGGCAGCGAATCCACCAGTATCCGTGTGGCGGTGGAGAAGGTTGATCAACTGATTAACCTTGTCGGCGAACTGGTTATCACCCAGTCAATGCTGGCCCAGCGTTCCAGCGAACTGGACCCGGTTAATCATGGTGATTTGATTACCAGCATGGGGCAGTTACAACGTAACGCTCGTGATTTGCAGGAATCGGTGATGTCGATCCGCATGATGCCGATGGAATATGTCTTTAGTCGCTATCCCCGGCTGGTGCGTGATCTGGCGGGAAAACTCGGCAAGCAGGTGGAACTGACGCTGGTGGGCAGTTCCACCGAACTCGACAAGAGTCTGATAGAACGCATTATCGATCCGCTGACCCACCTGGTACGCAACAGTCTCGACCACGGAATTGAACTGCCGGAAAAACGCCTCGCCGCAGGCAAAAATAGCGTCGGAAATTTGGTTCTGTCTGCTGAACATCAGGGCGGCAACATCTGCATCGAAGTAACCGACGATGGCGCGGGGCTGAACCGTGAACGGATTCTGGCAAAAGCTGTTTCACAGGGTCTGACCGTCAGCGACAACATGACGGATGACGAAGTGGCAATGCTGATATTTGCTCCTGGTTTTTCTACAGCAGAGCAGGTTACCGATGTCTCTGGACGCGGCGTTGGTATGGATGTCGTCAAACGTAATATCCAGGAGATGGGCGGTCATGTCGAAATCAAATCGAAGCCGGGCGCAGGAACCACAATCCGTATTTTACTGCCGCTGACGCTGGCGATCCTTGATGGCATGTCTGTGCGTGTTGCAGATGAAGTTTTCATTCTGCCGCTGAATGCCGTCATGGAATCATTGCAACCTCGTGAAGCTGATATGCATCCACTGGCGGGTGGCGAGCGGGTACTGGAAGTACGAGGTGAATATCTGCCCATCGTCGAACTGTGGAAAGTGTTCAACGTTGCGGGCGCGAAAACTGAAGCCACTCAGGGCATTGTGGTGATCCTGCAAAGTGGCGGTCGCCGCTACGCCTTGCTGGTGGATCAATTAATTGGTCAACACCAGGTGGTAGTGAAAAACCTGGAAAGTAACTATCGAAAAATCCCGGGAATATCCGCCGCAACGATTCTCGGCGACGGCAGCGTGGCACTGATTGTTGATGTATCTGCCTTGCAGACGATAAACCGCGAACAATGTATGGCGAACACCGCCGCCTGATTGAGTAAAAAGGTAATAAATATGACCGGTATGACAAATGTAACAAAACTGGCCAGCGAACCGTCAGGCCAGGAATTTCTGGTATTTACCCTTGGTGACGAAGAGTACGGTATTGATATTCTGAAAGTGCAGGAGATCCGTGGCTATGATCAGGTTACGCGGATTGCGAACACGCCTGCATTTATCAAAGGTGTCACTAACCTGCGCGGCGTTATTGTGCCGATTGTCGACTTACGCATTAAATTCAGCCAGGTGGATGTGGAATATAACGACAACACGGTGGTCATCGTCCTGAATCTGGGGCAGCGTGTGGTCGGCATTGTGGTTGATGGCGTGTCAGACGTTCTTTCATTGACGGCGGAGCAAATTCGTCCGGCACCGGAATTTGCTGTGACGCTTTCTACTGAATATCTCACCGGGCTGGGGGCGCTGGGTGACCGCATGTTAATTCTGGTGAATATCGAAAAACTGCTCAATAGTGAAGAGATGGCGCTGTTAGATAGCGCAGCGTCAGAGGTGGCGTAATTTATCCTGCTGTACTGAAATGAACCCGATGACCTGCGCATCGGGTTTTTTTACTTCATTTCGCCATGACTGGCATCAGCAATAAAGTTTCCCTTCTTCCTGCCGATAACGAAAACAACTTGTTTTCAGGAAGGTGCCTTATGATTAACCGTATCCGCGTAGTCACGCTGCTGATGATGGTGCTGGGGGTATTTGCACTGTTACAGCTTATTTCCGGCAGTCTGTTTTTTTCTTCGCTTCACCATAGCCAGAAAAGCTTTGTCGTTTCCAATGAACTACGGGAACAACAGAGTGAGCTAACCTCAACCTGGGATTTAATGCTACAAACGCGCATTAACCTGAGTCGTTCAGCGGTGCGGATGATGATGGATTCATCCAATCAACAAAGCAGTGCAAAAGTTGAATTGCTCGATAGCGCCAGGAAAACATTGGCCCAGGCGTCTACCCATTATAAAAAATTCAAAAGCATGGCGCCGTTACCTGAAATGGTCGCCACCAGTCGTAATATTGATGAAAAATACAAAGACTATCACACAGCATTAACAGAACTGATTGATTATCTTGATTATGGCAATACTGGCGCCTACTTCGCTCAACCAACCCAGGGAATGCAAAATGCGATGGGCGAAGCATTTGCTCAGTACGCCCTTAGTAGTGAAAAACTTTACCGCAATATCGTCACTAACAATGCAGAAGATTACCGCTTTTCCCAGTGGCAACTGGCGATTATCGCGCTGGTGGTGGTATTAATTTTGCTGGTGGCGTGGTTCGGCATCCGCCGCATGTTGCTTAACCCGCTGGCGAAAATCATTGCTCACATTCGCGAAATTGCCGGCGGTAACCTGGCGAATAGCCTCATCATTGATGGACGCAGTGAAATGGGCGAGCTGGCACAGAGCGTTTCGCATATGCAGCGTTCCTTGACCGACACAGTTACTCACGTGCGGCAGGGGTCGGACGCCATCTATGCCGGCACACGTGAAATTGCTGCGGGCAATACCGATCTTTCCTCCCGTACTGAACAGCAGGCATCCGCGCTGGAAGAAACTGCCGCCAGCATGGAACAGCTCACCGCGACGGTAAAACAGAACGCCGATAACGCCCGTCAGGCCTCGCAACTGGCACAAAGTGCCTCCGACACCGCGCAGCACGGCGGCAAAGTGGTGGATGGCGTGGTGAAAACCATGCATGAAATCGCCGACAGTTCGAAGAAAATTGCCGACATTATTAGCGTAATCGACGGCATCGCATTCCAGACCAATATCCTCGCGCTGAATGCCGCTGTTGAAGCCGCGCGTGCCGGGGAACAGGGGCGTGGTTTTGCTGTGGTGGCGGGCGAAGTGCGTAATCTTGCCAGTCGCAGCGCCCAGGCAGCAAAAGAGATCAAAGCTCTGATAGAAGACTCAGTTTCCCGCGTTGATACCGGTTCGGTGCTGGTCGAAAGCGCCGGGGAAACGATGACGAGTATCGTTAATGCGGTTACGCGCGTCACCGACATTATGGGGGAAATTGCTTCAGCCTCCGATGAGCAGAGCCGTGGCATTGATCAAGTTGCGCTGGCTGTGTCGGAAATGGATCGCGTCACTCAACAGAATGCCTCGTTGGTGCAGGAGTCAGCCGCCGCTGCTGCCGCACTGGAAGAGCAGGCCAGCCGTTTAACTCAGGCTGTATCCGCATTTCGTCTGGCTGCAAGTCAGCTAAACCACAAACCACCACTAAAATCCCGGCCTGCCAGTGAGCAATCACCAGCACAGTCGCGGCGGCGTATCGCGGAACAAGAGCCAAACTGGGAAACATTTTGATGGGTATTTACTCAAGCGTCATTGCCGCCAGATGAGGCCGATGATGCAACAGAACGTCGCGCTTATCGTCTCTGATGGCGCTATTACAACACAATCGGCGCAGTTACAGGCTGTGTCAGTGGTTTCCTGAAGTGATTGAGAAGGCGCTATGACATCATCTCAGCCCTGTGGGCAAACGTCTTTATTGTTACAGATGACCGAGCGCCTGGTGCTTTCCGACGTTCATTTTCGGCGGATAAGTCAATTGATCTATCAACGGGCGGGGATCGTTCTGGCCGATCACAAGCGTGACATGGTCTACAACCGGTTGATACGCCGTTTGCGTTCGCTGGGACTGGTCGATTTTGGTCATTATCTGAACATGCTGGAATCTAATCAGCACAGCGGCGAGTGGCAGGCATTTATTAACTCGCTGACCACCAACCTGACGGCATTTTTTCGTGAAGGGCATCATTTCCCACTGATCGCGGCTCACGCTCGCCGTCGTTCCGGAGAATATCGTGTATGGAGCGCGGCGGCGTCGACAGGTGAAGAGCCGTACAGTATTGCCATGACACTGGCGGACACATTAGGCACCGCGCCCGGACGCTGGAAAGTGTTCGCCAGTGATATCGACACCGAAGTGCTGGAAAAAGCCAGAAGCGGTATTTATCGCCATGAAGAACTGAAAAACCTGACGCCACAACAACTCCAGCGTTACTTCATGCGCGGCACGGGGCCGCATGAAGGGCTGGTGCGCGTGCGCCAGGAACTGGCGAGCTATGTCGATTTTTCCCCGCTGAATTTGTTGGCGAAACAGTACACCGTACCGGGGCCGTTTGATGCGATCTTCTGTCGTAACGTCATGATCTACTTTGATCAAACGACCCAACAGGAGATTTTGCGCCGCTTCGTACCACTACTTAAACCTGACGGATTGCTGTTTGCGGGGCACTCTGAAAATTTCAGCCACCTTGAGCGCAGCTTCACGCTGCGTGGGCAGACGGTGTATGCGCTAAGTAAGGATTAACCATGAGCAAAATCAGGGTGTTGTCTGTCGATGATTCGGCACTGATGCGCCAGATCATGACGGAAATCATCAACAGCCATAGCGATATGGAAATGGTGGCAACGGCGCCCGATCCGCTGGTCGCACGAGATTTGATTAAGAAATTCAACCCCGATGTGCTGACGCTGGATGTTGAAATGCCACGGATGGACGGACTGGATTTCCTCGAAAAGTTAATGCGTTTGCGTCCAATGCCCGTTGTGATGGTTTCTTCTCTGACCGGCAAAGGTTCTGAAGTGACGCTGCGCGCGCTGGAGTTGGGAGCGATAGATTTTGTCACTAAACCGCAACTGGGTATTCGAGAAGGGATGCTGGCGTACAGCGAAATGATCGCTGAAAAGGTGCGTACGGCGTCAAGGGCGAGCCTCGCGGCGCATAAACCGTTATCGGCTCCGGCAACACTGAAGGCGGGGCCGTTGTTGAGTTCTGAAAAACTGATTGCGATTGGCGCTTCGACGGGGGGAACTGAGGCAATTCGGCACGTATTGCAGCCGCTGCCGCTTTCCAGCCCGGCACTGTTAATCACCCAGCATATGCCGCCTGGCTTTACCCGTTCTTTTGCCGACCGCCTGAATAAGCTGTGTCAAATCGGCGTGAAAGAGGCGGAAGACGGTGAACGCGTCTTACCGGGACATGCCTATATCGCCCCTGGCGATCGACATATGGAACTGGCGCGCAGCGGCGCGAACTATCAAATCAAAATTCACGATGGCCCGGCGGTTAACCGTCATCGACCGTCAGTGGATGTGTTGTTTCATTCTGTCGCCAGACAGGCGGGGCGCAACGCGGTTGGGGTGATCCTCACCGGTATGGGCAACGACGGTGCGGCGGGAATGTTGTCGATGCGTCAGGCGGGGGCATGGACCCTTGCGCAAAACGAAGCAAGCTGTGTGGTGTTCGGTATGCCGCGCGAGGCTATCAATCTGGGGGGCGTCTGCGAAGTGGTCGATCTTAGCCAGGTAAGCCAGCAAATGCTGGCGAAAATCAGTGCCGGACAGGCGATACGTATTTAAATCAGGAGTGTGAAATGGCGGATAAAGAACTTAAATTTTTGGTTGTGGATGACTTTTCCACCATGCGACGCATTGTGCGTAACCTACTGAAAGAGTTGGGTTTCAACAATGTTGAGGAAGCAGAAGATGGCGCTGATGCTCTCAACAAGTTACAGGCGGGTGGTTATGGTTTTGTGATCTCCGACTGGAATATGCCGAATATGGATGGTCTGGAGTTGCTGAAAACCATTCGTGCCGATGGGGTGATGTCGGCGCTGCCAGTGCTGATGGTGACCGCAGAGGCGAAGAAAGAGAACATTATCGCGGCAGCACAAGCGGGGGCCAGTGGCTATGTGGTTAAGCCATTTACCGCCGCGACGCTGGAGGAAAAACTCAACAAAATCTTTGAGAAACTGGGCATGTGAGGATGCGACTATGATGCAACCATCAATCAAACCTGCTGATGAACATGCAGCCGGCGATATCATAGCGCGCATCGGCAGCCTGACGCGTATGCTGCGTGACAGCCTGCGTGAGCTGGGGCTGGATCAGGCGATAGCCGAAGCAGCGGAAGCCATCCCTGATGCCCGCGATCGCCTGTTCTACGTTGTACAGATGACTGCGCAGGCCGCAGAGCGGGCGCTGAACAGCGTTGAGGCGTCGCAACCGCATCAGGATCAAATGGAGAAATCGGCAAAAGCATTAACCCAACGTTGGGATGACTGGTTTGCCGATCCGATTGACCTTGCCGATGCCCGGGAACTGGTGACGGATACGCGGCAATTTCTGGCGGATGTGCCCGCTCATACCAGCTTCACTAACGCGCAGTTACTGGAAATTATGATGGCGCAGGATTTTCAGGATCTCACCGGGCAGGTGATTAAACGGATGATGGATGTGATTCAGGAAATTGAACGCCAGCTGTTGATGGTGCTGCTGGAAAACATCCCGGAGCAGGATGCGCGCCCGAAACGTGAAAACCAGAGTTTGCTTAACGGACCACAGGTCGATACCAGCAAAGCCGGTGTGGTTGCCAGTCAGGATCAGGTGGACGATTTACTGGATAGTCTTGGATTTTGATTTGTATTGCCTGATGTGGCGTGACCGCGTCATATCAGGCGGTCGGATAAGGCGTTTACACCACATCCGACAAATATGCACTATGCCTGATGTACTGCGGCAAAAGCCCCAAATCCCACCTGTTTTGCCTCTTACTCCAGGCATTGAACGCTTTCCGCTCTGGCATTATTCATGCTTATCACCATTTCCAGGATTGGCGACGTGTCTGACGAGAGCGACGACAAAACAGAAGCCCCCACACCTCACCGACTTGAAAAAGCGCGGGAAGAGGGGCAGATCCCACGCTCCCGTGAGCTGACTTCACTGCTGATTTTGCTGGTTGGCGTGTGTGTTATCTGGTTTGGTGGCGCGTCTCTGGCACGGCGGTTGTCGGGGATGCTCTCCGCCGGGCTGCATTTTGATCACAGCATCATCAATGATCCCAACCTGATCCTCGGACAGATTATTTTGCTGATCAGAGAAGCCATGCTGGCACTGTTGCCGCTGATTAGCGGGGTGGTGCTGGTGGCGCTTATTTCGCCGGTCATGCTGGGGGGGCTGGTATTCAGTGGTAAATCATTGCAACCGAAGTTTTCTAAACTCAACCCGCTACCGGGCATTAAACGTATGTTCTCGGCGCAAACTGGCGCGGAGCTGCTGAAAGCTATCCTGAAATCTACACTGGTTGGCTGTGTTACTGGCTTTTATCTCTGGCATCACTGGCCGCAGATGATGCGCTTAATGGCGCAGTCACCCATTACTGCAATGGCTAACGCGATGGATGTTGTGGGGTTATGCGCGCTTTTAGTGGTGCTTGGTGTCATTCCGATGGTGGGATTTGACGTCTTTTTTCAAATTTTCAGCCACCTGAAAAAGCTGCGTATGTCACGACAGGATATTCGTGATGAGTTCAAACAAAGCGAAGGCGATCCGCATGTCAAAGGGCGAATTCGTCAGATGCAGCGTGCTGCCGCGCGGCGGCGGATGATGGCCGATGTGCCGAAAGCGGACGTCATTGTTAATAACCCAACTCACTACTCAGTGGCATTGCAATATGACGAAAACAAAATGAGCGCGCCGAAAGTCGTTGCTAAAGGCGCGGGGCTGGTGGCGTTACGCATTCGTGAAATTGCCGCTGAAAATAACGTCCCGACTCTTGAAGCACCGCCGCTGGCGCGCGCGCTGTATCGACACGCAGAAATCGGCCAGCAAATTCCCGGTCAACTGTATGCCGCCGTGGCGGAAGTGCTGGCCTGGGTCTGGCAACTGAAACGCTGGCGTCTGGCCGGTGGACAACGCCCCGTACAACCCACTTATCTTCCGGTGCCGGAAGCCCTGGATTTTATCAACGAGAAACCGTCCCATGAGTAATCTGGCCGCGATGCTGCGCCTGCCCGCAAACCTGAAATCGACACAATGGCAGATCCTTGCCGGGCCTATTTTGATCTTGCTGATTTTGTCGATGATGGTGCTGCCATTGCCTGCATTCATTCTCGATCTGCTGTTTACCTTCAATATTGCCTTGTCGATTATGGTGTTGCTGGTGGCGATGTTTACCCAGCGCACGCTTGAGTTTGCCGCGTTTCCGACCATTCTGTTGTTTACCACGCTGCTGCGTCTGGCGCTTAATGTGGCTTCCACGCGTATCATTTTGATGGAAGGCCATACCGGCGCGGCGGCGGCAGGGAAGGTCGTCGAAGCGTTCGGTCATTTTCTCGTGGGCGGTAACTTTGCCATCGGCATTGTGGTGTTTGTCATTCTTGTGATCATCAACTTTATGGTTATCACCAAAGGTGCCGGGCGTATTGCGGAAGTGGGCGCGCGTTTTGTTCTCGACGGAATGCCAGGTAAACAGATGGCGATTGATGCCGACCTCAATGCTGGCCTGATTGGCGAAGATGAAGCAAAAAAGCGACGTTCAGAAGTGACCCAGGAAGCTGATTTTTACGGCTCAATGGACGGGGCGAGTAAGTTTGTCCGTGGTGACGCCATCGCCGGGATCCTCATCATGGTCATTAACGTTGTTGGCGGATTGCTGGTTGGTGTGTTGCAACATGGCATGAGCATGGGTCATGCAGCGGAAAGTTATACGCTGTTGACCATCGGTGATGGCCTGGTCGCGCAAATACCAGCACTGGTTATTTCTACCGCTGCGGGGGTTATCGTTACGCGAGTCAGCACCGATCAGGATGTTGGCGAGCAGATGGTGAATCAGCTTTTCAGTAACCCCAGAGTCATGCTGTTAAGTGCCGCTGTGTTGGGTTTACTTGGTCTGGTGCCAGGAATGCCAAACCTGGTATTTTTACTGTTCACAGCGGGATTGCTGGGGCTGGCGTGGTGGATACGTGGACGCGAACAAAACGCGCCTGCTGAACCGAAACCAGTGAAGATGGCGGAAAATAATGCCGTTGTCGAAGCGACCTGGAACGATGTGCAACTGGAAGATTCTCTGGGAATGGAAGTGGGTTATCGGCTGATCCCGATGGTCGATTTTCAGCAGGATGGCGAGTTGCTTGGTCGTATTCGCAGTATTCGCAAGAAATTTGCTCAGGAGATGGGCTTTCTGCCACCAGTGGTGCACATCCGCGACAATATGGATCTACAACCTGCCCGCTATCGTATCTTGATGAAAGGCGTTGAGATTGGCAGTGGTGATGCTTATCCGGGGCGCTGGCTGGCCATTAACCCAGGAACAGCCGCCGGGACGCTACCCGGTGAAGTGACTGTCGATCCGGCATTTGGTCTTAATGCTATCTGGATCGAAAGTGCGCTTAAAGAACAAGCGCAGATTCAGGGATATACGGTAGTTGAAGCCAGTACAGTGGTGGCAACGCATCTTAACCACCTCATTAGTCAACATGCCGCAGAACTGTTTGGTCGCCAGGAGGCGCAGCAGTTGCTGGATCGCGTGGCGCAGGAGATGCCAAAACTGACGGAGGATCTGGTTCCTGGCGTTGTCACGCTCACTACGCTGCATAAAGTGCTACAAAACCTGCTTGATGAAAAAGTACCGATCCGCGATATGCGCACCATTCTCGAAACGCTGGCGGAACACGCGCCCATCCAGAGCGATCCGCATGAATTAACCGCCGTCGTCCGCGTGGCGCTGGGGCGGGCAATTACTCAGCAGTGGTTCCCCGGTAAAGATGAAGTTCACGTTATTGGTCTGGATACGCCACTGGAGCGGTTACTGTTACAGGCGTTGCAGGGCGGTGGCGGACTGGAACCGGGGCTGGCGGATCGTTTGCTGGCGCAAACCCAAGAAGCATTATCCCGTCAGGAGATGCTGGGTGCGCCGCCAGTACTGTTGGTGAACCACGCGCTGCGCCCGCTATTGTCTCGCTTTCTGCGCCGTAGCCTGCAGCAACTGGTGGTGCTGTCGAATCTCGAACTCTCTGATAACCGGCAGATTCGGATGACGGCGACTATTGGTGGTAAATAATGAGGATCTTACTGGCGATATTGTTGTTTCCGCTGGTTGTACAAGCCGCCGGGGAGGGGATGTGGCAGACAAGTAGTGTGGGCGTTACGCTAAATCATCGCGGTGAGTCGATGTCGTCAGCACCTCTTTCTTCGCGACAACCTGTTTCAGGATTGATGACGCTGGTGGCGTGGCGTTATCAGCTTATCGGCCCGACACCATCGGGGCTGCGGGTTCGCTTGTGCTCGCAATCTCGTTGTGTCGAATTAGACGGGCAGAGCGGGAACACTGTGGCCTTTTCCGGCATCCCGGCAGCAGAACCGTTGCGCTTTATCTGGGAAGTGCCTGGCGGTGGGCGGTTAATTCCGCCGCTGAAGGTACAACGTAATGAAGTGATTGTGAATTATCGCTGAAGTACAAATAAAAAATACGCGCTCGCGAGCATGTTTAATAACTCAGTGATAAAGGCTCCATGTTTTGTTGCAATTATTTATCAGGAATAGCTTGCAACAAAACATGCCAAAAATATGTGAATTACCCTCTTGTCAAAGGGCTTGGATAAAAATCTTCAGAGTTACGGTATAGCTGCAACTGGCGAGTTCGCGTATTGGTCTGGATGATCATACATGATAGCCATTCTGATTCAGAATAAGGGTTACTTAAATCCTGAACGTCCTCATTTGAAAGGATTAATTCACATTCTTTGTCCCTAAAGTCCAGCCAGGCTCGTTGTGATTTTTTAAGCAAGTTAAGTTGTTCGGTATCAGGTTTTTTTGCACCTGTGCGTGGCACCTGTTCTATATAACGATAAGCTTCACCATAGGCTTTATTTAATTGCGCATCGACGAGATTGTATTCTTGTCGCAGGCATGATTTGATCACGTTAATGTCAGTATCATCATCTGAATTTTTTTGCCAACAATCTTTGATGGCTGAAATGTCATGGTCATTTACTATAACCGTATCTTCTGCGTAAGCCTGGCAAGAAATAATGCCTAATGTTAATACAAGAAATTTAAACACTGCGGTATTCCTTAAAATCAACCGTTACCGTTTCCCAGGGGCTGGATATTACGCTTCTGGCCTCTTACCCAACAGTGAGAAAACGATGGTATGTCCATTTTCAGAATACATTTAGATGGCAATAAAAAAGCCTGATCGGGTAACCCTGATCAGGCTTCATTCTCACGAAAAATGGATTACATACGCTCTACTGTCTCAATACCCAGCGTATCCAGACCCAGCTTCAGCGTCTTCGCCGTCAGTTGTGCCAGTTTCAGGCGGCTGTTACGCACTTCTTCGTTTTCTGCGCTGAGGATCGGGCAGTGCTCGTAGAAGCCAGAGAACAGACCGGCCAGATCGTACAGGTAAGCACACATCACATGCGGCGTGCCTTCACGAGCAACCACAGTGAGGGTTTCTTCAAACTGCAGCAGGCGAGCAGCCAGTTGTGCTTCGCGATCTTCACGAATGATCACCGGAGCGGCAGCCAGTTGCTCTTCGTTAATTTCTGCTTTACGGAACACGGACAATACGCGGGTGTAGGCATACTGCATGTACGGCGCGGTATTACCCTCAAACGCCAGCATGTTGTCCCAGTCGAAGATGTAGTCGGTGGTGCGGTTTTTGGAGAGATCCGCGTATTTCACCGCACCAATACCAACCGCGTTAGCCAGTTTTTCCAGCTCGTCAGCTGGCATATCCGGGTTCTTCTCTGCCACCAGACGACGTGCACGTTCCAGTGCTTCATCCAGCAGATCGGCCAGTTTCACCGTACCACCAGCACGGGTTTTAAACGGTTTGCCGTCTTTACCCAGCATCATGCCAAACATGTGGTGTTCCAGCGGTACGGATTCCGGCACGTAGCCTGCTTTACGGACGATCGCCCACGCCTGCATCAGGTGTTGATGCTGACGGGAGTCGATGTAATACAGCACGCGATCGGCATGTAGCGTCTCGTAACGGTACTTCGCACAGGCGATATCGGTGGTGGTGTAGAGATAGCCGCCATCTTTTTTCTGAATGATGACGCCCATCGGTTCGCCTTCCTTGTTTTTGAACTCATCAAGGAATACGACGGTCGCGCCTTCACTTTCTACTGCCAGACCTTTGGCTTTCAGATCTGCCACGATACCCGGCAGCATCGGGTTATAAAGGCTTTCGCCCATCACGTCATCGCGGGTCAGCGTCACATTCAGACGATCGTAGGTGATCTGGTTCTGCGTCATGGTGATGTCGACCAGCTTGCGCCACATCTCGCGGAAATATTCGTCACCGCTTTGCAGTTTTACCACGTAGTTACGTGCGCGTTCGGCGAACTCTTCATCTTCGTCGTAATGCTTTTTCGCATCGCGGTAGAAACCTTCAAGGTCAGCCAGTTCCATTTCACCGGCGTTTTCCTGCTGCTGCTTTTCCAGCCACGCAATCAGCATACCGAACTGAGTGCCCCAGTCGCCAACGTGGTTAGCGCGAATCACTTTGTGACCGAGGAACTCCAGAGTACGTACTGCCGCGTCACCAATAATGGTGGAACGCAGATGACCGACGTGCATCTCTTTCGCTACGTTTGGCGCGGAGTAGTCAACCACAATGGTCTGTTTTTCTGGCGTAGCAACACCGAGACGCTCGGATGCCAGCGCCTGCTGAACATGTTCAGCCAGGAATGCCGGATCAAGGAAAATGTTGATAAAGCCAGGACCGGCGATCTCAACTTTGCTGGCGATACCGTTAAGATCCAGATGAGTCAGCACCTGCTCTGCTAATTGTCGCGGTGCCATACCCAGTTTTTTAGCAACTGCCATCATGCCGTTAGCCTGATAGTCGCCGAACTGAACTTTTGCTGACTGACGAACCTGCGGTTCGCAATCCGCAGGCGCGCCTGCCGCAATCATGGCCTGACGGACTTTTTCTGAGAGAAGAGCCTGAATATTCACCGGAATACCTTACATTGATGAAGCGAGCAAAAATTGCCCGCACCAGTTAAAGAAATTAGGGCGGGAGTATACTGCAAATGGCTGTTTTCGTCAGCAACGTGCGCGTGGCGTATTGCCGTTTTCACTATTGCATCAGAAGCGGCGTGAAATCAGCAGTTGGTTGGCGTAGGGCAACAGGGTAAATTAACGCTTTTACTGAAAGACGAAGAGTGATTATGGCGAACTGGCAATCTATCGACGAGCTGCAGGATATTGCTTCGGATTTACCGCGATTTATCCACGCATTAGACCAACTTTCACACCGCCTGGGGCTGGATATTACCCCGCTGACTGCCGATCACATTTCTTTGCGTTGCCATCAAAACGCCACGGCTGAACGCTGGCGTCGCGGGTTTGAACAGTGCGGCGAACTCCTGTCAGAAAATATTATCAATGGCAGACCGATTTGCCTGTTTAAATTGCGTGAACCGGTACAGGTTGCTCACTGGCAGTTTTCCATTGTGGAGCTACCGTGGCCTGGGGAAAAACGCTACCCGCACGAAGGCTGGGAACATATCGAAATTGTTCTGCCAGGAGAGCCGGAAACGTTGAATGCTCGTGCGCTGGCGTTGCTTTCTGATGAAGGACTCCGCCAGCCGGGGATCTCGGTTAAAACCAGCTCGCCAAAAGGTGAACATGAGCGATTACCAAATCCGACGCTGGCGGTCACCGATGGCAAAACGACGATTAAGTTTCATCCGTGGTCTATCGAAGAGATTGTCGCCAGTGAGCAGTCGGCGTGATTAAGGAGCAAAAATGGCATTACTGGAAATTTGCTGTTACAGCATGGAGTGCGCGCTGACGGCGCAGCAAAACGGTGCCGACAGAATAGAATTGTGTGCGGCACCGAAAGAAGGGGGGCTAACGCCGTCGCTGGGCGTTCTTAAGTCCGTGCGCCAGCATGTTACGATCCCCGTACATCCGATCATCCGCCCACGCGGTGGCGATTTTTGCTACAGCGACGGTGAGTTTGCCGCCATTCTTGAAGATATCCGCACAGTACGCGAATTAGGATTTCCTGGGCTGGTGACGGGCGTTCTGGATGTTGACGGTAATGTCGATATGCCACGAATGGAAAAAATAATGGCGGCTGCCGGTCCGCTGGCAGTCACTTTTCATCGCGCCTTCGATATGTGCGCTAACCCTTTAAATACACTGAATAACCTTGCTGAATTAGGCGTTGCCAGGGTGCTGACATCGGGGCAAAAATCAGATGCATTGCAAGGTTTATCAAAAATTATGGAACTTATTGCCTATGGTGATGCTCCAATCATCATGGCCGGAGCAGGAGTCCGTGCAGAAAACCTGCACCATTTCCTCGATGCCGGAGTGCTGGAAGTCCATAGCTCTGCAGGAGCGTGGCAAGCCTCACCGATGCGTTATCGTAATCAGGGATTGTCCATGTCATCAGATGCACGCGCGGACGAGTATTCGCGTTATGTCGTAGACGGGACGGCGGTTGCTGAAATGAAAGGAATCATTGAGCGCCATCAGGCCAAATGATTTTTACCGTTGCATCATGTCGCCCAATATGATGCTTGCTCGTACCAGGCCCCTGCCCATTCAACAGGGGCCTTTTTTTATTCTTGAGTAGTATAAAAAATGAACAGTCATCGTGTGATAGTGTGCAAATTCATGCTGCTAAAATGTTATATATATTCATATTAACTATGTGATTTAAATTATTAAAACCACCAAATATATATTAAAAATAACGACTGCTTTCTTCTTTAATAATTAATGGTTAAATTGCAATAAATCATATTCTTTGTCGATTATTTCAGGCAGTGTTGTGCCGAATTTAGTGAGTTATTAATTCGTTGTGTATTTATTTATACAACTAGTTCGGTGTACTGAAATTTAATTAGAGGAATCTATGCGAGGGAAAAAACGCATTTGGTTATTTTTTCTGCTCATGGCAGTAGTGGTGGGTGGCGGTGGGTTATTGCTGGCGCAAAAAGTCTTACATAAAACGTCGGATACCGCATTTTGCCTTTCCTGCCACTCAATGAGCAAACCGTTTGAGGAATATCAGGGGACTGTCCATTTTTCTAATCAAAAAGGTATTCGTGCTGAATGTGCCGATTGCCATATTCCAAAGTCAGGAATGGATTATTTATTTGCTAAATTAAAAGCATCTAAAGATATTTATCATGAATTTGTTAGCGGCAAAATAGACAGCGACGATAAGTTCGAATCCCATCGTCAGGAAATGGCCGAAACAGTGTGGAAAGAATTAAAGGCCTCAGACTCTGCAACGTGCCGTAGTTGCCATTCTTTTGATGCCATGGATATTGCTTCGCAAAGTGAAGCTGCGCAGAAAATGCATAACAAAGCGCAAAAGGATGGCGAAACCTGTATCGATTGTCATAAAGGCATTGCCCATTTTCCGCCTGAAATAAAAATGGATGACAAGGCGGAGCATGAACTGGAAAGTCAGGCCGCCACATCAGTGACTAATGGCGCGCATATTTATCCTTTCAAACCTTCCCGCATAGGTGAACTGGCTACTGTGAATCCTGGCACCGATCTCACGGTTGTTGATGCCAGTGGCAAACAGCCGCTCGTCCTGTTGCAGGGATATCAGATGCAGGGCAGTGAAAACACGCTCTACCTGGCGGCAGGTCAACGGCTGGCGTTAGCCACACTAAGCGAAGAAGGTATCAAGGCGCTAACGATAAACGGGGAATGGAAAGCTGACGAATACGGTAATCAATGGCGTCAGGCGTCATTACAGGGGACGCTTACCGATCCCGCATTAGCGGACCGTAAACCGCTATGGCAATACGCTGAAAAACTCGACGGCACCTATTGCGCTGGTTGCCATGCGCCTATTGCCGCCGACCATTACACCGTCAATGCCTGGCCGTCCATTGCCAAAGGGATGGGGGCGCGAACCAGCATGAGCGAAAACGAACTGGATATTTTGACGCGGTACTTCCAGTACAACGCTAAGGATATTACCGAGAAACAGTGATCTTCGTTGATCAGGGAGGAAGTTATGACATTAACAAGACGTGAGTTTATTAAACATAGCGGTATTGCGGCAGGGGCGCTGGTGGTGACATCGGCTGTACCGTTACCTGCCTGGGCAGAAGAGAAGGGCGGTAAAATTCTTACCGCAGGCCGTTGGGGAGCGATGAACGTAGAAGTGAAGGACGGTAAAATTGTTTCTTCTACAGGCGCGCTGGCGAAGACCATCCCGAACTCTTTGCAATCTACGGCGGCGGATCAGGTGCATACCACGGCGCGTATTCAGCATCCGATGGTGCGAAAAAGCTATCTCGACAATCCACTGCAACCGGCGAAAGGTCGCGGCGACGACAGTTACGTTCAGGTGAGCTGGGAACAAGCATTAAAACTGATTCATGAACAACACGATCGCATCCGCAAGGCCAATGGACCATCGGCCATTTTTGCCGGATCTTACGGCTGGCGTTCTTCTGGCGTGTTGCATAAAGCGCAAACTTTACTGCAACGTTATATGAATCTGGCGGGCGGTTATTCAGGACATAGTGGCGATTACTCGACCGGGGCTGCGCAGGTGATCATGCCGCACGTTGTCGGTTCCGTAGAGGTTTATGAACAGCAGACCTCCTGGCCGCTGATTCTGGAAAACAGCCAGGTGGTGGTGTTGTGGGGGATGAACCCGCTGAATACCTTAAAAATTGCCTGGAGCAGTACCGATGAGGAGGGGCTGGAGTACTTCCATCAACTGAAGAAATCTGGCAAACCGGTGATTGCCATTGATCCTATCCGTTCCGAAACGATCGAGTTCTTTGGCGATAACGCCACCTGGATCGCGCCGAATATGGGCACCGACGTGGCGCTGATGTTAGGGGTTGCGCACACCCTGATGACACAAGGCAAACACGATAAAGCGTTCCTTGAAAAATACACCACCGGCTATCCGCAATTTGAAGAGTATCTGACCGGCAAGAAAGATAATACGCCGAAGAGCGCGGCCTGGGCGGCGGAAATTACCGGTGTGCCGGAGGCGCAGATAGTCAAACTTGCCGAACTGATGGCGGCGAATCGCACGATGCTGATGGCAGGTTGGGGAATTCAGCGCCAGCAATATGGTGAACAGAAACACTGGATGCTGGTGACCCTGGCGGCGATGTTAGGACAGATTGGTACGCCGGGCGGCGGCTTTGGTTTCTCTTATCATTACTCCAACGGTGGCAACCCAACACGCGTTGGCGGCGTACTGCCGGAAATGTCTGCGGCGATTGCCGGACAGGCCAGTGAGGCTGCTGATGATGGCGGAATGACGGCGATCCCTGTCGCCCGTATTGTCGATGCGCTGGAAAATCCTGGCGGCAAATATCAGCACAACGGTAAAGAACAAACTTACCCCAATATCAAAATGATCTGGTGGGCTGGCGGCGGTAATTTCACCCATCACCAGGATACCAATCGTCTGATAAAAGCCTGGCAGAAACCAGAGCTGATCGTCGTTTCTGAATGCTACTGGACGGCAGCAGCTAAACACGCGGATATCGTATTACCGATCACCACATCGTTTGAGCGCAATGACCTGACGATGACCGGCGACTACAGCAACCAGCACATCGTACCGATGAAGCAAGTGGTTGCGCCGCAGTTTGAAGCACGTAACGATTTTGACGTGTTTGCCGACCTTGCTGAATTACTGAAACCTGGCGGAAAAGAGATCTATACCGAAGGTAAAGATGAAATGGCGTGGCTGAAATTCTTTTATGATGCCGCTCAGAAAAGCGCCCGTGCGCAGCGTGTCACCATGCCAGTGTTTAATACCTTCTGGTTGCAAAATAAACTGCTCGAAATGCGCCGCAGCGAGAAGAACGAGCAATATGTTCGCTATGGCGATTTCCGCGCCGATCCGGTGAAAAACGCGCTGGGTACGCCAAGCGGCAAAATTGAGATCTATTCCAAAACGCTGGAAAAATTTGCTTATAAGGATTGCCCGGCGCACCCAACCTGGCTTGCACCTGATGAGTGGAAAGGCACCGCCGACGAGAAGCAGTTGCAGCTTCTGACCGCGCATCCGGCACACCGTTTACACAGTCAGCTTAACTATGCGGAGTTGCGTAAAAAATATGCGGTTGCCGATCGTGAGCCGATCACCATTCACACCGAAGATGCTGCTCGTTTTGGCATTGCGAACGGCGATCTGGTACGCGTCTGGAACAAACGCGGTCAGATCCTGACTGGAGCCGTGGTGACTGACGGGATCAAAAAAGGCGTGGTATGCGTGCATGAAGGCGCATGGCCAGATCTGGAAAATGGCTTGTGTAAAAACGGCTGCGCAAACGTGTTAACGGCGGATATTCCAAGCTCGCAGCTGGCGAATGCCTGTGCCGGTAACACCTCGCTGGTGTATATCGAAAAATACACGGGCAATGCGCCGAAGTTAACGGCGTTTGATCAGCCAGCCATTCAGGCGTAAGAAATAAATAGCGCCCGGAAATGGGCGCTAAATTTTTACGGCTTACGCGCAATCAGCACCGCGCGTTTAGGCGCAGGATAGCCTTCTACTGTTTTACTCGGATCATGCGGGTCGAGGAAATCGGACAGAGACTCGGTAACCATCCATTCAGTGCGACGCTGCTCTTCTGTTGTGGTAACGCTCACGTCCACAATGCGGATATCAACAAAACCACACTTTTTCAGCCAGTTTTTCAGCGCCAGCGCGGAAGGGATGAAATAGACATTACGCATTTGCGCGTAACGATCGCCCGGCACCAGCACGGTGTTTTCGTCGCCATCAATAACCAGTGTTTCCAGTACCAGTTCACCTTCATTCACCAGCTGATCTTTCAACTGCCAGAGATGCTCCAGCGGCGAACGGCGATGGTAAAGCACGCCCATCGAAAAGACGGTATCAAAGGCTTTCAGCGCCGGAAGTTGTTCAATGCCTAAAGGCAACAGATGTGCGCGCTGATCGTTACCCAGCAGTTTGCGTACCGCCTCGAACTGGCAGAGGAAGAGTTGGGTCGGGTCGATACCCACCGCCAGATGTGCACCCGCGCCAATCATGCGCCACATGTGATAACCGCTGCCGCAGCCGACATCGAGGATCGTGCGCCCGGTCAAATCAGAGAGATGGGGCAGAACACGATCCCACTTCCAGTCGGAACGCCATTCGGTATCAATGTTAACGCCATACAGCGAGAACGGCCCTTTGCGCCACGGCATCAGATTGCGCATCAGGGTTTCAATGCGTTTAATCTGCCCGGCACTCAGTGACTCTTCGCTTTCTGCCGTCACGCTATGCAGTAAATCAAGACGATACGGTTTAATTTCAGGCAGAAATTCCACCGCATTGGACCACTGTTTAAACAGACCGTGCTGCTGTTCACGCTGCCAGTTGGCAATCTGCGCGGGCAGTGTTTCCAGCCAGTGCGAAAGGTGATTTTTGGCAATCAGAGAATAAAAGTTACCAAAGTCGATCATGCAGCGTCCTCTGCTTTTAATGCCACCAGCGAACCAAAGTTAAAGCACTGGAACCATAGCTCGCTATGTTCAAACCCGGCTTGATGCAGACGCGCTTTGTGGGTTTCAACGGAATCAGTCAACATTACGTTTTCTAACATGCTGCGCTTCTGGCTGATTTCCAGCTCGCTGTAACCGTTGGCTCGTTTAAAGTCGTGGTGCATGTTGAACAGCAGTTCACCAACTTTGGCATCTTCGAAACTGAATTTTTCCGAAAGCACCAGCGCGCCGCCAGGATTCAGCCCCTGATAAATTTTATCCAGTAATGCCTGACGTTCAGAAGGTTCCAGGAATTGCAGGGTAAAATTCAGTACCACCATTGACGCGTTTTCAATAGCGATATCGCGAATGTCACCCTCGATCACGTCTACAGGTGTCGGCGCTTTGTATGCATCGATATGGCGACGGCAGCGTTCGATCATCGCTGGAGAGTTGTCGATGGCAATAATTTTGCAATTATCATGATGAATGTTGCGACGCACCGAGAGCGTCGCGGCGCCCAAAGAACAGCCCAAATCGTAGACCTGCGTACCTGGTTGTACAAAGCGTTCAGCCAGCATCCCAATCATTGAAATAATATTGGAATAGCCAGGAACGGAACGCTGGATCATATCCGGGAAGACTTCGGCTACCCGTTCATCAAAGGTCCAGTCACCCAGACTGGCGATAGGGGCAGAAAATAGCGTGTCGCGGTGAGACATAACGTAAAAATCCGGGAAAAAGAAAGTGGCGTATTGTGCGCTAACGCAGGGAGAAAACCAACTCCCAGGGCATATACCAAAGATTCGCCAGCACCATCAGCAACAGCGCACACCAGGTGGCGCTCATGCCGGAACGTCGCCAGCGAAACAGCCGGTGATGAAAACCGTAATAATGCATCAGACGACCAGCAAGTAGAATGATGCCGCAAATATGCACCATCCAGGTTTCTGCGCCATTCATTTCCATAAACAGCATCAACACAATCGCGATGGGAATATATTCCACCGCGTTACCGTGAATGCGAATGGCGCTTTGCAGTTCGCTAAAACCGCCGTCGCCATAGGCAACGCGATATTGCATTCGCAGGCGAACAACATCAAAAGAGAACTTCATTAATAACAACGCACCTAAAACGGCATACAGCGCGCTTACCATACAAACTCCCTTTAAAATGGCCGATGGCACTTGTCTATGATAGGTGGCAATTTCAGAAAAGAGAAGATTGCTGTGGAATAGCCGGAACTGCTCCGATCTCTGGGAGTGTTTTACGCAAGTCTTCCCACAGAGTATGTACCAGTTCCGGTGCCTGGGCGATATCTGGTGTATGCAGGAAAAGATAAGGCGTGGTGGTCTGTTGCCATTGCGCTAATTTTTGTAACCAGACCTGAAATAATTCCTGGTTTTGTGTCATATCATCGCTACCGATAAAACGGATCAGCGGATTCGTCGCCGTCAACACGGCATGTACCGGAGCTTTCGGTTTTTTCCGCTGCGCGTCGCGAATGGCTTCACTATGTGGACGTGCTGCATGAACCGGACGGCTGTCTAAAATCACCCGATTAACGCCACGCTGATGCAAACCGCGATTAAGCGTTTGTTCTTCCTCGCCTTTGGTGAAAAACTGCGGATGGCGGACTTCCACACCATAGGTAAATTCGTCAGGAAGAGAATCAAGAAAGTGCCAAAGAGCTGGCAGCTCCCGTGGACCAAACGTGGCGGGCAGTTGCAGCCAGTATTGCCCAATGCGCGGCGCTAACGGTGACATGCGGGTCAAAAATTCAGTCACTAAATCATCGCAATGCCGCAATGCTGCCTGATGCGAAATAGTCGCCGGAAACTTAAAGCAAAAACGAAAATCATCGGTGGTCTGCTCGCGCCAGCGCAGAACAACTTCCGGCTTTGGCAGAGCATAAAGTGTGGTGTTGCCCTCCACGCAGTTAAAATGGCGGGCGTACTCTTCCAGGCTGGAGATCCCCAACCGCACCCATTTGGGATGCGACCATTGCGGCAGACCGATGTAAATCATAATGCGTTGAGGATCTCTTCCACGCGACGCACGCGGGCAATGCGCGGGTAGATATGGTTGATGCTGTTATTGTGCTGTTCGGTGCTGGCTGCACTGCAGGCGTCTTCGGCTATCACCAGATTAAAGCCGAGTTCCCAGGCATTGCGGGCGGTTGATTCGACGCCAATATTGGTTGAGATCCCACATAAGACGATGGTGTCAATGCCACGACGGCGTAATTGTAACTCCAGATCCGTACCGTAAAACGCACCCCATTGACGCTTGATGATTTCGATATCGCTGTCGATTGCACCTAACGCCGCAGGATGTTGCCACCAGTTTTCCGGCAACGTTCTGGCAGGTGAGGGGGCATCAACTGGCTGTTTTAATGCTTCGGCGTAATCGGCAGACCAGCCGACGCGCACCAGAAACACAGGCTGACCGTTAGTTCGAAATTTCGCCGCCAGTTTCCCGGCGCGATTAACGACATCTTCAGCAGTATGCGGTCCACCGGCAAAAGGTAAGATACCTTCTTGTAAATCAATCACCACCAGCGCAGTGGTTTTAGCATTCAGTTCAAGCATGATGACTCCAGATAAAACAAAATCGAGCCTCTCACCTTAATGCGATTAGCCGATGGCAGAACGACAAATTTTGTTAATTTTTATGTGCTCAGGCAACACCTTTATAGCAAACAAGGGTAGAGTCTGATTTCAGGCCTGATATAAAGTGGTAACGAGTCGTTCCAGAGCGGGCCAGACTCTTACGGTGCGGCAGAATTTCCAGTATAATAGCCGCCTTTTTTCATTCAGTTGTGACATACAGCTAACGCTGCGACTTAGGTCACCTGCGCAGCAGGGGACGTCCGCCGGCAGCTAAGTTAAGGGATATCTCATGCGTACAGAATATTGTGGACAGCTCCGTTTGTCCCACGTGGGGCAGCAGGTGACTCTGTGTGGTTGGGTCAACCGTCGTCGTGATCTTGGTAGCCTGATCTTCATCGATATGCGCGACCGCGAGGGTATCGTGCAGGTATTTTTCGATCCGGATCGTGCGGACGCGTTAAAGCTGGCCTCTGAACTGCGTAATGAGTTCTGCATTCAGGTAACGGGCACCGTACGTGCGCGTGACGAAAAAAATATCAATCGCGATATGGCGACCGGCGAAATCGAAGTGCTGGCGTCCTCGCTGACCATCATCAACCGCGCAGACGTTCTGCCGCTGGACTCTAACCACGTCAACACCGAAGAAGCGCGTCTGAAATACCGCTATCTTGATCTGCGTCGCCCGGAAATGGCTCAGCGCCTGAAAACCCGCGCAAAAATCACCAGCCTGGTGCGCCGTTTTATGGATGACCATGGCTTCCTCGACATCGAAACCCCGATGCTGACCAAAGCGACGCCGGAAGGTGCGCGTGACTACCTGGTGCCTTCTCGTGTGCATAAAGGTAAATTCTATGCGCTGCCGCAATCGCCGCAGTTGTTCAAACAGCTGCTGATGATGTCCGGTTTCGACCGTTATTATCAGATTGTAAAATGCTTCCGTGACGAAGACCTGCGTGCTGACCGTCAGCCAGAATTTACCCAGATCGATGTGGAAACCTCTTTCATGACCGCACCGCAAGTGCGTGAAGTGATGGAAGCCCTGGTGCGTCATCTGTGGCTGGAAGTGAAGGGCGTGGATTTGGGCGATTTCCCGGTAATGACCTTTGCGGAAGCCGAACGCCGTTACGGTTCCGATAAACCGGATCTGCGTAACCCGATGGAACTGACCGACGTTGCAGACCTGCTGAAATCTGTTGAATTTGCGGTATTCGCGGGTCCGGCGAACGATCCGAAAGGCCGCGTCGCTGCTCTGCGTGTTCCGGGCGGTGCATCGCTGACCCGTAAGCAGATCGATGAATACGGTAACTTCGTCAAAATCTATGGCGCGAAAGGTCTGGCTTACATCAAAGTCAACGAACGCGCGAAAGGTCTGGAAGGTATCAACAGCCCGGTAGCGAAGTTCCTCAACGCTGAAATCATCGAAGCCATCCTGGATCGTACTGCCACGCAAGATGGCGATATGATTTTCTTCGGTGCCGACAACAAGAAAATTGTTGCCGACGCGATGGGCGCACTGCGTCTGAAAGTGGGTAAAGACCTTGGTCTGACCGACGAAAGCAAATGGGCGCCGCTGTGGGTTATCGACTTCCCGATGTTTGAAGACGACGGCGAAGGCGGCCTGACCGCGATGCACCATCCGTTCACCGCACCGAAAGACATGACTGCTGCCGAGCTGAAAGCAGCACCGGAAAATGCGGTGGCGAACGCTTATGATATGGTCATCAATGGTTACGAAGTGGGCGGTGGTTCTGTGCGTATCCATAATGGTGATATGCAGCAGACGGTGTTTGGTATTCTGGGTATCAACGAAGAGGAACAGCGCGAGAAATTCGGCTTCCTGCTCGACGCCCTGAAATACGGTACTCCGCCGCACGCAGGTCTGGCATTTGGCCTTGACCGTCTGACCATGCTGCTGACTGGCACCGACAACATCCGTGACGTTATCGCCTTCCCGAAAACCACGGCGGCAGCGTGTCTGATGACTGAAGCTCCGAGCTTTGCCAACCCGACTGCTCTGGCTGAGCTGAGCATTCAGGTTGTAAAGAAGGCTGAGAATAATTGATATGACTTATAAGCGTCCCGTTTCGATCTTAGTGGTCATCTATGCACAAGATACGAAACGGGTGCTGATGTTGCAGCGGCGTGACGATCCCGATTTCTGGCAGTCGGTAACCGGCAGCGTGGAAGAGGGTGAAACCGCGCCGCAAGCTGCCATGCGCGAAGTAAAGGAAGAGGTCACCATTGATGTTGTGGCTGAACAACTGACCTTAATTGACTGTCAGCGCACGGTAGAGTTTGAAATTTTTTCACATTTACGTCATCGCTATGCGCCGGGCGTGACGCGCAATACAGAATCATGGTTCTGCCTTGCGCTCCCGCACGAACGTCAGATTATTTTTACTGAACATCTGGCCTACAAGTGGCTTGATGCGCCTGCTGCGGCGGCGCTCACTAAGTCATGGAGCAACCGGCAGGCGATTGAACAGTTTGTAATTAACGCTGCCTGAACAGGCAGGGCTATCTGGAGATATTTTTTATGGCAGGTCATAGTAAATGGGCCAACACCAGACATCGTAAAGCTGCGCAGGATGCTAAGCGCGGTAAAATCTTCACTAAAATCATTCGTGAGCTGGTGACCGCAGCTAAACTGGGCGGTGGCGATCCGGATGCTAACCCGCGTCTGCGTGCAGCCATTGATAAAGCACTGTCTAACAACATGACTCGTGACACCCTGAACCGCGCAATTGCACGTGGTGTAGGCGGTGATGATGATGCGAACATGGAAACCATCATCTACGAAGGTTACGGTCCTGGCGGCACTGCAATCATGATTGAATGTCTGTCTGACAACCGTAACCGTACTGTTGCTGAAGTGCGTCACGCATTCAGCAAATGTGGCGGCAACCTTGGTACTGACGGTTCCGTAGCCTATCTTTTCAGCAAAAAAGGTGTGATTTCCTTTGAGAAAGGTGATGAAGACACCATCATGGAAGCGGCGCTGGAAGCAGGTGCAGAAGACGTTGTGACCTATGATGACGGCGCAATCGACGTCTACACTGCGTGGGAAGAGATGGGTAAAGTACGTGATGCTCTGGAAGCGGCTGGTCTGAAAGCAGACAGCGCAGAAGTTTCCATGATCCCGTCAACCAAAGCCGATATGGATGCAGAAACTGCACCGAAACTAATGCGTCTGATCGATATGCTGGAAGACTGTGACGACGTGCAGGAAGTTTACCATAACGGTGAGATCTCTGATGAGGTTGCAGCGACCCTCTGATGAGGCCGGCTAACCAACAAAACGGAGACGCGTGATGTCTATTATTCTCGGTATTGACCCGGGTTCGCGCGTTACCGGCTACGGCGTTATCCGTCAGGTGGGCAGGCAACTGTCCTACCTGGGCAGTGGATGCATACGCACCAAAGTGGATGACTTACCGTCTCGTCTGAAGCTCATCTATGCGGGCGTGACGGAAATCATCACCCAGTTCCAGCCCGATTATTTCGCAATCGAACAAGTCTTTATGGCGAAGAATGCCGACTCTGCCCTGAAACTGGGGCAGGCACGCGGCGTGGCGATTGTGGCAGCGGTTAATCAGGAATTGCCGGTGTTTGAATATGCTGCCCGTCAGGTCAAACAAACGGTGGTAGGTATTGGTAGTGCTGAAAAAAGTCAGGTGCAACATATGGTGCGCACCTTGCTAAAACTACCCGCTAACCCACAGGCGGACGCCGCCGATGCGCTGGCGATTGCCATCACCCACTGCCATGTCAGCCAGAATGCGATGCAGATGAGCGAATCGAGGCTGAACCTGGCTCGCGGGCGACTGCGTTAAGTTATACCGCCTCAGTCAATTCTGGCTGAGGTGTTTCTATTCCTTCTGCATATATCAACGCCAGACCCGGATGATGCCACAAACTCGCTGGCGTGACGGTTTTACGCGCCCACGGAATCGAACCTAAAAACCAGAATTTCCAGAAAGTAAGCTTTGCATTCGGATTGCTGTTTAACAGTTCTCCAAATGTCTCTATTTCACCCACCGGGATACATAGCGCCTCTTTATAAATATCAAAAACGAATTTTGAACAGAACTGGCGGGAAGATTCGTATTTAAAACCGGTATGGTAGAGCTTGCGCAGCCGGGAGGGAACCTGTTCTACCAGCCGTTGTTTTTGCTGTTCTGTTAGCCCGGTACCTAATCGCTTTACTGCATAGAGTTGGTTAGCAGAGCGTTTAATAAAGCGGGACAGTGTGGTGATTGTGGAGAGGGGAACACGACTTTCTGCGACCAGAAAATCATCGCCGTCATGACCGATAATGATCCCGACGTGATTACTCCAGCAATTTGATGCGGCAGATATTTGACCAAATAAGGCAGCACCTATACATGTAAATACAATATCGCCAATTTCATATTCAGAAGGGTAATTAATTTTCACTTTGTCATTCCATTGAAATAAATATGAATATACGTAATACCATAAAAAATATTTTTTTAGTGGATTTATCCTCTAAATATTTAACATTACAATATTTATTTTAAAGATGACTTAGCGGATCAATTATACTGCGTCATTTTTCAGTTCATCGAGACGCCTCGCAATTTTTCTTCATCCTTCGCTGGATATCTATCCAGCATTTTTTTATCATACAACATTATCTTTGATTCATTACGCAGGAGCGTCATGTGATAGGCAGGCTGAGAGGCATCATTCTGGAAAAACAACCCCCGCTGGTGTTACTTGAAGTGGGCGGCGTAGGCTATGAAGTGCATATGCCGATGACCTGTTTTTATGAACTCCCTGAAGCGGGCCAGGAAGCGATTGTTTTCACTCACTTTGTGGTGCGTGAAGATGCGCAGCTACTGTATGGTTTTAACAATAAACAAGAGCGCACGTTGTTTAAAGAGTTGATCAAAACTAACGGCGTGGGACCGAAACTGGCACTGGCGATCCTCTCGGGTATGTCAGCGCAGCAGTTTGTGAATGCCGTTGAGCGTGAAGAACTGGGTGCACTGGTGAAATTACCTGGCATTGGTAAGAAAACTGCTGAACGCCTGATCGTTGAAATGAAAGATCGCTTTAAAGGTCTGCATGGCGATCTGTTCACACCGGCTGCCGATCTGGTATTGACCTCACCGGCAAGCCCGGCAACCGACGATGCCGAACAGGAAGCTGTTGCTGCGCTGGTGGCGCTGGGCTATAAACCACAAGAAGCCAGCCGCATGGTGAGCAAAATCGCTCGCCCTGATGCCAGCAGTGAAACATTAATTCGCGAAGCCCTGCGCGCCGCGTTATGAGGTAACGGATGATTGAAGCAGACCGTCTGATTTCTGCCGGTACGACTTTGCCGGAAGATGTGGCAGATCGCGCCATTCGCCCCAAACTACTGGAAGAGTATGTTGGTCAGCCGCAGGTTCGTTCACAGATGGAAATTTTCATCAAAGCGGCGAAACTGCGCGGCGATGCCCTTGATCATCTATTGATTTTTGGTCCTCCGGGGCTGGGTAAAACCACACTTGCCAACATCGTCGCCAATGAAATGGGCGTCAATTTACGCACCACGTCCGGCCCGGTGCTGGAAAAGGCGGGCGATCTGGCGGCGATGCTCACCAACCTTGAACCACATGATGTGTTGTTTATTGATGAGATCCACCGTCTTTCGCCTGTGGTGGAAGAAGTGCTGTATCCGGCCATGGAAGACTACCAGTTGGATATTATGATTGGTGAAGGCCCGGCAGCACGTTCAATTAAAATCGATCTCCCCCCGTTCACCCTGATTGGCGCGACAACGCGTGCTGGCTCATTGACATCGCCATTGCGTGACCGTTTCGGTATTGTGCAGCGCCTGGAGTTTTACCAGGTGCCTGATTTGCAATATATCGTCAGTCGTAGCGCACGGTTTATGGGGCTTGAGATGAGTGACGATGGCGCGCTGGAAGTGGCTCGCCGGGCGCGAGGTACGCCACGTATCGCCAACCGCCTGCTGCGTCGTGTGCGAGATTTCGCCGAAGTGAAGCATGATGGCACCATCTCGGCAGATATCGCTGCTCAGGCGCTGGATATGCTGAACGTTGATGCGGAAGGTTTCGATTATATGGACCGCAAGTTATTGCTGGCGGTAATTGATAAATTCTTCGGTGGGCCGGTAGGCCTGGATAACCTGGCAGCGGCCATTGGCGAAGAACGTGAAACCATTGAAGATGTGCTGGAACCTTATTTGATTCAGCAGGGCTTTTTGCAGCGCACGCCGCGCGGGCGTATGGCGACAGTGCGGGCGTGGAACCACTTCGGGATTACGCCGCCAGAAATGCCGTAGGTCGGGCAAGGCGTCCACGCCGCATCCAACATTAAGCTATCGACAAGATGAAGCCAGACAGGCGCTCCCGCAGGAGCGCCGAATTGATTAGCGACCAAACAGGTCACGTTTTTTCGCTTTAAACGGCTGAGAGATTACCACCAGCACTGCGACAATCAGGTAAGCAACAAAAATACCGAGCAGCCACTGCGGCATATCCAGACCTAAAAAATCCCACTGACGCTCAGCGCAATCACCAGAGGCGACAAACACTTGTGGTACCCATTTATCCAGCGGCAGCCAGTCCGGGAATCGGACCATGAAATCACAGGTCATAAACGGTGAAGGATAGAGCTGGAGCATGGTGTGCTCGTAAGTTAATTGCACGCCACGAAAAGCACTATACAGCCAGATGATCATCGCCACATAACGCAGCGGAGTTTTCGGGGCGATAGCGCCAATCAGCGCGGCGCCCAGAATGCCGAATAACGCACAGCGTTCATAAATACAGAGCACGCAAGGTTTAAGTAACATCACATGCTGGAACCACAGCGCCGTCAGTTCCAGTGCCAGAGCGGTAAACGCCATTAACAGCCACGCCCCCCGGCCTTGTGAACATTGGTTCAAAAATCGCAACATAATAATTTCCCTGCAATATGCATCGAATGCGCAGTTTAAACCAATTCATTCGTTGCGCCACCAGGAGGGAGTAAAAATAGGATGTAATTGAACAATTATCGGGCGGAAAGGCAAACCGGGCATAAATATGCCCGGTAAGTTGTTATCAAAGCGTTGCAATCCACCCCATTTGCATAAACCATTCAGTTACAGGGGCAAGAGTAAACTCTACGCAGAGTAATCCGACGAGGGTCAGTACGAGAGTGTAGGGCAGAGCCATCCACACCATGCGGCCATAAGAAAGACGTATTAATGGCGCGAGTGCTGAGGTCAACAGGAATAAGAACGCAGCCTGTCCGTTCGGCGTGGCGACGGAGGGCAGGTTGGTCCCGGTGTTGATGGCGACTGCAAGCAGTTCATATTGCTTCATACTAATAGCACCGCTCTCCATTGCCGCTTTTGCTTCATTGATATAAATCGTCCCTACAAAGACGTTATCCGAAATTGAAGACAGCAAACCGTTGAAGATATAAAACAGCGATAGCTGAGCGTGTTCTGATGCCTGCAATACAAACTGGATAATTGGGGAGAACAGTTGTTGGTCGATAATCACCGCCACTACCGAGAAAAAGACCGTCAAAAGTGCGGTGAATGGCAGAGATTCGGTGAAGGCTTTGCCGATTGCATGTTCATCAGTTACACCGGTCAGTGATGTCGCCAGAATAATGACAGACAAACCAATCAAGCCGACCTCTGCCAGATGCAAAGCCAGCGCGGTGACCAGCCAGACGCCGATAATCGCCTGGACAATCAGACGAATTTTATCCTGACGTGTACGCTGGAGGCGGCTTTGATCGTCAAACTGTTGCAGCACTTCGCGGACTTTTTCCGGCAGCGTTTCGCCGTAGCCAAACCAACGCAGCTTCTCCACCAGCAGGCAGGTTAACAGACCGCAAATCAGGACAGGGACGGTCACCGGTGACATGCGCAGGAAGAAATCGCCAAAATGCCAGCCAGCAGCTTTGGCAATGATCAGGTTCTGTGGTTCGCCTACCATGGTCATCACGCCGCCTAATGCAGTGCCGACACCCGCATGCATCATCAGGCTACGCAGAAAGCCACGGAACTGCTCCAGAACCACTTTGTAATGCTTGTCGATATGGCTGTCGTCTTGCAGGTCGGTATCTTCGGTGCGGGAAGAAGCTACGCGGTGATAAATACCATAAAAACCAACAGCAACGCTGATCACCACAGCAACTACGGTTAAGGCATCGAGGAACGCAGAGAGAAACGCCGCCGCCACGCAAAAAGAGAGTGACAGCAGCATTTTGGAGCGAATGCTTAACAGTAAACGGGTAAATATGAACAGCAGAAGCTGTTTCATAAAATAGATGCCCGCCACCATAAACATCAGTAACAGTAAGACTTCAAGATTTGCCGCCACCTCTTCACGGACGTGTTCCGCACTGGTCATGCCGATGAAGACAGCTTCGATAGCCAATAGACCGCCGGGGAGCAGCGGATAGCATTTCAGAGCCATCGCCAGAGTGAAAATAAATTCCGCGACAAGCAGCCAGCCAGCAACAAAAGGGCTGATGAGGAAAATTAACGGGTTAACAATTAAGAAAATAATAAGGGCAAGTTTGTACCAGTCAGGTGACTGACCCAAAAAATTGCGCCATAACGCGCGGCCCCAGGAGATCTCCATGATGGTTTCCCTTACCTTACAAATAATAAATGATGTTTTTATGTTAGAACGCAAAGCTTAACGGTCAGGGGGGATCGAGGCAAGTCTTGATAGTCAAGGGGAAAGAGATACAGAAAATGAAGCCTTGATCCCTTTTTTCTTCTTTTTGTCTGCTATCAGCGTTGTTAGCCCTCTGGTATGATGAGTCCAACTTTGTTTTGCTGTGTTATGGAAATCTCACTATGGTCATTAAGGCGCAAAGCCCGGCGGGTTTCGCGGAAGAGTACATTATTGAAAGTATCTGGAATAACCGCTTCCCACCCGGGACTATTTTGCCCGCAGAACGTGAACTTTCAGAATTAATTGGTGTAACGAGAACGACGTTACGCGAAGTGTTACAGCGCCTGGCGCGAGACGGCTGGCTGACCATTCAACACGGCAAACCGACGAAGGTGAATAATTTCTGGGAAACCTCCGGGTTGAATATCCTTGAGACGCTGGCGCGGCTGGATCACGAAAGTGTGCCGCAACTCATAGATAATTTGCTGTCAGTGCGTACCAATATTTCGACCATTTTTATTCGTACCGCGTTTCGCCAGCATCCTGATAAAGCGCAGGAAGTGCTGGCAACGGCTAATGAAGTGGCCGATCACGCAGACGCTTTTGCTGATCTGGATTACAACATTTTTCGCGGTCTGGCGTTTGCCTCTGGTAACCCGATTTATGGTCTGATCCTTAACGGAATGAAAGGGTTGTATACGCGCATTGGTCGTCACTATTTCGCCAATCCGGAAGCGCGTAGTCTGGCGCTGGGCTTCTACCACAAGCTGTCTGCGTTGTGCAGTGAAGGCGCCCACGACCAGGTTTACGAAACAGTACGCCGCTATGGGCATGAGAGTGGCGAGATTTGGCACCGGATGCAGAAAAACCTGCCGGGTGATTTAGCCATTCAGGGGCGATAATCCATCCATACTGATGACCAACGCATAGTTACCTGATGCGCTATGCTTATCAGGCCTTCAATATATTGAATTTGCTATATTTTATAAGCCGGATAAGACGTTTACGCCGCATCCGGCAAAATAAACCCTCCTCAAACGAGGAGGGATATTTACAGATTTCCCATTCTTGGCGGGCAACGTTCCAGTAACTCAACGCTGCCGTCTTCGTTTTGCTGTTCGAGCATCACATCAAACCCCCACAGGCGATGTACATGCTTCAGCACTTCTTTACGCCCCCGATCCAGTGGTGCGCGGTTATGTGGAATGTAACGTAGCGTCAGCGAGCGGTCGCCGCGTAAATCTACGTTCCAGATCTGAATATTCGGCTCCAGATTACTTAAGTTATATTGCGACGATAAACGGTTACGGATCTCCCGATAACCTTCCTCATTATGAATGGCGGAAATCTCCAGATAATTATGCCGATCGTCATCCAGCACTGTGAAGAAGCGGAAATCACGCATTACTTTCGGTGACAAGAACTGGCTGATAAAGCTCTCATCTTTGAAGTCACGCATCGCGAAATGCAGCGTTTCCAGCCAGTCGGAACCGGCGATATCCGGGAACCAGTATTTGTCTTCTTCCGTTGGCGACTGACAAATCCGTTTAATATCCTGAAACATAGCGAATCCGAGGGCATACGGGTTAATTCCGCTGTACCACGGGCTGTTATAGGGCGGCTGGAAGACCACATTGGTGTGGCTATGCAAGAACTCCAGCATAAAACGTTCGGTCACTTTCCCTTCATCATACAGATGGTTAAGGATGGTGTAGTGCCAGAAGGTCGCCCAGCCTTCGTTCATCACCTGAGTCTGTTTTTGCGGATAAAAATACTGGCTCACTTTACGTACAATGCGCAGGATTTCACGCTGCCATGATTCCAGCAGCGGCGCATTTTTCTCCATAAAATAGAGCAGGTTTTCTTGTGGCTCGGATGGATAGCGGCGCGCTTCGGCAACGGTTTTCTCTTCCTCGCGCTTAGGCAGCGTTCTCCAGAGCATATTGACCTGGCTTTGCAGATACTCTTCGCGACTTTTCTGCCGGGCTTTCTCCTCTTGCAGCGAGATTTTTTGTGGGCGTTTATAACGATCCACACCGTAGTTCATCAGCGCATGGCACGAGTCCAACAGCTTTTCTACCTCATCAACGCCATAGCGTTCTTCGCACTCGGTAATGTATTTGCGGGCGAAAATCAGGTAATCGACAATCGAACTGGCATCGGTCCAGCTACGGAATAAGTAATTGTTTTTGAAGAAAGAGTTATGGCCATAACAGGCGTGAGCCATCACCAGCGCCTGCATGGTAATGGTGTTCTCTTCCATCAGGTAAGCGATGCACGGATTAGAGTTAATAACGATTTCATAGGCCAGCCCTTGCTGACCGTGCTTATACAGCCGTTCAGTCTCGATAAACTTTTTACCGAATGACCAGTGCGGATAGTTAATTGGCATCCCGACGCTGGAGTAGGCATCCATCATCTGTTCTGAGGTTATCACTTCAATCTGGTGCGGGTAGGTATCCAGCCGGTAGAGTTTCGCCACCCGGTCTATCTCTGCCAGATAAATATCCAGCAGGTCGAACGTCCAGTCAGGTCCATCGCTCAAACGTGTGGAGTCCTTATTCATAGAATCGATCGTCGCCATACGCGCACCTCATTGTTGTCGGCGCTCTCTGTGTGGAGCACCTCATTTCAAGCATAGAACACCAGTTAAAAACCGCGTCGCTGGAGAATTTTTTTCTTTGCGATTTCTTATTATCGGAGTGCCAATAATTAGCTTCTGAACGGAATTTTCTGCTGGATATAAAGCTCGACCAGCAGGAGATACCAAAGACGCCATATTCCCGCACAGTCAGGGAGATGTGAGCCAGCTCACCATAAAAAAGCCATATGTTGAATAATATTTTCATCCGGGTTATCAAGATGTAATTAGATTATTGTTCTTTTACTGTATCTACCGTTATCGGAGTGGCTATGCGAGTTGTCATACTGGGAAGTGGTGTGGTAGGCGTTGCCAGCGCCTGGTATTTAAATCAGGCAGGACATGAGGTCACCGTCATTGATCGGGAGCCGGGCGCAGCACTGGAAACCAGCGCAGCAAATGCCGGGCAAATTTCTCCCGGATATGCCGCGCCGTGGGCGGCGCCAGGCGTGCCTTTAAAAGCAATTAAATGGATGTTCCAGCGCCATGCGCCGCTGGCGGTTCGTCTCGATGGTTCGCAATTCCAGTTGAAATGGATGTGGCAAATGTTACGTAACTGTGACACCAGCCACTATATGGAAAACAAAGGGCGGATGGTGCGCCTGGCAGAATACAGCCGTGATTGCCTGAAAGCATTGCGCGCCGAAACCAATATCCAGTATGAAGGCCGGCAGGGCGGGACGCTGCAACTGTTCCGCACTGAACAACAGTATGAAAACGCCACTCGCGATATCGCCGTACTGGAAGATGCAGGCGTGCCATATAAATTGCTGGAATCCAGTCGCCTGGCGGAAGTGGAACCTGCGCTGGCGGAAGTTGCGCACAAACTGACTGGCGGCCTGCAACTACCCAATGACGAAACCGGTGACTGTCAGCTCTTTACCCAGAATCTGGCGCGAATGGCGGAACAGGCGGGGGTTAAATTCCGCTTTAATACACCAGTCGATCAACTGCTTTGTGACGGCGAGCAGATCTATGGCGTGAAGTGTGGTGATGAGGTGATTAAGGCCGATGCGTATGTTATGGCATTTGGCTCTTACTCGACGGCGATGCTCAAGGGCATTGTCGATATCCCGGTTTATCCGCTGAAAGGTTATTCTTTGACCATTCCGATTGCGCATGAAGACGGTGCGCCGGTGTCCACCATTCTTGATGAAACCTACAAAATCGCTATTACCCGTTTCGATAACCGTATCCGCGTCGGCGGGATGGCGGAAATTGTTGGCTTTAACACCGAGCTGTTGCAACCGCGTCGTGAAACGCTGGAGATGGTGGTTCGCGACCTTTATCCGCGCGGCGGCCATGTTGAGCAGGCTACTTTCTGGACCGGTCTGCGCCCGATGACACCAGACGGCACGCCGGTTGTGGGGCGTACACGCTTTAAAAATTTGTGGCTGAATACCGGTCACGGCACGCTTGGCTGGACGATGGCTTGCGGTTCCGGTCAGTTGTTAAGCGATCTGCTGTCAGGGCGCACGCCGGCGATCCCGTATGAGGATCTAAGTGTAGCGCGCTACAGTCGTGGATTTACGCCATCACGTCCAGGCCATTTACATGGCGCGCACAGTTAAGGAATCGAGATGACTCGTCCGATACAGGCCAGCCTCGATCTGCAGGCATTAAAACAAAATCTGACCATTGTCCGCCAGGCCGCGCCGCGCGCGCGCGTCTGGTCGGTGGTAAAAGCGAACGCTTACGGGCACGGTATCGAGCGTATCTGGAGCGCGCTCGGGGCGACCGATGGTTTTGCGTTACTTAATCTTGAAGAGGCTATTATCCTGCGCGAGCGCGGCTGGAAAGGGCCAATCCTGATGCTGGAGGGTTTTTTTCACGCTCAGGATCTGGAAATTTATGACCAGTACCGCCTGACCACCTGCGTGCACAGTAACTGGCAGCTTAAAGCACTGCAAAATGCGCGGCTAAAAGCGCCGCTGGATATTTACCTTAAGGTGAATAGTGGGATGAATCGGTTGGGGTTCCAGCCCGATCGCGTGCTCACCGTCTGGCAGCAGCTGCGGGCGATGGCGAACGTTGGCGAAATGACGCTGATGTCGCATTTTGCCGATGCGGAGCATCCTGATGGGATTTCCGGCGCGATGGCGCGTATTGAGCAGGCAGCGGAAGGGCTGGAGTGTCGGCGCTCGTTGTCTAATTCGGCGGCAACCCTGTGGCATCCGGAAGCGCATTTTGACTGGGTTCGACCTGGCATTATTTTATATGGTGCTTCGCCGTCCGGTCAGTGGCGCGATATCGCCAATACCGGATTACGCCCGGTCATGACGTTAAGCAGTGAGATTATTGGTGTTCAGACGCTAAAAGCGGGCGAACGTGTGGGCTATGGCGGTCGCTATACTGCGCTCGATGAGCAGCGAATCGGCATTGTCGCCGCCGGATACGCCGACGGCTATCCGCGTCATGCACCAACCGGAACACCTGTTTTAGTGGACGGCGTGCGCACCATGACGGTGGGGACAGTCTCGATGGATATGCTGGCGGTCGATTTGACGCCTTGCCCGCAGGCGGGTATTGGTACGCCAGTTGAGCTGTGGGGCAAGGAGATCAAAATTGATGATGTCGCCGCCGCTGCCGGAACGGTGGGCTATGAGTTGATGTGCGCGCTGGCGCTACGTGTACCTGTTGTGACGGTGTAACTTGTGGCAAGCCGGATAAAATGCGTAAGCATCGCATCCGGCGATATCAGCCGCATCAAACTTAAGATTCGGCTTCTTCCTCCGCCACCCGAACGCCAATCTTCAACACTTCGTTATCTTCTTTCTCAGCCACCGTCCAGATCATCCCGGCAAACTCCACCTGGTCGCCGACAACCGGAGCCGCACCTAACAATTGCTGAACAATTTCACCCAGCGTTTGCTGTTTATCGCGATACTCCCGACCGTCTTCCAGACCATAGATCAGCGCCACATCGGCATATTTCGCGCTGGCTTCGAGAATGAAGTCACCAAAGAAGCGTTGATCAAGCGCGACCGGCGGCGACTGGCTAAACAGTTTTCCGAGTGCCGGAAGATCGCGTTCCCGACCAATCACGCATAACACGTCGCCTTCGCGCAGTCGGGTGCTGCCGGTGGGGTGAAGCAACTGGTTATCACGAAACAGTGCCGCAATGCGCGTCTCTTTTGGCATATGCAGATCGCGCAGCGCCGCGCCCACGCACCATTTATCGGCACTCAATTGGTAAACAAACTGCTCCCACGGATTTTCCGGATGAATATCCAGCCCAACGCGTGATACCGGACGTCCCACTGGCGGAACCACCACTTTGGCTTTTTTCGCTGCCCACGACAGCGATGTTCCCTGCAATAGCAGTGAAACCAGAACTACGAAGAAGGCGACATTAAAGAACAGACGCGCATTCTCCAGCCCCGCCATCATCGGGAACACCGCCAGGATGATCGGCACTGCGCCGCGTAATCCAACCCAACTAATAAACACGCGCTCGCGCAGATTGAAGCCACGGAACGGTAGCAATCCAGCAAATACCGAAAGGGGGCGGGCGAAGAAAATCATCCATGCAGACAAAATGAGCGCCGGAATGGCAATAGGCAACAGGTCGCTCGGGTTAACCAACAGCCCCAGCACCAGGAACATAGCGATTTGTGCCAGCCAGGCGAGGCCGTCGAAATTTTGCAGAATGCCGTAGCGGTTGCGAATCGGACGATTACCCAGCAGAAAACCGCACAGATAAACTGCCAGAATGCCGCTGCCTTCCAGCGCCGTGGTTAAAGCAAAAATTAAAATACCGCCGCTTAATGCCAGCAATGGATACAAGCCCGCAGGCAGGGCGATGCGGTTAATCATCTGCAGCAGTAAATAACCCCCGCCAAGACCGATTACGATCCCCAGGCCAAATTGTTGCAGGATGTCGACAACGAACATCCAGCTAATAGTGCTTTCATGCTGCTGGATCATCGCAATCAGGGTTATTGTCAGAAAGACCGCCATCGGATCATTGCTGCCGGACTCTATTTCCAGCGTCGAGCCAACACGTTCGTTAAGCCCTTTGCCGCCCAGCAGAGAAAAGACCGCTGCGGCGTCGGTGGAGCCGACAATTGCGCCAATCAATAAGCCTTCAATCAAATCAAGATTAAACAGCCATGCCGCCATCATGCCGGTTAAACCGGAGGTGATAAGCACGCCCAGCGTCGCCAGTGAAAGTGCAGGTCCTAACGCCACGCGAAATGAACTGGCCTGGGTGCGCATTCCGCCATCGAGCAAAATAATCGCCAGTGCCAGGTTACTTACCATGTAGGCAAAAGGATAATTATCAAACGGAATGCCGCCGACACCATCGACTCCAGCCAGCATACCGATCGCCAGGAAAATAACCAGAATCGGAATGCCAAGGCGGGAAGAAAATGAACTAAGTAAAATACTGCTGGTGACAAGGATGGAGCCTAAGATAAAAAGGCTAATAATTGTTGCGGCATCCAACGGTCGGTTACTCCTGATTACGCTGTCTCGTGCTATAAACCTACCATATTCACGGCAGAAACAGCGTTTTAGTTAGCCCGGAAGCGTGATTTTTTTACGCTTTCAGAACAGGATGACCGCTAATCGTCAATTGTGTGCCGTTTTTGTCGTTTTTGAGAATAGCATGTGCACCCAGCGGCAGCGTCACTGTGCGTTGTTCATGACCAAAGTCGAGGCCGGTAATCAGCGGAATCGACAGGCGGGAACGCAAGAACGTGTACACCGACGCCAGGTTGTAACCCGCATCATAATCATTGGGCGTGCTACCACTGAAGCTACCGAGAATAATCGCCTTCTGGCGCTGTAAAATTCCAGCATGATAAAGCTGTAACAACATGCGTTCGACACGGAACGGATGTTCGTTGATGTCTTCCAGTACCAGAATACCGTTCTCAATTTGTGGCATCCACGGCGTACCGATAAGCGAAATCAACATCGCGAGGTTGCCTCCCCACAATGTTCCTTCTGTTTGACACGCCGGGCCTTCCCCTTGCCATTCAATGCTGAACGTTTCATTGCGTAACGCCAGCCAGAAGTGGTGCTCGGTAAAGGCATTCAGCTCATCCGCGCCAAAATTTGCCACCAGCATCGGGCCGCTAAAGGTGATGACATTGCCTTGTGCCAGAAGACCGCACTGAATGGCCGTAAAATCGCTATGCCCGCAGATAAGCAACGGATCATGTTGTTGGCGAGCCACCAGAGCCTGCCAGTCAATATCCGCCAGTAAGCGACTGGCACCGTAACCGCCGCGTACTGCCAGCACGATGGTGTTGGGTGAGGTCAGTCTGGCAAGGGAATTGAGATCTTCCAGACGCTCCGTTTCCGTACCAGCAAAACGTTCACAGCGACGGGTGATAACCCCGACGTTATTGACCTGATGCCCCGCATCGGTAAGGCGCTGAACGCCGCGCTGTGCGGCGTGCTGATTAATGCAGTAACCCGACGGGGCAATTAAGTGAAACAGAGACATGGCAATTCCTTGCTGACAACAGAAACGAAATGTATATCATGCCGCTTAGGTGTGCCGTTGTCACCTCAACGGCGATTCCAGGCTATAAGGATTGATGAAGTGAAATTGAGATGGTTTGCCTTTTTGATTGTGTTATTAGCGGGTTGTTCTTCAAAACATGACTATACGAACCCGCCGTGGAATGCGAAAGTCCCGGTACAACGTGCGATGCAGTGGATGCCAATAAGTCAGAAAGCCGGAGCGGCCTGGGGCGTCGATCCGCAATTGATCACGGCAATTATCGCTATCGAATCGGGTGGTAACCCGAACGCGGTAAGTAAATCGAATGCTATTGGTTTAATGCAGTTAAAAGCCTCAACCTCCGGACGTGATGTTTATCGCCGTATGGGCTGGAGTGGCGAGCCGACGACCAGCGAGCTGAAAAACCCGGAGCGTAATATCTCAATGGGGGCGGCTTACCTGAATATTCTGGAAACCGGCCCGCTGGCAGGCATTGAAGATCCGAAGGTACTGCAATATGCGCTGGTGGTGTCATACGCTAACGGGGCTGGTGCGTTGCTGCGGACTTTCTCATCAGATCGGAAAAAAGCGATCAGCAAAATTAATGATCTGGATGCTGATGAGTTCCTCGATCACGTAGCAAGAAATCACCCTGCACCGCAGGCTCCACGCTATATCTACAAACTTGAGCAGGCGCTGGACGCGATGTAACTCAGTCGCGCACTTTGTCCGCTTTCTCCCGGGCTTCCCGTTCGAGTGAGAATATAATCCGCTGTAATTGCCGCTCCACCGTCGGGCTGACGTTAAGAAAACGAAAGCTCAGGCGGGGAGTGGAGATAGTTTCATTTCTGCTATCAATCACTTTGCGCTCGCTGATGGTCAGTAACTGGGCGTCAAAGTGAAAAACGCCCCATTGTCCCATGTTGACTTCAATCTGTGCGAAGCGCATACCTTCGTGCAATCCGGCCGGTTTTTCCGTTTCCAGTAATGCACCCATGCCACCTAGTGATAAATCACTCAGGCGAAAACGTAACGTACTGTTATCCGCCAGTTTGGTCTGACAATAATAAGGCGGATGAAGTGGGGCGGAGATGCGGAAATATCTGCGTCGTTGCACAAACCATAATGCGGGAGGGGGAGTGGCGATAAACGCCGGAAGCTGCAAATATTCACTTTGCTGTAATTGAGCAAGGGTAAATTCGATTTTGGCGCCTTGCGTTTCGGCGGTAATAGTGATTTGTCGCGCTTTAAGCACGGCATTGTTGTCTTCTTGCTGACTACCAAAATCCAGCACCAGTTTATCAGGGCTTATCGCCAGTATATTGCTGATCAACTGACCATCTGACCAACTAATACGCAGTGGTACTGCGGCTTTATGTAAATCGCGTAAAACGCCCAGGACTGCTAACGGATTTTGTTTCAGGAACTGCTCATGGTAATGACTCACGCGGAAAAACTCCTGACCGACAAACTGTCTTTGGTTTATCGGTAGGGACTAACAAAACTTAATACAAATGCGTGAATTTTTTTTACAACTTACGACTAATTCAACCGACAGCCTCCCACCATTGATCCTGTGCTTGCCTATACTTAGAGCGTTGACGTAGGCATTTCTTGCGTCCGATTCATCGAAACGAGGGCCTGAACATGGGAATTATTGCCTGGATTATTTTTGGCCTGATAGCCGGCATTATCGCCAAGCTGATCATGCCAGGGCGTGATGGTGGTGGATTTTTCCTGACCTGCATTCTCGGGATAGTCGGTGCGGTTGTCGGCGGCTGGCTGGCGACCATGTTTGGCATTGGCGGCTCCATCAGTGGTTTTAATTTACATAGCTTCCTGGTGGCGGTGGTCGGCGCTATCCTGGTGCTGGGGGTATTCCGCCTCCTGCGAAGAGAATAACGTAATCTTTCTGGCGGATAGCGGTGCAGGCATCACTATCCGCTTTCAAATTATGTGTAAATCTCACGGTGTTTGAAAACCAGATAAAACGGCAACGTCATCCAGATAAGCAGAATGACGCTGTCGGGAGAAGAAAAGATTAAGGTGTGGGTTCTGTGACTTTTGTTGGCTGCGTTGCGGAAGCACTGGTCGGGCGCGTTGCCGGAACGTTGTCACACGGTTTTTCTTTCGGGCAGATCAAATCCAACATTTTCAGCGTTACGCCGTTGGTCCAACCAAAACCATCCTGCAACGGATATTCGCCACCACCGCCACCTGTTCCGGTGGTGCTGACATCATATTTCTCCACCAGCTTTTTCTCCCGGTCATAGGTGTGCTGAACATTGGTCAGAAAGTGCCAGCTAATGTCCATCGCCACATCTTCCTGTCCGTAGTTTTGCAATCCCTCAGTAGCGACCCATTGTAACGGTGCCCAGCCATTTGGCGCATCCCATTGCTGCCCACTTTTCACCGAGGTGGTGTTCAGTCCGCCAGGTTGCAGCAGATGCGTTCTGGTCGCCGTTGCCATTTTACTGGCGCGATCTTTCGCTGCTGCATTAACGTACAACGGGAACAGGGCGGCGGCAGTTAACTGATTACGTACTTTATGACTCTTCAGATCGTAATCGGCATACCAGCCGTGTTGATCATTCCACAAGTATTTTTCGATCCCTTTCTGACGGGCATTCGCCAGCGTTTCGTATTGGCTGGCCATCGCATTATCCCCGGCGGCTTTACTGGCGCTGGCAAGGATTTTTTCCATTTTATACATCAGGCTATTGAGATCGACCGGTACGATGCTGGTGGTGCGTAATGTACTTAACTGCTGTGGATTGTCCATCCAGCGCGAGCTGAAATCCCAGCCAGATGCGGCGGCAGAACGCAGGTCACGGTAAATTTCAGTGGCAGGGCGATTTGGATTGCTTTTAGCGGTGGCGATATCTTCTACCCATGATTCCGGACGAGGTGTATCGCGGTCGTCCCAGTAGCGGTTAAGAATAGTGCCATCCTTGAGCTTTACAACGCGCTTTTCCTGTTGCCCGGCTTGCAGATTTTCAACGCCGTCCATCCAGTAAGCATATTCTTTTTGTAGTTGCGGCAGATACTGTTTCAACGCGGCGTCGCCTTCATGTTGCGCCAGTAACTCCACCATCAACGCAAAGAAAGGCGGCTGCGAACGGCTTAAATAGTAGCTGCGGTTCCCGTTGGGAATGTGTCCATAAGTATCTATTTCATAACCAAAATTCGCCACCATATCCGCCACTTTATCCCAGTGACCGCTTTCGCCAAGCCCCAGCATGGTGAAGTAACTGTCCCAGTAATACACTTCCCGAAAACGGCCTCCTGGCACGACATAGGGTTTCGGCAATGGCAACAGAGAGTCCCATTTTTCGGTGCTTTCCGTTGTGCGGGTTAATACCGGCCAAAGTCCATCAATATGTTCACGCAGCGACTGTCCCTTCGGTGGGACATGCTTCTCGCCTTCTTTTGGCAGAGTGAAATTAACTTTCACAAAGTGCCGTAAATCAAACCCGCTCTGGTTCTGCTGCATCCGGTAATCAGCGAGGATCATTAGCGGGTCGCTGTTGGGCACGGCGTCGGCAAAGGTTTTTTGATCAGGAAAAAGTTTGGCGTTTTGCACATCGTCAAACAACGGTCCCAACAAAATATCAGGTGATTGTGGTGTGACAGCGATTTCTTCCGCTTGTGCCGATAGCGTGGCAAAACACAATAAAACGGTGGTGGGAATTAACGCCATTCTTTGCAGGTGACGAGGGACACGTGGTTTCATCAATCATTCTCCTTTGGCGATACCGAACAAAACGGTAATCAAGTATCAGAAAACCTTAGTTCAGGATCGCGGCAACTGCATGATTGAAATCTCATTCTGCGAAGTGTCAGGCATATGGATGGTGTAATTAAAGGCATAAATAGTGTTGCAATATATTCACAAAATATATGTTGTTTATTAAATGGGCAGTGACTTTTGCTGTGCGATCACAGAAGAAAAAAATCATAAGAATTTAATGAAAAAACATAATAGACCGACCAAAAACTTCCGTGAAGAATTGCGCCAGTGAAAGGTATTTCGTGAAGTAAATTTATAGATAAGGATAAAACATGTCTAATGTGGAAAAATTGCCAATAAAAGAAAAAATAGGCTATAGCTTGGGTGATGCCGCCAGCCATATCGTCTTTGATTCTTCTGTTGCCATCCTCGCTTATTTCTATACCGATATTTATGGTCTGCCGCCAGCCGTAATGGGAACCATGTTTTTACTGGTGCGTCTACTGGATGCAATTACCGATCCGATTATGGGGGCAATCGCCGATGCAACCTCATCTCGTTGGGGGCGTTTCCGTCCGTGGCTGTTGGCCATCTGTGTACCGTTTGCGGTCAGTTGCGTGCTGGTTTACTCCATTCCTGATTTCTCTGACAGCGGTAAGGTTGTCTATGCGGTTGCCGCCTATATATTTATGACATTAATGTATACGGCCATTAATATCCCTTACTGCTCATTGGGCGCGGCGTTGACGTCCGATCCGCGTGAAAACCTGTCACTGCAATCCTGGCGTTTTGCCATCACGCCTATTGGTGGTGCGTTAGGTACTGCATTTATCCTGCCTGTCGCTGACTTCCTCTCTCCTGGGGACCGGGCTACTGGTATCCAGATTGCGATGGCGGTTTTTGGCGTTATTGGCTGCATTATGTTCTTAATTTGTTTCCTGACCACCAAAGAGCGTGTACAACCTATTCAGGAAGAAAATCTGAATATCGCGCGCGATTTGAAGATTCTTTTTAAGAATGATCAGTGGCGCATTCTCTCTGTTTATAATTTTATGATGCTGGTGGCGGTGGTTATCCGTGGCGGTGCTGTTGTTTATTATGTTAATACCGTTTTAAATAAAGGTTCAGATATTCTTACGTGGTTTATGCTCGGCGGAATGTTTGCTTCTATGTTAGGTTCTGTACTGGCGAAACCATTTGGTACTCGCTTTTGTAAAATTAAACTTTCATTCTGGGTTAATATTATTAACGCAGCGTTGGGCGTGCTCTGTTATTTCCTGCCGGTGGAATACTGGATTATTCCATTACTGGCTCATCTGGCAATTCAGATTATTCAGGGCGGAAATGGTGCGCTCCAGTGGTCAATGATTACCGATGCGAATAACTATGGTGAATGGAAAACGCGTCGTCGTATTACGGGGATGAACGTTGCTGCGAATATTTTTGTCATCAAACTGGGCGTTGCAGTAGGTGGGGCGGTGATTGGTTGGGTACTGGCTTATTATGGTTATGCAACCAGTAGCACAACTCAATCCGCTAATTCAGTACAGGGCGTAGTGTTACTGTTTACCCTCCTGCCGGCATTCTTCTACTTCCTGACTGCAATTTCTATTAAGTTTTATCTGTTGAATGAAGCGAAAATGAACAAAGTAGTACAGGATTTACAACATGGTCAGTACGCTGGCTAATAGCGTACGGCTTTTTCGGATGGCATCGTAGCGATGCCATCCGAACACTGTTTTAGCCATCATGGCTAAAACGTTGGGTTTTTACGTCCAGAGTTAATGTCTCTTCAGGTTGTACCGCGTACAGTTTTTCCCCCTGCAGGCAAACCCAGCCAATACCCAGTTCACGGGCAATTAAGGCGCTGTGGGATACCGGACTTCCGGCACTAAGGCAGATGCCTTTAACGACCGTCGGGTCCAGTTGCAGCACGGTGGAGGGATAAATGTTCTCTGCCAACAAAATGGTCGGTGCACTAAATTGCGGTAGTTCTTCTTTCGTCTGTGTCAGATGGAGTAGGGTGCGATGCAGAAGATCATCCACATCGATATAGCGCGCCTGCAGATATTCATCATCAATCTGCTGATATTGCTGGCTAAGTTCTTTAAGAACCTGCTGCCAGGCATACTCTGCGGTGCAATGTTCATGCTGAAGAAGTTCGCTTGCTGCCGCCAGCAGTTCAGGATCGTCTAACAGAGTATGGTGACCGGAAAAGATCGCGGCGATATCGTCAAGCCCGCTTGCTTCTGCCTTTGCCGTTAACGTCATCAGGTCTAACAACGTAAAGTCAATTGCCTGGCGTAATCGTTCCTGTTCGTGTTCCACTGTCAGGATTGATTTCGCCTGTACTGTGCATAAAACCGGTTGATAATAAAAGGCTTTACCAGTGACAGAATTAACCTGGCGCAGAGTTTGTGGCGCAATATCTTCTGTTTCACCAAAGTTATCTTCAGCCAACTGGCGGAAAGCAGCCAGCGCCTCTTCAGCTTCTGGCCCTTTCACGATCAGGCGCAGAGTATCGTTATAGCGGACTTGTAATAGCGCAATTTGGTTAATACTTTCCGGCGTGACGCATTTGCCGTTTTTCTCCAGCAACATATCTGCATTAAATACCGATAAGGTATAGACCAGTCGAGAGGCCGGGCGTACGTGGAGGCCGTTACGGTTTTTAATCACCACAGCGAGGGAACGGGCTTCTTCATCGTGCGGCGGGCATGTGTCAGATATCTCAGTGGCGGATGACGGTAAACCCAGTTGTTCGCGTTTGGCTTCCAGCGCAGACATAGCATCATGAATAACTTTGTCGATACCTGCACCCGATGCCGCGCTAACCGTTGCCGCCAGAGTTCCTTCGACCAATGGCGCTGCACACAAACGTACTTTTGCGGCGATCTCTGGCGCCAGCAATTCCAGAGCGGTTTCTGCACTCAATAACGCGCTTCCCATGTCCATCATAACCAGCACATGGTCGGCATCAGCAACGGATTCGATGGCTTCCATCACTTTGACGGCATCAGTACCAATGGGATTTTGCGGGTCATCAATCCCTGCGGCAATGGCGATTTTACAACTATCGCTCATTAACATCTGACGGGCTAATTCACCGACACCTTCACCCAGCCGGGCGCTATGTGAAACTATGACCAGGTTTACCATCACCAATTCCTTACTCTTTCGCGGCTAACGCCAGCATTTGCATCATAAACATCACTGAGGTCGCGCCAGGATCCTGGTGACCAATACTGCGTTCACCGAGATAACTGGCACGGCCTTTGCGAGCTTGCATCGTAATCGTGCTTTGTGCAGCGGATTCAGCCACTCCGCTGGCTGCGTCGAGCGCCGCCGGAACAGAGAGATTTTGCTCGCTGGACTGGCGTAACGACTCAACCACTGGTTTCCAGACATCGCACATGGTTTTATCGCCAGGTTCGGCTTTCCCCCGGCTGATTACGCCGTCCACACCATCGCGGAACATCTGATAAAGCTCTTCCAGCGTCAGGCTTTGGCGCGCCTGAGTCGCCTGCGCGGCGCGAATAAAGAATGTACCGAATAGCGGACCACTGGCACCACCGACGCTGGAAAGCAGCGTCATACCGGTATTTTTGAGGATGAAACCAATATCCTTGTCCTCAATGGCGGGTAGTTTTTCCACCACTTTGCTAAATCCTCGATTCATATTTAGCCCGTGGTCAGCGTCGCCAATTTCACGATCCAGTCCGGTAAGATAATCGCTCTCTTTGCTGAAGATTTCCCCACAGCGAGTAAGCCAGTTAACAATTTGAGTTCTGCTCAGTGACATCGTTATCTCCTTATTTACCCCAGTTCAGCGCCGGGGTGTGGACTGGGGCATCCCATAACGCCAACGTTTCGTCATCAACCTTCAGTAAGGTGATGGAAAAACCGGTCATATCCAGTGAAGTGCAATACGCGCCGATTAAATTACGTTCGATAGTCAGCCCCGCTTGCTGACAACGCGTAGTCAGACGGTTATAGACGCCGTAAAGCTCAGAAAGTGGCGTGGCGCCGAGATTGTTGACCAGCGCAATCACCCGATCGCCAGATTGTAGCGGCTGTTTGGTTTGTATCTCTTCCTGCCAGTTTCCTTGTTGATAATTCCAGAAGCGCAGTGTGCGATGGTATGTGCCATTTTCCAGCAGTGTGTCGAACATTTCATCGACGGTTTGATCAAGAGAAGAGAAGGGGCGACGATCGATACCCGGCTCGCCATGAATACCGACGCCAAACTCCATCTCATTATCTGCCAGCGTAAATGAGGGTTTGCCAGCGGCTGGAACGGTACAGGCACCGAGAGCGATACCAATTGAGTGACCCTGATTATTCAGCTTACGCCCCAGTTCCGCACAGGCGTCCAGTGAGTCGCCACGTTCCGCCGCCGCACCCACAAGTTTTTCTATTAATACCGTGTTGGCAACACCGCGCCGCCCGGCGGTATAAAGACTGTCTTTCACCGCGACGTCGTCATCAATGACCACCGTGGTCACTTTTACGCCACTGTCGTGGAGTAATTCGGTTGCTGTTTCGAAGTTAAGAATATCGCCGGTGTAATTTTTGATGATCAGCAGTACGCCTTCGCCGCCATCAATCTGCATGGCGCATTCAAAGATTTTATCGGGGGTCGGTGAAGTGAAAATTTCGCCCGGACAGGCTCCCGAAAGCATCCCCTGACCGATATAACCGCAGTGCATCGGTTCGTGTCCGCTGCCGCCGCCTGACACCAGGGCGACTTTTCCGGCAACCGGTGCATCAGCTCGTGTGACGTACAGCGGATCCTGATGCAATGTCAGCGAAGGATGCGCTTTCGCCAGCCCTGCCAGTTGTTCGTTCAGTACGTCTTGCACATCATTGATCAATTTTTTCATTATTTTGCTCCAGCAATTATCGTAGGGCATGGATGATGTTCAACGACACGGCGACCACTGACTGCCGATGAATCCATTGTGCATCAGACTTAGGAAAAGAAAATTCATACAAATTATGTTTCATGGTGAAACATATGTTTTAATAAATGTTCCATTATGGAACATAAGAATGTCCTGATACTTAAAATTGCGAGTCAGAACACCTTTTGCCAGAAGCGAGTGGAATATGAGAGGCGGTTTTCACAACGATGACCAGGCTAACTCTCCCTGGGTTGCAGCATCCTGGGAGCGATGCCGCAAACTGATGAAACGGGAGTCGTGGAGCGTACCGCACCAGGCCCAGGGCGTGACATTTGCTACTATCTGTCGGCGTAAAAAGGCGATGCTGACACTTGGTCAGGCGGCGCTGGAAGATGCCCTGGAATATATGGCGCCACGAGCGTGCGTTTTGCTTATTCTCGATGAAACTGCCTGCATCCTTAGCCGTTATGGTGATCCGCAGACTATGGAGCAGCTTAGTGCGTTGGGATTTTATGACGGCACTTATTGTGCCGAAGGAATCATCGGTACTTGTGCGTTATCGTTAGCGGCTATCTCTGGTCAGGCGGTGAAAACGATAGCCGATCAACATTTTAAACAGGCGCTCTGGAAATGGGCATTTTGTGCAACGCCGCTGTTTGACAGCAAGGGGCGATTGACGGGGACGATAGCCCTGGCATGTCCGGCGGAACAATCGACAGCAGCCGATTTGCCGTTGACGCTGGCAATTGCTCGCGAGGTGGGAAACTTACTGCTAACGGACAGTTTGCTGGCTGAAACTAATCGGCATTTAAATCAGCTTAACGCCCTGTTAGAAAGTATGGACGATGGCGTGATTAGCTGGGATGAGCAGGGTAATCTGCAATTTATCAATGCTCAGGCGGCGCGTGTTTTACGTCTGGATGTGACGGCAAGTCAGGGAAGAGCAATCACGGAACTGTTAACGTTACCCGCCGTGTTGCAACAGGCAATAAAACAGGCACATCCGCTCAAACATGTGGAAGCGACCTTTGAAAGTCAGCACCAGTTTATTGATACGGTCATTACCCTTAAACCGATAATTGAAGCCCAGGGAACCAGCTTTATTCTGCTGCTGCATCCGGTGGAACAGATGCGGCAATTGATGACCAGTCAATTAGGCAAAGTTAGTCATACTTTTGCTCATATGCCACAGGATGATCCGCAAACCCGCCGCTTGATTCATTTTGGTCGTCAGGCGGCGCGCAGCAGTTTTCCGGTGTTACTTTGTGGAGAAGAAGGCGTTGGTAAAGCCCTGTTAAGCCAGGCGATTCATAATGAAAGCGAACGCGCCGCAGGTCCCTATATCGCCGTCAATTGCGAGTTATATGGTGATGCGACGCTGGTGGAAGAATTTATTGGCGGCGATCGCACGGAGAATAAAAATGGCCGTCTGAGTCGTCTGGAACTGGCACACGGCGGCACGCTGTTTCTCGAAAAGATTGAGTATCTGGCGGTGGAGTTACAGTCAGCATTGCTTCAGGTCATCAAGCAGGGCGTTATCACGCGGTTGGATGCGCGGCGTTTAATCCCGATTGATGTCAAAGTGATTGCCACAACGACCGCAGATCTGGCAATGCTGGTGGAACAAAATCGCTTTAGTCGGCAGCTTTATTACGCGCTCCATGCATTTGAAATTACCATCCCGCCTCTGCGTATGCGGCGCGGCAGTATTCCGGCGCTGGTGAATAATAAATTGCGTAATCTCGAAAAACGCTTCTCAACCCGTTTGAAGATTGATGATGATGCGCTTGCTCGTTTGGTCTCCTGCGCATGGCCCGGTAATGATTTTGAACTGTATAGCGTCATTGAGAACCTTGCCCTGAGCAGCGACAACGGGCGTATTCGCGTCAGTAATTTGCCTGAGCATCTGTTTACCGAACAGGCGACAGAAGATATCAGCGCCACGCGTCTTTCCACCAGTCTGTCATTTGCGGAAGTCGAAAAAGAAGCGATTATTAACGCCGCCCAGGTGACTGACGGACGTATTCTGGAAATGTCGGCGTTACTTGGAATTGGTCGCACCACGCTGTGGCGAAAAATGAAACAACATGGCATTGATGCGGGGCAGTTTAAGCGCCGGGGATAGCGGGAGTATGCATTCTCCCGCGTATGACTTGCTAATTAATAGCGACCATGACTGCCATGATTTGGCCCACCATTTGAAGGTGGCATTGGCTTACCGGAAGCCGCAGGACCACGCGGGCCATCGCTGTGGCGGTGATGATGGTGAGGAACACAAGCACTTAACAGGCTCGCAAAGACAATTGCTAACAGGCTGAAGGTAAATGTTTTTTTCATGACAAACTCTTGAACAGTTAATGCACTGTGATTGTTATCACATAAAGACCGCATTGTTAATATTGCCAGAAGTCTGATTATGAGTTTTGGTAGCTCAGAATTGAAAGAAGCAGCGTAGCAGGCGTAAAAAAGCCATTATGTGCGATTCACATAATGGCTCATTATTAACCGTCAGGAGATGACGCGGAATTAAACGTTGAACAGGAAGTTCATCACATCGCCATCTTTAACGATGTAATCTTTACCTTCTGCACGCATTTTGCCTGCTTCTTTCGCGCCTTGTTCACCTTTGTAAGTGATGAAATCTTCAAACGCGATGGTTTGTGCACGGATAAAGCCTTTTTCAAAATCGGTGTGGATTTTGCCAGCAGCCTGCGGCGCGGTTGCACCAACCGGAATGGTCCATGCGCGCACTTCTTTCACCCCGGCGGTGAAGTAAGTTTGCAGGTTCAGCAGTTTATAACCGGCACGGATCACACGGTTCAGACCCGGCTCTTCCAGTCCCAGCTCCTGCATAAATTCGTCACGTTCTTCGTCGTCCAGTTCGGCAATGTCGGCTTCAACAGCAGCACAAACCGGAACGACAACAGAACCTTCTTTCGCCGCGATTTCACGCACCTGGTCCAGATACGGGTTGTTTTCAAAACCGTCTTCGTTGACGTTAGCGATGTACATCGTCGGTTTCAACGTCAGGAAGCTCAGGTAACGAATAGCTGCTTTTTCTTCTGCGCTTAAATCCAGCGCGCGCAGCATACCTGCGTTTTCCAGTTGTGGCAGGCATTTTTCCAGTACCGCCAGCTCGGCTTTCGCGTCTTTATCGCCACCTTTGGCTTTTTTCTGTACGCGGTGAATCGCACGTTCACAGGTGTCGAGATCCGCCAGAGCCAGCTCGGTATTGATAACTTCAATATCGTCTGCCGGATTAACTTTGCCGGAAACGTGAATGATGTTGTCATTTTCAAAGCAGCGAACAACGTGACCGATCGCTTCGGTTTCACGGATGTTGGTCAGGAACTGGTTACCCAGACCTTCGCCTTTCGATGCGCCTTTTACCAGGCCAGCGATATCGACAAACTCCATGGTCGTGGGAAGCGTACGCTGCGGTTTTACGATTTCAGCCAGTTGATCCAGACGCGGATCGGGCATTGGCACAACGCCTGTGTTCGGCTCGATGGTGCAGAATGGAAAGTTGGCCGCTTCAATACCGGCTTTGGTCAGCGCGTTGAACAGGGTAGATTTCCCGACGTTGGGCAAACCGACGATACCGCATTTGAATCCCATGATTTAAATCACCTTAATATCTTAATAATCAACCTGTTATCGTAAACAGATTGTAGAAATGGAAATAACTCTGCCTATTATACACGGCACGCGGCAAAAATGCCGCAGACAACGACTTATTGCGCTTTAAAGGCGTGCAATCGGTTCGTTGCTTTGGTCAAGCCATCTGTAAACCACATTTCAGTACAACGTGCCGCTTCGTCGATGGCTTCATCAATTAACTTCTGTTCACTAACAGGAGGTTTGCCTAACACAAACCCGACAACTTTGTTTTTATCGCCCGGATGACCGATTCCAATGCGTAAACGGTGAAAGTTAGGGTTATTACCCAATTTACTGATGATATCTTTCAGTCCATTGTGACCACCATGGCCGCCGCCCAACTTAAATTTGGCGACGCCAGGGGGCAGATCCAGTTCGTCGTGGGCGACCAGAATTTCGTCCGGGTTAATGCGGAAAAAACTGGCCATCGCCGCGACGGCTTTGCCGCTGAGATTCATAAATGTGGTCGGGACTAACAGGCGGACATCTTCGCCTCCAACGGTAACTCGCGAGGTATAACCAAAGAATTTAGCTTCTTCGCGCAGGGGGGCGCGCAAACGCTCCGCCAGTAAGTCAACGAACCAGGCGCCAGCATTGTGTCGCGTTGCGGCGTATTCAGCGCCGGGATTCGCCAGGCCGACAATCAATTTAATCGTCACGTTTTTTGTCCTGAGTGAGTGCATAACTGGCGCGTAGTTTACTGGTTGTGGCCTCGCTTGACAAAAAACAGCACCTTATACGCAGACAACACAATAATTGCCTCTGCGAACTATTAGAAAGTCAGGGGGTTCAGGCGGTTATTTGTAAAGTTTTGTTGAAATAAGGGTTGTAATTGTGATCACGCCCGCACATAACCTACAGGGTGTTGTCTATACTTTACACATAAGGAAGAGGGGGATTCCCTGTTACAACCCAGAAAGTTCCGGAGGTGACATATGAAACGCAAAAACGCTTCGTTACTCGGTAACGTGCTCATGGGGTTGGGTCTGGTGGTCATGGTGGTCGGCGTGGGGTATTCAATCCTCAACCAGTTACCACAGTTTAATATGCCCCAGTATTTCGCACATGGTGCAGTGCTGAGTATTTTCGTCGGTGCCATTCTCTGGCTGGCGGGTGCCCGTGTTGGCGGGCATGAACAGGTGTGTGACCGTTACTGGTGGGTTCGCCACTATGACAAACGTTGCCGCCGTAACGATAATCGTCGTCATAGCTAACGCATAATGTAGTTTGCTGACCAGTCAGTTTGCGCTGACTGGTCAATTTAATGCCTTTCTTACAGATCAGCCATTGCTGCGCTGCGATTCGGGAAGAACGCCAGGCGTCCAGGGATCGGTTGAATACCAGAACGAGCCATGGTGCGCAGTGGCTGGAATTCCACGTTACACACCCGCAGTTCACACCCTTCAGGCAGGCGCTTCACAAAACGCTGGAACGCATCAAGGCCACCGGCATCAAGCACCGGAACTGCATCCCACTTCAGAATAACAATTCTTTTGCCTTCCAGACGCGATTCAAGATCGGTGAATAAGCCTTCAGCCGCAGCGAAAAACAGCGGACCAATAACTCTCAGAACCAGTACATCGTCAGGAACATCTACCGCCACAGGTGCCAGACGAGTCATACGGGCGATGCGACGCATAAACAGCAGCGATGCCAGTACGATACCCACACTGATGGCAATAACCATATCAAACAGCACGGTCAGCGACATGCAAAGCAGCATGACGATGATGTCATCTTTCGGCGCATGGCGCAGCAAGTCGACCACTTTGTGTGCTTCACTCATGTTCCATGCCACCATTAACAGCAGGGCAGCCATGGCGGAAAGCGGCAGCCAGGAGAGCAGCGGTGCCAGTACCAGCAGGGCGAGAATAACCAGAATCGAGTGGATCACCGCCGAGATGGGCGAGGTTGCACCGGCACGGACGTTAGCGGCAGAACGCGCGATCGCGGCTGTAGCGGTAATACCACCAAAGAACGGGGCAATGATATTCCCCAGACCCTGACCGACCAGCTCGCTGTTCGCTTTGTGTTTAGTCCCGGTCATACCATCCAGTACCACAGCGCAGAGCAGAGATTCGATTGCGCCGAGCATTGCCATTGAGAATGCCGCAGGCAGCAGTGTGCGTATGGAGTCCCAGGTCAGCGTGAATTCTGAATTAGGTAGATCCCACGGCAGTACCAGTTGCGGCAGCAGTTGCGGAATACCATTACCCTGAGATCCATCGGCGAGGACGTAGTGGAATTGCGATCCGATGGTAGCAACGTGTCCACCGAGCAGGTTAACAATACCCATCACCGCACAACCAGCCAGCAAGGCCGGAAGATGACCAGGTAAACGAATGCCCAGACGCGGCCAGAAAATCAGTATCCCAAGCGTTACAATACCAATTGCGGCATCGCCCACGTTAATGGTCGGTAGCGCCATAAATAATGCGCCAACTTTTTGCAGATAATGTTCCGGGACATGTGCCATTTGCAGACCGAGAAAATCTTTAATCTGCATCGTACCGATGGTGATCCCGATACCCGAAGTGAAGCCTAAGGTAACGGAAACCGGAATATACTCAATCAGGCGACCGAAGCGCGCCAGCCCCATCAGGATCAAAAAGATCCCCGACAACAACGTCGCAACCAGCAGGCCTGCCAGTCCAAACTGTTGCGAAACAGGATAGAGAATTACCACAAATGCCGCAGTCGGACCGGAAACGCTAAAACGCGACCCACCCGTCAGAGCAATGACAATCCCTGCAACAGCAGCGGTATATAAACCGTACTGCGGAGCTACGCCACTACCAATTGCCAACGCCATCGCCAGCGGAATAGCGATAATCCCGACGGTAATCCCGGCAATCAGGTCACGGGTAAACCGTGCGGCAGTGTATTTTTCTTTCCAGCAAGCGTCGATCAGAGCGCGGAAAGGCATCACATGTGAGAAGAATATTTTGTTCACAATAATGTTTCATCCGTGAGCGCATCATCTGTCAACTAAATGGCAGGTGAAGGAGGCATAGGTCATACAAATGGATATTACAGACAAAAAAACCCGCCGCAGCGGGTCTTTGAGCCGGGTTCGATTAATGTTCGAACATAGCAGAGATCGATTCTTCGTTGCTGATACGACGAATCGCTTCGGCCAGCATACCTGACAGAGTCAGAGTACGCACGTTCGGCAGTGATTTGATTTCATCGCTCAGCGGAATGGTATCGCAGACAACGACTTCATCAATTACAGAGTTACGCAGGTTGTTCGCCGCGTTGCCAGAGAAGATCGGGTGAGTCGCGTACGCAAATACACGTTTAGCACCACGTTCTTTCAGAGCTTCAGCAGCTTTACACAGCGTACCGCCAGTGTCGATCATATCATCGACCAGTACGCAGTCACGACCAGCAACGTCACCGATGATATGCATCACCTGGGAAACGTTCGCACGCGGACGACGTTTATCGATGATTGCCATATCGGTATCGTTCAGCAGCTTAGCGATAGCGCGGGCACGCACAACGCCGCCGATGTCCGGGGAAACCACAATCGGGTTATCCAGATTCAGCTGCAGCATGTCTTCCAGCAGGATCGGGCTACCAAATACGTTATCAACCGGAACGTCGAAGAAACCCTGAATCTGTTCAGCGTGCAGATCCACTGTCAGCACACGGTCAACACCGACGCTGGAGAGGAAGTCTGCAACCACTTTCGCAGTGATTGGTACACGAGCGGAACGGACGCGACGGTCCTGGCGCGCATAGCCAAAGTAGGGGATAACAGCGGTGATACGACCTGCGGAAGCACGACGCAGGGCATCAACCATAACGACTAATTCCATCAGGTTGTCGTTAGTAGGGGCACAAGTGGACTGGATGATGAAAATATCACCACCGCGTACATTTTCATTGATTTGTACGCTGACTTCGCCGTCGCTAAAGCGACCTACAGCGGCGTCGCCGAGTGAAGTGTACAGGCGGTTGGCAATACGTTGTGCTAGTTCCGGGGTGGCGTTACCAGCAAAAAGCTTCATATCAGGCACGAGAAGAACCTCAGGCATGCGTCCATTGGTGGAAAGAATTTGCCGAAAACTGTGCGGGCCAGGCAATATTCTTTCCAGGCGGTGTATTAAAGAGCGCGATGCAACGTCTGGAACAAGGTGACGTTGTCACCGAAACTCAGCTTGCCCGGCTTAAAGCATGGCTCTGTGCAATGGGGAAAGGTTGACGCCTTTCGCCACAAAGCCATTGAGCCATTCCGGGGCTTGCTCTAGCACCTGGCGGGCTTCAGACTCTGTATCAAATTCAGCAAAGACACAGGCCCCTGTCCCAGTCAGGCGCGACGGGGCGTATTCTAACAGCCAGGAAAGCACCGCATCAACCTCGCGAAAACGTTTTCTTGCGATAACCTCGCAATCATTGCCGAATTCACATTTTAGCAACGTATCAATTGACCTTTTTGGCGTATTGCGTGGGAGTTCGGGATCTTTAAAAATCACCGGTGTCGGAATACTTACACCAGGGTGCGCCACCAGATACCATTTCTCTGGCGGATTCACTGGCGTTAATATTTCACCCACTCCCTCAGCAAAAGCGGCATGACCACGGACAAATACAGGAACATCTGCGCCCAGCGTCAGACCCATTTCCGCTAGCTCATCGATGCTCAGGCCGCATTGCCAGAGATGATTCAGCGCCACCAGAACAGTCGCGGCATTCGATGAACCACCGCCCAGACCGCCGCCCATCGGTAATTGTTTGTCAATGCTGATATCTGCACCGCTTCCCGCCGGAAGACGCCCGCTGTTTGCTGCTGTTTTCATCAACAACCGTGCTGCGCGAACGATCAGATTATCTTCGTGTTCCACGCCTTCAACGGGTGTTAACAGGCGAATATCCCCATCGTCACGAAGTTCAATGCTGATGGTGTCGCCGTAATCAAGAAACTGAAACAGCGTTTGCAGCGTGTGGTAACCGTCCGCACGCTGACCGGTAATGTATAAGAACAGATTAAGTTTTGCCGGAGAGGGCCACTGTGTCCGCATTATTTCACTATCCAGTTATCCATTTTTAACTTGATGCGCTGACCACCGTCGGTGAGTTCCATATTGGCTGGCATCGCAGGTTGCGTTTTGGTGTCATAACCACCGTATACGACTTTCCAGTTTTTGCCGTTCTGGCTGTAGGTGATTTCGCTCAGGCGGTACTGATCGTCCAGTTTGTAGTCGGTCGCATCACCAGGCAAACCTAAAATCCACTGACGCAAGCTGTTGAGCGGAATCGGCATTCCTGTCAATTTGCCAATCATCTCTTCGGCGTCATCGGCGGTGTAACGTTGACCTTTGTTATCTACCAGCTGCACGTTACCCGGCTGAGCATTCAGCTCCAGTTCGGTGCTTCCCAATGGGTTAGTCAGCAGCAGACGGTAGCGATCCTGGCCAGTTTGCTGCCAGAAGAAGCGGGCATACACTTTCTGCTGGTCGGAAATATACGCAAATGCACCGCGTGTCTGATATTGATTGAGGTTACGAACGTCTTGCTGATGCTGACGCCACTGCGGGGAATCTGGGCTTTTGCCGGGGCCTTTTGGCGTGGTAACGGAACAGGCAGTGAGCACGAGGGCAGCCAGCGGTAGCAGGCGGATAAAGCGAAAATCGGGCAGGGGCATAGTGATGACAAGTCCTTGAGATACGTTGCAGTTATAACCCTTAATGCTAGCGTTACCGTCCGCTATCGTCTATGTTCAAGTTGTCTTAATTGCCAGAATCTAACGGCTTTTGGCAATTACTCCAAAAGGGGGCGCTCTCTTTTATTGATCCCACGCATCCTGTATGATGCGAGCAGACTAACCATATCAACGTTGGTATTATTTCCCGCAGACATGACCCTTTTAGCACTCGGTATTAACCATAAAACGGCACCTGTATCGCTACGAGAACGTGTATCGTTTTCGCCGGACAAGCTCGATCAGGCGCTTGACAGCCTGCTCGCGCAGCCGATGGTGCAGGGCGGCGTGGTGCTGTCGACGTGTAACCGCACGGAACTTTATCTTAGCGTTGAAGAGCAGGATAACCTGCAAGAGGCGCTCATTCGCTGGTTGTGCGATTACCACAATCTCAACGAAGAAGATCTGCGTAATAGCCTCTACTGGCATCAGGATAACGACGCGGTCAGCCATCTGATGCGTGTTGCCAGCGGGCTTGATTCACTCGTCCTTGGTGAGCCGCAAATCCTTGGTCAGGTGAAAAAAGCATTTGCTGATTCGCAAAAAGGCCATATGAAGGCGAGCGAGCTGGAACGCATGTTCCAGAAATCTTTCTCTGTAGCAAAACGCGTCCGCACTGAAACGGATATTGGCGCCAGTGCCGTATCTGTCGCTTTTGCGGCTTGTACGCTGGCGCGGCAGATCTTTGAATCGCTCTCAACGGTAACGGTTTTGCTGGTTGGCGCGGGTGAAACCATCGAGCTGGTGGCGCGTCACCTGCGCGAACACAAAGTTCAGAAGATGATTATCGCCAACCGTACTCGTGAACGTGCCCAAATTCTGGCAGATGAAGTCGGTGCGGAAGTGATTGCATTGAGCGATATCGACGAACGTCTGCGTGAAGCCGATATCATCATTAGTTCCACTGCAAGCCCGTTACCGATCATCGGTAAAGGTATGGTGGAGCGCGCATTAAAAAGCCGTCGCAACCAACCGATGCTGTTGGTGGATATTGCCGTTCCGCGCGATGTTGAGCCGGAAGTCGGCAAACTGGCGAATGCTTATCTTTATAGCGTTGACGATCTGCAAAGTATTATTTCGCATAACCTGGCGCAGCGTAAAGCTGCAGCAGTTGAGGCGGAAACTATCGTCGCTCAGGAAACCAGCGAATTTATGGCGTGGCTGCGCGCACAAAGCGCCAGCGAAACCATTCGCGAGTATCGCAGTCAGGCAGAGCAGGTTCGCGATGAGTTAACCGCCAAAGCGTTAGCCGCCCTTGAGCAGGGCGGAGACGCGCAAGCCATTATGCAGGATCTGGCATGGAAACTGACTAACCGCCTGATCCATGCGCCAACGAAATCACTTCAACAGGCCGCCCGTGACGGGGATAACGAACGCCTGAATATTCTGCGCGACAGCCTCGGGCTGGAGTAGCAGTACATCATTTTCTTTTTTACAGGGTGCATTTACGCCTATGAAGCCTTCTATCGTTGCCAAACTGGAAGCCCTGCATGAACGCCATGAAGAAGTTCAGGCGCTGCTGGGTGATGCGCAAACCATCGCTGACCAGGAACGTTTTCGCGCATTATCTCGTGAATATGCGCAGTTAAGTGATGTTTCGCGCTGTTTCACCGACTGGCAACAGGTTCAGGAAGATATCGAAACCGCACAGATGATGCTCGACGATCCTGAAATGCGTGAAATGGCGCAGGATGAACTGCGCGAAGCTAAAGAAAAAAGCGAGCAACTGGAACAACAACTTCAGGTTCTCTTGCTGCCAAAAGATCCTGATGACGAACGCAACGCCTTCCTCGAAGTGCGTGCCGGAACCGGTGGTGATGAAGCCGCATTATTTGCCGGCGATCTGTTCCGTATGTACAGCCGTTACGCAGAAGCCCGTCGCTGGCGCGTGGAAATCATGAGCGCCAGCGAGGGCGAGCATGGTGGCTATAAAGAGATCATCGCCAAAATCAGCGGTGACGGCGTGTATGGGCGCCTGAAATTTGAATCCGGCGGTCATCGCGTGCAGCGTGTTCCGGCCACTGAATCCCAGGGGCGTATTCATACTTCTGCTTGTACCGTTGCTGTAATGCCAGAACTGCCTGACGCGGAACTGCCGGATATCAACCCGGCAGATTTGCGCATTGATACTTTCCGCTCTTCAGGGGCAGGCGGGCAGCACGTTAACACCACCGATTCGGCAATCCGTATTACTCACTTATCAACCGGTATTGTTGTTGAATGTCAGGATGAACGTTCACAACATAAAAACAAAGCTAAAGCTCTTTCTGTACTTGGTGCTCGCATCCACGCAGCAGAAATGGCAAAACGCCAGCAGGCGGAGGCGTCTACCCGTCGTAACCTGCTGGGCAGTGGCGATCGCAGCGACCGTAACCGTACCTACAATTTCCCGCAGGGGCGCGTCACCGACCACCGTATCAACCTGACGCTCTACCGTCTGGATGAAGTGATGGAAGGGAAGCTGGATATGCTGATTGAGCCGATCGTCCAGGAACATCAGGCTGACCAACTGGCGGCGTTGTCCGAGCAAGAATAATGGAATATCAACACTGGTTGCGTGACGCAATAACCCAACTTCAGGCGAGCGAAAGTCCGCGTCGCGATGCTGAAATCTTGCTGGAGCATGTTACCGGCAAGGGACGCACCTTCATTCTCGCTTTTGGCGAAACACTGCTGACTGATGCGCAGTGTGAGCAACTCGACGTACTGCTGGCGCGTCGTCGTGCGGGTGAACCTATTGCTCATTTAACCGGTGTGCGTGAATTTTGGTCGTTGCCGTTATTTGTTTCGCCAGCGACCTTAATTCCCCGTCCTGACACCGAATGTCTGGTGGAACAGGCTCTGGCGCGGTTGCCTGAACAGTCTTGTCGTATTCTCGATCTCGGTACGGGCACCGGGGCAATTGCGCTGGCGCTGGCCAGCGAGCGTCCAGATTGTGAGGTAACCGCCGTTGACCGAATGCCGGATGCTGTTGCCCTTGCGAAGCGTAATGCGCAGCATCTGGCGATTAAAAATATCCATATCCTGCAAAGCGACTGGTTTAGTGCGCTTGGCGAGCAGCAGTTTGCGATGATTGTCAGCAATCCGCCATATATCGACGAGCAGGACCCCCATCTTCAACAAGGCGATGTCCGCTTTGAGCCGCTGTCGGCGTTGGTTGCGGCAGACAGCGGTATGGCGGATATCGTTCACATCATCGAAAAGTCTCGTAACGCACTGACATCTGGCGGATTTCTGCTTCTGGAGCATGGCTGGCAGCAGGGCGAAGTGGTTCGACAGGCATTTATGCAGGCGGGTTATCGTAATGTCGAAACCTGCCGGGACTACGGTGATAACGAGCGCGTGACGCTTGGTCGCTATTATCGATGACAAGTTTTACTACGCTGCTTAGCGTTCATCTCATCAGTGTCGCGCTTTCTGTTGGGCTACTAACCTTACGTTTCTGGCTACGTTATCAGGAGCATCCTCAGGCATTTGCTCGCTGGACGCGCATTACGCCGACGGTTATCGACACGGTGTTATTGTTAAGCGGCGTTGCGCTAATGGCTAAAGCGCACATCCTGCCATTTTCCGGGCAGGCACAATGGCTGACTGAAAAGCTGTTTGGAGTTATCATTTATATCGTTTTGGGTTTTATTGCTCTCGATTATCGTCGGGTGCACAGTCAGCAGGTGCGCATTATTGCCTTCCCGCTGGCGCTGGTGGTGCTGTACATCATCATTAAACTCGCCACCACAAAAGTACCGTTACTGGGGTAAGTCATGAGATCGTTAGCTGATTTCGAATTTAATAAAGCGCCGCTGTGCGAAGGCATGATCCTGGCTTGCGAAGCAATCCGCCGCGATTTTCCCTCGCAAGATGTATACGACGAACTGGAGCGTCTCGTTAATCTGGCGAAGGAAGAAATTAGCCAGCTTCTGCCTTTAGAAGAGCAGCTGGAAAAATTGATCGCGTTGTTTTACGGCGAATGGGGATTTAAAGCCTCACGCGGTGTTTATCGTCTTTCCGATGCATTATGGTTGGATCAGGTGTTAAAAAATCGGCAGGGCAGTGCGGTATCATTAGGCGCCGTTTTGGTGTGGGTCGCTAATCGTCTTGATTTGCCGCTGATGCCGGTGATATTCCCGACGCAGCTTATATTGCGCATTGAATGTCCGGATGGCGAAATTTGGTTGATTAACCCTTTTAACGGTGAATCGTTAAGCGAACATATGCTGGATGTATGGTTAAAGGGAAATATCAGCCCGTCAGCGGAACTGTTTTATGAAGACCTGGATGAAGCCGATAACATTGAGGTTATCCGCAAACTATTGGATACGCTGAAAGCGTCGCTGATGGAAGAAAATCAGATGGAACTGGCATTACGCACCAGCGAGGCCTTATTACAGTTCAACCCGGAAGATCCGTATGAAATTCGCGATCGTGGGTTGATTTACGCGCAACTGGATTGCGAACACGTTGCGTTAAATGATTTAAGTTATTTCGTTGAACAGTGTCCGGAAGACCCGATCAGCGAAATGATCCGTGCGCAAATTAATAACATCGCGCATAAACATATTGTGCTGCATTAATTAATCGACATTTTACTTAAGATTAAGGCGATCCTATGAAACAAAAAGTGGTTAGCATTGGCGACATCAACGTAGCAAATGACCTGCCGTTCGTGCTGTTTGGCGGTATGAACGTGCTGGAATCTCGCGATCTGGCGATGCGCATTTGCGAACACTACGTAACCGTGACCCAGAAACTGGGTATCCCTTACGTGTTCAAAGCCTCTTTTGACAAAGCCAACCGCTCCTCTATCCACTCTTATCGTGGACCGGGCCTGGAAGAAGGGATGAAAATCTTCCAGGAATTGAAGCAAACTTTTGGCGTGAAAATTATCACCGACGTTCACGAGCCAAGCCAGGCACAACCTGTCGCTGATGTTGTGGATGTGATTCAGTTACCGGCGTTTCTTGCTCGCCAGACTGACCTGGTGGAAGCTATGGCGAAAACCGGTGCGGTAATTAACGTCAAGAAACCGCAGTTTGTCAGCCCGGGTCAGATGGGTAACATCGTTGATAAATTCAAAGAAGGCGGCAACGATAAAGTGATTCTTTGCGATCGCGGCGCTAACTTTGGCTATGACAACCTGGTTGTCGATATGCTGGGCTTCAGCATTATGAAGAAAGTTTCTGGCAACTCGCCGGTGATTTTCGACGTGACCCACGCACTGCAATGCCGCGATCCGTTTGGTGCAGCTTCTGGTGGTCGTCGTGCTCAGGTGGCTGAGCTGGCACGTGCTGGTATGGCGGTAGGTCTGGCGGGGCTGTTTATTGAAGCGCATCCGGACCCGGAACACGCAAAATGCGATGGCCCATCTGCGCTGCCGCTGGCTAAACTGGAACCGTTCCTCAAGCAGATGAAAGCGATTGATGATCTGGTGAAAGGTTTCGAAGAACTGGATACCAGCAAGTAATTTTTTGCTTGAAAACAAAAGCCTTATCGTTCTGCGGTAAGGCTTTTTTCATGGTTGACGGAGACAAAAAAGGCCGCAGGCTGTTACCCCTGCGGCCGGTTTCGGGCGCATATTGCCATCACGGCAGCCTGACGCCCGTTTTCACCTTACTTCCGGTTACGCCACCAGCCGACAATCGCTGCGGTAATAATTCCCGCCAGGATCGGCGCTGCCAGGTCGTGCCAGAAAATCACGGCAAACTGTGCGAGCGTCATATAACCGCCTTGTTGTAATGACAACATTTTGCGGCTATTCTTGAAGTGTCTGGTTTCAAGATTAGCCCCCGTTCTGTTGTCAGGTTTTACCTCTCAACGTGCGGGGGTTTTCTCTTTCCAGCAACCAATGCCGCCAGGGATAAAACCCCCACAACATTGCGCCTCACCGGATAACGCCGGCTTGGTGTGGATTCTATATCTCAAGTGTTCTTCACTTCACCCCAGGAATGTTCGTAATGCAGTATGCATTCCGGCTTTTTATCAGCCGTTGCAGTTGTTTCATGAATGCTCTGGTTGATGCTTCCAGGTTGGGTTGACGGTGTCTACTTCTGAAAGAGATAAAGACAAAAAAGGCCGCAGGCTGTTACCCCTGCGGCCGGTTTCGGGCGCATATTGCCATCACGGCAGCCTGACGCCCGTTTTCACCTTACTTCCGGTTACGCCACCAGCCGACAATCGCTGCGGTAATAATTCCCGCCAGGATCGGCGCTGCCAGGTCGTGCCAGAAAATCACGGCAAACTGTGCGAGCGTCATATAACCGCCTTGTTGTAATGACAACATTTTGCGGCTATTCTTGAATTGTTGATGGTTCAAGATTAGCCCCCGTTCTGTTGTCAGGTTTTACCTCTCAACGTGCGGGGGTTTTCTCTTTCCAGCAACCAATGCCGCCAGGGATAAAGCCCCCACAACATTGCGCCTCACCGGATAATCCCGGCTTGGTGTGGATACTACGTCTCAAGTCTTCTTTACTTCACCACTGAAACGTTCGTAATGAAGAGTTCATTCCAGCTTTTCATCAACTGTTGCAGTGCTTTCTTGCATGTTGTGGTACAGGCTCGCAATCATGTCTGACGAATTGTTCAGAATAACTGAAGAAAGGAACCGGGCAGGTATTTTTATTATCTCCCCCAGCTTCCGTCGCCAGGGGAGATATTAATGTCAGGCAAATATTGTCATCAAATAGGCGGCAAAGAGTGCCAGATGTGCAGCGCCGTTGAGCACGTTAGTACGTCCGGTGGAGAAGGAGATATGGCACAGCACCAAAGAGGCTACCATCACCACCATTTCTGGCGCACCAAGCGCAAACTGCAATTCATTGCCTGTCATAAAGGCGATCAGCGTGACGACAGGTACGGTAAGCGAAATTGTCGCTAAAACCGAACCAAAGAACAGATTCATCGCGCGCTGGACCTGGTTGTTTAATACCGCTTTTAACGCCCCTAAACCTTCCGGCGAAAGAATCAATAGCGCCACCAGGAAACCGGTAAAGGCCACCGGGGCATTCATGCTGGTGAGCAGTGTTTCCAGCGGACTTGCGTTCATTTTGGTAACCGCTATCACTGCAATTAAATGGATAATCAACCAGACGGCATGCCACAGGCTGCTATGGGCAGAGGGTTTGCCATGGTGCGGATCGTCATCATCACTGTCATCTTCATGTTCATAGACAAACAGACTTTGATGCGTTTTGGTCTGAATTAGCAAAAATACGCCGTACATTGCTGCGGAAATTAATGCCACCAGCAACGCCTGACCGGTTGAAAAATTCGCCGCAGGCAGGGCCATCGGGAATACCAGCACAATAATTGCCAATGGAAACAGGGCGATTAAATACTGTTTAATACCAAACAGATTCATATATTGGGTGGCAAATTTGCGCCCGCCCAACAGTAATGAAAAACCAACCAGTCCACCAGTAACAATCATAATGATTGAATAGAGCGTATCTCGCATTAACGTCGGCGCCGCATCGCCGGTCGCCATTAAGGCTGATATCAGGCTGACTTCAAGAATAACCACGGAAAGGCTAAGAATAAGAGAACCATAAGGTTCTCCCAGTCGATGGGCTAATACGTCCGCATGACGGACAACACTAAAGGCGCTGCTTAAAATACCAATAAGCGCAAGAAGATTGATGCCTATGACCACTGGTAGTGTTTGACTGCTTCCCCAAAGGAACAGCACTACCAGCGCCAGAACCGGGAAAATAAGTGAGGTCTCCTTGTGGCGGGTTTTTACCGCCTCGTGAGCATTTGTCATTATGGTTATCCTTTGCAGATGAATTTGTCGAAAATGTAATAAATAGGCAGAAAAAATAACAGAAAGTGTCTGGATATCGGTAACATTTTACGAAATTTTACCCCGCTGTCGCTTTTTTACTCTTTGGGTTATAAAAATAATCAACGTGTTTAGACAACGTTTGTATTAGCACCTCTTAAGAAGAGTCTGATGTGAAAAGTCTTATATGCTGGCAAGCGTGGATATTGTTGACCACACTTAAAGTTCACCTTTAAAAAAGGAGTCAACAATGCCGTATAAAACAAAAAGCGATCTGCCGGAAAATGTAAAACACGTTCTACCGTCCCATGCCCAGGATATCTATAAAGAGGCATTCAACAGCGCCTGGGATCAATATAAAGATAAAGAAGATCGGCGTGATGATGCCAGTCGGGAGGAGACAGCGCATAAAGTGGCCTGGGCAGCAGTGAAACATGAATATGCCAAAGGGAGTGATGATAAATGGCATAAAAAGTTATAACTCCCGGTGATGAGTTAAAGCTATTCGTGCGGCGCCGCCTTGCAAGTGGTCTGCAGATTGCATATTGTCCCGGTAATGGTTCCAAAATGAGCAGTAAAAATGTCCGGAAGACACCAAAAAGTTGTCGCAGGGAAGTATGCAGTGGCGGAGGTATAAGGTGATAACTCGGGATTTCTTGATGAATGCCGATTGTAAAACGGCATTTGGCACTATTGAAGAATCACTCTTATGGTCGGCAGAACAGCGGGCAGCCTCGCTGGCAGCTACGCTGGCTTGTCGTCCTGATGAGGGGGCGGTGTGGATCTTCGGTTATGGATCGTTGATGTGGAATCCGGCGCTGGAGTTTATCGAGTCCTGTACCGGTACGCTGGTTGGCTGGCATCGGGCATTCTGTCTGCGCCTGACCGCCGGAAGGGGGACTGCACACCAGCCGGGAAGGATGCTTGCCCTGAAAGAGGGCGGTCGCACCACGGGAGTGGCGTATCGCTTGCCGGAAGAGACGCTGGAGCAGGAACTGACCCTGCTGTGGAAACGGGAGATGATTACCGGCTGCTATCTGCCAACCTGGTGCCAGCTTGATCTTGACGACGGGCGCACAGTCAATGCGCTGGTGTTTATTATGGATCCGCGCCATCCTGAATATGAATCTGATACCCGAGCTCAGGTGATTGCTCCGTTGATTGCTGCGGCGAGTGGTCCACTTGGAACCAATGCACAGTATTTATTTTCTCTGGAACAAGAGCTCAACAAACTGGGGATGCAGGATGACGGGCTGAATGATCTACTGGTGTCGGTGAAAAAACTGCTGGCGGAGAATTTCCCGGATGGTGTCTTGCGGCCCGGTTTTGCCTGATGAAACAGTCATCACAGCGGGGCGTTTCTGTAGCCTTAAGCGCCCCATACTGTAATTAAAATGTGAGCACTTTATCGGCAACCAGCGTCCATTGCGCCAGCTCGACCAGTGTGCCAATTTCAACTCCATCAATCAGCGGAAGTGGGCTGATACCGCGACCATCGGTGCAGGTTTTGCACAATTTCACAGGCACATTTTGCGTAGTGAGGATCTCGAGCATTTGCTGAATATTGTAGCCTTCCCCCGGTTTTTGTCCGCGTAATCCGGCAGTTACCGCATCAGACATCAGGAACAGACGTAGATCCAGGTTGCTCTCCTGCTCCCGTAGCGCAATGGCCAGCCGCAGGCTGTTAAATAAGGATTCGCTCCCGTAGGGCGCGCCATTGGCAACGATCACGATTTTTTGCATTACTCACTCCTGTATTCAGATAATTAGATTTCCGACTTCTATCTTACTGCTTTTACGCTGTCTGACCAATTTGCCACATTTTTAGGATTTTCCATAAAGCATGAGAAAGTACGAGAAAAGTTACCAGTAATCGTTATTCTATAAAGTAATGGGTGTTCATTTTTACCGGAAATTACTGACGTTTTGAGCCGTATCGTCTCTCGTGTTACCCCACTTTATTTACTCTTGCTGCTGGCAGGCGGTATAGCCAGCGCACAGCCATCCGTTGAGCAGCGATCGGCAAATCCTTTTGATAACGATAAGGATGGTCTGCCGGACTTAGGAATGGCACCGGAAAATCATGACGGTGAAAAACACTTCGCCGAAATCGTGAAAGATTTTGGTGAAACCAGTATGACCGATAACGGTCAGGATACAGGTGAGCAGGCAAAAGCCTTTGCGCTGGGAAAAGTTCGTGATGCGCTCAGTCAGCAGGTTAATCAGCATGTGGAATCGTGGCTTTCGCCGTGGGGGAACGCCAGTGTTGACGTCAAAGTGGATAACGAAGGGCATTTCACCGGCAGCCGGGGGAGCTGGTTTGTACCGTTGCAGGATAACGAGCGTTATCTCACATGGAGCCAACTTGGACTCACCCAGCAGGACGATGGACTCGTAAGTAACCTTGGCGTTGGTCAACGCTGGAGGCATGGCACATGGTTGATGGGATACAACACGTTTTATGACAACTTGTTAGATGAAAATCTTCAGCGGGCAGGGTTTGGCGCTGAAGCCTGGGGAGAATATCTTCGTCTGTCGGCAAATTATTATCAGCCTTTTGCCTCATGGCATGAACAGACTGCCTCGCTCGAGCAGCGTATGGCGCGTGGTTATGATTTGACTGCCCGGATGCGAATGCCGTTTTACCAGCATCTCAACACCAGTGTCAGCCTCGAACAATATTTTGGTCAGCGTGTCGATCTGTTTAATTCTGGTACGGGCTATCATAATCCTGTCGCCATGAGTCTGGGGCTTAATTACACCCCTGTCCCACTCGTTACTATGACCGCCCAGCATAAACAAGGCGAAAGTGGAGAAAGCCAAAATAATCTCGGGCTGAATATTAACTACCGCTTTGGGGTGCCACTAAACAAACAACTTTCTGCTGGCGAAGTTGCTGAGAGTCAGTCGTTGCGCGGCAGTCGCTATGACAATCCGCAGCGGAATAATCTGCCGGTCATTGAGTATCATCAGCGTAAAACCTTAACGGTATTTCTGGCGACGCCCCCCTGGGATCTTAAACCTGGTGAAACGGTGCCGCTGAAATTACAAATTCACAGTCGTTACGGTATTCGACAATTGATCTGGCAGGGCGATACGCAGATGTTAAGTCTGACATCGGGAGCAACTGCCAACAGTGCGGATGGCTGGACGCTGATCGTGCCGGACTGGCAAAGTGGAGAAGAGGCGACCAATCGATGGCGCTTGTCGGTGGTGGTGGAAGATAACCAGGGACAGCGTGTCTCCTCCAATGAGATCACGCTAACGCTTGCCGAACCTTTCGATGCAATGGCAAAGGACGAACTGCGCTGGGAACCATAATCAGAAAATACGTTCCTGATGCACCCATACTGCGGCTTCCACACGAGATTTTAGCTTCATTTTTTTCAGCATGTGCTTCACGTGCACTTTGACCGTGCTTTCAGTGATGTCCAGGCGGCGGGCGATCATCTTATTCGGTAAGCCCTGAGCAATCAGTTTCAGAATATCGCGCTCGCGCGGCGTTAACTGGTTGACGTCGCGTTCAGTCGTGGCGCGGTTAGCACGCAGGCTGGCGGCCAGAACAGGGGTTAAAGCCTCGCTTAATACCATTTCGCCAGCAGCAGCCTGGTGTAACGCTTTCAACAGATCTTCCGGCTCCATATCTTTTAACAGATAGCCATCTGCGCCGCGTTTCAGCGCGGTGACGACGTCCTCTTCATGGTTCGAGACGCTGAATACCACAATGCGGCCGGATAAAGATTTTTCGCGCAGTTTATCCAGCGTTTCCAGACCGTTCATACCGGGCATATTCAGATCAAGCAGAATCAGATCAGGATCGAGAGATTCCGCAAGTAAAATACCCTGCTCGCCATTGCTCGCTTCGCCAACCACAGTGATATCGGGGGCCATGCTGATAAGCTGTTTTACGCCAGTTCGCAGCATCGGGTGATCGTCGATCAGCAGGATAGTAGCCGGTTCCTGATTACTCATGGGTATCTCCTTGGACGTCTGTGAAAGTTTTTTCGGGAATAAAGGTGACCACCACTTCGGTGCCACCTGATTCACGACGGCGGACGCGGCAGTCGCCACGCAGACTTTGCGCACGGTCACGCATAATTATCATGCCGTAGTGATTGCTGCGGATGGCATTTTCAGGCACCCCGCAGCCGTTATCCTGGACGGTCAGTTTGACCTGATTATCGTTTTGCGCCACCGTTACAACGACCTCGCTCGCTTGCGAATGTTTGAGGGCGTTACTTAATGCCTCACGGGCAATTTGCAATAGATGGATTGCCTGATGCGAGGGCACCAGACGCGGTGGCAACTGGTAATCCAGCTTCACCGGGAAGCCAAATTTGGCGCTGTACTCTTCACAACTCGCCTCCAGTGCCGGGCGTAATCCCGGTTCGGTGAGCTGCAAACGGAATGTGGTGAGCAACTCACGCAACTGCGCCCATGACGCATTCAGTTCGTTACGGATCTGGCTTAACAGTTCGCGGCTGCTTTCTGGCAGTGCGTCGCCTTGCATCTGTAAACAACTCACCTGCATCTTCATACAAGAGAGAGATTGGGCAATAGAATCATGTAGTTCGCGCGCAATGGTGGCACGCTCTTCCATCACGATCAACTGCTGCTGGCGTTCCTGATGGCGATCCAGCGCCAGAGTGGCGGTTAATTGCTCAACCAGTGTATCCACCAGTTGCTGTTGATCATGGCTCAGATGACGGCCCTGAGGCAGGGTCGCCAGCAAAATGCCGTACTGCATATGAGAATCCGCCAGTCGCCATTTCAGGGTCGTGCCGCGATCGCCGACGGGTAATACCCCGCGCGGGCAGAGCTGGCAACCTTTGTCGTCGCAGGTCATATCCGGCTGGCAGGTGAACTCCTGATGATTCTCTTCATCTTCAGTGTCATATACCCGCAGTTCGATATCACGCAGCAGGGTTAAATTTTGCAAGCCGTTGAGTACAGGTGACAGGCGTTCACACAGCGGGGCGCGAGAATGCAAACGACGGTTAGCCTGCCACAAAAACGAGAGTATCTGATTTTTATGTTCCAGCCCGGCAGTTTTCTCCTGTACCCGATGCTCAAGTACGGCATAACTCTCCGCCAGTTCCGCAGACATATTGTTCAGTGCTGTTCCGAGCATCGCCATTTCGTTGCGCCCGCTGATATTCGCCCGCTGGGTAAAATCGCGATGGCTGACGGCACTCGCCATCGCCAGCAATTGCCGCCACGGCTGTAGCAGCCGTGCCCGCAGCCATATGATGGTAAATACCAGTAGAAGTGCCATAAACACAGCCATCACCCGATGGACCAGTACGACCGTCTCAATACGCATTTCCGTGGTGCGGTCAAAACCAGATACCAACTGATCAAGCCCGGCAACAAACTGGCTGACGTCAGCCGACACCGTTTCGCGGCTTTGTGCGTGTAGCAGCGCAGGAATCAGCTCATGGCGCCAGTAATCCTGCAAACCCTGCAATTGCGCCAGTTGCCCGTCTCGTTCTGCTGCTCGAGTTAATTCGGTGCTAAATGCCGTTTGTTCCATCTCCTTGATTAAGGGCTTGTCTTTCTCGCTTAATGGCACTGCCGCCAGTAGCCGATAAGTTTGCATACGCAGCGATCCCGCTTTGTTAATAGCATGGGCGCTGCCCTGAACGCCTTGTACCAGCCAGCCAGAAACCGCCATCCCCGCCAGTCCAATAGCGGTAGAAAGCAAAACAATAAGCGCAACCTGATTAACCAGGGTGAGCGGAGAGAGACAACGTTTAAGCATGTAAACCTCTTCCTTCAGGCTTTGAATGAGCAATAACCTTAATGAATGTGACGATACATTCTGGGATGGCGTTATTCTCGGCTATTGGCTGAAGTATACCCATACCCGGAAAGAGTTACTCCTTATTTGCCGTGTGGTTAGTCGATTTACATCAGTAAGAGTAGGGATTTTACAGTACTGTGAAAAATCTCATAATTTTTATGAAATCTCTGTACTCACTATGGGTAATGATAAATATCAATGATAGATAAAGTTATCTTATCGTTTGATTTACATCAAATTACCTTTGGCTACAGACACTAAGGTGGCAGACATCGAAACGAGTATCAGAGGTGTCTATGAGTCACTCATCCGCCCCCGAAAGGGCTACTGGAGCTGTCATTACTGATTGGCGACCGGAAGATCCTGCGTTCTGGCAACAGCGCGGCCAGCGTATAGCCAGCCGCAATCTGTGGATTTCCGTTCCCTGTCTGCTACTGGCGTTTTGTGTATGGATGTTATTCAGTGCCGTCGCGGTGAATTTGCCGAAAGTCGGCTTTAATTTTACGACCGATCAGCTGTTTCTTTTGACTGCACTACCTTCGGTTTCTGGCGCATTATTGCGTGTGCCATACTCCTTTATGGTTCCAATCTTCGGCGGTCGTCGCTGGACGGCGTTCAGCACCGGTATTCTGATTATTCCTTGCGTCTGGCTGGGTTTTGCCGTGCAGGATACCACTACGCCATACAGCGTATTCATCATCATTTCTCTGCTGTGCGGCTTTGCTGGCGCGAACTTCGCCTCCAGTATGGCAAACATCAGCTTCTTTTTTCCGAAGCAGAAGCAGGGTGGCGCGCTGGGGCTGAACGGTGGTCTGGGCAACATGGGCGTTAGCGTCATGCAGCTGGTTGCTCCGCTGGTGGTATCACTGTCAATTTTTGCTGCATTTGGCAGCCAGGGCGTAACACAGCCGGATGGCACCGAATTGTATCTGGCTAACGCGTCCTGGGTATGGGTGCCGTTCCTCGCCATCTTCACCATTGCAGCGTGGTTTGGCATGAACGACCTTGCTACCTCGAAAGCCTCTATCAAGGAGCAGTTGCCGGTACTCAAACGGGGTCATCTGTGGATTATGAGCCTGCTGTATCTGGCAACCTTCGGTTCCTTCATCGGCTTCTCTGCGGGTTTTGCCATGCTGTCTAAAACGCAGTTTCCGGATGTACAGATCCTGCACTACGCCTTCTTCGGACCGTTTATTGGCGCACTGGCGCGTTCTGCGGGGGGAGCATTATCTGACCGTCTCGGCGGTACTCGTGTAACGCTGGTGAACTTCGTGCTGATGGCGATTTTCAGTGGTCTGCTGTTCCTCACCTTACCGACTGACGGGCAAGGCGGAAACTTCATGGCGTTCTTTGCGGTCTTCCTGGCGCTGTTCCTGACGGCGGGGCTGGGTAGTGGTTCCACCTTCCAGATGATTTCCGTGATCTTCCGTAAACTGACGATGGATCGCGTGAAAGCAGAAGGCGGTTCTGACGAACGTGCCATGCGTGAAGCGGCAACCGACACTGCGGCGGCGCTGGGCTTCATCTCCGCGATTGGCGCTATCGGTGGCTTCTTTATCCCGAAAGCGTTCGGTAGCTCACTGGCATTAACAGGGTCGCCAGTCGGTGCAATGAAAGTATTTTTGATTTTCTATATCGCCTGCGTGGTAATTACCTGGGCGGTATACGGTCGGCATTCTAAAAAATAAATCGTAATATTTGATTATCCTTTGCGCGGCGTAATGTCGCGCTTTTTTTATTTCTCATTTAGTTACAACATACTTTAAGGGGATAATTATTTCAACGGTGTCAATTAAGCGCCATTAATATGTCATCCATGGGGGATACTCCTTAATACCCATCTGTATAAAAATCCGAAGTGTTTAAATGGTGATGAATGTAAAAACCATTAATTTACAATAAGTTGTGTAATAAATATTAATTATCCCAAAGGGGTATATTAGGAATTTACTTTATTTTTCATCCCCACCACTCTTGATCGTTATCAATTCCCACGACGTTTCAGAGCGTTACCTTCGTTTTAAACATTAGCAATGTCGATTTATCAGAGAGCCGACAGGCTCCCACAGGAGAAAACCGATGAGTAAATTCCTGGACCGGTTTCGCTACTTCAAACAGAAGGGTGATACCTTTGCCGATGGGCATGGCCAGCTTCTCAATACCAACCGTGACTGGGAGGATGGATATCGCCAGCGTTGGCAGCATGACAAAATCGTCCGCTCTACCCACGGGGTAAACTGCACCGGCTCCTGCAGCTGGAAAATCTACGTTAAAAACGGTCTGGTGACCTGGGAAACCCAGCAGACTGACTATCCGCGTACTCGTCCGGATCTGCCAAACCATGAACCTCGCGGCTGTCCGCGCGGTGCCAGCTACTCCTGGTATCTCTATAGCGCCAATCGCCTGAAATACCCAATGATGCGTAAACGCCTGATGAAAATGTGGCGTGAAGCGAAGGCGCAGCATAGCGATCCGGTTGAGGCATGGGCTTCTATTATCGAAGACGCCGATAAAGCGAAAAGCTTTAAACAGGCGCGTGGACGCGGTGGTTTTGTTCGTTCTTCCTGGCAGGAAGTGAATGAACTGATCGCCGCATCTAACGTTTACACCATCAAAAACTACGGCCCGGACCGTGTCGCCGGCTTCTCGCCAATTCCGGCAATGTCGATGGTTTCTTACGCATCAGGTGCTCGCTATCTCTCGCTGCTTGGCGGTACTTGCTTAAGCTTCTACGACTGGTACTGCGACCTGCCTCCTGCGTCTCCGCAAACCTGGGGCGAGCAAACTGACGTACCGGAATCAGCTGACTGGTACAACTCCAGCTACATCATCGCTTGGGGTTCAAACGTCCCGCAGACGCGTACCCCGGATGCTCACTTCTTTACTGAAGTGCGTTACAAAGGCACCAAAACTGTTGCCGTCACGCCGGACTACGCTGAAATCGCCAAACTGTGCGATCTGTGGCTGGCACCGAAACAGGGCACCGACGCAGCAATGGCGCTGGCAATGGGTCACGTGATGCTGCGTGAATTCCATCTTGATAACCCAAGCCAGTATTTCACCGATTATGTGCGCCGCTACACCGACATGCCGATGCTGGTAATGCTGGAAGAGCGCGACGGTTATTACGCTGCAGGTCGTATGCTGCGCGCCGCCGATCTGGTTGATGCGCTGGGTCAGGAAAACAACCCGGAATGGAAAACCGTAGCTTTTAATACGCAAGGTGAAATGGTTGCGCCGAACGGTTCGATCGGTTTCCGTTGGGGCGAGAAGGGCAAATGGAATCTTGAACAGCGCGATGGCAAAACTGGTGAAGAAACCGAACTGCAACTGAGTCTGCTGGGTAGTCAGGATGAGATCGCTGAAGTGGGCTTCCCGTACTTTGGCGGCGACGGCACGGAACACTTCAATAAAGTGGAGCTGGAAAACATTCTGCTGCACAAGCTGCCGGTAAAACGCCTGCAACTGGCTGATGGCAGCACTGCACTGGTGACCACCGTTTATGATTTGACGCTGGCAAACTACGGCCTGGAGCGTGGTCTGAACGACGTTAACTGCGCGACCAGCTATGACGACGTGAAAGCCTACACCCCGGCGTGGGCTGAGCAGATCACCGGTGTTTCTCGTAGCCAGATTATCCGCATTGCCCGTGAATTTGCCGATAACGCTGATAAAACGCATGGTCGCTCGATGATTATCGTCGGTGCCGGTCTGAACCACTGGTATCACCTCGATATGAACTATCGCGGTCTGATCAACATGCTGATTTTCTGCGGCTGTGTCGGTCAGAGCGGCGGTGGCTGGGCACACTACGTGGGTCAGGAAAAACTGCGTCCGCAAACCGGCTGGCAGCCGCTGGCGTTTGCCCTTGACTGGCAGCGTCCGGCGCGTCACATGAACAGCACCTCTTACTTTTATAACCACTCCAGCCAGTGGCGTTATGAAACCGTGACCGCAGAAGAGTTGCTGTCGCCGATGGCGGATAAATCCCGCTATACCGGACACTTGATCGACTTCAACGTGCGTGCGGAACGTATGGGCTGGCTGCCGTCTGCGCCGCAGCTAGGCACTAACCCGCTGACTATTGCTCGCGAAGCAGAAAAAGCGGGCATGAATCCGGTGGACTATACGGTGAAATCCCTGAAAGAGGGTTCAATCCGTTTTGCTGCGGAACAACCGGAAAACGGCAAGAACCATCCGCGTAACCTGTTCATCTGGCGTTCTAACCTGCTGGGCTCTTCCGGTAAAGGTCATGAGTTTATGCTCAAGTATCTGCTGGGGACGGAACACGGTATCCAGGGTAAAGATCTGGGGCAGCAGGGCGGCGTGAAGCCGGAAGAAGTGGACTGGCAGGATAACGGTCTGGAAGGCAAGCTGGATCTGGTGGTGACGCTGGACTTCCGTCTGTCGAGCACTTGTCTCTATTCCGACATCATTTTGCCGACGGCGACCTGGTACGAAAAAGACGACATGAATACTTCGGATATGCATCCGTTTATTCACCCGCTGTCTGCGGCGGTCGATCCGGCCTGGGAAGCGAAAAGCGACTGGGAAATCTACAAAGCCATCGCGAAGAAATTCTCCGAAGTGTGCGTTGGTCATCTGGGTAAAGAAACCGACATCGTTACGCTGCCAATTCAGCACGACTCCGCCGCCGAACTGGCGCAGCCGCTGGATGTGAAAGACTGGAAAAAAGGCGAATGCGACCTGATCCCAGGTAAAACCGCACCGCACATTATGGTGGTTGAGCGCGATTATCCGGCCACTTACGAACGCTTTACCTCTATCGGCCCACTGATGGAGAAAATCGGTAACGGCGGTAAAGGGATTGCCTGGAACACCCAGAGCGAGATGGATCTGCTGCGTAAGCTCAACTACACCAAGGCTGAAGGTCCGGCGAAAGGCCAGCCGATGCTCAACACCGCAATTGATGCGGCAGAGATGATCCTGACGCTGGCACCGGAAACCAACGGTCAGGTAGCCGTGAAAGCCTGGGCGGCACTGAGCGAGTTTACCGGTCGCGACCATACGCATCTGGCGCTGAATAAAGAAGACGAGAAAATCCGCTTCCGCGATATTCAGGCACAGCCGCGCAAAATTATCTCCAGCCCGACCTGGTCTGGTCTGGAAGATGAACACGTTTCTTACAACGCCGGTTACACCAACGTTCACGAGCTGATCCCGTGGCGTACGCTCTCTGGTCGTCAGCAGCTGTATCAGGATCATCAGTGGATGCGTGATTTTGGTGAAAGCCTGCTGGTTTATCGTCCGCCGATCGATACCCGTTCGGTGAAAGAAGTGATGGGACAGAAATCCAACGGTAACCCGGAAAAAGCCCTGAACTTCCTGACGCCACACCAGAAGTGGGGTATTCATTCCACTTACAGCGACAACCTGCTGATGCTGACTTTAGGTCGCGGTGGGCCGGTGGTCTGGCTGAGCGAAGCCGATGCCAAAGATTTGGGAATTGCCGACAACGACTGGATTGAAGTCTTCAACAGCAATGGTGCGCTGACTGCCCGTGCGGTTGTCAGCCAGCGTGTTCCGGCAGGGATGACCATGATGTACCACGCGCAGGAACGTATCGTTAACCTGCCGGGTTCGGAAATCACGCAGCAGCGTGGGGGTATTCATAACTCGGTCACCCGTATCACGCCGAAACCGACGCATATGATCGGTGGCTATGCCCATCTGGCATACGGCTTTAACTACTACGGCACCGTAGGTTCTAACCGCGATGAGTTTGTTGTAGTGCGTAAGATGAAGAACATTGACTGGTTAGATGGCGAAGGCAATGACCAGGTACAGGAGAGCGTAAAATGAAAATTCGTTCACAAGTCGGCATGGTGCTGAATCTCGATAAGTGCATCGGCTGCCACACCTGTTCAGTTACCTGTAAAAACGTCTGGACCAGCCGCGAAGGCGTTGAGTACGCGTGGTTCAACAACGTTGAAACCAAACCGGGTCAGGGTTTCCCTACCGACTGGGAAAACCAGGAAAAATACAAAGGCGGTTGGATCCGTAAAATCAACGGCAAACTGCAACCGCGTATGGGTAACCGCGCGATGCTGCTGGGTAAAATCTTCGCCAACCCGCATTTGCCGGGGATCGACGATTATTACGAGCCGTTCGATTTTGATTATCAGAATCTGCATACCGCGCCAGAAGGTAGCAAATCGCAGCCGATTGCCCGTCCACGTTCGCTGATTACTGGCGAACGGATGGCGAAAATCGAAAAAGGGCCGAACTGGGAAGATGACCTGGGCGGCGAGTTTGACAAACTGGCGAAAGACAAGAACTTCGACAACATCCAGAAGGCGATGTATAGCCAGTTCGAAAACACCTTCATGATGTATTTGCCGCGTCTGTGTGAACACTGCCTCAACCCGGCATGTGTGGCGACCTGTCCGAGCGGGGCTATCTACAAACGTGAAGAAGATGGCATCGTACTGATCGATCAGGATAAATGCCGTGGCTGGCGTATGTGCATCACCGGATGTCCGTACAAAAAAATCTACTTCAACTGGAAGAGCGGTAAATCTGAGAAGTGCATCTTCTGCTATCCGCGTATTGAAGCCGGTCAGCCGACGGTGTGCTCAGAAACCTGTGTTGGTCGTATCCGTTATCTTGGCGTGCTGTTGTACGATGCTGACGCCATTGAACGTGCGGCCAGCACCGAGAACGAGAAAGATCTCTACCAGCGTCAGTTGGAAGTGTTCCTCGATCCGAACGATCCGAAAGTCATCGAGCAGGCAATTAAAGACGGTATTCCGCTGAGCGTTATTGAAGCCGCACAACAGTCGCCGGTTTATAAAATGGCGATGGAATGGAAACTGGCGCTGCCGCTGCACCCGGAATATCGCACATTGCCGATGGTCTGGTACGTGCCGCCTCTGTCACCGATTCAGTCTGCGGCAGACGCGGGCGAGCTGGGTAGCAACGGCATTCTGCCAGACGTAGAAAGCCTGCGTATCCCGGTTCAGTACCTGGCGAATCTGCTGACCGCCGGTGATACCCAACCGGTACTGCTCGCGTTGAAACGTATGCTGGCAATGCGTCATTACAAACGAGCTGAAACCGTTGACGGTAAAGTTGATACCCGTGCGCTGGAAGAGGTCGGCCTGACCGAAGCCCAGGCACAGGAGATGTACCGTTATCTGGCGATTGCAAACTACGAAGATCGCTTTGTGGTGCCGAGCAGCCATCGTGAACTGGCGCGGGAAGCCTTCCCGGAGAAAAATGGTTGCGGCTTTACCTTTGGTGACGGCTGCCACGGTTCAGATACCAAATTCAATCTGTTCAACAGCCGTCGTATTGATGCCATCGATGTGACCAGCAAAACGGAGCCGCATCCATGATCGAACTCGTGATTGTATCGCGTCTCCTTGAATATCCTGATGCTGCCTTATGGCAGCATCAACAAGAGATGTTTGAGGCGATTGCTGCGTCGGAAAATCTGTCAAAAGAGGATGCCCATGCGCTGGGCATTTTCCTGCGCGATTTAACCGCGATGGATCCGCTGGACGCTCAGGCACAGTACAGCGAACTGTTCGACCGTGGTCGCGCCACGTCGCTGTTACTGTTTGAACATGTGCACGGCGAATCCCGCGATCGTGGTCAGGCGATGGTGGATTTGCTGGCGCAGTACGAACAGCACGGCTTGCAGTTAAACAGTCGTGAACTGCCGGATCATCTGCCGCTGTATCTGGAGTACCTGGCGCAGCTGCCGCAAAGCGAAGCCGTAGAAGGTTTGAAAGATATCGCGCCGATTCTGGCGTTGCTAAGTGCTCGTCTGCAACAGCGTGAAAGCCGTTATGCAGTGCTGTTTGATCTGCTGCTGAAACTGGCGAATACCGCTATAGACAGCGACAAAGTGGCGGAAAAAATTGCCGATGAAGCGCGCGATGATACGCCGCAGGCGCTGGATGCTGTCTGGGAAGAAGAGCAGGTTAAATTCTTTGCTGACAAAGGCTGCGGTGATTCGGCAATCACTGCTCATCAGCGTCGCTTTGCCGGTGCCGTCGCGCCGCAATATCTGAATATTACCACTGGAGGACAGCACTAATGCAATTCCTGAATATGTTCTTCTTTGATATCTACCCGTACATTGCCGGGGCGGTCTTCCTGATTGGTAGCTGGCTGCGCTATGACTACGGGCAGTACACCTGGCGCGCGGCGTCCAGCCAGATGCTGGATCGCAAAGGGATGAACCTGGCGTCTAACCTGTTCCATATCGGGATTCTGGGGATTTTTGTCGGTCACTTCTTCGGTATGCTGACGCCGCACTGGATGTATGAAGCCTGGCTGCCAATTGAAGTGAAACAGAAAATGGCGATGTTTGCTGGTGGCGCCAGCGGTGTGCTGTGTCTGATTGGCGGTGTACTGTTGCTGAAACGCCGCCTGTTCAGCCCGCGCGTGCGTGCAACGACTACCGGAGCGGATATCCTGATCCTGTCGCTGCTCGTTATCCAGTGCGCGCTGGGCCTGCTGACCATTCCGTTCTCCGCTCAGCATATGGACGGTAGCGAGATGATGAAACTGGTTGGCTGGGCGCAGTCGGTGGTGACCTTCCACGGTGGCGCATCTCAGCACCTTGATGGCGTGGCGTTTATCTTCCGTTTGCACCTGGTGCTGGGGATGACGTTATTCCTGCTGTTCCCGTTCTCGCGTCTGGTGCACATCTGGAGCGTACCGGTGGAGTATCTGACACGGAAATATCAGCTGGTGCGTGCTCGCCACTAAGTCAGGAAAATAAGTCGTCTGGCGCGAAACGGCAAAATGCCTGATGCGCTGCGCTTATCAGGCCTGCGAAAATTCTGCAATGTATTGAATTTGCAGATTTTTGTAGGCCGGATAAGTCGTTCACGCCGCATCCGGCATAACGTAACGCACGTTGTCAGTCTGCTGAAATCGCCAGTTACACTCTGTCGATTTTTTCAGATTGTAGGCAAACATAGCTCATCTATATGATAGGTCCCCCTGGAGCAGTGAAGGAGCACTGACCGTGGATCTACCTAATCATCCGACGCTCTCTGCGGCGTTAAAAATAATCGCCACGGGGATCGCCTTACCCCCTGATAAAATCACCTCTCAACAACTGGATGTTCAGTTAAATAAACCTGCGGGCTACGTTGAGCGACGTTCCGGCATTTGCTGGCGTTATTTTGCCAGCAACGACGCCAGCCAGGCCGAACTGGCGGCAGAAGCTTTGCATAATGCGTTAACAGCGGCTGCCTTAAAACCTTCTGATATCGATCTGCTAATTTGTGCGTCAGCCATTGCCGTACAGGCATTACCCTGTAGCGCAATTCATATTCTTAAAGCCGCTGCCATGCCCGCAGGCGTTGCCGGGTTTGATATCAACAGCAGCTGCGTCAGCTTTATTTCCGCTCTGGAAGTCGCTGCCGGATTATTAAACTGTGGGGCATACCGACGGATTGCCATCGTCTCGGCAGATATCGCTTCACGCGGTATTGACTGGGATCATGAAGAGTCGTCTTTAATTTTTGGTGACGGCGCGGCGTGCGCGATTGTTGAGCGGGGCGATGGTTGCAGCGGGATTATCGCCAGCCTGATCGAAATGTATCCTGAAGGTAACGAGCTGTGTGAAATTCGTGCTGGCGGCACGCGGCGTAATCCTCGTTCAGGCATCAGTGATAGCGACTTCCTTTTTCATATGCAGGGGAAACCGCTGTTTACTTTGCTGGCGTGGGATTTCGGCTTTTACTGGCTACATCGCTGGCATCATGAGATGCGCCCGCTGTGGGCGGTACATGTGGTGCATCATCAGGGGGAACATTACAACCTGTCATTAGGCGTGCGGAACTCGTGGTACACCTCGTTAACCTCAATCCCGTTTTTTATGCTACTGGCGATGCTTGGTGTGCCATTGCAGGTCTTTTTGGCAGTTTCTATTATTCACTACAGTTGGCAGTTTTTTAACCATAACGCGCTCACGCCGAAACTGGGCTGGCTGGAAAAAGTGCTGATCACGCCTTCGCATCATCGCGTCCATCATCTGAATGAAAAGCAATATGCCGATACCAATTACGGCGGCACCTTTTTGTTATGGGATAAACTTTTCGGTTCCTGGAGTGCAGGGCCGGATCATGACGTGGCCTATGGCGTAAAAAATAGTCGATTGTCCTGCAACCCGATGCGTGAAAGTAACCTGCCGTTTTTACGCTTAATGGGCTTTCGCTCATTTGGCAAAGCGATTGAACAGTTCTCCGTGGGCGGTGGGGGCAGGGGTGATCCTGCTGTTTATGCTGGTACTTGGCTACATCCAGCAATATGGCTATGGCATTGAGTTTATTACCAGTGAGCAGGCTGTATTATTTGTGTTGCTGGTGGCAGGTTCAGTAGCCTTAGGGGGGATGAGCGACGGGCAGCTTTGGGGAATGATTCTTTGGTGTTCTGTGACGTTGTCACTGCTCTATTTTATTCTTTATATGTGTTCATGGAGCACTTTGCTCTGGAAGGGATTAGCGGGCATTTTGCTGGCTCATTGCGTGTTATTCGTAATCGGGGTGGGACGTAAATCGCTCAGGAAACACTATGAACCTGTTTAATCCCGACAGGTTGATTACTTTTCCTGCCGATGATCCGCAACTGGTGAAACAACTGCAAAACGGTACGAAAGTTTATCTGGCGAAATCAGGCGATCATCGGTATGCCGACGGATGGGCATTCACCAAAATGGCGGTGTTGATTTTTGCTGGTCTATCCTGTTATTCGCTGGCGTTGTCTCAAAGTCAGTGGGGACTGTACTTATTGTGGTATCTGGCGATGATGTTTTGCGCCATGCTATTAGCGGTCAATGTGGTGCATGACGCTTCGCACGATGCGTTTATGCGCGGTAAAAAGGCCAATGCCTGGCTTAACCGGTGGGTTGCGTTCCCGATGGGGCTTGATCCGGATTGCTGGCGGGGGCGCCACGTTCGCTTTCATCACGGCTTTACCAATATTGAATTTTACGATCCTGACACCGCAGAAAATGGCATTCTTCGCCAGACGCCGTGGCAGCGGTGGCGACCTTTTATGCGCCAGCAACATCGCTACTGGCCGCTGGTCGCTGCGCTCACCTTTCCCTGGTATATCTGGGTGGTAGACTGGCTCGATCGCGCCGGGTATACGCCGGTAACGCGTCATCTGGCTGAGCGTGGCCTTGCTGGCTGGGGGTATTTCTTAGCCGGAAAACTGGCGCATTGTGCGCTGTGCCTGATACTTCCCTGGCTTCTGTCTGAATTTGGTTTTATGACCATCCTGCTAACGTATCTGCTTAGCCAGTTTCTGGCGTCACTGATCTTTGTGATGTTGATTATCGGCACGCACTGGGCGAAGGGGCATACGCAGTTACCGCCGGAAGAGGGCAAAATGGTAAGAGGCAGGCTGGCGCATACTTTCGCCACCACCTTTGACTGGACGCCACAACCTGCATGGCTGGGCTACTGGCTGGGCGGGATTAATTTGCATCTTACCCATCATTTGTTTCCTCACTGGCACCATCGTCATTATCCAGCGTTAAGCCGCATTATTGCGCAAATCGCCACACAGCAAGGGCTGGATTATCAGTTGTTAACGTTAGCGGATTTGTTGAGGCTACAGCAGCAGTTTTTGCGGAAAATGGGGGAGAAACCGATAGAGTGAGAAACGAATTAAGAGATGGTGGTGGGGGAAGGATTATTCGGAGCTAAAGCTCCTCACCCTTCGGGTCGTTGCCTGCGGCAACGCTCTCTCGCTGACGCTCGAGTCGAACCTTAGTCGAAGCTTCTCATCCTTCCCCTATAGGCAGAATGATTTACTGACGGAGTCGTTAGGTAATTCAGGTGTTATTCAGGAAGTAATGGTGGTGGGGGAAGGATTCGAACCTTCGAAGTCGATGACGGCAGATTTACAGTCTGCTCCCTTTGGCCGCTCGGGAACCCCACCAGGGGAAAATCAAATTGTAGGTAATGCTGAAGATGGTGGTGGGGGAAGGATTCGAACCTTCGAAGTCGATGACGGCAGATTTACAGTCTGCTCCCTTTGGCCGCTCGGGAACCCCACCACGGGAAAATCAAATTGTAGGTAATGCTGAAGATGGTGGTGGGGGAAGGATTCGAACCTTCGAAGTCGATGACGGCAGATTTACAGTCTGCTCCCTTTGGCCGCTCGGGAACCCCACCAGGGGAAAATCAAATTGTAGGTAATGCTGAAGATGGTGGTGGGGGAAGGATTCGAACCTTCGAAGTCGATGACGGCAGATTTACAGTCTGCTCCCTTTGGCCGCTCGGGAACCCCACCACGGGGTAATGCTTTTTACTGGCCTGCTCCCTCATTGGGAAGCGGGGCGCATCATACCAAATGACACGCCGCTGTAAAGCGTTACGTTGAGAAAAATGAACTGGTTGCGTAATTTTCATCCGTAACGGATTAAAGGCAACCAGTTCTTTTTGCTGGCGATTAAAGAATAATCGTCCGGTTACCGTAAACAAACACACGTTGCGCCAAAACCTGGTAAAGGGCGCGGCTTAATACGTTTTTCTCGACGTCACGACCTGCACGCATCATATCTTCGGCTGTATAAGTGTGATCCACATGAATAACGTCCTGCATAATGATTGGACCTTCATCCAGATTGTCATTTACATAGTGTGCCGTTGCGCCAATTATCTTCACGCCGCGTTCATAGGCCTGATGATACGGACGTGCCCCAATAAACGCCGGCAGGAATGAGTGGTGAATATTGATAATTTTATTCGGGAAGCGCGCCACAAATTCCGGCGTTAATACGCGCATATACTTCGCCAGCACAACGTAATCAGGCTGATAAGCATCAATGGCATCTGCCATCTTTTGATCGTGCTCGTTGCGACTTAATCCTTCATGGCTGACCAGTTCAAATGGAATATCAAAACGTTCAACCAGCGAACGCAAGGTATCGTGGTTGCCGATGACTGCCGCGATTTCCACATCCAGTCCACCGTAATTGGCTTTCATCAGCAGATCGCCAAGGCAATGCGCTTCTTTAGTGACCAGAATGACTATCCGGCGACGACCGGCGGGATTTAGTTCGCGCACAGAGCCTTCCGGCAATGCGCTATCGAGATCCGCCAGCAGGGTCGAATCATTAAAAATGCCTTCCAGTTCCGTGCGCATAAAAAAGCGTCCGGTACGATGATCAACAAATTCATTGTTCTGCACGATATTTAACTCGTGCTTGTAGCAAATATTAGTAATGCGCGCGATCAGACCTTTTTGATCCGGACAAATAGTACGCAGAACTTTTCGTTGGAGTGAGTGCATTGCTGGAAAAACCTTGTTGAGAGTGTTTGCTAAACCGTACCGTCAACCATTATTGGCCGCAGCACTTTTTAAATTTTTTACCTGAACCACAAGGGCAGGGATCGTTGCGGCCAAACTGTGGACGTGTACCGTCAATATAGTACCACTGACCGTTTTCTTTCAAAAATCGCGAACGTTCAATTATCGCTCCTGTTTTACCCTGTTCGGCAAATCGGGCGACGAAGCTAACATAACCTACGTTATCTCCTTCGTGATATGAACGTTCAAATACGGTCAGCCCTAACCATTCGGTATGCGCAAATCCGGCAATCAATTCGGCACGTAACGCCGCTGCGCCACAGGACGGATGCCAGGTCTTAATTAAATAATCTGCGTCCTGCATCACAAAAGCGCAGTAACGCGAACGCATGAGATGTTCTGGATCAGGTGCGACCTTTTCACCAGACACATAACGGTGGCAACATAGGCTATACTCGACAGCACTACCACAGGGACAAAGCTCAGACACAAATAATCTCCCTGGAAACAATAACGGCGTATTAATCGCCTGCGTAGCACTATGTTAACCGAGCAGTAGCGATGTGGCTACGGCTGCATTCCAGGGGAAGCCTTCAGGAACAATGAGAAAGATAAAAATAGGGCTGGCGCTAGGATCTGGCGCGGCGCGAGGATGGTCGCATATTGGCGTCATTAACGCGCTTAAAAAAATGGGCATTGAAATAGATATCGTCGCTGGATGTTCAATCGGTTCGCTGGTGGGCGCTGCTTTTGCATGCGATCGCCTGACCGCGCTTGAACAGTGGGTTACCTCTTTTAGCTATTGGGATGTTTTACGGCTGATGGATCTTTCCTGGCAGCGTGGTGGATTGTTGCGCGGTGAGCGTGTGTTCAACCAGTACCGCGAAATAATGCCGGAAACAGAGATCGAAAATTGTTCACGCCGTTTCGCTGCGGTTGCCACTAATTTAAGCACGGGGCGAGAACTCTGGTTTACCGAAGGCGACCTCCATCTTGCTATTCGTGCATCATGCAGCATCCCCGGCCTAATGGCGCCGGTCGCTCATAACGGCTATTGGCTGGTTGATGGCGCAGTTGTTAATCCGATTCCTATTTCCCTCACGCGTGCGATGGGCGCTGATATTGTGATTGCGGTCGATCTGCAGCACGATGCTCATTTAATGCAACAAGATCTCCTTTCATTTAATGTCAGTGAAGATAATGGCGAGAACGACGATCCTCTCCCGTGGCATGCGCGTTTGAAAGAACGATTAAGCAGTATAACGGCACGTCGGGCAGTGACTGCGCCAACCGCAACAGAGATTATGACCACGTCTATCCAGGTGCTGGAAAACCGTCTTAAACGAAACCGTATGGCTGGGGATCCGCCTGATATTCTGATTCAACCTTTATGCCCGCAGATATCCACTCTGGATTTTCATCGTGCAAATGCTGCCATTGCGGCAGGACAATTAGCGGTAGAGAAGAAAATGGATGAACTTTTACCGCTGGTTCGAACCAACGTTTTGACCTGATTTTTTATCTACACTTAAGTTAATTCTGACAGGCACTGATGGCAATAGCATGTCACTATTGAATAAAGCCAGTCAGGGGAGAGAACATGACGCAGCCATTGGTCGGAAAACAGATTCTCATAGTTGAAGATGAGCCAGTCTTTCGCTCGCTTCTGGATTCATGGTTTTCCTCATTGGGAGCAACGACAGTACTGGCGGCTGATGGGGTGGATGCCCTTGAGCTACTGGGCGGTTTTACACCCGATCTGATGATATGTGATATTGCAATGCCAAGAATGAATGGCTTAAAACTGCTGGAACATATACGCAACCGGGGAGACCAAACCCCGGTTCTGGTGATTTCTGCTACGGAAAATATGGCAGATATTGCGAAAGCATTACGGCTGGGTGTGGAAGATGTTTTGCTGAAACCAGTTAAAGACCTTAATCGCTTACGTGAGATGGTTTTTGCTTGCCTGTATCCCAGCATGTTTAACTCCAGGGTTGAGGAAGAAGAAAGGCTTTTTCGCGATTGGGATGCAATGGTCGATAATCCGACAGCTGCCGCGAAATTATTGCAAGAATTACAACCACCGGTTCAGCAGGAGATTTCCCATTGCCGGGTTAATTATCGCCAACTCGTTGCTGTTGATAAACCTGGTCTGGTACTTGATATTGCAGCACTTTCGGAAAACGATCTGGCTTTTTATTGCCTTGATGTAACCCGTGCTGGACATAATGGCGTCCTTGCCGCCTTGTTATTACGTGCGTTGTTTAATGGCTTATTACAAGAACAGCTTGCGCACCAGAATCAACCTTTGCCTGAGTTAGGCGCGTTATTGAAGCAGGTAAACCATTTACTACGCCAGGCCAATCTGCCCGGTCAATTTCCTCTATTAGTCGGCTATTATCATCGTGAATTAAAAAATCTCATTCTGGTATCCGCAGGCTTGAATGCGACGTTGAATGCGGGTGAACACCAGATTCAAATCAGTAATGGCGTTCCGTTAGGAACATTAGGCAACACTTATTTGAATCAATTGAGTCAGAGATGTGATGCCTGGCAATGCCAAATTTGGGGCGCTGGTGGAAGGCTACGCTTGATGTTGTCTGCGAATTGAGCAAACGATAATTTGGGATAAAATTGCATTACCCGCTAATGTCGGCTGGTGGTACTATCGTCGCCATTCGTATAAGTAATTGTCTTAATTATGTTAACTCGCTTCCTTTTCGGAACCAGGCGTCGCCAGGGTACTGATATACTGGGATGTGATACAGAAATATGAACACGTTCAATACACGAACAGTCCAGGAGAATTTAAATGGCTGCCATTAACACGAAAGTCAAAAAAGCCGTTATCCCCGTAGCGGGATTAGGAACCAGGATGTTGCCGGCGACGAAAGCTATCCCGAAAGAGATGCTACCGCTTGTCGATAAGCCATTAATTCAATACGTCGTGAATGAATGTATTGCGGCTGGTATTACTGAAATTGTGCTGGTTACTCACTCATCGAAAAACTCTATTGAAAACCACTTTGATACCAGTTTTGAACTGGAAGCAATGCTGGAAAAACGTGTAAAACGCCAGCTGCTTGATGAAGTGCAGTCTATTTGCCCTCCGCACGTAACTATTATGCAAGTTCGTCAGGGGCTGGCGAAAGGTTTAGGGCACGCAGTATTGTGTGCTCACCCGGTAGTTGGTGATGAACCTGTGGCTGTTATTCTGCCTGACGTTATTCTGGATGAATATGAATCTGATTTGTCGCAGGATAACCTCGCAGAGATGATCCGCCGCTTTGATGAAACTGGCCATAGCCAGATCATGGTTGAGCCTGTTGCTGATGTGACTGCATATGGTGTTGTGGATTGCAAAGGCGTGGATTTAGCGCCGGGTGAAAGTGTACCTATGGTCGGTGTAGTAGAAAAACCGAAAGCAGATGTTGCACCGTCCAATCTCGCTATTGTTGGTCGTTACGTACTTAGCGCCGATATTTGGCCGCTGCTGGCAAAAACTCCTCCGGGAGCAGGCGATGAAATTCAACTTACCGATGCTATTGATATGCTGATCGAAAAAGAAACGGTTGAAGCCTATCACATGAAAGGGAAGAGCCATGACTGCGGTAATAAATTAGGTTACATGCAGGCTTTCGTTGAATACGGTATTCGTCACAACTCGCTGGGTGCTGAATTTAAAGCCTGGCTTGAAGAAGAGATGGGCATTAAGAAGTAACACCAATAGCGGTGTTTTCTACGAAACGGCATTGAGTTATCAATGCCGTTTTTTTATAGCTTATTCTTATTGGATAGTCTTAAAACGGACAATAAAAAATCCCGCCAATGGCGGGATTTTAAGCGAGCGTAATCTAAAAAAGATTATTACTTGATCAGGAAATCGTCGAGGGATTTACCTTGCTCATCCATTGCTTTTTTGATTACAGCCGGAGTACGACCCTGGCCAGTCCAGGTTTTGGTTTCGCCGTTCTCGTCAACGTAGCTATATTTAGCTGGACGCTGTGCGCGTTTAGCTTTGGTGCCGGATTTAACTGCCGCCATGCTATTCAGCAGTTCGTTCGGGTCAATACCGTCAGCGATCAGCATTTCACGATATTGTTGCAGTTTACGAGTGCGTTCTTCAACTTCAGCAGCAGCCGCACTTTCTTCTTCGCGACGCTCGTTAACAACTACTTCTAATTTTTCCAGCATTTCTTCCAGCGTTTCAAGTGTACATTCTCTTGCTTGCGCACGAAGAGTACGGATGTTGTTCAGAATTTTAAGTGCTTCGCTCATTGTAGTAATCTCAAACTTATATTGGGGTGGTTTGTTGAGGTAATAATAGAGCCTTAAATTCAGTTGTGCAATAGCCAGGAATGTAAGGAATTCAAAATTGTTCTTTATTTTGTGCCGCCAATAAATATCTTTTCATAAAATTAGCCAGAAAAGATGCGGCATATAGCCCTATTTGCACCGATGATTTCGCATCACCTAAGGTTAAAACTTCCTGATTCATGTCACATTTTATGTAGGGATTAACACGCGCTGACGTCTTTTACTCTTCGGTATTAGTCATGTTTACGAAAAATCCTCTATTAAGAGAATGATGAAAAGAAGAACAGTCGCAATAAGTGCAGGGACTTCGTATTGCCGTATCCTGGAGGTCAACAGAGGGTTATTACTTGTGCAACAAGTTAAAGATTGTGAATAGTTACCAGGAGTCATTTACGCAGTTATAACAAGCAAAAACAGACGCAATGATAGCTCTGAAGGATTATGTCATCCTTCTTAAGGAATGATGTATATACGCTCTTCTGCGTGTACTGTTGGGCTGTAAAACTGGCGAATTATGATAAACTTCAGCCAACTTTATTTCATATCATTGAGGGCCTGTGGCTGATGGCACAGCTATATTTCTACTATTCCGCAATGAACGCGGGTAAGTCTACGGCATTGTTGCAATCTTCATACAATTACCAGGAACGCGGTATGCGGACCGTCGTATATACGGCGGAAATTGACGATCGTTTCGGGGCAGGGAAAGTCAGCTCGCGTATAGGTTTGTCATCACCGGCAAAATTATTTAACCAAAATTCATCATTATTTGATGAGATTCGTGCGGAACATGAACAACAGGCAATTCATTGTGTACTGGTTGATGAATGCCAGTTTTTAACCAGACAACAAGTATATGAATTATCGGAGGTTGTCGATCAACTCGATATACCCGTTCTTTGTTATGGTTTACGTACAGATTTTCGCGGTGAATTATTTACCGGCAGTCAATACTTACTGGCATGGTCAGACAAACTGGTCGAATTAAAAACTATCTGCTTTTGTGGTCGTAAAGCAAGCATGGTGCTACGTCTTGATCAAGAGGGTAGGCCTTATAACGAAGGCGAGCAGGTAGTTATTGGTGGTAATGAGCGTTATGTCTCGGTTTGTCGTAAACACTATAAAGAAGCGTTAGAAGTCGGTTCTTTGACGGCTATTCAAGAAAGACATCAACACGATTAATAAGATTTTCTTTACTGACAGGATGAATCGAGGCTTTTATCCTGTCAGTTCGTTTTACTAACTTCTTCCGAGTCATAATCCTTTCTCTACTCCTAACCATCGCTAAAAACGTAACAGAACGATTTAGTGCTTCGTCATCTACGATGTTGAGTCATTTTCAGGTTATCGCGGTTTGTGCGCATTAGATAACAGTATATATATGAGAATACTAATGCTGTTGGGTTATTTGACTTTGCATAGCGTGTGGCGAAAACAAAAAAACGGCCCCAAAAGGGACCGTTTATGAGGATGTACAGAGTTACTGATTAAGCGGATTTCTTCGCTTTTTTCTCTGCTTTAGCTGGAGCTGCTTCCTTTGCTGCCGCCGGTGCTCCTTCTACGTAATCACGACCATAGTAGGTATCCAGCAGAATCTGTTTCAGCTCGGAGATCAGCGGGTAACGCGGGTTAGCGCCGGTGCACTGGTCATCGAATGCGTCTTCAGACAGTTTATCTACGTTCGCCAGGAAGTCGGCTTCCTGAACGCCAGCCTCACGGATAGATTTCGGAATACCCAGTTCTGCTTTCAGCGTTTCCAGCCATGCCAGCAGTTTCTCGATCTTCGCAGCAGTACGGTCACCCGGTGCGCTCAGACCCAGATGGTCTGCGATTTCAGCATAACGACGACGAGCCTGCGGACGATCGTACTGGCTGAATGCAGTCTGCTTGGTCGGGTTGTCATTCGCGTTGTAGCGGATAACGTTACAAATCAGCAGGGCGTTGGCCAGACCGTGCGGAATATGGAACTGGGAACCCAGTTTGTGCGCCATTGAGTGACATACACCCAGGAAGGCGTTCGCAAACGCGATACCCGCTATAGTTGCCGCACTGTGAACACGTTCACGCGCTACCGGATTTTTAGACCCTTCGTGGTAGGACGCTGGCAGATATTCTTTCAGCAGTTTCAGTGCCTGCAGAGCCTGACCGTCAGAGAACTCAGATGCCAGTACAGAAACATAAGCTTCCATGGCGTGAGTGACTGCGTCCAGACCACCGAAAGCACACAGAGACTTCGGCATATCCATAACCAGGTTGGCGTCAACAATCGCCATATCCGGGGTCAGTGCATAGTCTGCCAGCGGATATTTCTGACCTGTTGCGTCGTCGGTTACAACCGCAAACGGAGTCACTTCAGAACCTGTACCGGAAGTGGTGGTGACGGCGATCATTTTCGCTTTCACGCCCATTTTCGGGAACTTGTAGATGCGTTTACGGATATCCATAAAGCGCAGCGCCAGTTCTTCGAAGTGAGTTTCTGGATGTTCGTACATAACCCACATGATTTTCGCGGCGTCCATCGGGGAACCACCACCCAGCGCGATGATCACGTCTGGCTTGAAGGAGTTCGCCAGTTCGGCACCTTTACGAACGATGCTCAGTGTCGGGTCAGCTTCAACTTCAAAGAAGACTTCAGTTTCAACGCCGGCAGCTTTCAGTACAGAAGTAATCTGGTCAGCATAACCGTTGTTGAACAGGAAGCGGTCAGTCACGATGAGCGCACGTTTGTGGCCATCAGTAATCACTTCATCCAGCGCGATTGGCAGTGAGCCACGGCGGAAGTAGATAGATTTCGGAAGTTTGTGCCACAACATGTTTTCAGCTCGCTTAGCAACGGTTTTCTTGTTGATCAAGTGTTTTGGACCAACGTTTTCAGAGATGGAGTTACCACCCCAGGAACCACAACCCAGAGTCAGGGAAGGTGCGAGTTTGAAGTTATACAGGTCACCGATACCACCCTGAGAAGCCGGGGTGTTGATCAGGATACGGGCAGTTTTCATTTTCTGACCGAAGTAGGAAACGCGTGCCGGTTGGTTATCCTGGTCGGTGTACAGGCAAGAGGTATGACCGATACCGCCCATGGCAACCAGTTTCTCTGCTTTCTCTACCGCGTCTTCGAAATCTTTTGCACGGTACATTGCCAGAGTCGGGGACAGTTTTTCATGTGCGAACGGTTCGCTTTCATCAACAACGGTCACTTCACCGATCAGAATCTTAGTGTTTTCTGGTACAGAGAAGCCCGCCAGTTCAGCAATTTTATAAGCCGGTTGACCAACGATAGCTGCGTTCAGTGCGCCGTTTTTCAGGATAACGTCCTGAACGGCTTTCAGCTCTTTACCCTGCAGCATGTAACCGCCGTGGGTAGCGAAACGTTCACGTACAGCGTCATAAACAGAGTCAACAACAACAACAGACTGTTCAGAAGCACAGATTACGCCGTTGTCGAAGGTTTTGGACATCAGTACGGATGCAACAGCACGTTTGATATCTGCGGTTTCATCGATAACAACCGGAGTGTTACCAGCACCTACACCGATTGCCGGTTTACCGGAGCTGTATGCTGCTTTAACCATGCCCGGACCACCGGTCGCGAGAATCAGGTTAATGTCAGGGTGGTGCATCAGCGCGTTGGACAGTTCAACAGAAGGTTGATCGATCCAGCCAATCAGATCTTTCGGTGCACCAGCAGCGATAGCAGCCTGCAGAACGATATCAGCAGCTTTGTTGGTTGCATCTTTTGCACGCGGATGCGGAGAGAAGATGATGGCGTTGCGGGTCTTCAGGCTGATCAGCGATTTGAAGATTGCAGTTGAAGTCGGGTTAGTCGTTGGAACGATACCGCAGATAATACCGATTGGTTCAGCGATAGTGATAGTACCGAAAGTGTCGTCTTCAGACAGAACACCGCAGGTTTTTTCATCTTTATAGGCGTTGTAGATATATTCAGAAGCAAAGTGGTTTTTAATTACTTTATCTTCGACGATACCCATGCCGGATTCGGCAACGGCCATTTTCGCGAGTGGGATTCGAGCATCTGCGGCAGCCAGAGCGGCGGCGCGGAAGATTTTATCAACTTGCTCTTGAGTGAAACTGGCATATTCACGCTGGGCTTTTTTTACACGCTCTACGAGTGCGTTAAGTTCAGCGACATTAGTAACAGCCATAATGCTCTCCTGATAATGTTAAACTTTTTTAGTAAATCATCTGCTCGAATACGAGAGTATAGTCAGTGTGGTGATGATTTGCTTAACCTATGAAAATCAAAAGCTTACTCGCGCTCACACTCACTGTGATTTACTAAAAGAGTTTAAACATTAGAGAGACTAATCTCTAATGCGTCACTTCCAGGTGGCGTAAGCAAGATTACTCACTTCTGGGTACTGATTACGTGATCTAGATCAAAATTCCGCAAAGCTGACACCTTTCAGCTCCGCTTTTAGCTATAAAAGCTAATAGTTAATAAATTGTAGTATTTATTGTTGGCTACATTAGCATGTTTTGCACGACTAGATAACAATAATGAATGATAGTAATTTTAAGCGGTTAGGAGGTGAAAAATGCTGCCAAAAGGCGTATTGTCAGCGCGTATTTTTTTACCTTTGTTTATGGCTAACATTATCCGGCTTTTGCTTCGGAGCTAACCGTGATTCAGACACTCTTTGATTTTCCCGTTTACTTTAAATTTTTCATCGGGTTATTTGCGCTGGTTAACCCGGTTGGGATTATCCCCGTGTTTATCAGTATGACCAGCTATCAGACTGCGGCAGCGAGAAACAAAACAAATCTGACTGCCAACCTGTCGGTAGCGATTATCTTGTGGATCTCGCTTTTTCTCGGCGACACGATTCTGCAACTTTTTGGAATATCGATTGATTCGTTCCGCATCGCGGGCGGCATACTGGTGGTTACAATTGCGATGTCGATGATCAGCGGTAAGCTTGGTGAGGATAAACAGAACAAACAAGAGAAATCAGAAACCGCAATTCGAGAAAGCATCGGCGTTGTACCGCTAGCATTGCCTTTGATGGCGGGGCCAGGGGCGATCAGTTCAACTATCGTTTGGGGAACGCGTTATCACAGCATTGGTTATCTGTTCGGCTTTTTTGTGGCAATTGCATTGTTTGCTTTATGTTGCTGGGGCTTATTCCGCATGGCGCCCTGGCTGGTGCGAGTTCTGCGCCAGACCGGTATAAACGTGATTACTCGTATTATGGGGTTGCTGCTGATGGCATTAGGGATTGAATTTATCGTTAATGGAATCAAAGGGATTTTCCCTGGTCTGCTCAATTAATTCCTTTCATACGAAACGGAGCCATGGTGCTCCGTTTTTTCGTCATTATTTTTACTTTTGCCCAGCGCAGTTATCAAAAGCAAACGAAATAGATAAATATTTTTCCTCATATTACAGCTAGTTATAAGAATATCCTTACCCCGCCATCCTCCTCATCATGTTATTTTCGCGACATCATAATCTTGGGTCTTGCTGAAGAATAATTGAAATGATATTAGTAATTCCACTGCGTTTGGCAGAGGAATGTGCTAAATAATGGTCTGTTGTTAAATTATTGTGTATTTCTCTGTCGTGACGGCAACAAGGAAAAACAGACTTGCTTTCTGCGGTTTTATATCATTGTTTTTAAATGATTTTATTGGCAGTCTGATGAGGTCTTTAGATATTGGCGCGGTCAGCAAAAGAGAATTACTTAACAATTTTGCAAAATGTATTGGCGGGCAAGAAGCGCATTTGATACTTTCCGGCCAACTGTCAGGCGATTTTTTTTGGTAATGAGAATAATTAACAATAAAAATTGCTGCATTAAAGAATAAATGTGTCTCGACAGGGGAGACACAGTAGGAACCGACGTAAGGTGGTCGTTCGAATCACCAGAATAAATAAAGTCGGTGATAGCAAAGCGTAACGATATATCAACCTGGCAGCAGAAAGTCTCCGAATCTGTCCAGGGTCCCAACCCGGGATTACACATGCTGGTTAAAGCCAGTAATTATAATGAGGGAGTCCAAAAAACAATGACCAACATCACCAAGAGAAGTTTAGTAGCAGCAGGCGTTCTGGCTGCGCTTATGGCAGGGAATGTTGCGCTGGCGGCTGATGTACCCGCTGGTGTTCAGCTTGCAGAAAAACAAACGCTGGTGCGTAACAATGGTTCTGAAGTTCAGTCATTAGATCCGCACAAAATTGAAGGGGTTCCGGAGTCTAATATCAGTCGCGACCTGTTTGAAGGCTTGCTGGTCAGCGATCTCGATGGTCATCCGGCGCCTGGCGTTGCGGAGTCCTGGGATAATAAAGATGCCAAAGTCTGGACATTCCATCTGCGTAAAGATGCGAAATGGTCCGACGGCACGCCAGTCACTGCGCAGGACTTTGTATACAGCTGGCAACGTTCTGTTGATCCGAACACCGCTTCTCCCTATGCCAGTTATCTACAATATGGGCATATCGTCGGTATTGATGAAATTCTCGAAGGAAAAAAACCGATTACCGATCTCGGCGTGAAGGCCGTCGATGACCACACTTTAGAAGTCACATTAAGTGAGCCTGTTCCGTATTTCTATAAATTACTGGTTCACCCATCGACTTCTCCGGTGCCAAAAGCCGCTATTGAGAAATTCGGCGAGAAATGGACCCAGCCAGGAAATATTGTCACTAATGGTGCCTATACCTTAAAAGATTGGGTCGTTAACGAACGTATCGTTCTTGAACGCAGCCCGACCTACTGGAACAACGCGAAAACCGTCATTAACCAGGTCACCTATTTGCCTATTGCTTCTGAAGTCACCGATGTTAACCGCTATCGTAGCGGCGAAATTGATATGACCTATAACAACATGCCGATCGAACTGTTCCAGAAGCTGAAGAAAGAGATCCCGAACGAAGTTCACGTCGATCCGTATCTGTGCACCTACTATTACGAAATTAACAACCAGAAACCGCCATTCAACGACGTGCGTGTGCGTACCGCACTGAAACTGGGTATGGATCGCGATATTATTGTTAATAAAGTGAAAGCACAGGGCGATATGCCAGCCTATGGTTACACTCCTCCTTACACAGATGGTGCAAAATTAACTCAGCCGGAATGGTTTGGCTGGAGCCAGGAAAAACGTAACGAAGAAGCGAAAAAATTGCTGGCTGAAGCGGGCTATACCGCAGACAAACCGTTGACCATTAACCTGCTATATAACACGTCCGATCTGCATAAAAAGCTGGCGATTGCCGCCTCTTCACTGTGGAAGAAAAACATTGGTGTAAACGTCAAACTGGTTAACCAGGAGTGGAAAACCTTCCTCGATACCCGTCACCAGGGAACTTTTGATGTGGCTCGTGCAGGCTGGTGTGCTGACTACAACGAACCAACTTCCTTCCTGAACACCATGCTGTCGAACAGCTCGATGAATACCGCGCATTATAAGAGCCCGGCCTTTGACAGTATTATGGCGGAAACGCTGAAAGCGACTGACGAGGCGCAACGCACTGCACTGTACACCAAAGCAGAACAGCAGCTGGATAAAGATTCGGCCATTGTTCCGGTTTATTACTACGTGAACGCGCGTCTGGTGAAACCGTGGGTTGGGGGTTATACCGGCAAAGATCCGCTGGATAATACCTACACCAGAAATATGTACATTGTGAAGCACTAATGGCAATACGTGGGGCAGGGGAACTTGCTCCACGGTGTCTGATTTTTATCGCATTACAGAAGGCACTGGCCAGAAGGTAGGGCAATGTTAAAATTTATTCTACGTCGCTGTCTGGAAGCGATTCCGACGCTATTTATTCTTATTACTATTTCGTTCTTTATGATGCGCCTTGCGCCGGGAAGTCCTTTTACCGGCGAACGTACATTACCGCCAGAAGTGATGGCCAATATCGAAGCGAAATATCATCTTAATGATCCGATCATGACACAGTATTTCAGCTACCTGAAACAACTGGCGCATGGTGATTTCGGTCCGTCTTTTAAATATAAAGATTATTCGGTCAATGACCTGGTCGCATCCAGCTTCCCTGTTTCTGCAAAATTGGGGGCAGCCGCGTTTATACTTGCGGTAGTGCTGGGTGTTAGTGCTGGCGTTATTGCCGCATTAAAACAAAACACCAAATGGGACTATACCGTGATGGGGCTGGCAATGACCGGGGTAGTTATCCCCAGTTTTGTGGTTGCGCCGTTATTAGTCATGATATTTGCGATCATATTGCATTGGCTACCAGGCGGTGGCTGGAATGGCGGGGCGCTGAAATTCATGATACTGCCGATGGTGGCGTTGTCTCTTGCCTATATCGCCAGTATTGCGCGTATTACCCGTGGTTCGATGATTGAAGTTTTACATTCCAACTTTATTCGTACTGCCCGCGCGAAAGGTTTACCTATGCGCAGGATCATCCTTCGCCACGCATTAAAACCTGCTCTGTTACCCGTACTCTCATATATGGGTCCCGCATTTGTCGGCATTATTACCGGTTCTATGGTTATCGAAACCATTTATGGTTTACCTGGGATCGGGCAATTGTTTGTGAATGGTGCGTTGAACCGTGACTATTCATTGGTATTAAGCCTGACCATTCTGGTTGGTGCATTAACCATTTTGTTTAATGCCATTGTCGATGTGCTATATGCGGTTATCGACCCGAAAATCCGTTACTGATACTGGAGCTCGCGATGATGTTAAGTAAGAAAAACAGCGAGACGCTGGAAAATTTCAGTGAAAAGCTGGAGGTCGAAGGGCGCAGCTTGTGGCAGGACGCACGCCGACGTTTTATGCATAACCGTGCGGCGGTCGCCAGTCTGATTGTACTGGTGCTGATTGCGCTGTTTGTTATCCTGGCACCGATGCTTTCGCAATTTGCCTATGATGATACCGACTGGGCAATGATGTCCAGCGCCCCGGATATGGAATCTGGTCATTACTTTGGTACTGACTCATCTGGTCGCGACCTGCTGGTGCGCGTCGCGATTGGCGGACGAATCTCACTCATGGTCGGTGTCGCTGCGGCGCTGGTGGCAGTGGTTGTCGGTACACTTTATGGTTCCCTTTCCGGTTATCTTGGCGGCAAAGTGGATTCGGTAATGATGCGTCTGCTGGAAATCCTCAACTCCTTCCCATTCATGTTCTTCGTCATTTTGCTGGTGACCTTTTTCGGTCAAAACATTCTGCTGATTTTTGTAGCGATTGGCATGGTTTCCTGGCTGGATATGGCGCGTATTGTGCGTGGGCAAACCCTGAGTCTGAAGCGCAAAGAGTTTATTGAGGCGGCACAAGTTGGCGGTGTATCTACGCCCGGCATTGTAATTCGCCATATTGTGCCCAACGTGCTCGGCGTGGTGGTGGTCTACGCATCGCTACTGGTGCCAAGCATGATCCTCTTTGAATCCTTTTTAAGCTTCCTGGGGCTGGGTACACAAGAGCCGTTAAGCAGCTGGGGCGCATTACTGAGCGATGGCGCGAACTCAATGGAAGTCTCTCCGTGGTTACTGCTGTTCCCTGCGGGATTCCTCGTGGTGACGCTGTTTTGTTTCAACTTTATCGGCGATGGCTTGCGTGATGCCCTCGACCCGAAAGATCGTTAAGGAGTGCAGCCATGAGCGTAATTGAAACTGCAACTGTGCCGCTCGCACAACAACAGGCTGACGCACTGCTGAACGTGAAAGATTTGCGTGTCACCTTTAGTACCCCGGATGGCGACGTCACGGCGGTCAATGATTTGAATTTTTCCCTGCGTGCCGGGGAAACTCTGGGTATCGTTGGTGAATCTGGCTCGGGTAAATCGCAAACTGCGTTTGCCTTAATGGGGCTGCTGGCTGCCAACGGACATATTGGCGGCTCGGCAACGTTCAATGGGCGAGAAATCCTCAATCTTCCAGAGCGAGAACTCAACAAACTGCGCGCTGAACAAATCTCGATGATTTTTCAGGATCCGATGACCTCATTAAATCCTTATATGCGCGTCGGTGAACAGTTGATGGAAGTGCTGATGCTACATAAAAGCATGAGCAAGGCTGAAGCGTTTGAAGAGTCGGTGCGGATGCTTGATGCAGTAAAAATGCCAGAAGCGCGTAAGCGCATGAAGATGTTCCCGCATGAATTTTCTGGTGGGATGCGTCAGCGCGTCATGATTGCGATGGCGTTGCTGTGTCGGCCTAAACTGCTGATTGCCGATGAGCCGACAACCGCGCTGGACGTGACCGTACAGGCGCAGATCATGACGCTATTGAATGAACTGAAGCGGGAATTTAATACCGCCATCATTATGATCACTCACGATCTTGGTGTCGTGGCGGGGATCTGTGACAAAGTGCTGGTGATGTACGCCGGGCGCACGATGGAATATGGCAATGCGCGCGATGTCTTTTATCAACCCGTTCATCCTTATTCTATCGGTTTGCTGAATGCGGTGCCGCGCCTTGATGCGGAAGGTGAAACCATGTTGACCATCCCGGGTAATCCGCCAAACCTGCTACGTTTACCGAAAGGTTGCCCGTTCCAGCCACGTTGTCCGTATGCGATGGAGATTTGTAGTAGTGCGCCGCCGCTGGAAGAGTTTACGCCTGGTCGCCTGCGTGCCTGCTTTAAACCGGTGGAGGAGCTGTTATGAATGCTGTAACCGAAGGAAGAAAAGTCCTCCTCGAAATCGCTGACCTGAAAGTGCACTTTGAGATCAAAGATGGCAAACAGTGGTTCTGGCAACCGGCAAAAACGCTGAAAGCGGTCGATGGTGTCACGCTTCGCCTGTATGAAGGGGAAACATTAGGTGTGGTAGGGGAATCGGGATGCGGTAAGTCCACCTTTGCTCGTGCCATCATCGGTTTGGTCAAGGCTACTGACGGTCGTGTTGCCTGGTTAGGCAAAGAGTTGTTGGGGATGAAGCCCGATGAATGGCGTGCCGTTCGTAGTGATATCCAGATGATTTTTCAGGATCCGCTGGCGTCGCTGAATCCACGTATGACCATCGGCGAGATCATCGCAGAACCGCTGCGCACCTATCATCCGAAAATGTCACGTCAGGAAGTTCGTGAGCGCGTGAAGGCGATGATGATGAAAGTTGGCTTGCTACCCAATCTGATTAACCGCTATCCGCATGAGTTCTCCGGCGGGCAGTGTCAGCGTATCGGGATTGCTCGTGCACTTATTCTTGAACCGAAGCTGATTATCTGCGATGAGCCGGTGTCGGCGCTGGATGTGTCAATTCAGGCGCAGGTAGTCAACCTGCTCCAGCAGTTGCAACGTGAGATGGGATTGTCATTAATCTTTATCGCCCACGATCTGGCAGTGGTAAAACACATTTCCGATCGCGTGCTGGTGATGTATCTCGGACATGCGGTAGAACTGGGGACGTATGATGAGGTCTACCATAATCCGCTGCATCCTTATACCAAAGCATTGATGTCGGCAGTGCCCATTCCTGACCCGGATCTGGAAAAGAATAAATCTATTCAGTTACTGGAAGGGGAATTACCGTCGCCGATCAACCCGCCTTCTGGTTGTGTTTTCCGTACCCGCTGCCCGATTGCCGGTCCTGAGTGTGCCAAAACGCGACCTGTGCTGGAGGGGAGTTTCAGACATGCCGTTTCTTGCCTGAAAGTCGATCCGCTTTAAAACAAAAAGGGCTGACAACTGTCAGCCCTTTATCTCGCCAAAAGCGATTATTTATTCTCGCCAGATAATATGGCAAAGTTTGTGATCTTTTTCGCGGCATAACAGGATACGGGCGAAAATATCGTTGATTTCACCATCTTCACTGTCCGCCAGGCCAATCACCACTTCGGCAAAAAAGTCCGGATTCAAGTCGAAATCAACATGCTCCTGCCAGTCTTCTGCCGGGTCGAATAACTCCGCACCGCCGCGCTCTTCAAACTGAAGATTGAACAGCAGAACATCAGCCGGATCGAGATTATCTGCGGCCAGTTCGAGAAAAATATCATAGGCCTGTTCAAGTGTTTCATCTTCGGTCAGGCGATTGTTTAAATCCATATCCATAGTCACTACCCGTTTAACATCTGTTGGCCACGTTTTACAGCAACGGGCTGAAGAAGTAAAACAGTCGCTCGGCAACGCGCTGCCAGAGTGGTCGTTTCGCCCACAATCGCGCATCAAGTAAACGTGAACGCGAAATATAATCGTCCTGAACGGCGGCGAGGTCAGCACCAAAACCTTTATCGTCGATCGCCAGCGTGATTTCAAAGTTCAGCCAAAGACTACGCATATCGAGGTTAACGGTGCCCACCAGACTTAACTCGCCATCGACCAGCACGCTCTTGGTATGCAGTAATCCGCCTTCAAACTGATAAATTTTAACCCCTGCAGCCAGTAGTTCAGTAAAGAACGCGCGGCTGGCCCAGCCAACCAGCATTGAGTCATTTTTACGTGGCAGGATAATACTGACATCAACACCACGTTGCGCTGCCGTGCAAATAGCGTGAAGCAAATCATCGCTGGGCACGAAGTAGGGCGTCGTCATAATTAAATATTCGCGCGCCGAATATGCAGCGGTGAGTAGGGCCTGGTGAATCAGGTCTTCCGGGAAGCCGGGGCCAGAAGCAATGGTATGGATCGTATGACCGCTGGCCTGCTCAAACGGCATAATATTGACGTCTGGCGGTGGTGGCAGAATGCGTTTTCCAGTTTCAATCTCCCAGTCACAGGAATAAATAATCCCCATTGCAGTAGCAATAGGACCTTCCATGCGCGCCATCAGGTCAATCCATTGTCCTACACCTGCATCCTGTTTGAAGAAGCGCGGATCGACCATGTTCATGCTGCCGGTATAAGCAATGTAGTTATCGATCATGATCATCTTGCGGTGCTGGCGCAGATCCATACGGCGTAAAAATACGCGCATCAGATTAACTTTTAGGGACTCGACCACTTCGATACCGGCATTACGCATCAGTTCTGGCCACGGACTGCGGAAGAACGCGACGCTACCGGCGGAATCGAGCATCAGTCGGCAATGAATACCGCGTCGGGCTGCTGCCATCAATGACTCAGCTACCTGATCCGCCATACCGCCGGGTTGCCAGATATAAAACACCATCTCAATATTATGCCGGGCGAGCTGGATGTCGCGGATTAACGCCTGCATTACATCATCAGATTCGGTCATCAGTTGTAGCTGATTTCCTTTGACCCCGGCGATCCCCTGACGACGCTCGCAGAGCTTGAATAACGGTCCAGCGACACTGCTGTTTTCTTCCGCGAAGATATGTTTACAGGCTTTAAGATCGTTAAGCCATTTAGCGGTAGAAGGCCACATCGCTCTGGCGCGTTCGGCACGGCGTTTACCTAAGTGGAGTTCGCCGACTGCAAGATAGGCAATAATTCCGACCAGCGGCAGAATATAAATGATCAACAGCCAGGCCATGGCGGAGGGAACTGCACGTCGTTTCATCAGAATGCGTAATGTTACGCCTGCAATGAGCAACCAGTATCCCAGAATGGCCAACCAACTCACCAACGTATAAACGGTTGTCATAGATTAGAAATCCTTTTGAAAGCGCATTGTTATGAGTTTACGCATATGGATTCATCTGGCAAATAAAAACGCGGGAAAAGCACTGGTCAGCGTCGGGGGCGAGGGTATAATGACCGCTCTGTTATTGCATAGAGTAGTTAACATGAAGCGGAGTAGAACGGAAGTGGGACGCTGGCGTATGCAGCGTCAGGCTAGCCGGCGTAAATCGCGTTGGCTTGAGGGGCAGTCTCGCCGAAATATGCGTATCCACAGCATCAGGAAGTGCATTCTAAACAAACAGCGTAACTCGTTATTGTTTGCGATCTACAATATCTGAATGTTCCGGGCACCATCGCGGTGCCCGATAAGTTTGCCTTCGGCCTTTATAATCTATTTTTGCGCCGATTCATTACTGCCAGTTTTCGTTTCATCGTCATCGCTGAAAATACCATGCCCGGAGTTCAGCAACATTGAGACGAGCATATCATTATTAATCTCTTCACCATTTAAAACCCGCGCCAGAATTTCGCTGCCAAAAAGCTGCGGCGAAAGAATGATGTCCGGATGTACCATTTTAATTTTGTTCAGGTTTTTGCTATCACTGACCGCAAGCACTGTTTTGACATCTTTGCTCATATCTTTGGCTGACAGGACGACAAAAGCGTTATCTGCATCGTTATCACTGAGTGCCAGAATAGCCCGACAGTGATCGATTCCCGCTTTCTTTAATACCGAACTGTCATTGCTGTCACCGGGAATAACATCAGCATTGTCGCCTAAGCGTTGCTCAAGTTGTTTGATGTCATCTTCTGGCAAGTTACTGATAACAGTTACGTTTTGTCCGCGTTGATTCAGTTGTAGAATCGTGTTGATTGCCAGAATGGAGTGACCGCAAACAATAAAGTGATCTTTACGATTCATCGTATGCTTGTTTCCTTTCACAAGTTTATTGAATCCTCCTCGGATAAGGGGACCAAAAATAGAGGTCATGGAGGTGGCGAAAACGGTAATGCCAGAAATAATGACGGAAATAGTAAACAGGCGTGCCGATTCAGAAACGGGGACGATATCGCCATAGCCCACGGTTGACATCGTTTCTATCGAAAAATAGAAGGCAGTCATCAGGCTCTCTATTCGCGGATTGAAACCCTCGCTTAAATACAGCGCGCCGTAGGTGGAGTAAAACAGTAACGTCGTAAAACTAATAAAAGCAAAAATTGTCCCGGCTGCGGCACTACTGTGTGAGAAGTCTTTGCGCAGCACCAGTAAAATCACCAGCGTAAAGATGCAAAAACCGATGCTGAATTTCAGCCAGGGATAAAAATGAAGGGTGTAAATCAGTGTTATTAACAACAAAATAATACTGATTGCCCATGCCAGTTTTGCCCGAAATAACAAGCCGATCGAATTCAGAACAAGAAAGACGCCGAGCATAAACAGCGGCGCATTGGCCAGCAAGGAGAGATCAAGTTCCGAAAACGCCTGGATATGGAAGATATCGAGCAGATTGACCGACATGCCATAGATTGTTTTAAAAATAAGCAATCCATTTAAAAAGACGGCTAGCGCGATAATATCGTGCCGCAGGGTCACCCATAAATTTACTGCTGTTTGCCTGAATGTAGCCCAGTGACTCACTGATACCTCTGTAACCACAATTTTGTTTAATTATCTCTACGCGTACATAATGTGAACATACATGCGACGCGTGAATATGTTAAACAATAGTAGATGACTTTATCCGCAGTAATCAAAGGATTTGATTGAGCAATACCTTGTCCGGGAGGGGCATTTTTCCTGAATATGCTGACATCGTATAAAGAAATACAGATAAAGTTATTATCTGTTTGTGATGGTGGCTGCGATGGCATACCTACAAGGAAAGGCCAAACAAGAACACGGTTGCTAAAACCGTGTTCTAAGATGTGGAGCCTCTATTCAGAACACTTTCTTAAAGGGCTTTACTGAAACTTGTTCATACACTCCGGCCGCCACGTAAGGATCGGCATCGGCCCAGGCTTGCGCTGCTTCCAGAGATTCAAATTCAGCAATCACCGTCGAACCGGTAAAACCAGCGGCACCAGGATCATTGCTATCAACTGCTGGCATGGGTCCCGCAGTAAGCAAACGACCTTCATCATGCAGTAACTGCAAACGCGCTAAATGTGCCGGACGAACGGAAAGGCGTTTTTCGAGACTATCGGCTTTGTCTTGAGCGTAAATTACATACAACACGGGCACAACTCCTTGTTCGGAAAAGTTGTAAAGTACGTTATTTGAAAGGGCGAAGATCTGCAACGGAAAGATGATGTCTTTGTTAAGAGTCTGGGTAAAGTCAGGCTAATTACGCCAAAAATTGCGTTTTCACTGATCCTGATCGTTTTGCGTTATTGAATATGATTGCTATTTGCATTTAAAATTGAGGCCTGGTTTTTCTACTGAAATGATTATGACTTCAATGACCCTTGATTTACCTCGCCGCTTCCCCTGGCCGACGTTACTTTCAGTCTGCATTCACGGTGCTGTCGTGGCGGGTCTACTCTATACCTCGGTACATCAGGTTATTGAACTACCTGCGCCCGCGCAGCCGATTTCTGTCACCATGGTTGCGCCAGCCGATCTTGAACCGCCACAAGCTGTTCAACCGCCACCAGAGCCGGTGGCGGAGCCAGAGCCGGAACCTGAACCAGTACCAGAACCGCCAAAAGAAGCGCCGGTGGTCATTGAAAAGCCGAAGCCGAAACCTAAGCCAAAACCGAAGCCAGTGAAAAAGGTGCAGGAACAGCCAAAGCGCGATGTTAAACCAGCGGAGTCGCGTCCGGCATCACCGTTTGAAAATACGGCACCCGCACGCCCGACATCAAGTACGGCAACGGCTGCAACCAGCAAACCGGTCACCAGTGTGGCGTCAGGGCCACGCGCATTAAGCCGTAATCAGCCGCAGTATCCAGCGCGCGCGCAGGCATTGCGCATTGAAGGGCAGGTTAAAGTTAAATTTGACGTTACACCGGATGGTCGCGTGGATAACGTACAAATTCTTTCCGCCAAACCCGCAAACATGTTTGAGCGCGAAGTGAAAAACGCGATGCGTAGATGGCGCTACGAGCCGGGTAAGCCAGGAAGTGGAATTGTGGTAAATATTCTGTTTAAAATTAACGGCACCACCGAAATTCAGTAAGCAAAAAGTCAAAAGCCTCCGACCGGAGGCTTTTGACTATTACTCGACAGGTAAGGCGCGAGGCTTTCCTTCAGGATCAACCGCGACATACTTAAATAATGCTTCCGTCGCTTTATAGCGTTGCCCAAGTGGTTCAGACGCTACCTTTTTCACCCACACTTCAATATTAATGCTGACAGATGTTGTCCCTTTCTTGACACAGCGCGCATAGCAGCACACCACATCACCGACTGCTACAGGTCGCAGAAAAGTCATGCCTTCCACGCGAACGGTCACGACGCGACCATGTGCAATTTCTTTTGCCAGAATGGCACCACCAATATCCATCTGCGACATCAACCAACCACCAAAAATATCGCCATTGGCATTGGTATCGGCAGGCATGGCTAAAGTTCGTAAAACCAGATCGCCCTGGGGGACGTTATGTGTTGTTGACATGGTAAAACCGACTAAAAAGGAAAATCACAGGCGCGATGCTACTATGATTTTCCTGAGGAGAACAGAGGAGATACAGCGCCAGCCCCGAAGGACTGGCTGTCTGGTTATGATTTATCTTCCTGTGGCATGTGGCGGTAGATATAGATACCGCTTAACAGCGTGAAGATTAAGGTGAGGGCGGTCAGACCGAACACTTTGAAGTTGACCCAAATATTTTGTGGCAGCCAGAAAGCGATATAGATGTTTGCCAGCCCGCAAAGGATAAAAAAGACTGCCCAGGCCAGATTCAACTTCGACCATACTGGCTGCGGCAGGGTAAGCTCTTTACCCAACATACGTTGAATCAGCGGCTTTTTCATTACCCATTGGCTAACCAACAGGGCACCGGCAAACAGTGCGTAAATAACGGTGACCTTCCATTTAATAAACTCATCATTGTGGAAGAAAAGCGTCAGACCGCCGAAGACGACCACCAGAACAAAGGTGATCAGGGCCATCTTCTCAACCTTACGAAAGCGAACCCAGCTATAAATAAGCACAATCGCTGTGGCGACGATCAGCGCCGCAGTTGCCGCATAGATGTCATAAATCTTATAGAACGCGAAGAAGACAACCAGCGGTAGAAAATCAAGAAACTGCTTCATTTTACGATTCCGTAATCAAATGCTTAGGGTTATTGGCGAATCAACATGTACAGACGGAACAGATAGATGAGCAATACGGCTGAAATCAGGTTGCTCAAGGTGTTCGCCAGTACAGCGCCAATTTCTGGGGTTAATGCGGCAAATGAAGAGGCAAACAGCAACAACAGAGTTTTTGCCAGTAACCAGCTCAATACCGCAGGTGCCACCAGACGCATATTCGCCCATGTCAGCCGCATACTGCTGCGCATGGAGGCGAAAACGCCCATTTTATCCTGGACTAGCATCACGGGAGCCAACGCCAGCAGGATGGCCATGATGATACCAGGAACGACCACCAGCATGATGCCTATTTGCACAATCAATGTCGTCAGGAGGATTAGCAAGAATAACTTCGGTAATACCGGAGCGCTCGCGCCAATTGCCCGTAACGCGCTGACCCGCTGACCGGCGGACACTAGCTGGATCATTAATAATACGCCGCCCGCAAGAATGGCGTTACCGATTAATCCTGAAAAGGTAGAAGCGGCAGACGCACGCAGCAAAATTTGCTGTTGTTCCGGGGACATATTTTGTACCAGGTCGAACAACCCACCGCCGCCACTAACGGGTACACCGTCATTGAGCTGCGCAAGTTGAGCGTCACTGGGTGAGAAAACATGTCCTAACACCACTGTGATAAATGCACAAAGCAACGATACCAACAGAATGGTCATAAATTGATTACGGAAGAAATTTCCGGTGTCACGGTATACGGACTGCGCCGTGATAGACATGCACTCTCCTTGAGTTTTATGCAGGTGTTAATTAGCGGGCAATTGTACCCTGGTTAGCCTCTCAGTGGCAGCATCAGGTCATGTATGGAAAAGCATATCTTTGTAAAGCGGAGGTAATTGTTGACATTTATGTGTGCAGACAGGAGCAAGTAGCGAGCGCGTTAATATTTGCGCAGCGAAAATATATAAAAATTGATTTAAATCACGTTAACCAGGATTTTTGATACAACTTCTAAATTAATCCAGATCAATAAATGGTGATTTAGAGAATGTAGTGTGATCTGTGTAGGATCATTTGTTACCCCAATGTAGGTATATTTGTCACGTTTTTATAACCATAACGACGGAGCGGATATGAAAAAATTAACAGTGGCGGCTTTGGCAGTAACAACTCTTCTCTCTGGCACGGCCTTTGCGCATGAAGCAGGCGAGTTTTTTATGCGTGCAGGTTCTGCGACTGTGCGTCCGACAGAAGGCGCTGGTGGTACATTAGGAAGTTTGGGTGGGTTTAGTGTGACTAATAACACTCAGTTGGGCCTGACGTTTACGTATATGGCGACTGACAATATCGGTGTTGAATTACTGGCAGCGACGCCTTTCCGCCATAAAATTGGTACTCGCGCGACCGGTGATATTGCAACAGTCCATCATCTGCCGCCAACACTGATGGCGCAGTGGTATTTTGGTGATGCCAGCAGCAAATTCCGTCCTTACGTTGGTGCCGGTATTAACTACACCACGTTCTTTGATAATGGATTTAACGATCATGGCAAAGAGGCCGGGCTTTCCGATCTCAGTCTGAAAGATTCCTGGGGAGCGGCCGGGCAGGTGGGGGTTGATTATCTGATTAACCGTGACTGGTTGGTTAACATGTCAGTCTGGTACATGGATATCGATACTACCGCCAATTATAAGCTGGGCGGTGCACAGCAACACGATAGCGTACGCCTCGATCCGTGGGTGTTTATGTTCTCAGCAGGTTATCGCTTTTAATTCCCCGCAAAAATGACCCCGTAATTACGGGGTCAATAAGGACATGGCATAAAGGGTATTATTTCTTCGCTTCTACGCCATCAGCTTCAGAGCGAATTAAAAATTTCTCAGTTGTTTGCGGAATATGCTGAATCAGCCAGTCGGCCATCTGCTTTTCCTCATTTAAAATCGCTTCGATGACCGGAATAGAGGCGGTATCACCGGCATTTTTTGCCGCAGCTAATAGTGAGGTATAGCAGGCGATTTCAAATTGCTCGAAGACATAGCCGCTAATTGAACCTTTTACAATTTCATCAGAAGGGAAAATACCACCAATAGACTGTCCAAGCGCCGCCATTTTACTCATCGAATCTTTAATGACTGAGCGCGAAATGTCATTACGGTCAAGAATAGTTTCCAGTTGAACAATCTGGTTTTTAGTTTCGCTAAGATGTTGTTCAATACGTGCGCGTAAATCAGGATAATTATCTATGCGGCTGGCCATTGATTCAAGCATAGATTCTGCTTGCTTTTCCATTGCATGGGCATCACGTAGCCAGTCATGATAATGTTCAATACGATTCATGAAAATGTCCTCTTTATAAAATTACTGAAAGTTTAAGTTCATATTTCAGGCTTTATTTTCGGCTTTCTTATTTACGTTATTAAGGGCCAGATCAGTCAGTTTGATATCGGTAGCCTTTTCTTCTTCCAGGGTTTCTTTAAGAAGCTTCGCTGCTTTACGATAACCTAACTGTTCAGCCAGGGTCGCTAATGTCCCGTAACTGGCAATCTCATAGTGCTCGACTTTCTGTGCGGCGGCAATCAGTGCGGCATCACGCACTTCGTTTTTCTCGGTGCTTTCGATGACCTCATTAGCTTCTTCAATGAGTCCTTCCATTGCTACACACTTCATGCGTTTAATTTTAAGATTTGATTCGGATTCTACGACTTGATCAATACGTTCTATCTGTCCATGAGTTTCCTCAAGGTGCGCATGAAAGGCCTGGCTTAATTTTTCGTTAGATGTCGCTCTGGAAAGTTTTGCCAGCGCGCGAGTTAACTGTTTTTCTGCGCTGTAGGTGTCTGAAAGCAGGTGAATAAATACATCTTCAATGGTCTTCATATTCATATTTTTCTCCAGTGAAATTACTGCGAGCCAGAAGGCTCGCAGATGCAATTATCTTTATCAGCTGATATTAATAATTAACGGTGAATCAGGATTTTCCTGATTTATTACCACCGCTTTGTTGACCGCCTTTTTTACCCGCTTCGGATGCGCGTTGCGGATCATTTTTAAAATTACCTCCGCTGTGCTGACCGCCTTTACGACCTGCGTCGGATGCCTTCTCACGGTCTTCGGCGAAATTTCCTGAACCACCACGATGTTCGGCCATGTTATTTCTCCCGTTGCGTTGCATTGTTTCATTAATATGAGTGTTGTGTGTCGACACTCATTAAAATTAGCCGCTAATGAGAATTAGTCAAATTAAGTGTGACAAGAATGAGGATGGGAAATATATTTTGAGGAAACTTCTGGATATATTAACAATTGCCTGAGGAATAAGTGAGTTAGGAAAAATTATTGATTTTACTGGTGTTATGTTGCGGGATTAATTTGTTTGATTATATTACTGTTGGGCGGAAAAATGACGTAAGTTGACGTATGTTAGGGTTAAGCAAAACGGTAAAAAGGCAAATAATAAATAAAATTAAGATTTTTCTGGCTTCGTTAAAGGAATACAAAATGCCGTCAGCAGAACTGACGGCTGTGGGATTAACTGCGTGTTGCCGCTTTCATCGGTTGTACAAAAGCTTTCAATGCTACCAGCATTTTCTCTGGCTCATTAATATGTTGCTCGATGATTTTAACAATTGCCGAACCAGAAATCGCGCCCGCAGCTCCTGCATCAATCGCTGCTTTTACCTGTTCCGGGGCAGAAATACCAAACCCTTGTAACGGAGGCGCAGCGTTGTACTCTTTCAGCTTCGCGACCAGATGATTGAGGGGTAACGCGGCGCGTTTTTCAGCTCCGGTCACGCCTGCTCGCGACAGTAAATAGGTGTAACCACGACCGTAAGAAGCAATCTGGCGCAGCAAATCATCATCGGCATTCGGCGGGCAGATAAAGATAGGGGCGACATTATGGCGCAACGCGGCCTGACGGAAGGGCGCAGACTCTTCCACGGGCACATCGGCAACCAGCACCGAATCGATGCCGGCTTTCTCGCACTGGGCATAAAACTCATCAATGCCTTTGTTAAACACCAGGTTGGCATACATCAAAAGGCCGATGGGAATGGTCGGGTGCTTCTGGCGAATCAGTGCCAGCATCTCAAAGCACTGCGCCGGGGTCACTCCTGCCGCAAAAGCACGCAGAGTCGCGTTTTGAATGGTCGGGCCATCCGCGAGTGGGTCGGAGAAGGGGATGCCTAACTCCAGCGCGTCAGCACCAGCTTCAATTAGCGTATCGATAATTTTCAGCGACTGCTCAATGCCAGGGTCACCGAGAGTCACGAAAGGAACAAATGCGCCTTCTTTGCGCTCCTTCAACTGGGCAAACAGAGTTTCATAGCGTTCCATCAGATTTCCCCTCGTGCTTTCAAAATATCGTGAACGGTGAAGATGTCTTTATCGCCGCGACCGGAAAGGTTAACCACCAGCAGCTGCTCTTTTTCCGGATTTTCGCGCATCATTTTCAGCGCATGAGCCAGGGCATGGGAGGATTCCAGCGCAGGAATAATCCCTTCATGCAGGCACAGCGTTTTAAAGGCTTCCAGTGCTTCATCATCGGTAATTGACACGTAATCTGCGCGTCCAATGCTGTTGAGATACGCATGTTGCGGGCCGACGGACGGGAAATCCAGTCCGGCGGAGATGGAGTAAGATTCTTCAATCTGCCCGTCTTCGGTCTGCATCATCGGCGCTTTCATACCGAAATAGATGCCCACGCGACCATGTTTTAACGGTGCGCCGTGCTCGCCGGTTTCGATACCGTGACCGCCAGGCTCCACGCCAATCAGGCCGACGTCGGTATCGTTGATGAAATCAGCAAACATACCGATGGCATTTGAACCGCCGCCAACGCAGGCGATAACGGCATCCGGCAGGCGACCTTCTCTTTCCAGAATTTGCGCTTTGGTTTCTTCGCCAATCATCCGCTGAAACTCACGCACAATGGTCGGGTAAGGATGCGGGCCAGCTGCGGTGCCCAGCATATAGTGCGCGGTTTCATAACTGCCTGACCAGTCGCGCAGTGCCTCATTACAGGCATCTTTCAGCGTCGCGGAACCGCTATGCACCGGGATCACTTCCGCACCCATTAAGCGCATACGAAAAACGTTGGGCGACTGGCGTTCAACGTCTTTGGCTCCCATATAAATGCGGCATTTCAGGCCGAGCAGGGCGCTGGCAAGGGCAGACGCCACGCCATGCTGACCGGCACCGGTTTCGGCGATGATTTCGGTTTTACCCATCCGCTTCGCCAGCAACGCCTGACCCAGCACCTGGTTGGTTTTATGTGCGCCGCCGTGCAATAAATCTTCGCGCTTCAGGTACAGCGTGGTTTTAGTGTCCGCCGTAATGTTCTGGCATTTAGTCAGCGCGGTCGGACGTCCGGCATAGTTTTTCAGCAGATCGTTGAACTGAGCCTGAAATTCAGGATCTTTTTGCGCGCTGACGAAGGCCTCTTCCAGCTGGCGCAGGGCAGGCATCAGGATTTGTGGCACGTACATGCCGCCAAACTCACCAAAATAGGGGTTAAGTAATGTTGTCATTGTTCCTTTCCTTAATATGCGCGCAGTGTCTGAAAGACCGAGGCCAAAAGATGTGCATCTTTGATGCCCGGTTGTGACTCTACAGCAGAATTAAAATCAAGCCCGGCGCAGCCGGTTTGTGCCGCTTCCACGCAGTTATCTGCGCCTAAGCCCCCCGCCAGCAGGACGTTGCCAAGCGATTGACCATTTAACAGTGACCAGTCGAAACGTTGCCCGCTCCCGCCCTGACCGTTGTCGAAAACATATTTATCAATGTGCTGAAAATCGCGCGCGGGCAGGGTTTCTCCAACGCTCAATGCTTTCCAGATGGCAACGTTTGCTGGCAGAGCATCACGCAGTGCGTCGATATACTGCTGGTCTTCATTGCCATGCAGTTGTACTGCTGCCAGCGATAAGGTATTCGCTTTTGCTAGCACATCGGTAAGGTCGTGGTTACGAAACACGCCGACATACTGTAGTGGCGCCGCAGTCATTACTTCCTGCGCCTGTTCAACGCTGACGCAGCGCGGTGATGTCGCAACAAAAATCAATCCGCCGTAAATCGCGCCTACGTCATAAGCAGCTCTGGCATCTTGTGGGCGAGTCAGGCCACACACTTTATTCTCACCCAGTAGTACCCGACGCACGGCGGCGTTTAGATCGTCGTGCGCCATCAGCGCCGAGCCAATCAAAAAACCATTAGCGAAGTGGCTTAACTCGCGTACTTGCGCGTAAGTGTTGATACCCGACTCGCTGATCACCGTCACGTTGTGCCCCAGTTTCGGCGCAAGCTCGCGCGTGCGGTTGAGATCAATCGACAAATCACGCAGATCGCGGTTGTTGATGCCAACGACTTTTGCCCCCAGCGCAATGGCGCGCTCCAGTTCCTCTTCATTACTGACTTCGGTCAGCACACCCATCCCCAGACTATGGGCGACAGCAGCGAGCTGGCGATACTGTTCGTCGTCCAGTACTGAAAGCATTAATAAGCAGGCATCGGCCTGGTAATAGCGCGCCAGATAAATCTGGTAAGGGTCGATAATAAAGTCTTTACATAAAATCGGCTGGGGCGCGATTTGGCTGACGATAGGGAGGAAATCAAAGCTCCCCTGGAAATATTTCTCATCAGTCAGCACCGAAATTGCCGAAGCGTAATGCTTATAAATCGAGGCAATGCGTACCGGATCGAAATCATCACGGATCACTCCTTTTGACGGAGACGCTTTCTTGCATTCCAGAATAAATGCGGTACGTGCACCCTGTAGCGCATCATAAAAATGTCGCGTGCTCGGCTGAATCTCATTCTGAAAACTGGCAAGTGGTTGCTGCTGTTTACGGGCTTCTACCCAAATCGCCTTGTCTGCGACGATTTTCGCTAAAACGGTTTGCATCATTTACCCTCGTGCCGCCAGTGCGGTGACTCTGTCGTAAGCGGAACCACTGCGCAGTACCTCAAGAACGGTTTGCGCATTGGCTTGCAGATCTTCCTGGCCATGCAGGCGCATTAACATGGCGACATTCGCCGCGACGGCTGCCTCATGGGCGGCGTCGCCTTTACCTTGTAACAAACGTGTTAAAATGTCACGGTTTTCTTCCGGCGTTCCGCCTGCCAGTTGTTCCTGGTGGTAGGGAGTCAGGCCAAAATCTTCTGCGGTCAACTGATAGCTCTTAATTTCGCCGTCATGAAGTTCTGCAACGATTGTCGGCGCGTGTAAGGAAACTTCATCCATTCCGCCGCTGTGCACAACCGCTGCACGTTGATACCCCAGCACGCGCAAGGTTTCGGCAATCGGCAGCACCAGTTCCGGACTATAAACACCAATTAACGCCAGCGGTGGATGAGCAGGGTTAATCAATGGCCCCAGCACGTTGAACAGGGTGCGGGTTTTCAGTTGCTGGCGAACCGGCATCGCGTGGCGGAATCCGGTGTGATATTTCGGTGCGAAGAGGAAGCAAACGCCTAACTCGTCCAGCGCCTGGCGCGATTTATCGGCATTCATATCCAGGTTGATACCAAACGCTGCCAGCAGATCCGACGAACCCGATTTACTGGAGACACTGCGGTTGCCGTGTTTCGCCACTTTCAGGCCACAGGCTGCTGCAACAAAAGCACTGGCGGTAGAAATGTTGATACTGTTGCTGCCGTCACCGCCGGTGCCGACGATATCGGCAAACAGATAATCCGGGCGCGGGAACGGCGCAGCGTTTTCCAGAAGCGCAGTTGCTGCTCCGGCGATTTCGTTCGGGTGCTCGCCGCGAATTTTCATGCTCACCAGCGCAGCCGCCAGTTGTTCCGGTTTCAGTTCGCCACGCACCACCGCTGAAAAAAGCTGATGGCTTTCCTGCTGGCTAAGCGTCTGCGCCTGATACAGTTTTTCGAGAATCGGTTGCAGCGTGTTGGTGGGTTCCAGCTTTTGCTGCGCCCAGGCCAGCGTTTGTTCCAGCAGGCGAGCGCCCTGAGTGGTGAGAATGGATTCCGGATGGAACTGGAATCCGCAAACGCGATCCGCATCATGACGAACCGCCATTACCATGCCATTAAAATGGGCATTGATGGTTAAACCGGCCGGAATGTTACTGCCAACCAGCGAGTGATAACGCGCCACCGGCAGTGGGTTTGTTAACCCGGCAAACATCGCCTGACCGTCATGTTCAATGCTCGACGCTTTACCGTGCAAAATTTCGCCCGCTTGTCCGACATACCCCCCATAGGCTTCGACAATCGCCTGATGACCGAGGCAAATGCCAATAATCGGCAGCTTGCCGCGCAGACGGGTAAGCAGTTCCGGCATACAACCGGCTTCGCTTGGCACACCAGGGCCAGGAGAAAGCATCAGCACCGGATTGCTCATCGTCGCCAGGCGTTCAATTAAGGTCTGCGCCGGAATATGGTTGCGGTAAATCACCACGTTATGACCATTGCTGCGCAACTGATCTGCCAGGTTGTAAGTAAAAGAGTCGATATTATCGAGCAGCAGAATGTCAGCCATCAGAAAGTCTCCTGTGCATGATGCGCGGTGGCGATAGCGCGCAGTACAGCGCGGGCTTTATTACGGGTTTCGTCGGCTTCCGACTGCGGAACAGAATCAAGAACCACGCCAGCACCGGCTTGCACGGTGGCGATGCCGTTTTCCACCAGCGCCGAGCGGATCACAATGCAGGTGTCGAGATCGCCGTGCGCGGTGAAATAACCTACTGCGCCGCCGTAACTGCCGCGTCGACGACCTTCTGCTTCGGCAATTAACTGCATGGCACGCACTTTCGGCGCACCGCTTAATGTGCCCATATTCATACAGGCGCGGTAAGCGTGCAGGGCGTCGAGATCGTGACGCAATTCACCGACAACGCGGGAGACGAGATGCATCACGTAAGAGTAACGGTCAACTTTGGTGAGGTCGGCAACGTATCGGCTGCCGGGGGTGCAAATGCGCGCCAGATCATTACGGGCGAGATCCACCAACATCAGATGTTCCGAAAGCTCTTTATGGTCGGTACGCATCTCCAGTTCAATGCGGCTGTCGAGGTCTCTGTCCAGTGAACCATCGGCGCGACGACCGCGTGGGCGTGTTCCGGCAATCGGGTAGATTTCAATCTGGCGGCTGGTGGCGTCATACTTGAGCGAACTTTCCGGCGACGCGCCAAACAGGGTGAAATCATTATCCTGCATAAAAAACATGTACGGGCTGGGATTACTCTTTTTCAGCACGTAATAGGCCGCCAGCGGTGACGGGCAGGGCAGTGAGAAACGGCGAGAGGGTACGACCTGGAAAATCTCTCCGGCGCGAATCGCTTTTTGCAATGAACGAACGACACCGCCGAACTCTTCATCACTTTGATTACACTCACAACGCATATGCGGCACAGAAACCACCGGTAGCGGCGGTGCGCTTTCGGTTAGCTGTTGGCGAAGTTCAGCAAGGCGTGCGGTGAGGCGCTGTTTTTCTTCTTCATTTGGAGCAAACAGGCTGGCCTGAATACGGGTACTTTTCTTCTGATGGTCAATCACCATCAGCGTTTCAGCGAGATAAAAACAGAAATCAGGGCAGTTATTTTCCGCTGACAATTGCGGTAAATCTTCAAACCCCGCCACAAGGTCATAAGAGAACAGGCCGCCGAAGAACATTGCTTCTCGTTCTTCCTTTGGCACATCCAGCAGATCCTGCAACAAGCGAAAGGCGTCAAATACTGAAAGGGAGCATAAGCGGGCGTCTTCATCCAGCAGTGGGCTGACAGGGGGGAAGCGCAGCACACGGCAGTTTGGTGATTGTTCATTTTCCACACCCGCAGGCAGGGCGTTATCCAGTAGTGTCAGCAGGGCTTCACCATTGCCGGAAAGCGACTGGATTGTGACAGTGTCACCTAAAGCTGTAATGCGCAGCGCACTGTCCGCCAACAGCAGGCTTTTTAAATCATCTTTGCTGTCGATATCTGCGGATTCGAGCAGCAGCGTTGCGGGACGATCCCCACACAACTGGTGAAAAAGTGCGGTTGGATTGTCGCGATAAGCACCTTCGCAGGTTAACAGTTCGAGAGTCGGTTTTTGTGTTTGCATTGTTATTCTCGTTAATTTTGTTCAAAAAAAAGCCCGCGCATTAGGCGGGCTGGGTATCTGATTGCTTTACGCATGGTGAATACACTGCCCGTTTCAGGAAGTGCGCCACCAACCTTTCAGTACGAAAATCGCTTTCATTGTCGATACCCTTTTTACGTGAACTTGCGTACTAGTTAACTAGTTCGATGATTGATTGTCAACAGCTCATTTCAGAATATTTGTCAGAACCGTTATGATGTCGGCGCAAAAAACATTATCCAGAACGGGAGTGCGCCTTGAGCGACACAAATTACGCAGTCATTTATGACCTGCACAGCCATACCACGGCTTCCGATGGCTGCCTGACGCCAGAGGCGCTGGTACACCGTGCTGTAGACATGCGCGTCGGCACCCTGGCGATCACTGACCATGACACCACAGCAGCAATCGCACCAGCAAGAGAAGAAATTTCACGTTCAGGACTGGCGCTGAATCTTATTCCCGGCGTGGAAATTTCTACCGTATGGGAAAATCATGAAATTCATATTGTCGGGCTGAATATTGATATTACTCATCCGCTAATGTGTGAGTTCCTGGCGCAGCAAACAGCACGGCGCAATCAGCGGGCGCAGTTAATCGCTGAAAGACTGGAAAAAGCGCAAATACCTGGTGCTCTGGAAGGCGCGCAAAGACTGGCGCAGGGGGGCGCAGTGACGCGCGGTCATTTTGCTCGTTTTCTGGTCGAATGCGGCAAAGCCAGTTCAATGGCGGATGTCTTTAAAAAATATCTGGCGCGTGGGAAAACCGGATACGTTCCGCCGCAGTGGTGTACAATAGAACAAGCTATTGATGTCATTCATCATTCTGGCGGTAAGGCGGTGCTAGCTCATCCTGGGCGGTACAATCTTAGTGCTAAATGGCTGAAAAGATTGGTTGCGCATTTTGCCGAACACCACGGCGACGCGATGGAAGTCGCGCAGTGCCAGCAATCGCCCAATGAACGCACCCAACTGGCGACACTTGCCCGCCAGCACCATTTATGGGCATCACAAGGATCTGATTTTCATCAGCCGTGCCCGTGGATTGAACTGGGTCGTAAACTCTGGCTGCCCGCAGGCGTTGAAGGCGTCTGGCAGCTATGGGAACAGCCGCAGAACACCACAGAGAGGGAATTATGAGTCAGTTTTTTTATATTCATCCTGATAACCCGCAGCAACGTCTGATCAACCAGGCGGTGGAGATCGTGCGTAAAGGCGGGGTGATTGTTTATCCAACCGATTCCGGCTATGCGCTCGGCTGTAAAATTGAAGATAAAAACGCCATGGAGCGTATTTGTCGTATTCGCCAGCTGCCGGACGGTCACAACTTTACCCTGATGTGTCGCGATCTTTCTGAACTCTCGACCTATTCCTTTGTGGATAACGTCGCGTTTCGCCTGATGAAAAACAACACGCCAGGTAACTACACTTTCATCCTGAAGGGAACGAAAGAGGTGCCACGCCGTTTGTTGCAGGAAAAACGCAAAACCATCGGGATGCGCGTACCGTCTAACCCCATCGCTCAGGCGTTACTTGAGGTGCTGGGTGAACCGATGCTTTCCACTTCGTTAATGCTGCCGGGTAGCGAATTTACTGAATCCGATCCGGAAGAGATTAAAGACCGTCTGGAAAAACAGGTGGATTTAATTATTCATGGCGGCTATCTCGGCCAGAAACCAACAACGGTCATCGACCTCACCGATGATACGCCAGTCGTGGTGCGTGAAGGCGTGGGTGATGTGAAGCCTTTCTTATAAGAGCGTAACTCTGTATACTACGCGGCCTTAAAATGGCACTGAATGGTGCCATTCATTCTCCTGTTCGACGCCTGTGAAGGCGACACCAAAAGGAAGCTCTATGAGCGAAAAGCTACAGAAAGTGCTGGCGCGTGCCGGCCACGGTTCTCGCCGTGAAATCGAATCTATTATTGAAGCCGGTCGTGTGAGTGTTGATGGCAAAATTGCTAAACTCGGCGATCGCGTTGAAGTTACCCCTGGACTGAAAATCCGTATTGATGGTCATCTTATTTCGGTGCGTGAGTCCGCTGAGCAAATTTGTCGCGTTCTGGCCTATTACAAGCCGGAAGGTGAGTTATGTACCCGTAATGATCCGGAAGGGCGTCCGACAGTATTTGACCGTCTGCCGAAGCTGCGCGGTGCGCGCTGGATTGCCGTTGGGCGTCTCGACGTTAACACTTGTGGTCTGCTGCTGTTCACCACTGATGGTGAGCTGGCAAACCGGTTAATGCATCCCAGCCGTGAAGTTGAACGTGAATATGCCGTGCGTGTATTTGGACAGGTTGACGACGCAAAGCTGCGTGATTTGAGTCGTGGCGTGCAGCTGGAGGATGGTCCGGCAGCCTTTAAAACCATCAAGTTCAGCGGCGGCGAAGGGATCAACCAGTGGTACAACGTTACCCTGACCGAAGGCCGTAACCGTGAAGTTCGTCGTTTGTGGGAAGCGGTTGGCGTGCAGGTTAGCCGCCTGATTCGTGTGCGTTACGGTGATATCCCTCTACCGAAAGGTCTGCCACGTGGTGGCTGGACGGAGCTGGATCTCGCCCAGACTAACTATTTGCGTGAGCTGGTGGAACTACCGCCAGAAACCAGTTCTAAAGTTGCCGTAGAAAAAGATCGTCGTCGTATGAAGGCGAATCAAATTCGACGTGCGGTGAAACGTCACAGTCAGGTGAGTGGCGGTCGTCGTTCTGGTGGACGTAATAATAACGGTTAATTTAAGTTAAGTATAAAATAAAGGCCCTACGGGGCCTTTTCTTCATTTGAAGCATGATAAATAGTCGCAGTATTTTAATTTAATTTCATACTTGCTTATGAATAATACCCGGAAATAGCCACATTAATATTTAATTATCTGAGATAAACTCAACGTCAAGAGGTGGGTTATGATTAGATATAGTGGAATATTTCTATCTCTGTTAATGCTTTCAGGATGTGCAACCGAAGCATTAAAGAATGAACAAGCTGAATCTGTTATTTCTGCGGGTAACAAGGCGGTTGCGGCGAATGCAAGTTTCTTTAAACAATACTACGCTTCCCGTGAAAACTTTCTTGTTAATTTTTATGCGACTAATCCAGAGTGTGCACCTCGACCAGATTATGAGGTAGTTATTGAAAACAGTACCAGTGATGAGTCATTATGTCAGCAATCTGGAGATAAGCACAAAAAATCTCAAGAAGATCTTTTTACTACAAAGATAGTCGCTACTGAAAAAGAAAGATTGCTAGCTTCTATGGAAATCATTAGCAGTATGAGTTCTTATGTCGAACTTTTGAATGAGGATTTAGATGTTAAAGACAGTAAACAGTTCATATTGCTTAAACAAGCTCTGGATCACGCGAATAATGCGGGGGCACTTCTGGGCATCAATGATGGTGGAACATTAACAAAATCTGCAGCAGCGGTTAAAGATTTAGTGGTTTATTTCAATGGGTTGTATAAAACAAGGGTAAGCGCAGGGAATATAGGTAGTACGGTAAATAATCATTGGCAAAGAATAAAAAATGATCTAACTGATATACGAAACGATATCGCGACAAAAGGTAAACAAACTGGAAGAAATACCTTTGCGACGGTACATAATAATCTCGTTTATTACAATGCCTCCTTAAAAAAAGGAGGAGGTAATGAATTTAAGACATTGAAGAGCAGACAAGAATTCTTGGCTGCGATTATCAGTATTAATGAAACACGTCTTCGTGCAGCAGATCCAGCAATTCCAGCAATACAAGCACTGAACTCATTTCTTGACGAGGGGAATCACCTTAAGGATTTATACACTAATAAAACACGCACAGCGGCTGAACAAAAAAGGCTAAATGAAATATTACGTGCACAAGTAATTAGTGGATTAAAGGCGTCTGAGGGGCTGGCAAAACTACTTCTTGCTAGCGGAATAATGTTATAGGAGGATTTTTATGAACGATGTACAAAATCGTAGAATACTGGCATTACTCGACATGCTGTATAATACCCTGGGCAACAAAACCACATGCAAGGTTTGCCATAAATATTTTATCCTTATCCTCTCGGTTATGAACAACCTGACGATTAACTATGGTACTGAAACCTCACCAGAGTTAAGCGCAATCAGTTATGAAGACGCGAATGCGTTAATTACTGAGCTGATATTATTTATTGAAGATGTTGACGCTGAGAATCATGAAACATATCCGGGACATTTGAGTGAGATTAAACGCATTCTGAATTTCGCTATTGCCGCTTGAATATAATTATGATTAAAGCACCTCAAGAGGCGATCTTTTGAGGTGCTTTCACTTAATAATCAATCCCGATTTGCGCCTTAACGCCTGCATCAAACGCATGTTTGACGGGGCGTAATTCACTGACGGTATCTGCCAGCTCAAGTATATCCCGATGACAGCCACGACCCGTGATAATCACCGTTTGCTGATGTGGACGATCATTTAAGGCCTGCATCACTTCTTCCAGTGGCAAATAGTCATACGCCACCATATACGTCAGCTCATCGAGCAAAACCATATCTAGCGAGGAATCAGCCAGCATTCGTTTTGCATGTTGCCAGACTTCGCGGCAGGCGGCGGTATCAGACTCGCGGTTTTGTGTATCCCAGGTAAAGCCGGTTGCCATCACCTGAAACTCGACGCCGTGCGGCTCCAGCAGATTTCGTTCGCCGTTAGGCCAGGTGCCCTTAATAAACTGCACGACGCCCACTTTTTTTCCGTGACCTACCGCGCGCGTTGCCGTACCAAATGCCGCAGTGGTTTTGCCTTTTCCATTGCCAGTAAAAACGATAATAATGCCGCGTTCATCCTGGGCCTGCGCCACACGGGCATCCACTTTTTCTTTAACTCGCTGCTGACGCTGTTGGTAGCGTTCATCACTCATTGGGAAATTCCTGGTTTACGGCCCGGTTGGGCGTCAAAGGTCATGCCGGTTTTACGGCGGCTATCATCGCCCATCAGCCAGAGGTAAAGTGGCATGATATCAGCGGGGGTTTTGAGTTTCTGCGGATCTTCCGTCGGGAAGGCGCTGGCACGCATGGCAGTTCGTGTACCGCCCGGGTTAATGCAGTTCACGCGCAGGCGCTGTTGATATTCATCGGCCAGTACCTGCATCATTCCTTCGGTGGCAAATTTTGAGGCAGCGTACGCGCCCCAGTTGGCTCGCCCCTGACGGCCGACGCTTGATGAGGTAAAGACCAGCGAACCGGCGTCCGATTTGAGTAATAAAGGAAGCAGTGCCTGGGTCAGCATAAAGGTGGCATTAACGTTGACCTGCATGACATCCTGCCAGACCTGTGGATTTTGTTCGCTCATCGGGCAAACTTGGCCAAGCAATCCGGCATTATGCAGAACGCCGTCCAGACGCGGATAATTAACGGCAATGCGCTGTGCCAGTTGATGGCAATCTTCGGATGTGCAGGTCAGTAAATCGAGAATAAACCACTGTGGATGACGTCCGGTCTCTTCGAACATACGCTGGGCGACCTGACGTAATTTTTCTTCATTACGACCCAGTAAAATCACTGCCGCGCCATAACGCGCATAAGTCTGAGCGGCTTCACGACCAATGCCGTCGCTGGCGCCGGTTACCAGGATAATACGATCATTGAGTAAATCTTGTTTTGGTTGGTAATGCATGGCTACTCCTCAACGACATCATCAGTCGCGCTGCCAGTGTACTTTATGACTTTGAGGGGTTATGCCTTAAACAGAGGCGCATTTCAATCGGCCTGGGGCGATAACGCCGCAAAATGAATACTTTGTCATACTTTCTCGTCAAGAATATCTCTGCGAGACGGCTTAAGATGCCTGTTGTAAACTGTGAGGCAAAGCGTTGTTTAACCAAGGTGGGACTCGTGGAATTGTTGTCTGAATATGGTTTGTTTTTGGCGAAAATTGTCACTGTTGTTGTGGCGATTGCGGCTGTTGCCGCCATTATTGTCAATGTTGCTCAACGTAATAAACGCCAGCGTGGCGAGTTACGGGTTAACAATCTCAGCGAACAATATAAGGAGATGAAAGAAGAACTGGCAGCAGCGTTGATGGATCCGCATCAGCAAAAGCAGTGGCACAAAGCGCAGAAGAAGAAGCACAAGCAAGAAGCGAAAGCAGCGAAAGCGAAAGCCAAACTGGGCGAGGTGGTGACTGACAGTAAACCCCGAGTCTGGGTACTGGATTTCAAAGGCAGCATGGACGCGCATGAAGTTAACTCGTTACGCGAAGAGATAACCGCAGTACTCGCGGCATTTAAGCCACGGGATCAGGTTGTTTTGCGTCTGGAAAGCCCCGGCGGCATGGTTCATGGTTATGGCCTGGCAGCTTCGCAGTTGCGGCGTCTGCGCGATAAAAACATTCCTTTAACCGTTACGGTAGATAAAGTAGCTGCCAGCGGCGGGTACATGATGGCCTGCGTGGCTGACAAAATTGTTTCCGCGCCGTTTGCCATTGTAGGCTCCATCGGTGTGGTGGCGCAAATGCCCAACTTTAACCGCTTCCTGAAAAGCAAAGATATTGATATTGAACTGCACACCGCCGGGCAATATAAGCGCACGCTGACATTGCTGGGTGAAAATACCGAAGAGGGGCGCGAAAAATTCCGCGAAGAACTGAACGAAACACATCAGCTATTTAAAGATTTTGTAAAACGTATGCGTCCGTCTCTGGATATTGAAGAGGTGGCTACCGGTGAACACTGGTATGGGCAACAGGCGGTAGAGAAAGGCCTGGTTGACGAAATCAACACCAGTGATGAAGTCATTCTTAGCCTGATGGAAGGTCGTGAAGTGGTCAATGTACGTTATATGCAGCGTAAACGGTTGATCGACCGATTCACCGGCAGTGCGGCAGAGAGCGCCGACCGATTGTTGCTACGCTGGTGGCAACGCGGGCAAAAGCCGTTGATGTAAAAGATAAACGCGAGGGTAAAACCTCGCGTTTTGCTTTAATCCACCAGATGGTATTTTTCCGAGAGCACGTGTGCCAGGTGTTTGAACATATTAAACACCGCAGTGCTTTTCGCTGTCGGCAGTCCTTGCTCATCTAAAAAGTAATTGCCGGTGAACACCAGCACGCCATTACGCTGCGTGACGCCGGTGGCTTCAATTCCTGCGAGCGTGTCCTCATGCTCACGAATGATTTTGTTGGCCTCTTTCAACAGCGTTTCGCGGTCGATGGGTTGTGTCTCTTTGTTCATTATTTACTCCTTAAACAAGGACATTAGTCTACGCCAGGCATGGCATACAGACAAATATACCACGCTGGCGTCAGGAGCGCCTTACTGGCAACTTTGGATTTTGCATGCTAATAAAGTTGCGTAACGGATTTTATCAGGTACAGTGTGACGCTTTCGTCAATCTGGCAATAGATTTGCTTGACATTCGACCAAAATTCCGTCGTGCTATAGCGCCTGTAGGCCAAGACCTGTTAACTCAGTCACCGGAATTTTCGTGAACAGAGTCACGACAAGGGGTTGATATCCGCAGAGAGCGAGTCCATATCGGTAACTCGTTGCCAGTGGAAGGTTTATCAATGTGCGACGCATTCCTGGAAGAATCAAATTAGGTAAGGTGAATATGGGTAAAGCTCTTGTCATCGTTGAGTCCCCGGCAAAAGCCAAAACGATCAACAAGTATCTGGGTAGTGACTACGTGGTGAAATCCAGCGTCGGTCACATCCGCGATTTGCCGACCAGTGGCTCAGCTGCTAAAAAGAGTGCCGACTCTACCTCCACCAAAACGGCTAAAAAGCCTAAAAAGGATGAACGTGGCGCTCTCGTCAACCGTATGGGGGTTGACCCGTGGCACAATTGGGAGGCGCACTATGAAGTGTTGCCTGGTAAAGAGAAGGTCGTCTCTGAACTGAAACAACTGGCTGAAAAAGCCGACCACATCTATCTCGCAACCGACCTTGACCGCGAAGGGGAAGCCATTGCATGGCACCTGCGGGAAGTGATTGGGGGTGATGATGCGCGTTATAGCCGAGTGGTGTTTAACGAAATTACTAAAAACGCGATCCGCCAGGCGTTCAACAAACCCGGCGAACTGAATATTGATCGTGTTAATGCCCAGCAGGCGCGTCGCTTTATGGATCGCGTTGTGGGGTATATGGTTTCTCCGCTGCTGTGGAAAAAGATCGCTCGCGGTCTTTCCGCCGGGCGTGTGCAATCCGTAGCGGTCCGCCTGGTAGTCGAGCGTGAGCGTGAAATTAAAGCCTTCGTGCCGGAAGAATTCTGGGAAGTCGATGCCAGCACGACTACGCCATCTGGCGAAGCGTTGGCTTTGCAGGTGACTCATCAGAACGACAAACCGTTCCGCCCGGTCAACAAAGAACAAACTCTGGCTGCGGTAAGTCTGCTGGAAAAAGCGCGCTACAGCGTGCTGGAACGTGAAGACAAACCGACAACCAGTAAACCTGGCGCTCCTTTTATTACCTCTACGCTGCAACAAGCTGCCAGCACCCGTCTTGGTTTTGGCGTGAAAAAAACCATGATGATGGCGCAGCGTCTGTATGAAGCAGGCTATATCACTTACATGCGTACCGACTCCACTAACCTGAGTCAGGACGCGGTAAACATGGTTCGCGGTTATATCAGCGATAATTTTGGTAATAAATATCTGCCGGAAAGTCCAAACCAATACGCCAGCAAAGAAAACTCACAGGAAGCGCACGAAGCAATTCGTCCTTCTGACGTCAATGTGATGGCGGAATCGCTGAAAGATATGGAAGCAGATGCGCAGAAGCTGTACCAGTTAATCTGGCGTCAGTTTGTTGCCTGTCAGATGACCCCGGCGAAATATGACTCCACCACGCTGACCGTTGGCGCGGGTGACTTCCGCCTGAAAGCGCGCGGTCGTATTCTGCGTTTCGACGGCTGGACGAAAGTTATGCCAGCTCTGCGTAAAGGCGATGAAGATCGTATTTTACCGGCTGTCGATAAAGGTGACTCCCTGTCGCTTGTTGAACTGACGCCTGCGCAGCACTTTACCAAGCCGCCAGCTCGTTTTAGCGAAGCTTCTCTGGTTAAAGAGCTGGAAAAACGCGGGATCGGTCGTCCGTCTACTTATGCGTCGATCATTTCGACCATTCAGGATCGCGGCTATGTGCGTGTGGAAAACCGTCGCTTCTATGCGGAAAAAATGGGTGAGATCGTTACCGATCGCCTGGAAGAAAATTTCCGCGAGTTAATGAATTACGACTTTACCGCGCAGATGGAAAACAGCCTCGACCAGGTGGCAAATCACGAAGCAGAGTGGAAAGCTGTACTGGATCACTTCTTCTCTGATTTCACTCAGCAGCTTGATAAAGCGGAAAAAGATCCGGAAGAGGGCGGTATGCGCCCGAACCAGATGGTTCTGACCAGCATTGACTGCCCAACCTGTGGTCGAAAAATGGGGATTCGCACCGCCAGCACCGGGGTATTCCTGGGCTGTTCCGGTTATGCGCTGTCGCCGAAAGAGCGTTGCAAAACCACCATCAACCTGGTGCCGGAAAACGAAGTGCTTAACGTGCTGGAAGGCGAAGACGCTGAAACCAACGCGCTGCGCGCCAAACGTCGTTGCCCGAAATGCGGTACAGCGATGGACAGCTATCTCATCGATCCGAAACGTAAGTTGCATGTTTGTGGTAATAATCCAACCTGCGACGGTTATGAGATCGAAGAGGGCGAATTCCGTATTAAAGGTTATGACGGCCCGATCGTTGAGTGTGAAAAATGTGGTTCTGAAATGCACCTGAAAATGGGGCGTTTCGGTAAATACATGGCCTGCACCAATGAAGAGTGTAAAAACACACGTAAGATTTTACGTAACGGTGAAGTCGCGCCGCCGAAAGAAGATCCGGTTCCGCTGCCAGAATTACCGTGCGAAAAATCGGATGCTTATTTCGTGCTGCGTGATGGCGCTGCCGGTGTGTTCCTGGCTGCCAATACTTTCCCGAAATCACGTGAAACGCGTGCGCCGCTGGTGGAAGAGCTTTATCGCTTCCGCGACCGTTTACCAGAAAAATTGCGTTATCTGGCTGATGCGCCACAGCAAGATCCAGAAGGTAATAAGACAATGGTTCGTTTTAGCCGGAAAACCAGGCAGCAATATGTCTCTTCGGAAAAAGACGGAAAGGCAACTGGCTGGTCAGCATTTTATGTTGATGGCAAATGGGTTGAAGGGAAAAAATAACCTTTAATTCTTTCTGGTTTTTTAAAACAAAGGGTCGCAAAAGCGACCCTTTTTTATTGCATATTATTTTATCTCCACACCTATACACTAAAGCTATAAATGATATAGTGGTTATAGTTAGCACCTTTTTTATTATTAAATCGTATTAGTCACCCGTCAGGTGTGACGAAAAAACGATGTTCTGATGGCGTCTAATTGGATGGTTTAACATGAAATTACAACAACTTCGCTATATTGTTGAGGTCGTCAATCATAACCTGAACGTCTCATCAACGGCTGAAGGACTTTACACATCACAACCTGGGATCAGTAAGCAAGTCAGAATGCTGGAAGATGAGCTGGGTATTCAAATTTTTTCCCGTAGCGGCAAGCATTTGACGCAGGTTACTCCAGCCGGGCAGGAAATAATCCGTATCGCTCGTGAAGTTCTGTCGAAAGTTGATGCTATTAAATCGGTCGCCGGAGAACACACCTGGCCAGATAAAGGCTCGCTGTATATCGCCACCACGCATACTCAGGCGCGCTATGCATTACCGAATGTCATCAAAGGTTTCATTGAGCGTTATCCTCGCGTTTCTTTGCATATGCATCAGGGATCGCCGACACAAATCGCCGATGCCGTCTCTAAAGGTAATGCCGATTTCGCTATCGCCACGGAAGCACTTCATTTGTATGAAGATTTGGTGATGCTGCCATGCTATCACTGGAATCGGGCTATTGTGGTGACACCTGACCATCCGCTGGCGGGCAAAAAAGCAATTACCATTGAAGAACTGGCGCAGTATCCGTTGGTGACGTATACCTTCGGTTTTACCGGACGCTCCGAGCTGGATACCGCCTTTAACCGCGCAGGGTTGACGCCGCGTATTGTTTTCACTGCTACCGATGCTGACGTGATTAAAACTTACGTTCGATTAGGGTTGGGTGTAGGGGTGATTGCCAGCATGGCGGTGGATCCGGTTTCGGATCCCGACCTGGTTCGTGTTGATGCGCATGACATTTTCAGTCATAGCACAACCAAAATTGGTTTTCGCCGCAGTACGTTTTTGCGCAGTTATATGTATGATTTCATTCAGCGTTTTGCGCCGCATTTAACTCGCGATGTCGTTGATGCCGCCGTAGCACTGCGTTCCAATGAAGAAATTGAGATCATGTTTAAAGATATCAAATTGCCGGAAAAATAATTACCTGCATTATTTCCGGCACCTTTTATGTTTTCAGGGTGCCGGAATATATCCTCTGTTCTTTCTTATTTGTACACCGCTCACAATATAATTATCCCTGAAATCTTTATGGTAAATCGGACATAAAGTAGTGCCTAATTACCTGCCTCGCAAACGTCAGTCTTCAAATATCTATTTCAGGTCAAAAGATTGAATTATTCACTGGAGACGATTCGTAAATTAGCTGGATTTTTGGCTAAAGTTTCATTAGGATTTGTCTCATCAATTGATTAATTATACCAATCGTTTAGCGTCTTGCTGATAAGTGATGACGATTATATGAGGTTAGCAATGCCTTCTGGAAATCAGGAACCCCGCAGGGACCCTGAAATGAAACGTAAAGCCTGGCTTGCGGTATTTCTTGGGTCTGCGCTCTTCTGGGTGCTTGTCGCACTGCTAATTTGGAAAGTGTGGGGGTAAAGCATGGTCGTTCAGGAACAGCATCAGGTTGCTTTGCCACTATCTCAGCATAGTGACAATGAAACGGAAACGAAACGGGAATGTTCAGTCGTTATTCCAGATGGCTGGAAACTGACGTCGCAACAGCAAGCTTTTATAGAGATGTTTGCTGAAGATGATCAGCAGAAACAATAATTATCATCATTCTTATTATCCGATATATTCGTGAAATAAACGGTTTTTAATATACCACAGCAATAAAAGGTTGAATAATTTCAACAGAAAGTAATAACAAGTGAAGGGTGTAGCCTATGATCACCACAAATATGAAATACTGGTCCTGGATGGGCGCATTTTCTCTGTCGATGCTCTTCTGGGTTGAACTCATCTGGATAGTTGCTCACTAATCTCTGACCTCGCTACGGCGAGGTTTTTCTTTTCTTATCCGCAAGGTTTCCCTCTTTTATCAATTCGGGTTGTTATCAAATCGTTACGCGGTGTTTGTGTTATCTTTAATATTCACCCTGAAGAGAATCAGGGCATCGCAACCCTGTTATTAAGGAGGAGCTATGTCGTCAACCCTACGAGAAGCCAGTAAGGACACGTTGCAGGCCAAAGATAAAACTTACCACTACTACAGCCTGCCGCTTGCTGCCAAATCACTGGGCGATATCACCCGTCTGCCTAAGTCACTCAAAGTTCTGCTCGAAAACCTGCTCCGCTGGCAGGATGGTAACTCGGTTACCGAAGAGGATATCCACGCGCTGGCTGGCTGGTTGAAAAATGCCCATGCTGACCGTGAAATTGCCTACCGTCCGGCAAGAGTGCTGATGCAGGACTTCACCGGCGTGCCCGCTGTCGTGGATCTTGCGGCGATGCGAGAAGCGGTAAAACGTCTCGGTGGCGATACCGCGAAAGTGAATCCGCTCTCACCGGTCGACCTGGTAATTGACCATTCGGTGACCGTCGATCGTTTTGGCGATGATGAAGCATTCGAGGAAAACGTGCGTCTGGAAATGGAGCGAAACCACGAACGTTATGTATTCCTGAAATGGGGGCAGCAGGCGTTCAGTCGTTTTAGCGTCGTGCCACCAGGCACAGGCATTTGCCATCAGGTTAACCTCGAATATCTCGGCAAAGCAGTGTGGAGTGAACTGCAGGACGGTGAATGGATTGCTTATCCGGATACGCTCGTCGGTACTGATTCGCACACTACTATGATCAATGGTCTTGGCGTACTGGGGTGGGGTGTTGGCGGGATCGAAGCGGAAGCCGCAATGTTAGGTCAGCCGGTTTCCATGCTTATCCCGGATGTAGTGGGCTTTAAACTCAGCGGAAAATTACGTGAAGGTATCACCGCCACAGACCTGGTTCTCACCGTTACCCAGATGCTGCGTAAACATGGCGTAGTGGGGAAATTCGTCGAATTTTACGGCGATGGGCTGGATTCGCTGCCGCTGGCAGATCGCGCTACCATTGCCAATATGTCGCCAGAATATGGCGCGACCTGCGGTTTCTTCCCAATCGATGCGGTCACCCTCGATTACATGCGTTTAAGCGGGCGCAGTGAAGATCAGGTCGAGCTGGTCGAAAAATATGCCAAAGCGCAGGGCATGTGGCGTAACCCTGGCGATGAACCGATTTTTACCAGTACGTTAGAACTGGACATGAATGACGTTGAAGCGAGTCTGGCGGGGCCAAAACGCCCACAGGATCGCGTTGCACTGCCCGATGTACCAAAAGCTTTTGCCGCCAGTAACGAACTGGAAGTGAATGCCACGCATAAAGATCGCCAACCGGTCGATTATGTTATGAACGGACATCAGTATCAGTTGCCTGATGGTGCAGTGGTCATTGCCGCGATAACGTCGTGCACCAACACCTCTAATCCAAGTGTACTGATGGCCGCAGGCTTGCTGGCGAAAAAAGCCGTAACTCTGGGCCTCAAGCGGCAACCGTGGGTCAAAGCGTCGCTGGCACCGGGGTCAAAAGTCGTTTCTGATTATCTGGCAAAAGCCAAACTGACACCGTATCTCGATGAGCTTGGCTTCAACCTTGTGGGATACGGCTGTACCACTTGTATTGGTAATTCTGGCCCGTTGCCCGATCCTATCGAAACTGCAATCAAAAAAGGCGATTTGACCGTCGGTGCGGTGCTGTCTGGCAACCGTAACTTTGAAGGACGTATTCATCCGCTGGTTAAAACTAACTGGCTGGCTTCGCCGCCATTGGTGGTTGCCTATGCGCTGGCGGGCAATATGAATATCAATCTGGCTTCAGAGCCTATCGGTCATGATCGTAAAGGCGAACCGGTATATCTGAAAGATATCTGGCCATCAGCACAAGAAATTGCCCGTGCGGTAGCACAAGTCTCTACAGAAATGTTCCGTAAAGAGTACGCAGAAGTTTTCGAAGGGACAGCTGAGTGGAAAGAAATTAACGTTGTGCGATCCGATACCTACGGATGGCAGGATGATTCGACCTATATTCGGTTATCGCCGTTTTTTGATGAGATGCAGGCAATGCCTGCGCCAGTGGAGGATATTCACGGCGCGCGGATACTCGCAATGCTGGGGGATTCGGTCACTACTGACCATATCTCTCCGGCGGGCAGTATTAAGCCCGACAGTCCGGCGGGGCGATATCTACAAGGTCGGGGTGTTGAGCGGAAAGACTTTAACTCCTACGGTTCGCGGCGTGGTAACCATGAAGTGATGATGCGCGGCACGTTTGCCAACATTCGCATTCGTAACGAAATGGTGCCTGGTGTTGAAGGGGGGATGACGCGGCATTTACCTGCCAGCGATGTTGTCTCTATTTACGATGCAGCGATGCGCTATAAGCAGGAGCAAACGCCGCTGGCGGTGATTGCCGGTAAAGAATATGGTTCTGGCTCCAGCCGTGACTGGGCGGCAAAAGGTCCGCGTCTGCTTGGTATCCGGGTGGTTATTGCCGAATCGTTTGAACGTATTCACCGCTCGAATTTAATTGGCATGGGCATTCTGCCGCTGGAATTTCCGCAAGGCGTGACGCGTAAAACATTAGGGCTGACCGGGGAAGAGAAGATTGATATTAGCGATCTGCAAAATCTACAACCCGGCGCAACGGTTCCAGTGACGCTAACGCGAGCTGATGGTAGTCAGGAAGTTGTGCCGTGCCGTTGTCGTATCGACACTGCGACGGAATTAACCTATTACCAGAACGACGGGATTTTGCATTATGTCATCCGTAATATGTTGAAGTAACGAGTATTTGCTTGCCGGAAGTCAGATAACCGGCAAGCAAATTAACTTCACAACGCAAGTGGGTTATTTGTTCAACAGATGACCCATTTTCTCGGCTTTGGTATCGAGATAATGTTCGTTATTGGGGTTACGACCAACAATCAACGGCACGCGTTCAACAATATTAATCCCGGCTTCGGTCAGAATTTCGACTTTTTTCGGGTTGTTGGTTAACAAACGGACTTCATTGACACCAAGGAGTTTGAACATATCAGCGCAAAGAGTGAAGTCGCGCTCATCAGCAGCGAAGCCTAACTGGTGGTTAGCCTCTACGGTGTCGTAGCCTTGATCCTGCAATGCGTAAGCGCGAATTTTATTCAGCAGACCAATGTTACGACCTTCCTGGCGGTGATACAGCAAAATACCACGGCCTTCTTCGGCGATTTGTGTCAGCGCCGCTTCCAGCTGGAAGCCACAATCGCAGCGCAAGCTGAACAGGGCGTCACCGGTCAGACATTCGGAATGGACGCGCGCAAGTACCGGGGTATGCCCGGAAATATCGCCATAGACTAGCGCGACATGATCGTGTCCGGTTGCCAGTTCTTCAAATCCCACCATCAGGAAATCGCCCCATGGGGTTGGCAGTTTGGCTTCTGCCACACGTTTAAGCTGCATGAAATTCTCCAGATAATGCTGGTTCTGTATTGGCTTATTTTGCCATAACGCGAAGGCGTTCACCTAATCACGACGCGTCGATCGTTCACTGAATGGCACAAATCTGTCAATTTTTCCAGGTCAGGGCATTTTCAGTTATGATTGTGAGACTTATAAGAAAGGAGAGACCATGCGTTCGATTGCCAGACGTACCGCAGTTGGAGCTGCACTATTACTTATCATGCCTGTAGCGGTATGGATTTCTGGCTGGCGTTGGCAACCAGGAGAGCAAAATGGGTTGTTAAAAGCGGCCTTTTGGGTCACTGAAACCGTCACTCAGCCCTGGGGCGTCATTACGCATCTGATTTTATTCGGCTGGTTTCTCTGGTGTCTGCGCTTTCGTATCAAAGCTGCAATTATGTTGTTTGCCATACTGGCGGCGGCGATCCTTGTCGGGCAAGCGGTAAAATCCTGGATTAAAGACAAAGTTCAGGAACCGCGCCCGTTTGTTATCTGGCTGGAAAAAACACATCATATTCCGGTTGATGAGTTCTACACTTTAAAGCGTGCAGAGCGCGGAAATTTAGTGAAAGAACAGTTGGCTGAAGAGAAAAATATCCCGCAATATTTGCGTTCTCATTGGCAGAAAGAGACCGGTTTTGCCTTTCCTTCTGGTCACACAATGTTTGCTGCCAGTTGGGCTCTGCTGGCCGTTGGGTTGTTATGGCCGCGTCGGCGAACCGTAACCATTGCACTCTTGCTGGTTTGGGCAACGGGAGTCATGGGAAGCCGCCTGCTGCTTGGGATGCATTGGCCGCGCGATCTGGTGGTGGCTACGTTGATTTCGTGGGCGCTGGTCGCGGTAGCAACCTGGCTTGCGCAACGTATTTGTGGGCCATTAACACCACCGCCGGAAGAAAATCGTGAGATAGCGCAACGAGAACAAGAAAGTTAATACTGGTTGAATTTCTGAATTTAACCCTCAAATCATCAACAATGATTGTGGCTACCATTTCGCAGACGTCGTGAAAATGGTAATTTAAAGGGCTATTGCGGTAAGTTGACCATAATTTATTCGCTCTAACCACATAACGGGAAGTAATGTGAAATATTTACTCATTTTCTTACTGGTGTTAGCGATTTTTGTGATTTCCGTCACATTAGGTGCGCAGAATGATCAACAGGTAACGTTTAATTATCTGTTAGCGCAAGGGGAGTATCGTATCTCCACATTGCTCGCTGTATTGTTTGCTGCGGGTTTTGCTATTGGTTGGTTGATTTGTGGCCTTTTCTGGCTGCGAGTTCGTGTTTCTCTGGTGCGCGCTGAACGTAAAATAAAGCGACTGGAAAACCAGCTTTCACCTGCGACTGGCGTGGCGGTAGCGCCTGATTCGTCAGCGGCGAAGGAATAACTTTCTATGCTGGAGTTGTTGTTTCTGCTCTTGCCTGTAGCCGCTGCCTATGGCTGGTATATGGGCCGCAGAAGTGCGCAACAAAACAAGCAAGATGAAGCCAACCGCCTGTCACGTGATTACGTAGCAGGTGTTAACTTCCTGCTTAGTAATCAACAGGATAAAGCGGTTGATCTGTTCCTCGATATGCTCAAAGAGGACACCGGCACCGTTGAAGCCCACCTTACGCTCGGAAACCTGTTCCGTTCGCGTGGCGAAGTCGATCGCGCGATTCGTATTCATCAAACCTTAATGGAAAGTGCCTCGTTGACCTATGAGCAACGCTTGCTGGCAATTCAGCAACTGGGGCGTGATTACATGGCGGCGGGTTTATACGATCGTGCGGAAGATATGTTTAATCAACTGACCGATGAAACGGACTTCCGTGTTGGCGCATTGCAACAGCTGTTACAAATCTATCAGTCCACCAGTGAATGGCAGAAAGCAATTGATGTTGCAGAACGCCTGGTGAAGCTGGGCAAAGATAAGCAACGCGTTGAGATCGCCCATTTCTACTGTGAACTGGCGCTCCAGCACATGGCCAGCGACGATCTTGATCGCGCTATGACCTTGTTGAAAAAAGGGGCGGCGGCAGACAAAAACAGCGCCCGCGTATCCATCATGATGGGACGTGTGTTTATGGCGAAAGGAGAATACGCCAAAGCGGTCGAAAGCCTGCAACGTGTCATTTCCCAGGACAGAGAACTGGTCAGCGAAACGCTGGAAATGCTGCAAACCTGCTATCAGCAACTGGGTAAAACTGTCGAATGGGCAGAGTTCCTGCAACGCGCGGTGGAAGAGAATACCGGTGCCGATGCTGAATTGATGCTTGCAGACATTATCGAAGCGCGCGACGGCAGTGATGCCGCACAGGTCTATATTACGCGCCAGCTACAACGTCACCCGACCATGCGCGTGTTCCACAAGTTAATGGATTACCACCTGAATGAAGCAGAAGAAGGGCGCGCTAAAGAGAGCCTGATGGTGCTGCGTGACATGGTAGGTGAGAAGGTGCGTAGTAAGCCGCGTTATCGTTGCCAGAAGTGTGGTTTTACTGCATATACGCTCTACTGGCATTGCCCGTCATGTCGGGCGTGGTCAACCATTAAACCTATTCGCGGCCTTGATGGTCTGTAATTTTTAAAAAAATCCAGCTTTAGTTACAACATCCTAATGGTTGTTCCCACATTTTGCTTCGGCAACTCCAGCGTAAAAAAGCCTGGCAGGGGAAAAATCGCAACTGTTAATTTTTTATTTCCACGGGTAGAATGCTCGCCGTTTACCTGTTTCGCGCCACTTCCGGTGCCCATCATCAAGAAGGTCTGGTCATGACGTTAACTGCTTCATCTTCTTCCCGCGCTGTTACGAATTCTCCTGTCGTTGTTGCCCTTGATTACCATAATCGTGACGCCGCGCTGGCATTTGTCGACAAGATCGACCCACGTGATTGTCGTCTGAAAGTCGGCAAAGAGATGTTTACGCTGTTTGGGCCGCAGTTTGTGCATGAACTGCAACATCGTGGTTTTGATATTTTCCTCGATCTGAAATTTCACGACATTCCCAACACCGCAGCGCACGCTGTGGCTGCAGCGGCTGACTTAGGCGTGTGGATGGTTAACGTTCATGCCTCCGGTGGGGCACGTATGATGACCGCAGCGCGTGAGGCTCTGGTTCCGTTTGGTAAAGATGCACCGTTATTAATTGCCGTGACTGTATTGACCAGCATGGAAGCCAGTGACCTGACCGATCTTGGCGTGACACTGTCACCAGCGGATTATGCAGAACGTCTGGCGGCATTGACGCAAAAATGTGGGCTTGATGGTGTGGTGTGTTCTGCTCAGGAAGCTGTGCGTTTTAAACAGGTATTCGGCCAGGAGTTCAAACTGGTTACGCCGGGCATTCGTCCGCAGGGGAGTGACGCTGGTGACCAGCGCCGCATTATGACGCCAGAACAGGCGTTGGCGGCTGGAGTTGATTATATGGTGATTGGTCGCCCGGTAACGCAATCGGCAGATCCAGCGCAAACGCTGAAAGTGATCAACGCCTCATTACAACGGAGTGCATGATGAGTGATTCCAATAGCCGTCTGGTTTACTCAACGGAAACCGGACGTATTGATGAGCCAAAAGCGGCCCCTGTACGCCCTAAAGGCGACGGCGTGGTGCGCATTCAACGTCAAACCAGTGGACGTAAAGGAAAGGGCGTTTGCCTGATCACTGGAGTCGATCTCGATGATGCAGAACTGACAAAACTGGCGGCGGAGCTGAAGAAAAAATGCGGCTGCGGTGGAGCAGTAAAAGACGGAATTATCGAAATCCAGGGAGATAAGCGTGATTTATTAAAAGCACTCCTTGAAGCGAAAGGAATGAAAGTAAAACTCGCTGGCGGTTAACAAAAAAGCCACGGAAATATTCCGTGGCTTTCGTTTATTTTACTGTGTGTACTATTCAGTTATTTCGTAATGAACAGAGTCAAGCGTATTATAATTGCGAGTCGCTTATCGACATTTATTTACGATTATTTACCGACCTGGTGACCGATAATACCACCAACTGCTGCACCACCTAATGTACCCAGCGTGCTGCCATCAGTCAGTACTGCACCACCTAAAGCCCCTGCACCCGCACCGATTGCGGTGTTACGGTCTCGTTTTGACCAATTAGAACAGGCGCTTAGAGACATTGCCAGTGTAATTGCCAGAACAGCTGCGGTCATTTTTTTGCTCGTTACAAACATAATACTCTCTCCTGAATTTATGATTCACGGAAGTAAGCTCTCTATAACTATAATAGTTTAGAATACGCCTGGTAAAATAATTCCGTGAAATCTTCTCGCGCGCAGGGTTATATCACGCAGGTGATAGTGACTTCCTGTTATATCGCTGATAATAAGTTTATAACTTTAGGATGTTAATAACAGGTAAATAGTCTTAATTATCAACCAGGAATCATCTTAGAGCGGATGATTTGCGTCGGGGCAAACCATCCGTAGGGAGGGAAAGTGATTATATGTCAACGACGTGAACGATTAATTTACTGTGTTCCAAAAGCATCATATCGCTGGCGCGAATCTTCGAATCGGTTATAACACTTTTGATTCTCTCCACAGGACCGATGGAGTAAGAGTGTACGGCACCAAACTTAGAACTGTCAGTCAGGACTATGGTTTCGCATTCTTTTTCCAGCACGGCATTGACCACATCGGTACGCATCATGTCGCGACCTGTAAATCCAGTTTCAGGTTGCCAGCCATCGATACCAATAAATGCCTTACTGAAATGCACCTGTTGGATGCACTGACGTGTCAGTGGCCCAACCATACTTTCGCTTTTTTTCTGGTACACGCCGCCAAGTAAAATGACCTCACAAGGCGCGTCTTTCAGTAAATGCGCTATATAGCTGCTGACCGTAATGATGGTGACATTTTTCTTCTGCTCACCTAATGTGCGAGCCAGAAGGGCGTTACTGCTACCATTCTCGATAAAGATGGTTTCACCCGGTTGAACCAGTGAGGCGGCAAACTCGGCGAGTTCACGCTTCAGCGTATAATTACTCATCATACGGGTTTCGACGTCATCACTATCAAGCGAAACTGCAAAGCCATGTGCACGGCGTAGATAGCTAAGTTTTTCGAGGGTGTTGAGATCCTGGCGAATGGTAACTTCGGAAACTCCAGTGGCTTTCGCCAGATCGGTTACGCTAACCTGACCCTGCTCAATGACCATCTGTAGAATAGTTTGTTGTCGGGAATTCATCGCTGTAATTCTTATAACGTTATAATACTAAATAAAAAATGCTGACGTGCCGGGCATCCTTAAATAGGGAAAACTGAAAGCACGATTGTTAAATCTCCCACGGTGCCTTCGGGATGTCTGGCGTAGATGCAGCAACCTGGCGCAACAGTTCTGCTTTAAGTATCTCGAGATTATGGATCGCAGAGTGGTAATCGCCCGCCACAAGGATATCTAACACAATATCAATACGTTCGGCAACGCGTTGGGCATCAAATTCAGACATCAGGGTATCCTCAAGGCAAAAAGTGAAAATGAATAATGCAAAAATTGCCGCTAAAAGAGAAGTGCTTAACGACAAAGGCTAATTATCATTCATTAATACGATATGTAATGGAATTATATACCGTTACATTTATATATTCGTCTCTTTATGCGCGCTTCAGATAACGTTTATACCAGCGTTCGAAAGCTACGGCAGGCATCGGTTTGGCAAACAAAAATCCTTGTCTCTCATTGATGCCATTTTTGGTCAAAAAGGCATCTTCTTTTGTACTCTCTACACCTTCGGCAATCACCTGAAGATTGAGCGCCTGAGCCACGGCGACGATCGCACGTACCAGCGACTGCGAGACTGGCTGTTTGTGAATATCACGAACAAAAACCTGGTCGAGTTTTATAGCATCGATGGGGAATCGTGCCAGTTGGGAAAGAGAAGAGTAACCCGTGCCGAAATCATCCAGATGAACCTGTGCGCCTAATTGACTGAATTGCTGAATAACGGAAAGCGCCAACTGATCGTTTTCAATCAGACAGCTTTCAGTCAGTTCGACATCAATAGGGCAATACTCAAATTTAAGTTCCTGGAGTACCTGTTTCAGGTCAGTGAAAATGGTTTGATCGGCGAGTTGGCGTGCTGAGACATTCACCGCCACCCGAAGATTAATACCTTTATCTCTCCATTTTGCAACCTGACGCACGACGTCGAGAATAACCCAACGGCCCAGTGGCACAATCAGACCAGACTCTTCGGCATAGGAAATAAAGTCCAGAGGGGGAATTAAGCCACGTTCGGGGGACTGCCAGCGTACCAGAGCTTCCAGACTGCGTACTTCACCGCGCCAGGTGATTTTCGGCTGATAGTGAATGACTAACTGATCGTTTTCCAGTGCTTTACGCAGGTTGGTATCCAGCCACAGATACTCAAATACCCGTTGATTCATTTCCGGCGAAAAGACGCAAAATTGTCCTCGTCCGCCTTCTTTGGCACTGTACATTGCCGTATCGGCATGGCGAATAATCGCCGCGCTGTCTGGACCGTGTTGCGGTGAAAGTGAAATACCAATCGAACAGCCAGTATAAACTTCGATTAAACCGATGCGAAAGGGTTGGCGCAGGCGGGTCAAAATCCGCGATGCCATTGCTTCCAGGGCACTTTGTGAGGTGTCTGGTGCGAGTACCAGAAATTCATCGCCGCCAAGACGTGCCAACACCTGATCCTGTTCAAGACAGCTTAAAATGGCCAGTGAAACCTCGCGTAACAGCTGGTCGCCAAACAAATGCCCGTAGGCATCGTTCACTTTTTTAAAATTGTCTAAATCGAGATAAACCACTCCGACCTTACTCTCGTCGGTCTGATTAATGGCGTAGTCGATTAATTCCTGCATTGCGTTACGATTCGGTAGCCCGGTGATGCTGTCAGTGTTAGCCAGGATTCGCAATCGTTCCTGGGCGTGACGTTCTTCGGTGATATCGGTGCCGGAACAGATTAAATAGATCTCATTTTTGCCGCTACCGCTGTGGACAAATTTGTTGCGAAACAGAAACAGTCGCTGACCTTTGCGCGTCTGTACCCAACGCTCGACTTCATAGGCGTTGCCACTACGAAAAAAACTGCTGTTGTTACGCCGTGAGATCGCAGCTTCACGGCGACTCATAAACAATTTAAACACGCTTTGCCCAATGACATCGTGTTCTTTCAGCCCTGTATATTCTTCACATAACCGATTAAAACGCTGGATATTTCCCCGGCTGTCCAGAATCACAATTGCGGAATGGGCTTCAGAAACTACCTGTTCGGCAAAGGAAAGTCCGTGTGATAAATCACGAGCAACTGCCGGTGTATCATGCCATGCCGACGCGTTGCCACCCCATTCGCGCTTATTGATTTTTCGTCCCACCAGATGGACAGAAAGGTCGCTCTCATCGACTGTCAGACTCATCATCAGGCTGGAGGTGATGACCGTCATTTCCCGGATGCGAGCAGCCTGTTCGGCGGATAACTGCAGAGTACGTTCAGGTTCTGTTGTTTCAGTGGTGGAAAAGCGCAAAACATCACTGTTTTCCGACAACCGCCAGTATGGGTTGTGCGATCCGAGAAAGTTGTACAACGTTGTGGACTCCCTAACGGTTTTCATGATGCATACCCTACGGTTAACGGCGAACCATGCCATTAAATGAAAGGTCCAACATGACTTACATGAAATTGATGTCGGCTAAACGTATTGTTTTTTTTATATATTTATTTGTAATCCAGTTTTGGGAAAACGCCAGTTTTCAAACGGAAGTCATTAAAAAAAATCTGCTGAGATAAAACGAATGCGAAGGGAGGGGGAAAGCAAACGGCCCATCCGTAATGAACGGGCCGTGAAGGGGGATTACGCGACCGGGCGCGCAATAATACTGCGGGTTTCCATGCGTACTTCGGCGATGGTGACGTCGATAACGTCGGTTACTTTGTAAACTGTTTCACCTTTGATTTGTACGGTGCCGTTTTCCTGACTGCAAACCAGTTCATCGCGCACAGCGTGTAAGAATGGTGCAGGGATAAAGGCAATAGCGCCGTTATCGACCAGCCGCACACGCATACCGCCACGGCTGATATCGACGATTTCTGCCGCAAAACGGGTGTCGGTTCCGGCTTTGTCTTTCAGGAAACGTGCGTATAACCAGTCGCCGACATCACGTTCTGCCATCCGGTTAAGACGGCGACGCTCTGCCATTTGGACGGTGATTTCATCCTGCGGGCGCGTCGCTGTTTCGCCTTTGATGATCGCTTTCAGCAGACGATGGTTGATCATGTCGCCATACTTACGAATCGGTGAAGTCCAGGTGGCATATGCTTCCAGACCGAGGCCAAAGTGAGGGCCTGGTTCGGTGCTGATTTCTGCAAAAGACTGAAAACGGCGAATGCGGCTGTCAAGAAAACCTGTCGGTTGCGCATCCAGCTCACGGCGCAGTTTGCAGAAGCCGTCCAGTGTGAGCACTTCTTCGGCGTCAACATGTAGACCGTGCGTTTTCAGTAATGCTGCCAGCGCGTCGGCATTTGCCGGATCAAAGCCCATATGTACGTTATAGATACCGAAACCGAGCTTATCGCGCAGCACGCGAGCCGCACAAATGTTAGCGGCGATCATCGCTTCTTCGACGATACGGTTAGCAATACGACGCGGTTCAGCGACGATATCCAACACTTCACCTTTTTCACCGAGAATAAAACGGTAATCCGGGCGATCTTTAAACACCAACGCATGGTTATTACGCCATTCGCCGCGACGCTGGCAAATTTGCGCTAACAGGCGGATTTGTTCCGCAATCGCATCACTTTCTGGCTGCCAGTCACCGGTGTTTTCCAGCCAATCGGAAACCTGGTCATAAACCAGCTTGGCTTTGGATTCGATGGTAGCAGCAAAAAATTCGATGTCGTCTTCAATGGTGCCGTCAGCGGATAGCGTCATCCGACATGCCAGCACCGGACGCACTTCATTGGCACGCAGGGAGCAGAGGTCGTCGGAAAGTTCCCGTGGCAGCATTGGGATATTGAAGCCTGGCAGATAGTTGGTGAACGCACGAATTTTCGCGGCTTTGTCCAGCTTGCTGCCTTCTGCGATCCACGCGGTTGGGTCGGCAATCGCGACAATCAACTGTAGTTTGTCATCCGGCAACGCCTTAGCGAAAAGGGCATCATCCATATCCTCCGTGCTGGCGCTGTCAATGGTGACAAAGTCCAGAGCAGTCAGATCTTCACGTTGCAGACCTTCATCGAGCATTTCGGTAGCAACACCGTCTGGCGCTTCTTTTTCCAGATTATGGCGTGCCAGGGTTACCCACCACGGTACGAAGTGGTCGTCACCAAAAGTGATGTATTGTGTCAGTTCCGCATAGAAGGAGCGATCGCCTTTCAACGGATGGCGGCGCATTTCGGCAACCGCCCAGTCGCCTTCTTTAAACTCATGGGGCAGGCCACGAGCCGCGCGACAAGGAATGGCGTCTTTTAAGAGTGGATGATCAGGAACGATGGCCAGACGGTCATTTTTGCCCTGAACCTTACCCACGAAACGAGTCAGAAACGGTTCAACCAGTTCTTCTGGCTCTGCGGATTCACGTTCTTTTTCACTGTGGATCACCGCGATAATTCGGTCGCCATGCATGACTTTTTTCATCTGCGGCGGCGGAATGAAATAACTTTTCTGTGCGTCGACTTCCAGGAAGCCAAAGCCTTTTTCAGTGGCTTTTACCACCCCTTCAGCGCGGGGCGTCTGGGAGTGCAGTTGCTGTTTAAGCTGCGCTAGCAGCGGGTTGTCCTGAAACATAATTGTCTATTTTGGTGGCCATTAGAGCGGCTGACAGTTTTACGCGATTCTGCCTGACGCAGCAAGGTTAATGTGTTTCACCCAACGCGATTTTTAAGCGATTTATCCAACCACAAAACCCGCTCCATACCAGCAGATTGATAACCTGAGCTGATGATATTTCATGTTCGAGTAATGGGCTAAACTGGGCGGCGCTAAAGCGATCGGGTGCTCGTGTCAGCCATTGTATCGCCTGAACGGTAGCGCGCTCAACAGAATGACGGTCAGCCCATTGGTTTATTTCGTTTTCGCCCTGACGCAAAATGCATATTGCTTCTTTATATTCAAAATTTGAATGAATTAAAGAGGTGAAACAGGCAACGCTACCATTAATTCGCGCACTGAGTAAGGCAGCAAGTTGATGGCTGGATTTTGTTGTTACCAACGAGCTGGATAGCAACGTCACAAAGAGTGAAAGTGAGGCAGGGTGCAGATTCAGGATTGCTACCAGTTGGCGAAGTTCGGATGGTAACTGTCGGTGAGCATTCATCTCTTGCTCTTGCGAAGATATCTCCACTTCGTAGCAGGCACGCCAGCCAGTTGATGCTTCAGCAAAAAGTGAACCGTCTGCGTAGCTTTGCACTTCCCGACCGGGTAGCCAGCGTATCGGTTGCTCAAGATAAGCCTGAAATGTGGCGATCGCTCGTGCCTGAAAACCAACAAAGCCGATGATTTGGTTGATAATTACACAATCCCAGGCGGTAAGCCCGACATCGTTAAGATGCTGGCGGGACTGACCGTCGATGATTGATGGAGAACCGGCCAGTTGACGGGCATATTGCGTGATTTGCGCCAGCCGATGATTGCTTTCCCTGGAGGAGTCAGGCCCGGGAAGCGGTGTCAGACGCGCGGAATAGTAGTTGCATAGCCGCTGGACGCCGCAGACCTGAGCAACGGTCAGTGCGGTCGTCAGGCGTTCATAGGCGGTGAATGTCTGTAAACGGGTCACCGCAAGCTGGTCGGGGAAGAATTCTACAGCAAGAGCACGCGCCGGGATCAGCCACGAATGAAAGGGATCAAGTGTTTCTTCATCAAGGATCACGTCGAGCAGAAAAGGATCGGTTACCTTTGCGGCTCCCGGAACCAGTGGCAAAACGTCATACTCCGAAGTACTGGATTGCGTTTCATGATACCAGTGGCTTTTGCCGGTAATGTGGCGTTGTTCCATGGGGACTCCTTGGTCGTAAAGGAAATCGTTATCCTGACGCAAGGCTGGGAGGGGAGAAAGACGGATCGGCGATAACAAATATCAGAAAGGTATAACAGAGAAATCGGGCGGCAGAACGCCGCCCATCTTTATCAATAGAACGATTATTTCAGTTCCAGTTCGTTCATGGCAGCAATGCTGAAACCGCCGTCAACGTGAACGACTTCACCGGAGATACCTGCGGAGAGGTCGGAGCACAGGAACGCTGCAGAGTTACCCACATCTTCGATGGTAACGGTACGACGAATCGGTGTAACCGCTTCGCAGTGAGCCAGCATTTTACGGAAGTCTTTGATGCCAGAAGCCGCCAGAGTACGGATCGGACCAGCAGAGATGGCGTTAACACGCACACCTTCGGGACCCATCGCGTTAGCCATATAGCGTACGTTCGCTTCCAGAGACGCTTTTGCCAGACCCATAACGTTGTAGTTCGGGATAGCGCGTTCGGCGCCCAGGTAGGAGAGGGTCAGCAGGGCAGAACCCGGATTCAGCATGGAACGGCAAGCTTTTGCCATTGCAACGAAGCTGTAAGAGCTGATGTCGTGGGCAATTTTGAAGCCTTCACGGGTAACGGCGTTAACATAGTCACCATCCAGCTGATCGCCAGGTGCAAAACCAATAGAGTGTACGAAGCCGTCAAATTTCGGCCAGACTTTACCCAGTTCAGCGAACATGGTGTCGATGCTGGCATCTTCGGCAACATCGCACTGCAGAACGATGTCAGAACCTAATTGAGCGGCAAATTCTTCTACGCGGCCTTTCAGTTTGTCGTTCTGGTAGGTGAATGCCAGTTCAGCTCCTTCGCGGTGCATCGCCTGAGCGATACCGTAGGCGATGGACAGTTTGCTGGCAACACCGGTTACCAGAATGCGCTTACCGGAAAGAAAACCCATAGCTTTAATCCTTATTGTTGATGCTTGTTGTGCCTGAAAATCAGGCGATTCGTCGTTTTAGTAAACAGTACGAACAGATAAACGGTTATTATAATCAACCAGGCTGTAGGTGGCTATAGTTGAGCTTTCTGTACGGGGGAGAATCAGCGGTACAGAGCATTTTGCGACGCCCGCAAGGGGCAGGTTGTGGAAATATCTTATAGAGTCTGGCTTTAAAACTATTTGTATTACTTCCGGTAAGTTTGATGATGAAAACAGACGCGGATTTATCAGCCCTGGCTTCTGTTGTGTCATCGGCGATTAATAATCTGGCGAAAACAAGTCGCGGTCTTTCTCTGATGAACTGACATCAACGAAATATTTCAATCATCTTCACAGAACCTCCACAATCTCTTCATTATCAGAACATGCACCATGAATAGTATAAAAATACTTTCCATTACTTTGGAGAAACGTATAATTAGCCTAAATGAGAACGATCATTCTCACTAAGTGAAAGGGCAGGAGACAGAGATGACCAGTAATCTGGAGATACGTCACAAACAGCGTCAGGATGAAATCATCAACGCCGCCCGTCGGTGTTTTCATCGCTGCGGTTTTCATGCCGCCAGTATGTCGCAAATTGCCAGCGAAGCTCAGCTTAGCGTCGGGCAGATCTACCGTTACTTCGCCAATAAAGACGCCATTATTGAAGAGATGGTTCGCCGTATCATCGACTTCCGTATTGCCCAGATGGACATTGACGCGCGTACCGATCGCTTCCCGGAAGTCCTTGCCTTGCGCAAATCCTTAAATGAGGACGACGACGCGTTGATGCTGGAAGTGGCTGCAGAAGCCACACGCAACCCACGGGTGATGGCTATGCTTGAGGAAGCTGACGCCAGAATGTTTGCTAACGGTTGTGCGCATATGAAAAGAATGCATCCCCATCTTAGCGATGAGCACATTCGATGTTGCGTTGAAGTGCTTGCTACCATGGTGGAAGGTACGGTTTATCGTCGCTTAACACCGCAAAAAAGCGATCCACAACGTCTGCAGGAAATATATCAGGATATTATTAGTATGTTGATAAATAAATAAGGACAGAATTAACCGATAGCGGGGGATATTAATCCCCCTTATTTCATTGCGAAATTTATTTCGCGATGCGGGCTCGTTATATCTGAATATCCCTGAAATATCCTCATTAATTTTAATGAGGAGGGTATTGTTCACCCTGGAGAAAATAATGAAGTATATAGCAACGTCTGTAGTGGCAATGCTGCTCTTATCTGGTTGTGATAATACGCAAAATAACAATTCATCCCCGTCGGAAACAGAAGTGGGCGTTGTTACGCTCAAATATCAACCGGTTTCGGTCGTTAGTGAATTAACCGGACGCACCAGTGCTGCGCTCAGTGCTGAAGTACGTCCGCAGGTTGGGGGGATTATCCAGAAACGCTTGTTTAAGGAAGGCGATCTGGTCAAGGCCGGACAGCCGCTTTACCAGATTGATTCGGCCAGTTATCGGGCGGCATGGAATGAAGCTCGTGCCGCGTTGCAACAGGCGCAGGCACTGGTAAAAGCCGATTGCCAGAAAGCGCAGCGTTATGCCCGACTGGTGAAAGATAACGGTGTGTCACAACAGGATGCTGATGATGCTCAGTCTACCTGTGCACAAGATAAAGCCAGTGTAGAGGCGAAAAAAGCCGCACTGGAAACTGCCCGCATTAATCTTGACTGGACCACGGTGACCGCGCCGATTTCCGGGCGCATAGGCATTTCATCGGTGACGCCTGGCGCACTGGTGACCGCGTCGCAGGATACGGCGTTAACGACTATTCGTGGTCTGGAAACGATGTATGTTGATCTCACTCGCTCCAGTGTCGATTTACTGCGTCTGCGCAAACAGTCACTGGCGACAAACAGTGACACCATGAGCGTCTCACTTATTCTGGAAGATGGCACAACCTACAGCGAAAAAGGCCGTCTGGAACTGACTGAAGTGGCTGTGGATGAGTCTACCGGTTCGGTGACATTACGGGCGATTTTCCCTAATCCACAACAGCAGTTATTACCAGGCATGTTTGTTCGCGCTCGTGTCGATGAAGGCGTGATGGAAGACGCTATTCTCGCGCCTCAACAGGGCGTGACGCGCGATGCTAAAGGCAATGCTACCGCGCTGGTGGTGAATAAAGACAATAAAGTAGAGCAGCGCACGCTCGAAACGGGAGAAACTTATGGTGATAAATGGCTGGTGTTGAACGGTCTGCACAACGGTGACCGGCTGATTGTCGAAGGTTCCGCCAAAGTGACTTCAGGGCAGACCGTCAAGGCCGTTGAGGTTCAGGCTAATGGAGGCAACGCCTGATGTTTTCGCGTTTTTTTGTTCGCAGACCCGTCTTTGCCTGGGTTATCGCCATCTTGATTATGTTGGCGGGTATTCTGGCCATTCGCACATTACCCGTCGCGCAATATCCTGACGTTGCACCGCCGACTATTAGAATTTCAGCCACTTATACCGGAGCTTCAGCCGAAACGCTGGAAAACAGCGTAACTCAGGTTATCGAGCAACAACTTACCGGGCTGGATAATTTGCTCTACTTCAGCTCCACCAGTAGTTCGGATGGCTCAGTCAGTATTAACGTGACGTTTGAACAAGGCACGGACCCTGATACCGCGCAGGTGCAGGTACAAAATAAAATACAGCAGGCGGAGTCACGTTTACCGAGCGAAGTGCAGCAAACCGGCGTCACAGTGGAGAAATCACAAAGCAACTTTTTGCTGATTGCTGCCGTATATGACACTACCGATAAAGCGACCAGTTCCGATATCGCTGACTGGCTGGTGAGTAATCTTCAGGACCCGCTGGCGCGTGTTGAAGGTGTAGGTAGTCTGCAAGTTTTTGGGGCTGAATATGCTATGCGCATCTGGCTTGACCCCGCCAAACTGGCCTCATACTCGCTGATGCCATCAGATGTACAAAGTGCAATTGAAGCGCAAAACGTACAGGTTACTGCCGGGAAAATCGGCGCTTTACCATCATCGAACACGCAACAATTGACGGCAACAGTTCGTGCTCAGTCACGCTTGCAAACCGTTGAGCAATTTAAAAATATCATTGTTAAAAGCCAGTCCGACGGCGCAGTTGTTCGCATAAAAGATGTGGCTCGCGTCGAGATGGGGAGCGAAGATTATAACGCCATCAGTAAGTTGAACGGTCATCCGGCCGCAGGGGTAGCCGTGATGCTCTCTCCGGGGGCGAATGCGCTGAATACGGCGACGTTGGTCAAGGATAAGATTGCCGAATTCCAGCGGAACATGCCACAGGGATACGACATTGCTTACCCGAAAGACAGCACTGAATTTATTAAAATCTCCGTAGAGGACGTAATTCAGACGCTGTTTGAAGCCATCGTTCTGGTGGTTTGCGTAATGTATTTATTCCTGCAAAACCTGCGCGCTACGCTGATCCCGGCGTTAGCCGTGCCGGTCGTTTTGCTGGGGACGTTTGGTGTCCTTGCGTTGTTTGGCTATTCGATTAATACCCTTACCTTGTTTGCAATGGTGCTGGCGATCGGCTTGCTGGTGGACGATGCCATTGTGGTGGTGGAGAACGTCGAACGTATTATGCGCGACGACGGATTGCCTGCCCGTGAAGCCACGGAAAAATCAATGGGCGAAATTTCTGGCGCACTGGTTGCTATTGCTTTGGTGCTGTCTGCCGTATTTCTGCCAATGGCGTTCTTTGGGGGATCTACGGGGGTAATTTATCGTCAGTTTTCGATAACTATTATCTCTGCAATGCTGCTTTCCGTGGTGGTCGCATTAACGCTGACTCCTGCGCTTTGTGGTTCTGTCCTCCAGCATGTCCCACCGCATAAAAAAGGCTTCTTCGGTGCATTTAACCGTTTTTACCGTCGTACTGAAGAAAAGTATCAGCATGGCGTCCTTTATGTTTTGCGTCGGGCGGTGCGGGCTATGGGTGTCTATGTCGTGCTGGGCGGTGGAATGGCTTTGATGATGTGGAAACTGCCCGGCAGTTTCTTACCCACTGAAGACCAGGGCGAAATCATGGTGCAGTACACGCTGCCAGCCGGAGCGACCGCCGTTCGTACAGCAGAAGTAAACCGTCAGATTGTTGACTGGTTCCTGGTAAACGAAAAAGCAAACACCGATGTCATTTTTACCGTTGATGGTTTTAGTTTCAGTGGTAGTGGACAGAACACCGGGATGGCGTTTGTCTCGTTGAAAAACTGGTCACAACGTAAAGGCGCTGAAAATACCGCCCAGGCCATTGCCTTACGGGCAACCAAAGAGTTGGGGGCAATTCGTGATGCTACGGTGTTTGCCATGACGCCGCCTGCGGTTGATGGTCTGGGGCATAGCAATGGCTTTACGTTTGAATTAATGGCAAGTGGTGCGACTGACCGCGAAACCTTACTTCAAATGCGTAATCAGTTGATTGAACAGGCTAATCAAAGCCCTGAGCTGATTTCTGTACGTGCCAATGACCTGCCGCAAATGCCGCAATTGCAGGTAGATATTGATAACAATAAAGCCGTATCGCTGGGTTTGAGCTTAAGCGATGTCACCGACACGCTGGCCAGCGCGTGGGGCGGTACTTATGTGAATGACTTTATTGACCGTGGTCGTGTGAAAAAAGTCTACATTCAGGGCGACAGTGAGTTTCGTTCTGCGCCGTCAGACTTAGGGAAATGGTTTGTGCGCGGGAGCGATAACGCCATGACGCCGTTCTCTGCTTTTGCCACTACGCGTTGGATCTACGGCCCGGAAAAACTGGTGCGCTACAACGGTTCTGCGGCTTATGAAATTCAGGGGGAAAATGCGAGCGGTTTTAGTTCTGGCGACGCGATGGCAAAAATGGAAGCTCTGGCAAACAACCTTCCGGCAGGAACAACCTGGGCTTGGAGTGGCTTGTCATTGCAGGAGAAACTGGCCAGCGGTCAGGCACTGAGTCTGTATGCGGTCTCTATTCTGGTGGTTTTCCTCTGCCTTGCAGCACTGTACGAAAGCTGGTCAGTCCCGTTCTCGGTCATTCTGGTGATCCCGTTGGGGCTACTTGGTGCGGCGCTGGCGGCCTGGATGCGTAATTTAAACAACGATGTTTACTTCCAGGTGGCGCTATTAACCACCATCGGTTTGTCGTCGAAAAATGCCATTCTGATTGTGGAATTTGCTGAAGCGGCGGTGGCTGAGGGCTATTCCCTGAGCCGTGCGGCATTACGCGCGGCGCAGACCCGTTTACGCCCAATCATCATGACCTCGCTGGCGTTTATTGCGGGGGTAATGCCGCTGGCGATGGCAACCGGCGCAGGTGCGAACAGCCGCATCGCCATTGGTACGGGCATTATTGGCGGTACGTTGACCGCTACATTACTGGCCATCTTCTTCGTTCCTCTGTTTTTTGTCCTGGTTAAACGTTTGTTTGCCGGTAAACCGCGCCGTCAGGAGTAAGTTATGTTGCGTCGTTCTCTTATTTTTCTGGTGCTGTTGAGTGCGGGATGCGTCTCGCTCGATCCCCACTACAGCACGCCTGAATCCCCAATCCCGGCGACCTTGCCGGGAGCACAGGGGCAGGGGAAGGCAATCAGCCATGACTGGCAACAGGTGATCCACGATCCCCGATTGCAGCAGGTGGTGACCATTGCACTGAACAGTAACCGCGATGTGCAAAAAGCGATTGCTGATATTGACTCAGCACGGGCGCTATATGGCCAAACTAATGCGTGGTTATTCCCGACGGTAAATGCGGCTTTAAGCTCGACCCGCAGTCGTTCGCTGGCGAATGGCACGGGAACCACTGCCGAGGCGGATGGCACAGTGTCCAGCTTTACGTTAGATCTGTTTGGTCGTAATCAGAGTTTGTCACGGGCGGCGCGAGAAACCTGGCTTGCCAGTGAATTTACAGCCCAGAACACCCGTTTAACGCTGATTGCCGAAATCTGCAACGCCTGGCTGACCCTGGCGGCCGATAACAGCAACCTGGCTCTGGCAAAAGAAACGATGGCCAGTGCAGAGAACTCATTGAAAATTATCCAGCGCCAGCAGCAGGTTGGCACGGCTGCAGCGACAGATGTCAGTGAGGCGATGAGTGTTTATCAGCAGGCGCGCGCCAGCGTTGCCAGCTATCAGACACAAGTGATGCAGGATAAAAATGCTCTGAACTTACTGGCAGGTACTACGCTTGCGGAAAATCTGCTACCGGAAACACTGGAAAGCCTGCCGGAACAGATGATAAGCCTGGTTCCTGCGGGAGTGTCATCTGACGTTCTGCTGCGTCGCCCTGATATCCAGGAAGCAGAACATAATCTGAAGAGCGCCAATGCTGATATTGGCGCCGCGCGGGCTAACTTTTTCCCGACTATTTCGCTGACTGCCAGTGCCGGTGTTGGCAGTGACGCATTATCGTCGCTGTTCAGCCACGGAATGCAGGTTTGGTCATTCGCGCCCTCGGTAACATTACCGCTGTTCACCGGCGGCAGTAATCTGGCGCAGCTTCGTTACGCTGAAGCACAAAAACGCGGGCTTATTGCCACCTATGAGAAAACCGTTCAAAGCGCGTTTAAAGATGTCGCTAACGCACTGGCTCGACGGGCCACGCTTGAAGAGCAACTGGATGCACAGCGTCAGTATGTCAAAGCTGAGCAACAAACGGTCGATATTGGCCTGCGTCGCTATCAAGCCGGCGTCGGTGATTACCTGACCGTGTTGACGGCACAACGCAGCTTGTGGAGCGCGCAGCAGGAGTTACTGGCACTGCAACTGACAGATTTTACAAACCGAATCACGCTCTGGCAGTCGCTGGGCGGCGGCATGTCATCACTCAAGTAAGGAATAGTATGGCTAGAGTTTCTCTTTCATGGGCATTGATTCTCGGTCTTTTAGCCGGTATCGGCCCGATGTGTACCGACCTTTATTTGCCCGCATTACCTGAGATGTCGGAACAACTGGCGACAACCACGACCATAACGCAATTAACGCTGACCGCGTCACTGATCGGTCTTGGCGTCGGACAACTGTTATTTGGCCCTTTGAGCGACAAAATAGGGCGTAAACGTCCGTTAATCTTGTCGTTGTTATTGTTTATTGTCTCCTCCATTTTGTGCGCGGCAACTAACAATATTTACTGGCTGGTAGTCTGGCGTTTTATTCAGGGGATCGCGGGGGCAGGTGGTTCGGTGCTCTCCCGTTCTATTGCTCGTGACAAATATCAGGGAGTCACGCTGACCCAGTTCTTTGCGCTTTTAATGACGGTGAATGGCCTGGCACCGGTGTTGTCGCCAGTGCTGGGCGGTTACATTGTCAGCGCCTTTGACTGGCGTATTTTATTCTGGGTGATGGCAGGAATTAGTACCGTACTGTTGCTGGGCTGCCTGTTATTTATCAATGAGACGTTGCCAGAAAATAAAAGGGGCTCATCATTGCTACTAACCGGACGAAGTGTGGTGCAGAACCGCCGTTTTATGCGCTTTTGCCTGATTCAAAGTTTTATGCTGGCAGGTTTGTTTGCGTACATCGGCTCTTCGTCTTTCGTGTTGCAGAAAGAATTTGGCTTTAGCCCAATGCAATTCAGCCTGGTATTTGGCCTTAACGGCATCGGACTTATCATCGCTTCATGGATCTTCTCACGGCTAGCCCGACGGATTAACGCTATGAATTTGTTGAGAGGCGGCCTGGTAGCGGCGATTCTGTGTGCATCGCTCACTGTCTTGTGTGCATGGTTGCAGTTACCCATTCCGGCACTGGTGGCATTATTTTTCACCATCGCATTTTGTAGCGGCATAGGCACTGTTGGTGGGGCAGAAGCAATGAGTGCGGTAGGGACACAAGAATCAGGAACGGCGTCTGCGCTGATGGGGATGAGCATGTTTGTCTTTGGCGGTATAGCCGCGCCGTTATCGGGGGTAGGTGGGGAAACTCTGTTAAAAATGAGCCTGGCAATTACGGTGTGTTACACGCTGGCATTGCTGGTTGCACTCACCAGAATCGGCAATCAGAAATAATGGCTTAATGAATACCTCATTCTGGCGGGGATTTTCCCTGCCAGAATGAGGTGCAGAACACTAACGATCTTTACGCCACGCATCCGCCGTCAACGCTTCGCCAAAGTGCCCGGAAATGAGCCGTTTGGTGAGTTCATGTAGCGGCGATGCCAGCACGTCAGCCGTACTACCGCGCTCGACCACCTCGCCCTGATGCATGACCAGAACCTGGTCGCTGATATGCTTCATCATCCCGATATGCTGGGTAACATAAATATAAGAAATGCCCTGTTTCTCTTGTAGCTCCAGCATCAGATTAATCAACTGCGAACGCATCGACATATCCAGCGAGGCGAGAGCTTCATCCGCGATAATGACTTTTGGGCGCAATATCAGCGCGCGCGCCAGACCCAGACGTTGTTTTTGCCCTGGTGCCAGCATATGCGGATAGTAACTGACGTGATCCGGTAGCAGCCCGACCATACGCATTGTTTCAATAATCTGTTTGCGGCGCTGTTCAGGCTCCAGATCGGTGTTCAAACGCAGAGGAAAATCCAGGATCTGCGAGATACGCTGACGCGGATTCAACGAGGTCGATGGATCCTGAAAAATCATGCGAATCCGCTGGCTGCGGAAGGAGTAATCGCCAAAATGCAGCGGATGATCGTCAATCAATAACTCACCGCTGGTTGGCTCAATCATTCCTGCCAGCATTTTCGCCAGCGTCGATTTACCGGAACCGTTTTCACCAATAATCGCCAGCGTCTGGCGTTCACGTAGCGTAAAGCTCAAGGGTTTTACGGCTTCTACGGTCTGACGACGAAACCAGCCAGTTCGGTAGCGGAACGTTTTGCTTAAATTACGCACTTCGAGCAGAGTTTCTATCATCTCACTCTTTCTCCATGTTCAGCGGGAAATGACAGGCATAGAGATGATTTTTCGCGCCCGTCAGGCGCGGCGTCACTATACATTCTCGTTGTGCATACGGGCAACGTGGCCCCAGACGACAACCTATGGGCAATTGTTCCAGAAGCGGGATTGCACCAGGCAGCGTATTGAGGCGACTTTTATGCGGCATTGCGCTGCCGAAATCTGGTATCGCGCGGATCAGCGCCTGGGTATAAGGATGATGCGGCATCGTCACCAGCTCCTTACTCGGCGCTGTTTCCACGGTTTGTCCGCAGTAAAGCACGTTGATTTTGTCCGCCCATTGACTAAGCATTTGTAAGTCATGACTAATAAGCAAAATAGTGGTATTGCTGTTTTGATTCAAACGCGTCAGCAGGCGAAATATTTGCGCCTGGGTGGTTGGCTCCATCGAGTTTGTTGGTTCGTCAGCTATCAGCAGACGTGGTTGATTCGCCAGCGCGATGGCAATCATCACTTTCTGGCATTCACCTTCGGTCAACTCATACGGAAAACTGCGCATCGCATCTTTGTGATCTTTAATCCCCACGCGGTGCAGCAGCTCAATGGCACGGCGTTTGCGCCAGCCAAATCGCTGCCACCAACGGCCTTTATAGGTCCAGGCCGGGATGTTTTGCATTAACTGACGCCCCACACGTTCAGAAGGGTCTAGACACGATTGCGGTTCCTGAAAAATCATCGACACGTTGTGCCCAACCAGCTTGCGCCGTTCGCGCGCGGAGAGGCGCAGCAGATCGATGTCATCAAAACGCATACGGTCAGCGGTAACACGCCAGTTATCTTTATTGACGCCACAAATCGCTTTCGCAATCAAACTTTTGCCGGAGCCGGATTCACCAACAAGGCCACGGATTTCACCTTCGGTTAAGGTCATACTCACGCGGTCAACGGCTTTAACCCACTCATCACCGGTTTTAAATTCAATGGTCAGGTTACGAATATCCAGTAACGGCATTATTCTACCCCCGCAATAATCGCACGACGCACACCATCACCAAGGAGGTTAACCAACAACACGCTGATCATAATTGCAGCACCAGGCAGCATGACGGTCCACGGGGCGACATAAATCAGTTCCAGCGCATCGCCGAGCATCGCTCCCCATTCAGGTGAGGGGAGTTGCGCGCCGAGATCAAGAAAGCCCAGTGCGGCGATATCAAGAATTGCCATCGACAGTGCGCGGGTGATCTCCGTGACCAGCCCAGCGGTGATGTTTGGCAGCACGGCAAACCAGAGAATATTCAGCGTCGTTGCACCATCCAGGCGAGCAGCGATAACGTACTCTTTTTCCAGCTCATCATGCACCATGCTGTAGACCGAACGCACCATACGTGGTAGCAGCGCCAGCCAGACGGCAAACATCGCGTGCGACAAACTCGGCCCGGCAAACGCCACAACGATAATTGCCAGCAGCAGGGACGGGATCGCCAGTAAGGTATCCAGAATATGATTAAGCACCGCTGACCGTAGGCCATGCGTCGCGCCGGCGAAGGTGCCGAGCACCAGGCCACAGACGGTAGCAGCAAGTGTCACCACAAATGCGCCGCCAACGGTAGGCGCCGCGCCGCTCAATAAACGGCTTAAAACGTCGCGTCCGAGGTCGTCAGTCCCCAGGAAGAAAGAGACTTCGCCATAGCGAGACCATGACGGTGGCAACAATTGATAACCGAGAAACTGCTGGTCAATGCCGTAAGGCGCAAACCAGCCGCCAAAAATACACAGTACAGCCAGCCCCGCGCAGCCGTACAGGCCGACCATTGCAGCGGCGTCACCATAGAATTTGCGCCAGGCGGTACGTAGCGTGCCCGGCGGGCGCTTCTCGCTGTATACGCTATCGTAAGGCATACCATTCCTTATGTTTCAGAGGGTTAGCCATAGCACCCAAAATATCAGAAATCACATTAACAATAATGACCAGCGAACCACACACCATCACACCGGCGGAAATCGCTGCGTAATCTTGTTGGCGAATGGCGTTAATTAACCAGCGCCCCAAACCAGGCCAGCTAAAGACCATTTCGGTGATCATCGCCAGCGTCAGCATGGTGGAAAACTGCAAACCCAGACGAGGGATGACAGGGGGTAACGCGTTATGCAGCACATGGCGACGCAAAATAGTAAAGCGTGACAAACCACGAGTCGCCGCTGCTTTCACATAATTCTGGTCATAGACTTCGATGGTGCTGATACGCATCAATCGGATCACTTCAGTTGTTGGCGCAACCGACAGGGTGATGACCGGCAATACCATATGGCGTATTGCGCTCATGATCATTTCATCCCGCCACGGAGAGTCCGAAAGCCAGGCATCAATCAACGCAAAGCCGGTAACAGGTTTCACTTCATAGAGCAAATCGAAACGCCCTGAAACGGGCAGCCAGCCCAGCGTCAGCGAACAAAACAGCGTCAACAGAAGCGCCAGCCAGAAAACCGGGATTGAAAAGCCCAGCAACGCGATGGCATTGATCAAGTTATCTTGCCACTTATGGCGCGTAATTCCGGCAATCATGCCCACCGGGATGCCAACAATCAGCGCAAAACCAAAAGCGAGAATGCATAGCTCAATCGTCGCCGGAAAGACCTCTTTTAACTGTTCGGCTATCGGCTGACCATTAATGCTGGAAACACCAAAATCCCAGTGAATCAGGCCGTTAAACCAAAATACCCAGGCATTCCCCAGTGAAGCGCCTTGTAACGGCGCATGTGGCGTGAAATAGCTCAAACTGAAGCCAACAAAAGTCAGCAGGAACAAGGTCACGATCAATAATAAAACGCGGCGTAAGGTGAAGATAATCATGGTTTTTTCACCTCATTTTGCTTTTCGCGGTACACACCAGCGAAGGAGGCGTTACCAAATGGGCTAAGAACCAGCCCTTTGATATCGTACCGATAGGCCTGCAAGCGTAGTGATGAGGCCAGCGGTAGAATGGGTAACTCCTGCGCCAGAATACTTTGCGCTTCGTCATAGGCTTCAATACGCGCCGCCAGTTGCTGCGAGGAGAGCGCCTTACGCAACACGCTGTCGAATTTCGGATCGCACCAGTGGGCAAGGTTAGTCTGCGAATGAATTGCCGCGCAGCTCAGTAACGGGCGGAAGAAACTGTCCGGGTCGTTACTGTCCGTCGCCCAGCCGGATAACGTCAGATCATGGCTCATATCCATCAACCGCGCCTCCTGAAAACGACCTTCTACCGGCACAATCACCACTTTCACGCCGACCTGCGCCATATCCGCCTGAATCAGCTCGGCAGTTTTCAGCGGACTGGGGTTCCACGCTTGCGAGCGTGTTGGCACCCACAGTTTCAGCGTTAAATTTTCCAGCCCCAATGCCTTCAACTGTTCGCGTGATTTCGCCGGATTGTATTCGGTAATTTTAGACTCGTTGTCATAAGCCCACGAGGCGCGCGGTAAAATAGAGGCTGCCGTTTCAGCCGTACCGTAATAGATAGATTGCATCAGGCGCTGGTTATTAATCGCCAGTGCCAGCGCATGACGTACTGCCGGATTATTCAGCGGTGGTTTGGCAGTGTTAAACGCCAGATAGGCGACGTTCATCCCCGGACGCAGCGTTAAACGCAAACGCGGGTCGTCGCGCAAAATAGACAGTTGGCTGGCAGCAGGCCAGGCCAGAACGTCACATTCACCGGTCAAGAGTTTCGACAGACGTCCGGTGCCACCAGAACCTAAATCCACCACCACCTGTGGCATCAACGGTTTGCCTCGCCAGAACTCATCATGACGTTGTAAGCGAATATATTGTCCCGTGCGATTTTCCGACAGTTTATACGGTCCGGTGCCTACGGGTTGGCGGTCGAGTTGTTCCTGACGATCTTCTTTCTCTAATTTTTGCGCATATTCGGCAGACATTACCGACGCATAATGGGTCGCCAGGTGCCATAAAAAGGAAGCATCCGGCTGGGCGAGACGGAACTCAACGGTGTGATTATCCAGCTTGCGGACGCTTTTCACGTTATCAGCAAATTGCAGGCTGTCGAAATAGGGGAAGTTGCTACCGTTGACGTTATGCCACGGGTTGTTACGGTCAAAAATTCGCTGGAAGGTAAACACCACATCATCAGCATTCATTTTGCGAGTAGGCGTAAACCAGTCGGTTTTTTGAAACGGAACATCGTGACGCAGGTGGAAGCGATAGGTTGCGCCGTTGTCGAGCACTTCCCAGCTTTCGGCAAGTTCCGGCATCAGACGATAAGTATAGGGATCGACATCCAGTAGTCGATCATAAAACTGGGCGGCAAGGGTATCGACAATTAACCCACTGCTCGCTTTGGATGGGTTAAAGGTGTTGACCTGCCCGCTGACGCAATAGACAAAACCGCTGTCGCGGATATCAGCGTGCGGGGTGGGTTCAGGCGCGGCGATTGCCTGACCACTCACAAGTCCAGCAATCACCAAAAGAGACGATAATACCTGGCGCATAATATTAAGGGATTTTATGTAAAGAGGCTATCTTACTAATATTTAATGACATTTGCCATTACCGTTTGTGTTCAGGGGTCGCAATGAGGGCAGTATGGTTGGTTGTTGCACATGTGGCGTCGCCATCTGTTCAACATTCGTACCCGTGATTTCTCTATAACTATAACTCACAGAACTACTTAGCGAGGAACAGCGTGGCGCGATCGTGAGAAACCCATTAAAGCTGGGTTCATGTCATTTTTAGCCGGATGCGGCATGAACGCCTTATCCGGTCTGCGATACTGACCGGGCATCCGCAATTAAATGATTACTCATTACCCCATTGATTCAAAAACTCTGCGATCTCATCAATGCGTGCGGGATTAATCCCCGCTTCAGCGGCCATTTCATGCTGGGCTGCTTCGCTGATCTCTTCATTATTCATCAACCGGGTGAGCAGTAACTGGAAGTAGTGAGCCAGTGGCGTGCGTTCAGTTTCTGCGACAGGTTCTGCGCATTCAGTCGCGTACTCATCGGCAATATCAAAATATTTCAGTGGGATATCGTGGTTCATTTTTTGCCCTGGGGTTAATGCGTTAAGCATAAGGGCGGATGATAGCACTCGTGATCCGGGTCATACATCTTTTTATAGATAATGGCGCGGCGCATTGCCCCCGGCAGGACAATGCGCCGCGCATCCTACGTATTACGTTTCGCTCACCGGCGTTCTGTCGCCCTCGTACAGCGGCACTTTGCGATAACGGCGGATCAGATACCACAAATATGCGCCGCCTAACGAGGCCCACACCAGACCGAGCGTCAATGAGGTCGACTCAAGGTTAACCCACAACACGCCCACCGTTAGAGCGCCAACCAGCGGCATTAATAAATAGTGGAAGTGTTCCTTCCAGCTTTTATTCATCCCTTTGCGTCGCCAGAAGTGATTAAACACAGACAAATTAACGAAGGTAAACGCCACCAGTGCGCCGAAATTAATCAACGCCGTGGCGGTGACTAAATCAAAGAACAGCGCCGACAGTGCCACAATTCCTACCATAATGACGTTCAACGCAGGCGTGCGCCATTTCGGGTGCACATAGCCAAACACGCGTTCCGGGAACACATTGTCGCGGCCCATCACATACAGCAGACGCGAGACGCTGGCGTGCGACGCGAGGCCAGACGCTAACGTGTTCACAAACGTGGTGCAAAGGAAAATCGACTGGAACAGCTTGCCGCCGACGTACAGTGCAATCTCCGGCAGTGCGGCATCCGGGTCTTTAAAGCGGCTGATATCCGGGAAGAACAGTTGCATAAAGAACGACGCAGCGATAAAGATAACGCCGCCGTATACCGCCGTCAGGAAGATGGCTTTCGGGATCACGCGTGCGGCGTCTGGCGTCTCTTCCGAAAGCGTAGTCACTGCATCAAAACCGAGGAACGAGAAGCAGACTATCGTCGCCCCGGTAATAATCGGAATCAGATGCGCGTTCTCGCTAATAAACGGTTGTAGCGACCAGACGGTGCCGACGCCTTCACCTTTATGTAGCCCCTGAACCACCAGGAAGATGAATACCACCATGATGGAGATTTGTACCAGTACAAACAGGGTATTGAAGTTGGCGACCAGGTTGACGCTCTTCAGATTCGCGGCGGTTAAAATGGCGACGAAGGTTACCACCCACACCCACGGCGGCACTTCCGGGAAGAGGGCGGAGAGATAGATTTTCGCCAACAAGACGTTGATCATCGGCAAAAAGAGATAATCCAGCAGCGATGACCAGCCGACCATAAAGCCGACGTGCGGGTTAATCGACTTTTGCGCGTAGGTATAGGCCGAGCCAGCTTCCGGGAACTGGCGAACCAGTTTGCCGTAGCTGATCGCGGTAAACAGCACGCCTGCCAGCGCCAGCAGGTAGGATGCCGGAACGTGACCGTCGCTAATGCCAGATACAATGCCAAAAGTATCGAACACGGTCATCGGTGTGAGATAGGCCAGACCCATCATCACCACCTGCCACAATTTCAGTGATTTTCGCAGGCGGGTTTTGCCCGGTTGTGTAGTAATGTCCAGCGATGAATTAATAGCCATAATCGCTGCCTCCACTGCGCAATCGGGTTTGCGGTCGCGTCGACCTGAAATCAAACCTGTTTAGCAGGGGAAGCAAAGGGGGCGGAGTCCGGTCAGTCGCAGGGGGAGCGCATACGCAGCCTCCCTCGCCATGCGGGAATTTCATCATCGGCATCATCTCATTTCCTCGTCACAGTCTTAATCGTTAACGGAAGCCCGTTGCCGCCTGCGCTCCATAACGCGACATCCGGGAAATGTCTGGATTACCAGCAAATGTCAGGCCTGGCTCCGCTCAGGCCGATGAGACAACCCCCGCAAGGGGGCACTACGCGTTTTTCAACATCCACTCAATTTCTGTTTCTGTGATGAGGCGCTCAAACTGCAACAGCTCATCATTTTTACAGGCGTGATACACATGACAGAAACGTTCGCCTAAATAGTGGCGCAGGTGATCATTCTCGATAAACTCACCTAGGGCATCGCTCTGGCGAATCGGGAAGGGTAAGCCTTCCTGTTCCAGACCGTTGCCTTCGACTTCTTCCTGTAACGGCAGCTCGTTATCAAGACCGTGCAGAATACCGGCGAAAATCGCCGCCATCACCAGATACGGGTTGGCATCGGCACCCGCCACGCGATACTCCACGCGGTGGTTATGACGATCGCCGCACGGAATTCGCAGGGCAACGGTACGGTTGTTATGACCCCACGATGCCTGCGTCGGCACATACATGCCTGGCTGGAAGCGGCGATATGAGTTTACGTTCGGCGCCAGCAATGCCATTGATGACGGCATCAGGTCGATCATCCCGGCGAGCATCTTTTTCAGCAGCGGCGAATCTTCGCCTTCCGCGTCAGACAGCACGTTCTCGCCACGATTATTTTGCATACTGATATGGATATGCATCCCGCTGCCCGCGTGCTCTTCATACGGCTTCGCCATAAAAGTGGCGTGCATCTTATGCTTTTCCGCCATCAAGCGCACCAGGCGTTTAAGGGCTAATGCATCATCGCAGGCTTCCAGCACGTTATCGGTATGGTAGAGGTTGATTTCAAACTGACCTGGCGAAGCCTCGGCGACCGCACCATCTGCCGGAATCAACTGTAATTGCGCCAGTTCATCAATATCATTGAGCACATCGGCGAAGTGGTTGAGGTTATCGACAGAGTAGACCTGGCTTTGGGTATTGCGGTCATCGGTGCCTGGCGCGCAGGGCGGTTGCAGATACCCTTCGGCGTCGCGCTGGCGATCCAGTAAATAGAACTCCAGCTCTACCGCTACGACCGGGAACAATCCGCGCTGGCGTAGCTGCTGCCACAGGCGGTTGAGTACATTCCTCGGCTCAACGTCAAAGGGAGCGCCATCTTCATCGACCATGGTCAGAAGCATTTGACCAATAAACTCAGGATCGGCAGCGGAAGGGGTCAAAGAACCGAGAATGGGGACACAGGTACGATCGGGTTCGCCCATTTCTTGTCCTAGCCCAGCTTCTTCTACCACATTGCCCAGAATATCCATCGCAAACACCGAAGCCGGGAAGTAGCATCCTTTCTCCAGTTTTTTCAGGCTGGAGAAGGGGACGCGTTTTCCACGAAAACAGCCATTAAGATCGGTAAGTAAAACATCAACATATTGCGTATTAGGGTAGCGTTCCAGGTAGCGTTTCACTTCCTGCGTAAAGGCGCTACCCCGCCTCTCTTCTGACTGCTGAACAAAGTTCTCTACTTCAACGATATTGGTTTCCATGATTCTTCGCCTTTGGTTTTGTTTTCCACTCGTTATCAGAGCGTAAAATATAATGACCACTCTTCGAATCTGTATGCAAACTAAATGTTTGTCAAATGTTAAATTGAGTTTGCAAAAAAGAAAACTCACTGCTAGATTGAAAAAATATTGAACAGAAAGGTCATTTAAACCGCAGTAATGGCGATAATTTAGTCCACTTTGTGAGATTGAGCATGGAAAATATAATGAACAATCCTGTTATCGGTGTCGTAATGTGCAGGAACAGGCTTAAGGGTCATGAGACCCAGACTCTGCAAGAAAAGTACCTGAATGCCATCATTCACGCAGGTGGTTTGCCGATTGCGCTGCCCCATGCGCTGGCGGAGCCGTCATTACTTGAACAACTTCTGCCGAAACTTGACGGTATTTATCTTCCTGGTAGTCCCAGCAATGTGCAGCCGCACCTATATGGTGAAAACGGCGATGAGCCTGACGCCGATCCCGGGCGTGATCTTCTGAGCATGGCGTTAATTAACGCCGCACTCGAAAGGCGCATCCCCATTTTCGCCATCTGCCGGGGTTTACAGGAAATGGTGGTGGCAACAGGTGGTTCGTTGCATCGCAAGTTGTGCGAACAGACTGAGCTACTGGAACATCGTGAAGATCCCGAACTGCCGGTGGAGCAGCAATATGCACCGTCACACGAGGTTCAGGTTGAAGAGGGGGGATTACTGTCTGCGCTGTTACCTGAATGTAGCAACTTTTGGGTAAACTCTCTGCATGGACAAGGGGCGAAGGTTGTTAGCCCACGGTTACGTGTGGAAGCTCGCTCGCCGGATGGCTTAGTTGAGGCGGTTAGCGTCATCAATCATCCTTTCGCGCTGGGCGTACAGTGGCACCCGGAATGGAACAGTAGCGAGTATGCGCTTTCGCGTATATTGTTCGAGGGCTTTATCACCGCTTGTCAGAACCATATCGCTGAAAAACAGCGACTCTGACCACTACAGTTAAGGAAATGCAAATATGAGTGATGAGGGACTGGCGCCAGGAAAACGCTTGTCGGAAATCCGCCAGCAGCAGGGGCTTTCACAACGTCGTGCCGCCGAACTCTCCGGGCTGACTCACAGTGCTATCAGTACGATAGAACAGGATAAAGTCAGCCCTGCCATCAGTACGCTGCAAAAGCTGCTGAAGGTGTATGGACTGTCACTCTCGGAATTCTTTTCCGAGCCGGAGAAACCTGATGAGCCGCAGGTCGTCATTAATCAGGACGACTTAATTGAAATGGGTAGTCAGGGTGTGTCAATGAAGCTGGTGCATAACGGTAACCCGAATCGCACGTTGGCGATGATCTTTGAAACGTACCAGCCGGGCACAACCACTGGGGAAAGAATTAAGCATCAGGGTGAGGAAATAGGCACTGTACTGGAAGGTGAAATTGTTCTGACCATTAATGGACAGGATTATCACCTCGTCGCGGGGCAAAGTTATGCCATTAATACCGGCATCCCGCACAGTTTCAGCAATACGTCGGCAGGTATTTGCCGGATTATCAGCGCCCATACCCCCACCACGTTTTAATCTTTTTGTTCTGTAAGCCGGGTAAGCGCAATGCGCCCGGCAATCCATAAGGAATGTCGCCGGAAATAAACGGGCTCATCGCCCGGGGATCTCTGCGCACTGACGTTCACAAACTGCATATATCTGATAGACGTGAAACAGGAGTCATAATGAATTTTCATCATCTGGCTTACTGGCAGGATAAAGCGTTAAGTCTCGCCATTGAAACCCGCTTATTTATTAACGGTGAATATACCGCTGCGGCGGAAAACGAAACCTTTGAAACTATTGATCCGGTCACCCAGGCACCGCTGGCGAATATTGCGCGCGGTAAAAGCGCCGATATTGACCGCGCGGTGAGCGCGGCACGCAACGTATTTGAACGCGGCGACTGGTCGCTCTCTTCTCCGGCTAAACGCAAAGTGGTACTGAATAAACTCGCCGATTTAATGGAAGCCAACGCGGAAGAACTGGCGCTGCTGGAAACCCTCGACACCGGTAAACCGATTCGTCACAGCCTGCGTGATGATATTCCCGGCGCTGCGCGCGCCATTCGCTGGTACGCCGAAGCTATCGATAAAGTTTACGGCGAAGTCGCTACCACCAGTTGCCATGAGCTGGCGATGATTGTGCGCGAACCGGTCGGCGTAATTGCCGCCATTGTACCGTGGAACTTCCCGCTGCTGCTGACCTGCTGGAAACTCGGCCCGGCGCTGGCGGCGGGGAACAGCGTTGTCCTGAAACCGTCCGAAAAATCGCCGCTCAGTGCGATTCGCCTTGCCGGGCTGGCGAAAGAAGCCGGTCTGCCGGATGGTGTGTTGAACGTGGTAACTGGTTTTGGTCATGAAGCCGGGCAGGCGCTGTCGCGTCATAACGATATCGATGCCATCGCCTTTACTGGTTCAACCCGCACCGGGAAACAGCTGCTGAAAGACGCAGGCGACAGCAACATGAAACGCGTCTGGCTGGAAGCAGGTGGTAAAAGCGCCAACATCGTTTTCGCCGACTGCCCGGATTTGCAACAGGCTGCAAGCGCCACCGCCGCAGGCATCTTCTACAACCAGGGCCAGGTGTGCATCGCCGGAACCCGTTTATTGCTGGAAGAGAGTATCGCCGATGAATTCTTAGCCCTGTTAAAACAGCAGGCGCAAAACTGGCAGCCAGGGCATCCACTTGATCCTGCAACCTCGATGGGCACGTTAATCGACTGCGCTCACGCCGACTCGGTACACACCTTTATCCGTGAAGGCGAAGGCAAAGGGCAACTGCTGCTGGATGGCCGCAACGCTGAACTGGCTGCGGCCATCGGCCCGACCATCTTTGTGGATGTGGATCCGAATGCGTCCTTAAGTCGCGAAGAGATTTTCGGCCCTGTGCTGGTGGTCACCCGTTTCACATCAGAAGATCAGGCGCTACAGCTTGCCAACGACAGCCAGTACGGCCTCGGTGCGGCGGTATGGACGCGCGATCTCTCCCGCGCGCACCGCATGAGCCGCCGTTTGAAAGCTGGTTCCGTCTTCGTCAACAACTACAACGATGGCGATATGACCGTACCGTTTGGCGGTTATAAGCAGAGCGGCAACGGTCGCGACAAATCCCTGCACGCCCTTGAAAAATTCACCGAACTGAAAACCATCTGGATAAGCCTGGAGGCCTGAAATGACCGAACATACCAGCAGTTATTACGCCGCCAGTGCGAATAAATATGCGCCTTTCGACACGCTGAATGAGTCAATCACATGTGATGTTTGCGTGGTTGGCGGCGGCTACACCGGGCTTTCCTCTGCGCTGCATCTGGCGGAAGCGGGCTTTGACGTGGTGGTACTCGAAGCCTCACGCATCGGCTTTGGCGCCAGCGGGCGCAACGGCGGCCAGCTTGTGAACTCCTACAGCCGTGACATCGACGTTATTGAAAAAAGCTACGGCATGGACACCGCCCGTATGCTCGGCAGCATGATGTTCGAAGGCGGAGAGATCATCCGCGAACGTATCAAACGTTATCAGATTGACTGCGATTACCGCCCCGGCGGCCTGTTTGTGGCGATGAATGATAAACAGCTCGCCACGCTCGAAGAGCAGAAAGAGAACTGGGAACGCTACGGTAATAAACAACTGGAACTGCTGGACGCCAGTGCCATTCGCCGCGAAGTTGCCAGCGATCGCTACACCGGTGCGCTGCTGGATCACAGCGGTGGGCATATTCACCCGCTGAACCTCGCCATTGGCGAAGCGGACGCAATTCGTCTGAACGGCGGACGCGTGTATGAGCTTTCTGCGGTGACGCAGATCCAGCACACCACGCCAGCCGTTGTGCGCACTGCTAAAGGCCAGGTGACGGCGAAGTATGTGATTGTCGCCGGGAATGCGTATCTGGGCGATAAAGTGGAGCCGGAACTGGCGAAGCGCAGTATGCCGTGCGGCACGCAGGTAATTACCACCGAGCGGCTTTCCGATGATTTAGCCCGTTCGCTGATCCCGAAAAACTACTGTGTCGAAGACTGTAACTATCTGCTTGATTACTACCGTCTTACCGCCGATAACCGCCTGTTGTACGGCGGCGGCGTGGTGTACGGTGCGCGCGACCCGGATGATGTCGAGCGTCTTGTGGTGCCGAAACTGCTGAAAACCTTCCCGCAGTTGCAGGGAGTGAAAATTGATTACCGCTGGACGGGCAACTTCCTGCTGACCCTGTCGCGTATGCCACAGTTTGGCCGCCTCGATAAAAACATTTACTACATGCAGGGCTACAGCGGCCACGGCGTGACCTGTACCCATCTCGCCGGGCGTTTAATTGCTGAACTGCTTCGCGGAGATGCCGAGCGTTTCGACGCGTTCGCCAATCTGCCGCATTACCCGTTCCCCGGCGGGCGCACGCTGCGCGTGCCGTTTACCGCGATGGGCGCAGCCTATTACAGCCTGCGCGATCGTCTGGGCGTTTAATTTCCGATTAACAGTGAAGAGTCAAAAGGTGTGAAACATGAGCAACAATGAATTCCATCAGCGTCGTCTTTCTGCCACCCCGCGCGGGGTTGGCGTGATGTGTAACTTCTTCGCCCAGTCGGCTGAAAATGCCACGCTGAAGGATGTTGAGGGCAACGAGTACATCGATTTTGCCGCAGGCATTGCGGTGCTGAATACCGGGCATCGCCACCCTGATCTGGTCGCGGCGGTGGAGCAGCAACTGCAACAGTTTACCCACACGGCGTATCAGATTGTGCCGTATGAAAGCTACGTCACCCTGGCGGAGAAAATCAACGCCCTTGCCCCGGTGAGCGGGCAGGCCAAAACCGCGTTCTTCACTACCGGCGCGGAAGCGGTGGAAAACGCGGTGAAAATTGCTCGCGCCCATACCGGACGCCCTGGCGTGATTGCGTTTAGCGGCGGCTTCCACGGTCGCACGTATATGACCATGGCGTTAACCGGAAAAGTCGCACCGTACAAAATTGGCTTTGGCCCGTTCCCCGGTTCGGTTTATCACGTGCCGTATCCGTCAGATTTGCATAGCGTTTCGACGCAAGATTCCCTCGACGCCATCGAACGCTTGTTTAAATCAGACATCGAAGCGAAACAAGTCGCGGCGATTATTTTCGAACCGGTGCAGGGCGAGGGCGGTTTCAACGTGGCGCCAAAAGAGTTGGTTTCTGCGATTCGTCGCCTGTGCGACGAGCACGGCATCGTGATGATTGCCGATGAAGTGCAAAGCGGTTTCGCGCGTACCGGCAAACTGTTTGCCATGGATCATTATGCTGACAAGCCCGATTTAATGACGATGGCGAAAAGCCTCGCGGGTGGGATGCCACTTTCGGGCGTGGTCGGTAATGCCAACATTATGGACGCACCCGCGCCGGGCGGGCTTGGCGGCACCTATGCCGGTAACCCGCTGGCAGTTGCCGCCGCGCACGCAGTGCTCAACATTATCGACAAAGAATCCCTTTGCGACCGTGCGAATCAACTTGGTCAGCGCCTGACGCAAACGCTGATTGAGGCTAAAGAAAGCGTTCCGGCAATTGCTGCGGTACGCGGTCTGGGGTCAATGATTGCGGCAGAGTTTAACGACCCGCAAACGGGTGAGCCGTCGGCGGCGATTGCGCAGAAAATCCAGCAACGCGCGCTGGCACAGGGATTGTTACTGCTGACCTGCGGCACCTACGGTAACGTGATTCGTTTCTTGTATCCGCTGACCATCCCGGATACGCAGTTCGATGCGGCCATGAAAATTTTGCAGGATGCGCTGAGGGATTAATACGCAGAAGCGGAGGCCAACGCAATAATGCCTGATGCGCTGCGTTTATCAGGCCTGCAAACGGCGTCTTGATTTTGTAGGTTTGATCGCCTCATCCGGCAAGCTACATTGCCCAACTCCGCTAAATCTGGTGCTTTTTAAGCAATGCGCGGAACTGATGATAGGTTAACCCCAGCAACTCAGCCGCGCGCTTCTGGTTATATTTCCCCTGTTGCAAACTGAGTTGCAGCAACTCTTTTTCCTGCTGCATCTGAAACTCACGTAAATCCAGCGGCAATGCCGGAAGAGAGGTGGTTTCTGAAACGGCGATAGCGTCTTCAGGCGGACGCCGTTTAAAGGGATCAATAATGATCTCATCAAGCGGATAATCGCTGTTGCCGTGGCGATACACCGAACGTTCCACCACGTTTTTCAATTCACGGATATTTCCCGGCCAGCGATAGCTCAGTAACGTTTCTCTGGCGCGCTCGGTAAACCCCGGGAACAGAGGCAGCTTGATTTCCCGACACATCTGAATGGCAAAGTGTTCTGCCATCAGCATAATGTCGCTTTCGCGCTCGCGCAGGGGCGGCAGTTGCACTACATCGAAAGCCAGGCGGTCCAGCAGGTCGGCGCGAAAAGTACCTTCATTGACCATCGCCGGAAGATCGGCATTTGTCGCACATACCAGCCGCACATTGACCTGCAATGGCTGGCTACCGCCAACGCGTTCCAGTTCACCGTACTCAATTACGCGTAATAATTTTTCCTGCACCATCATTGGTGCCGTAGCGAGTTCATCAAGAAACAGCGTTCCGCCGTCGGCACGTTCAAATCGTCCCGGATGGCGTTTTTGCGCTCCGGTAAACGCGCCCGCCTCGTGCCCGAACAACTCGGAATCCAGCAGATTTTCATTTAACGCCGCGCAGTTAAGGGAAATAAACGGCCCTTGCCAGCGGGAGGAGAGATAATGCAAACGGCTGGCGATCAGCTCTTTACCGGTGCCGCGCTCGCCAATAATCAAAACCGGTTTGTCCAGCGGCGCGAGATGCGAAACCTGTTCCAGCACTTCAAGAAAGCTGTTCGCCTCACCGAGTAAGTTATCTTTGTATTCTGCCATGATGAAATTCGCCACTTGTTAGTGTAATTCGCTAATTTATCCTGGCATGTTGCTGTTGAATCTTCAATCAGATCTTTATAAATCAAAAAGATAAAAAATTGGCACGCAAATTGTATTAACAGTTCAGCAGGACAATCCTGAACGAAGAAATCAAGAGGACAACATTATGGGTATTTTTTCTCGCTTTGCCGACATCGTGAATGCCAACATCAACGCTCTGTTAGAGAAAGCGGAAGATCCGCAGAAACTGGTGCGTCTGATGATCCAGGAAATGGAAGATACATTAGTTGAAGTGCGTTCTACCTCGGCGCGTGCGCTGGCAGAAAAGAAACAGCTGACTCGCCGTATTGAACAAGCGTCGGCGCGTGAAGTTGAGTGGCAGGAAAAAGCCGAACTGGCGCTGCTGAAAGAGAGAGAAGATCTGGCGCGTGCGGCACTAATTGAAAAACAGAAACTGACCGATCTGATTAAGAGCCTGGAACATGAAGTGACGCTGGTGGACGATACGCTGGAGCGTATGAAGAAAGAGATTGGCGAGCTGGAAAACAAATTGAGCGAAACTCGCGCTCGCCAGCAGGCATTGATGTTGCGTCATCAGGCTGCAAACTCGTCGCGTGACGTGCGTCGTCAACTGGACAGTGGCAAACTGGATGAGGCGATGGCGCGTTTCGAATCTTTCGAGCGTCGTATCGACCAGATGGAAGCGGAAGCAGAAAGCCACAGCTTCGGCAAACAAAAATCGCTGGACGATCAGTTTGCCGAACTGAAAGCCGATGATGCAATCAGCGAGCAACTGGCACAATTAAAAGCCAAAATGAAGCAAGATAATCAATAATAACACCCAGGCGGCGTCTGAACGCGCCGCCGCTCATTCTTTAAGGAGTACTTATGAGCGCGCTATTCCTGGCTATTCCGTTAACCATTTTTGTGCTGTTTGTTTTACCTATCTGGTTATGGCTGCATTACAGCAACCGCTCCAGTCGCGGTGAATTGTCGCAAAGCGAACAGCAGCGATTAGCGCAACTGGCTGATGAAGCAAAACGGATGCGCGAGCGTATTCAGGCGCTGGAATCCATTCTTGATGCAGAACATCCGAACTGGAGGGATCGCTAATGGCGGGCATTAATCTCAATAAAAAATTATGGCGTATTCCACAACAGGGCATGGTGCGCGGCGTCTGCGCGGGGATTGCTAATTATTTTGATGTACCGGTAAAACTGGTGCGTATCCTGGTGGTGCTGTCGATTTTCTTCGGTCTGGCGCTGTTTACCCTGGTTGCTTACATCATTTTGTCATTTGCGCTTGATCCAATGCCGGACAACATGGCCTTTGGTGAGCAGCTACCTTCCAGCAGCGAATTGCTGGATGAAGTCGACCGTGAACTGGCGGCCAGTGAAACGCGTTTACGCGAGATGGAACGTTATGTCACTTCCGATACTTTCACGTTACGTAGCCGTTTCCGTCAACTGTGAGGAAAGTTATGAATACTCGCTGGCAACAGGCCGGGCAAAAGGTGAAGCCTGGTTTCAAATTAGCAGGCAAGCTGGTACTTCTTACCGCGCTGCGCTATGGCCCGGCGGGTGTAGCTGGCTGGGCGATAAAATCAGTTGCTCGCCGACCACTGAAAATGTTGCTGGCCGTGGCGCTGGAACCGCTGTTAAGTCGGGCTGCCAATAAACTGGCACAGCGTTATAAAAGGTGAGGGGAGTTTCGCAAAAATTGTTAAATCTCAGGCGTATAATGGATGGCAATTTTCATCCATAGAAGGACGCTTACATGTTTAAAAAAGGCTTACTTGCTCTGACACTGGTGTTTTCACTGCCCGTTTTCGCCGCTGAACACTGGATCGATGTTCGCATTCCAGAACAGTATCAGCAAGAGCACGTTCAGGGGGCCATCAATATTCCCCTGAAGGAAGTGAAAGAGCGCATTGCCACCGCCGTTCCGGATAAAAACGACACCGTTAAAGTGTATTGCAACGCCGGACGCCAGTCCGGGCAGGCAAAAGAGATCCTCAACGAAATGGGATATACCCACGTTGAGAACGCCGGTGGTCTTAAAGACATTGCGATGCCGAAGGTCAAAGGTTAACAAATTACGTATTGAGCGGTGTAAATAACGCCGCTTATTCATTTGATAAATCAAAATTAACCCACATTATTATCTCCAGCATCTCATCCTTTCTACAGCTTTCTGGCACAGGACAGCAATGAAGCGACTCAAAAATGAACTTAACGCGCTGGTGAATCGTGGCGTCGACAGGCACCTGCGACTGGCGGTAACCGGACTTAGCCGCAGCGGCAAAACGGCGTTTATCACCGCGATGGTCAATCAGTTGCTCAATATTCATGCAGGAGCACGCTTGCCGCTGTTAAGCGCGGTGCGTGAAGAGCGCCTGCTGGGTGTGAAGCGTATTCCACAGCGCGATTTTGGCATTCCGCGTTTTACTTACGACGAAGGGGTAGCGCAGCTGTACGGCGACCCTCCCGCCTGGCCGACGCCAACGCGTGGCGTCAGTGAAATCCGCCTGGCATTGCGTTATAAATCGAACGATTCGCTACTGCGTCACTTCAAAGACACCTCCACGCTGTATCTGGAGATTGTGGATTATCCCGGCGAGTGGCTACTCGATCTGCCAATGCTGGCGCAGGACTATTTAAGCTGGTCACGGCAGATGACGAGCCTGCTTAATGGTCAGCGCGGCGAGTGGTCGGCAAAATGGCGGATGATGTGCGAAGGGCTTGATCCGTTAGCGCCTGCCGACGAAAACCGTCTTGCTGATATCGCCGCCGCGTGGACCGATTATCTTCACCACTGCAAACAGCAGGGGCTGCACTTTATCCAGCCAGGCCGCTTTGTTCTGCCGGGGGATATGGCAGGCGCGCCCGCGCTGCAATTCTTCCCGTGGCCGGATGTCGATGCCTGGGGCGAGTCTAAACTGGCACAGGCCGATAAGCATACCAACGCCGGAATGCTGCGCGAGAGGTTTAATTATTACTGCGAGAAAGTGGTGAAGGGGTTCTATAAAAACCACTTTTTGCGTTTTGACCGCCAGATTGTGCTGGTGGATTGCCTGCAACCGCTGAACAGTGGGCCGCAGGCGTTTAATGACATGCGTCTGGCGCTGACGCAGTTGATGCAAAGTTTCCACTACGGGCAACGTACGCTTTTCCGGCGCTTGTTCTCGCCGGTTATCGACAAATTGCTGTTTGCCGCGACGAAAGCGGATCATGTGACCATCGATCAGCACGCCAATATGGTTTCATTACTGCAACAACTAATTCAGGATGCCTGGCAAAATGCGGCATTTGAAGGGATCAGCATGGACTGCCTGGGGCTGGCTTCCGTTCAGGCGACCACCAGCGGCATCATCGACGTCAACGGCGAGAAAATCCCGGCGCTGCGCGGTAATCGACTCAGCGATGGCGCACCGCTCACCGTTTACCCTGGTGAAGTTCCCGCGCGTTTGCCCAGTCAGGCGTTCTGGGATAAACAAGGCTTCCAGTTTGAAGCGTTTCGCCCGCAGGTGATGGATGTCGATAAACCACTGCCGCATATTCGCCTTGATGCCGCGCTGGAATTTTTAATAGGAGATAAATTGCGATGACCGAACCGTTAAAACCACGTATTGATTTCGACGGTCCGCTGGAGGTCGATCAGAACCCTAAATTTAAGGCGCAGCAGACCTTTGATGAAAATCAGGCGCAAAATTTTGCCCCGGCGACGCTCGACGAAGCGCCGGAAGAAGAGGGGCAAGTCGAAGCGGTAATGGATGCGGCGCTGCGTCCGAAGCGCAGTTTGTGGCGCAAAATGGTCATAGGCGGGCTGGCGCTGTTTGGTGTGAGCGTTGTTGGTCAGGGTGTGCAGTGGACGATGAATGCCTGGCAAACTCAGGACTGGGTGGCGCTGGGCGGTTGTGCGGCTGGTGCATTGATTATCGGGGCTGGCGTTGGCTCTGTGGTAACAGAGTGGCGGCGCTTATGGCGCTTGCGCCAGCGTGCGCACGAACGCGATGAAGCGCGCGATTTGTTGCATAGTCACGGCACGGGTAAGGGGCGCGCATTTTGCGAGAAACTGGCGCAGCAGGCCGGCATCGATCAGTCGCATCCGGCGCTGCAACGCTGGTATGCCTCAATCCATGAAACGCAGAACGATCGTGAAGTCGTCAGTCTGTACGCACATCTGGTTCAGCCAGTGCTGGATGCGCAGGCGCGTAGAGAAATCAGCCGTTCGGCGGCAGAATCTACCCTGATGATTGCCGTCAGCCCGCTGGCGCTGGTGGATATGGCATTTATTGCCTGGCGCAATCTGCGGTTGATTAATCGTATCGCCACGCTCTATGGCATTGAATTGGGTTATTACAGCCGTTTGCGCCTGTTCAAACTGGTATTGCTGAATATCGCTTTTGCCGGTGCCAGCGAACTGGTGCGCGAAGTGGGGATGGACTGGATGTCACAAGATCTCGCCGCTCGTTTGTCGACACGTGCTGCCCAAGGGATTGGCGCCGGACTCCTGACCGCGCGACTGGGAATAAAAGCTATGGAACTTTGCCGTCCGTTGCCGTGGATCGACGATGACAAACCTCGCCTGGGGGATTTTCGTCGCCAGCTTATCGGTCAGGTAAAGGAGACGCTGCAAAAAGGCAAAACGACCAGCGAATAATAACGCAATATCGGGTGCTGATCGGATATCTTTACGCCGAAGTGCCCGATAATCCGTCTTTGTGTCAATCTTTGTTGACAGAAATCTTCCTGCCACTCGAATAGTGTCATATCATCATATTAATTGTTCTTTTCTCAGGTGAAGGTTCCCATGCGTCTGGAAGTCTTTTGTGAAGACCGACTCGGTCTGACCCGCGAATTACTCGATCTACTGGTTCTAAGAGGCATCGATTTACGCGGTATTGAGATTGACCCAATCGGGCGGATTTACCTCAATTTTGCCGAACTGGATTTTGACAGTTTCAGCAGCCTGATGGCGGAAATTCGCCGTATTGCAGGTGTTACCGATGTGCGCACTGTGTCATGGATGCCTTCCGAGCGCGAACATCTGGCGTTGAGCGCATTGCTTGAGGCGTTGCCTGAACCCGTGCTTTCTGTCGATATGAAAAGCAAAGTGGATATGGCGAATCCGGCGAGCTGTCAGCTATTTGGTCAAAAACTTGATCGTTTACGCAATCATACCGCTGCGCAATTGATTAACGGATTTAATTTTTTACGCTGGCTGGAGAGTGACCCGCAGGATTCGCATAACGAACATGTGGTGATTAACGGGCAAAATTTCTTGATGGAGATAACACCGGTTTATTTGCAGGATGAACACGACCAACACGTCCTGACCGGTGCGGTAGTGATGCTGCGCTCAACGATTCGTATGGGGCGTCAGTTGCAAAATGTGGCTGCGCAGGATGTCAGCGCCTTTAGTCAGATTGTCGCCGTTAGCCCGAAAATGAAACACGTTGTCGAGCAGGCGCAGAAACTGGCGATGTTAAGCGCGCCACTGCTGATCACGGGTGACACTGGTACAGGTAAAGATCTCTTTGCTTATGCCTGTCATCAGGCCAGCCCTCGCGCCGGTAAACCTTATCTGGCGCTGAACTGCGCGTCTATACCGGAAGATGCCGTTGAGAGCGAACTGTTTGGACATGCCCCGGAAGGGAAGAAAGGGTTCTTTGAGCAGGCGAACGGCGGCTCGGTGCTGCTGGATGAGATTGGTGAGATGTCTCCACGGATGCAGGCTAAATTGCTGCGTTTCCTTAATGACGGCACTTTCCGTCGGGTTGGCGAAGATCACGAAGTGCATGTCGATGTGCGGGTGATTTGCGCGACGCAAAAGAATCTGGTTGAGCTGGTGCAAAAAGGCGTATTTCGGGAAGATCTCTATTATCGTCTGAACGTGTTGACGCTAAATCTGCCACCGCTGCGCGACTGTCCGCAGGATATCATGCCGTTAACCGAATTGTTCGTCGCCCGCTTTGCTGACGAGCAGGGAGTACCCCGGCCGAAATTGGCTGCCGATCTGAATACTGTGCTGACGCGTTATGGCTGGCCGGGTAACGTGAGGCAGTTGAAAAATGCTATCTATCGTGCACTCACGCAACTGGACGGCTACGAACTGCGTCCACAAGACATTTTGCTGCCAGATTATGACGCGACAACCGTTGCCGTGGGTGAAGATGCGATGGAAGGTTCGCTGGATGAAATCACCAGTCGATTTGAGCGTTCGGTGTTAACCCAGCTTTATCGCAATTATCCCAGCACGCGCAAACTGGCAAAACGTCTGGGCGTTTCACATACCGCGATTGCCAACAAATTGCGTGAATACGGCCTGAGCCAGAAGAAGAGCGAAGAGTAAACACGTAAAATGCCTGATGGCACAATACCATCAGGCATAATAAATTACGCCTTCAGTACCGCCAGAGCTGCTTCGTAATCCGGCTCAGTGGTGATTTCATTCACCAGCTGGCTGAAAATCACATTGTCATTTTCATCAATTACGACAACTGCGCGCGCAGCCAGACCTTTCAGTGGGCCTTCAGCGATCTCAACGCCGTAAGCTTGCAGAAATTCGCTATTACGGAAAGTGGAAAGGGTGATGACGTTGTTCAGACCTTCTGCACCGCAGAAACGAGACTGGGCGAACGGCAGATCGGCGGAAATACACAGTACAACGGTGTTGTCGATTTCTGTCGCCAGTTGGTTAAACTTACGTACTGATGCGGCGCAAACACCGGTATCAATACTCGGGAAAATGTTCAGCACTTTGCGTTTACCCGCAAACTGACCGAGGGTGACGTCAGACAGATCTTTTGCCACGAGAGTAAAAGTCTGCGCTTTGCTACCCACTTGCGGGATGGAATTGGCGACTGTAACCGGGTTGCCCTGGAAATGAACGATTTGTGACATGATTATCTTTCCTGTTTACATATAGTTAACGTCACACCTAGTTTATGCTAACTGTCAATAACACAGCAATCGCTATTTGCGCTTAATCCGCAGTCCATCGCGGCAACAAGGAGTAAAGATGAGAACCGTAAAGGTATTTGAGGAAGCCTGGCCGTTACATACCCCATTTGTAATTGCTCGTGGCAGCCGCAGTGAAGCGCGTGTGGTAGTTGTTGAACTGGAAGAAGATGGCGTTAAAGGTGCCGGGGAATGCACTCCCTATCCGCGCTATGGTGAAAGTGACGCTTCAGTAATGGCGCAAATTATGAGTGTTGTGCCGCAACTGGAAAAAGGGCTGACACGTGAAGAATTACAAAAAATTCTGCCTGCGGGCGCGGCGCGTAATGCGCTGGATTGCGCATTGTGGGATCTCAGTGCACGTAAACAGCAGCAGACTCTGGCTGAATGTATCGGTATAACGCTTCCCGACACCATTACCACTGCACAGACGGTTGTCATCGGTACGCCTGATCAAATGGCCAGCAGTGCTGTGGCACTATGGCAAGCAGGGGCGAAATTGCTGAAAGTGAAACTGGATAACCATCTTATTAGCGAGCGGATGGTGGCAATTCGCTCGGCTGTACCCGATGCAACGTTGATTGTTGATGCGAATGAATCCTGGCGCGCAGAGGGATTGGCAGCGCGATGTCAGTTGCTGGCTGATTTAGACGTTGCGATGCTGGAACAACCGCTTCCCGCACAGGACGATGCGGCGCTGGAGAATTTTATTCATCCGTTACCCATTTGCGCTGATGAAAGTTGTCATACCCGTAGCAATCTGAAGGCGCTGAAAGGGCGCTATGAGATGGTTAATATCAAACTCGATAAAACGGGGGGGCTGACCGAAGCCCTGGCATTGGCGACCGAAGCGCGCGCCCAGGGGTTCAGACTGATGTTGGGCTGCATGTTGTGCACCTCGCGCGCCATTAGCGCCGCTTTACCATTGGTGCCACAGGTCAGTTTTGCCGATCTTGATGGACCGACCTGGCTGGCGGTGGATGTGGAGCCGGCGCTACAGTTTACGACCGGCGAATTGCATCTTTAGGATGCCAGCGCAGTAAATTCGCCATTGCAAAGAGATACTTTTCACTGGCTTCATCGGAGGAGATGGGCGGGAACTCAGCGGTAATACAGTGCAGGTTCAGGTCTGCACACCAACTGCCGAAGGAGCCGGGGGTTTCGTATCCGACGCTGGTCACCAGCGGCAATTCAAATGCCTGAGCCAGCCACTCACCTAATTCACTATGTCGGGGATCTTCAATACAAGCCAGAGGATCGTGAAAAGAGACAATCCAGGCGGGGTGGATACGATGAATGAGCTGGCACAACGCCTGGGTTTCAGGTTCGGAGCCGGGTTTATCGCCGGTCAGCAAGACCACGTCGCGCTCTTCGGCGGCACTGTTCCAGCGGTACACCGTTTCACCTTCCTTCCAGTTCGCCGCCGGAAAGTTTCTGTTTAGATCCACACCATTGGCATTAGCCCGCAGACCAAGCTGGCAACCGTCAGGATTCACACAGAGCACGACATGATGGCGGCGCAGAGACGGTGTTAACGTGCGTAATGCGCAGGAGAGGGTGACGACGGAAGAATTTTCGTCGCCGTGGGTGCCAGCCAGGATTAAACCACTTTCGCTGCTGGCGGCAGAAGCCGGAAACCAGATCAACGGCGCACCTAATAAAGAACGTCCGTAATGTTCGGTTCCTGGCGGAAAAGCGCCCCGTTCGGCGCGCGGGCGGGTCACGGTCATAATCGTCTCGAATATAAGAAGTATTACAGGCAGTGTTGTGCAAATTTTGCGGATTATCAAATCCTTTTCGACAACGATATGTTATCGATCCTTTATCACTTTTTTGCCGGAAGTTATTTGCATTTCTTCAAGGAGAAACAAATAATTACGCATCAATCTTAACATCATTTTGAGGGTATCTTATGCAGCACTCTGTTTCAGTTACTTGTTGTGCGCTGTTAGTCAGCAGCATTTCCCTGTCGTATGCTGCAGAAGTTCCGGGCGGCACAGTACTGGCAGAGAAGCAAGAGCTGGTACGCCACATTAAAGATGAGCCAGCTTCGTTAGATCCCGCGAAAGCCGTGGGTTTGCCAGAGATTCAGGTCATTCGCGATTTGTTTGAAGGTCTGGTGAATCAAAACGAGAAAGGGGAGATTGTGCCTGGTGTCGCCACGCAGTGGAAAAGTAATGACAATCGTATCTGGACTTTTACCCTGCGCGAGAACGCCAAATGGGCCGATGGTACGCCGGTAACGGCGCAGGATTTTGTCTATAGCTGGCAGCGTCTGGTGAACCCGAAAACGTTGTCTCCGTTTGCCTGGTTTGCCGCGCTGGCAGGGATCAATAACGCTCAGGCGATTATTGATGGTAAGGCTACGCCTGACCAACTAGGCGTCACCGCTGTTGATGCTCATACCCTGAAAATTCAGCTTGATAAACCATTGCCCTGGTTTGTGAATTTAACGGCTAACTTTGCTTTCTTCCCGGTGCAAAAAGCCAACGTTGAAAGTGGTAAAGAGTGGACGAAACCAGGGAATCTGATCGGCAATGGCGCTTATGTACTTAAAGAGCGCGTGGTTAATGAAAAGCTGGTCGTTGTGCCGAATACTCATTATTGGGATAACGCCAAAACGGTGCTGCAAAAAGTCACTTTCTTGCCGATTAACCAGGAATCTGCTGCCACTAAACGCTATCTCGCAGGTGATATTGATATCACTGAATCCTTCCCGAAAAATATGTATCAAAAGCTGTTGAAGGATATTCCAGGGCAGGTTTACACGCCGCCACAGTTGGGGACGTATTATTATGCGTTTAACACGCAAAAAGACCCGACGGCAGATCAACGGGTGCGTCTGGCATTAAGTATGACGATTGATCGCCGTCTGATGACGGAAAAAGTGCTGGGCACGGGTGAAAAACCAGCATGGCATTTCACGCCAGATGTTACTGCCGGATTTACGCCAGAACCTTCGCCGTTTGAACAAATGAGTCAGGAAGAACTGAATGCTCAGGCGAAAACATTGTTGAGCGCCGCCGGGTATGGCCCACAGAAACCGTTGAAACTTACACTATTATATAACACGTCGGAAAATCACCAGAAAATTGCTATCGCTGTGGCGTCGATGTGGAAAAAGAATCTTGGCGTAGATGTCAAACTGCAAAATCAGGAATGGAAAACCTATATCGATAGCCGTAATACCGGCAATTTTGATGTTATCCGCGCCTCGTGGGTTGGGGATTATAATGAACCATCAACCTTCCTGACGCTGTTAACGTCAACACACTCAGGAAATATTTCCCGCTTTAACAATCCGGCATACGACAAAGTGCTGGCTCAGGCATCGACTGAAAACACCGTTAAAGCACGCAACGCCGATTACAACACGGCAGAGAAAATCCTCATGGAGCAAGCACCGATTGCGCCAATTTATCAATATACAAATGGACGGTTAATCAAACCGTGGCTGAAAGGTTATCCCATTAATAACCCGGAAGATGTGGCTTATAGCCGGACTATGTATATTGTAAAACATTGATTATGATGTCATCTGGCGCAAAAATTGCGCCAGATTTTACAACCCCGATAAAATTCCTCTCTTTTTTAAATTCACCCTATAAAAGATTACTCTCAAGATGAGACTGTGAAATTTTCAGACTATATTAAGTACAAACTCTAATCATAAATTTTATTTATCTGCTGTATTACATACTCCAAATATAAGCTGTGCTTTACTTTTTTTTATAACGTGAAGTGTATTTCATCACTTGTAAAACATCTTCATATGAAAATAAACACACAGCTAAACATGGGGTGGTAAAATGAAAAAAGCCTCCGCTATTCCGTTAGTTATCTCGCTATTTTTCTCTTATTATTCTTCTTTTAGTCTGGCCGCAGAGCCGCTTCCCGATGCCGCATCACTGGGACTGGAAAACTTAACTAATGATCTCTCACGACAGCAGTTATTTGTAAAAATCCTGGGATCAGATCTTTCCCGTAAAATGGAATATGACACGTTCGCAGTAAAAAAATACTTTAAATTTCCGACTGATGTCTCTTATGACTCGGTATTAAATCAACCTCGACCAAGTTCTTTATTTGGAGTGGATATCAGCCATCATAACGATAAGGATTTTCCAATCGAACTGTTGGCAAAAAATAAATCTGTGTTTCTGTATATGAAGTCCAGTCAAGGAACGCGTTATGTCGATCCCGAATTTGCCGGTTTCTGGCAACGGGCCGGGGCTACGGAACGGGGAGTAAAATTACACCGTGGAGCATATCATTTTCTTTCCAGCGGCACTCCGGCAGACGACGCTGAAACATGGGGACGTAAGCAGGCGATGACGTTTGTTAAAATTATTAAAGCTAACGGGGGATTACGCGCAACGGATATGCCACCGGCGGTGGATGTGGAGTGGGATGTGGACTCATCAACGGGTAAGGATCGTTGGCAAAAGCGTAAACCTGCTGAAATTATAACGATGATCAAGGCGTTTACCGCACAGGTCGAAGCCGATTTAGGGCGTAAACCGGTTATCTACACTGCGCGAGCCTGGTGGAAAGATGCCGGTGGTGGGGAAAATAGTTTTGCCCAGGTTGCAGATCACAAACTGTGGCTGGCTGATTACTCTAATCAGGCTCAGGCCAGTGAAACCCCGCGCTCAATCAACCAGACAAAATGGGCGATCTGGCAGTTCACCGACGCAGCACAGCTTAATTTAGGATCGAGTAAGAAGTTTGATGCCAGTATTTATAAAGGTCCAATTGCTGAATTTTATACCACGTTGGGCGTGCAGGAATTTTAACTTATGAACAGACGATGGCTTACTTTATGTATATCGGTTCTGGGGCTATTCGTTGCCGGAATATCGCAGGGAATATCAGATGCACGTGCAGATGATATTTGTAAAAATGGTGCAATGGTTCCTGATGAGTATTGTCGTTTTTTTATCCATTATGGACCTGAGGCTCCTGGTAAACTGGATATCCGAATCAGTGATGCGTTAAAAATACCAGATCAGGATGCAGCGAAAACTCGCGCGATTGGGCTGATTATTTCAATTTCAAAATATCCACTGTTACATGCAGATATTCCAGCAGCTGCAGTAGACGGTCAAAGAATGGCTGATTTTCTTATTAATGGGCAAAAGTTTGATGAGGTTATTTTACTGAAAGATCAGGATGCGTCACTGGATAACATTAATTATTTTCTGAAAGAATATCTACCTGCCAGAGGGATGATGTTTGATAAGAAAGCTCGCTTGTTAATTGCTTATTCAGGTCATGGGCGTTTTGGCACTCAAAATGGTAATTCTGATAAGGCACCGGCATTTGTTTTGAGTAATGCTACAGATATTGATGGTTCAAAAGGCATGTATGAAATGCCAGCTTTGAATGCTCAACTCAACATTCTGGCAAAGCGTTATTTCCATGTTTTGACTTTAGTTAATGCTTGTTTTGGTTCAGGTCTTTTTGGCATGACAGATGGCGCAGGGAATTCAAACGCGTATAGTAAACCAGGTGCGTATGCGATAGCCGCTGGTGATGATAAAACAGAAGTTTATTCCCTGGAAAAAGATAAAGGCAGTGTATTTTTTGATACCCTTATAAAAGGCGTTGCTGATGGCGTTGCCGACGAACGCTTCGGGAAATCGTATATGGTAAAAATTGATGGTAAAAAGGAATACTACGCGGGAATTACCCGAACATTAAGTTTGTTTATCTATGTGAACGACCAATATATAAAAATCAATGAAAAACTGGACGAGGAAGGGAAAGGAATACATCTTAGTGATGCCTGGATAGGAGCAACAGAAAACCCAGCCGGACCGGGGGGATTCTTCTTTATTAACGATCCTGCGGTCAGTCGTCTGGATAAAAAAACACAATTATCAGCCGGGAATGCAGATGAATTTACGAATATTGATAAGACCGCATATTCTATTAAAGAACCGCCTACTGCGCCAGATGAACCAAAGAACAAAGATATAACACCTATTGAAATTCCTTATGGCCCCGTGAGTGCAATTCCCAACCGACCTGACATCCGTATCTTCAAAACACCGGATATTTACCCAATCAGTGGCCATGATATCTCGTCTAACGATGGCGAAATCGACTGGAAATTGTTTCAGGAGAAATCACCTGCGCGTTTTGTCTACGTGAGAGTGGTTGGCTGGAGAGGGCCAGACTCGTCGTTTAAGGCTCACTGGAAGCAATTAGCAGATTCAAAATTTGATCGCGGAGGCTATTTTAAATTTGATTTTTGCCTCACTCCTGAGGCGCAACTGGAAACAGCAAAAAGCCTGCTGCCTGAAGACCCGAAAATGTTGCCTCCCGGTATTTTACTGGTGAATCCAGAAGGTGAAGATACAACCCAACTGGCTTGTTTTAAAAAATCGGGAATGGTGAATGCACGGAATGATATTTTACGTTTTGCTGCCCTGATATATAAAAATTACCATAAAATACCAATATTTTATGGCAATCATAATAATTTGTCCCATTTCATGGACAGTCGGTTCGACCAGTATATGGTGTGGATGGGGTATTGGGGACAAGCTGGTGTGAAGCTCGAGGGGCGTAATCCCTGGACGCTTTGGCAATATTCAGGAAACGAAAAGGTGCCGGGCATTGGTCACAGCACAGAGTCAGAAGTTTTCTTTGGTACTGAAGAACAGTATGCCCAGTTTAAAGCGGGTGAGAATAATGTCGCTCTGGCTGCGGTAAATTGAGGAAATAAATAAAACCGGATGTCGAATATTATTATCGTCATCCGGTTTTGTTGAGTGTTATTTAAGCTGTTCGGGAGGTGTAATATTATCCATATACAGCGTCTGGCTGGGGAAGGCAAAGTCCGCGCCGTGTGACTGCACAATATCAATAATCTTCAAATAAACATCCTGCTGGGCGGCCAGCCATTCGGCCCAGACCGTGGTCTTAGTAAAGCAATAGACCATAATATTTAATGACGAATCTGCAAACTGGTTGAAATAAACCAGTAAGGTTTGTCGCTGGTCGATAGCAGGGTGATTTTTCAGCATCTCACGTACGGCTTCGACAATAGCCCCAACTTTTGCGGCATCTTCATAACGTAAACCAATGGTAGTGGTAATACGCCGGTTGGTCATCCGCCCTGGGTTTTCTACGCTAATGGACGAAAAAAGCGAGTTTGGTACGTACAGTGGGCGATTATCAAAGGTGGTGATTTTTGTGATACGCCAGCCAATTTCTGCTACTGTGCCTTCGATATTCCTGTCCGGTGAACGGATCCAGTCGCCAATACTAAAGGGGCGATCGAAATAGAGCATAATCCCGGAAAAGAAGTTACTCAGAATATCTTTACCGGCCATACCGACAGCCAGACCACCAATACCACCAAAGGTCAACAAGCCAGAAAGGCTCATGCCGAAATGTTCGCCATAAAGCAGAACAATCACTACGATAATGCTGATTTTGATGATGCGCGACATAATCCGCGCGCTGGTGATATCTCGACCTTTTTTTATCTGTTGCCTTTCAAACTGATTAATCAGGAGAAATAACTTAACCGTCAGAATAAGCGCAATCAGTGACGTACAGATAAAATCGATAACGCCTGGGGTGATAAATTTGAGTTTGTAATTTTCAATAACATAATTAATGATGCTGCCGACAGCACTGATAATTATGGTGTAGATCAAAAATTGAACCGCATGGAATAAGAATCCTTTTCTTTTACGATTTCCACGACGAAACCAAAAGCTCATCAGAATCAATGCTGCGCAGCTACCGAAAATAATGACCAGATTAAGCGCATTATTTGTAAACAGTTCAGCGATCATTGTTTTATCAGGCTCCTCCAGATAATTGATGTCATGCCGGAAACCCCTGGCGGGGGTATTTTATCGCGATAATTCATTCATATCATCAATAGACAGGGAAGGAAGTAGCAACATTAGCGAATTTATCAATGGGTTGATGATTTGAACGGCAACAATCTCATGCTTTCGGGGCAGACAACGAGGAAATGTCATGATATTGTTACGCACAAGTAACAAAGAGTTTATCTGCATAAGGATTACATCATGATCATGACGAAGCTGAAGTCAGCAAAGGGGAAGAAGTTTCTCTTTGGTCTGTTGGCGGTTTTCATTATTGCGGCGTCAGTTGTGACTCGCGCGACTATCGGCGGTGTTATCGAACAATATAATATTCCGCTTTCTGACTGGACGACATCAATGTATGTGATTCAGTCATCGATGATTCTTGTTTATAGTCTGGTCTTTACTGTATTGCTGGCAATCCCGCTGGGAATTTATTTCCTCGGTGGTGATGAGAAGTAAATAAAAGAAAGGCCCGAGATATCGGGCCTTGCAAGTAATTGATAAACAATTAATCGTCTTCTTCGTCATCCAGTTCGACAGGCGTCTGGTACTGGTCAGGTTTAATCACCAGCAAATCGCAGCGGAGATGATCAATCACCTGTTCTGCCGTATTACCAAGGAATGCCGCAGAGATACCGGTGCGTCCCACAGTGCCAAGAACGACAATCCCTGCCTGCAAATGTTCGGCCAGATCTGGAATCACTTCTTCAGGCAAACCTTTTTCAACGTGCGTCATGTTTTCATTAATGCCGAATTTCTGCCGCAGGGCTTTCATCGCCAGCAAATGTTGTCCACGAATGGCATCGTTATAAACGCTTGGATCAAATTCCGGCAGTTCAATGGCAATATTGATAGGTGTTACGGGGTAGGCGCCAACCAGATGGACTTCGGTGTGATTTACCTGTTCCGCCAGCTCGATCGTTTCTTTCACCAGTTTTTCATTGAGCGCATTATGATACGGCTCTTCACTGGCGAGATTCACCGCCACCAGCGCCTTACCACCTTCCGGCCACGGCTGGTCTTTCACCATCCACACCGGGCTTGGGCATTTGCGTAACAGGTGCCAGTCGGTAGGGGTGAAAATAACCGCTTCCAGACGGTCATGTTGGTGCGCCATTTTTAGCACCAGATCGTGCCCACTGCTAACCACTTCCTGAATGATGGCTTCGAAAGGACGGTTATGCCATACCACTTTAATTTCAATCGGGACGCCAGCGTTGAGATAATACTTTGCCTGCTCATGGATCCAGGCAGTACGCTGGCTGATAACCCCCTGACGCATAGCGGTACGCTCGTCGGGAGAGAGCAGGGTAGTCATTTCGTATGAGAAGTCATAAATCGGCAAAAAGGCTTTAATTTTGCCACCAATCCGTTGATGTAAATAAACAGCTCGCCGTAATGCCGGTTGATCGTCCTGGTTAGGGTCGATAACAACGAGCATGTTCTGATACATAGCCATACAGGGTCTCCTTACAACAACTGTCAACGCAGTTTGTAATTAAAAGATTAACCCATATCTGGTGAATGAAACAGTGATGAACCTTCTGCCAGATCAATAAATCAGAAAAATTTAATGATATGACAGAAGGATAGTTGATTATGCGGAAAAATCAGGCAACGTTACGCGTATGACCAGCAAGCAAGGCCAGCGCATCGTTATTTTCGATGGTGATGTATTTACCTTTGACTGCCAACATGCCGCTTTTCTGGAAACGACCCAGCAGACGACTGATGGTTTCTACCGTCAGGCCAAGATAGTTACCGATATCGCCACGAGTCATCGTCAGGCGGAATTCACGAGGGGAGAAGCCGCGTTGGGCAAAACGACGGGACAGGTTGTAGATAAAAGCAGCCAGGCGTTCTTCTGCATTTTTCTTCGACAACAGCAGGATCATGTCCTGATCGCCTTTGATTTCACCGCTCATCAGACGCATCATCTGCTGACGCAGATTCGGCATTTTACCAGACAGATCGTCCAGGGTTTCGAACGGGATTTCACATACCATTGAGGTTTCCAGCGCCTGGGCGAAACTCGGGTGATGACCGCTACCAATAGCGTCAAAACCTACCAGATCGCCTGCTAAATGGAAGCCAGTGATTTGCTCGTCGCCTTGCTCTGTGATGGTATAACTTTTAATCGTACCGGAGCGGATGGCATAAAGCGATTTAAGTTCATCACCAGCCTTAAACAGCGTCTGGCCTTTCTGAATAGGCTTCTTTCGCTCGATGATATTATCAAGCTGATCAAGCTCATGTTCGTTGAGTGTGAACGGGATGCAAAGCTGACTGATGCTGCAATCCTGGCAATGGATAGCACAACCGCCAGACTGAATGCGCCGTATAATTCGCTTTTCCGGGATCATAGGTCTGCTCAAGCCGTAATTGATATTTGTCAATTTTAACATCTTTTTAGGGAGCAAGTAAGTCTAAGCAAACCTTAACAGCGGAGAATTCCGATAATAGATGTAAATTTATGTCTATCCCGTTGAAAACCTTTAAATTGTTAAGGGTAACTTTACATAAAACTGTGAACAAATCGGCACAAATTGTTTAAGGTTTATAGCAGCAGATAGCCTTCATGGCGCAATAACCACTCTTTTCGCTGCACTCCGCCTGCATATCCTGTCATCGTGCCGTTTCGTCCAATAACCCGGTGGCAAGGGACGACAATGCTGATCGGATTAGAGCCATTTGCTGCGCCAACGGCACGCGCTGCGCCTGGTCGACCCAGATGTTCAGCAAGTTGACCGTAATGCATTACCTGCCCGCAGGGGATAGTGCGCAGTGTTTTCCAGACTTCGCGCTGAAATGGCGTGCCTCCTGTGGCGGTAGGAAGGGTATCAATAATGCTAAGATTCCCGGCAAAATAGTCACGAAGTTTGTCGCTTAAGCCCCCTGGGTTGGTGGCAGAAATGCGCTCATAACCTTCTTTGCGATAATGGATGTCCAGCAGCTGCACCATGCGTTCGCTGTACTCTTCCCATTCAACCGCCCGCAGACGAAATTGTTCATCGCAAATTACCCACAGAGGTCCCAGTGGCGTGGCAATTTTTTCTTCAAGTAATCTCAGCATCCGTTCTCTCTTAAGACAAACGTGGGTAAATCCCCGAACCAATAGGCTGACCGATAAGATACCACGCCAGCAACATTAGCAGCCATACCACCAAAAAGATTAAGACTAACAAAGAGTAAGTACCTGGTTTCGCGTCTGGTTTGTCGCGATCTGGTCGCATAAAGCGATTTTTTGATTTTTCTGCCTGAATAAATGGGGGTGTTCCATCACCTGGATCGAGGCTGGAATAATTCCAGTCAGCGAAATTTTACCGAAGGCGACCTGTTATTTGATTCAGCAGCGTGATAGCCGCCTGGCACCACTGAACTCGCCATTCATCACCCAATCCCGGCGAGAATGTAGTTATTTACAGAGCTAAAAAATGAATAAAAAAATAGAGCCTGTCGACATCCGCCAGACTCTACAGTACACACAGCAGTGCATCCGCGTCTTAAATCCGGCCTGGGTTCCTCGTGACCGGTGACAGTGTTATAACGGTTTTGCCCATCCGTTGCCAATTTTCTTCAGTGACAGATTTCACGAAAATATAAGTTAAATCATTCGTCTCGTGATTGCATAATCATGCATCGCTAATCTGCGTTCTGCTCTTCATCGCATTTTTGTTAGTTCCTGCTATGAATAAATCACCCTGATCGGATGCCTGTGCTGAATTAAACCCGGCCTAAACTGTTCGATACTGTCACCAGGCTAGTATAAAATGCCCCGCCTGTGCAGACACCAGCAGGTATGGAGCAAAGTATTGTTTCAATCTGCGAAGTGAACGATGCAGCAAATATCAGATGTGTGAAGGTGCATAGGAGGTTACATGAACCTTGACGACAAATCGCTGTTTCTTGACGCCATGGAAGATGTCCAGCCACTGAAGCGCGCTACAGATGTCCACTGGCATCCAACGCGTAACCAACGTGCGCCGCAGCGTATCGACACGCTGCAACTTGATAATTTCCTTACCACTGGATTTCTCGACATCATCCCGCTAAGCCAGCCGCTGGAGTTTCGGCGGGAAGGGCTGCAACATGGGGTGCTGGATAAGTTACGCAGCGGTAAATATCCGCAGCAGGCCAGCCTGAATCTTCTACGTCAGCCGGTGGAAGAGTGCCGCAAAATAGTGTTCAGTTTTATTCAACAGGCATTGGCGGATGGTTTGCGTAACGTGCTGATTATTCATGGCAAGGGGCGGGACGATAAATCGCACGCCAACATTGTTCGCAGCTATGTGGCGCGCTGGCTGACCGAGTTTGATGATGTTCAGGCATATTGTACCGCGCTACCGCATCATGGCGGCAGCGGGGCGTGTTACGTCGCACTCCGTAAAACGGCGCAGGCGAAGCAGGAAAACTGGGAGCGCCACGCTAAACGCAGCCGTTGATCACGGGACGCTTCCGTGGCTTATGCTGCCAGCACGCGGTTGCGTCCATCATTTTTTGCCCGATACAACGCATCATCGACCCGTTTAAACAGTTCATCAATACTTTCATTTCCTTCGTTATGCGCCACGCCAATACTGACGGTGAAGCGCGGCAAGCCCGAAATGCTCACTTTTGCCACGCTCAAGCGGATAGTTTCAGCCAACGAAAGTGCAGTATCCAGAGGGGTTCTGGGCAATAATAAGACGAACTCTTCACCACCCCAGCGAAACACCAAATCACCTTTGCGGGCGCAGCTTTCGAGTGTACGGGCAAGTGCGTATAACACTTCATCCCCTTTCTGATGACCGTATAAGTCATTGATATGTTTAAAACGATCGGTGTCGATGAGTAGCAAACTGTAGTCCTGAGCGATTGCCAGGTGCTGCATCTGTCCTGGTTCAGTTATGTAGTAAAACTGTCGACGGTTAAGTAATCCCGTTAGCGCATCATGGTGGGCCGCATGTTCCAGCTGTTCCTCGAGCCTTTTTTGCTCAGTAATATCATGTACGATGCATAACATTAACCTGTCACCGTAAATCTCAATTGGTCCAGCATAAGTTTGTACGTGTCGAACGGAACCATCTGCCAGTTTATGGACAAAATTGAGGGGCTTATGCCCGCCGGGTAAACGTGAAATTTCATGCATGACAGGCATAACGCGACGCCCAAGCATATTAATTTCCCAGGTGTGTTTCTGACACATTGTTTCATGGTTATAGCCATAGAAATTAAGCGCGGCCAGATTGGCATCGACGATTTGGCCATCACGCGAGGGATCTATCAACAACATTGGCGCGGAGTTAGTCAGAAAAAAACGCGCATAAAACCCTTGTTTTTTACGTTGATAATTCGCAGAGCGGCTGGCTTTTAAACCCAGAGTTGCGGGTGTTTCCATTCCTTCAAATATAATTACTTTCTCTATGTCATTAATCTCTTTGAGGGTCAACCGACAGCTTAATGCTGTATCTTCACCATTACGCTGGACAGTGAGGATTTCTACAATATCAAGCTGGTTATGCAGGTCCGTAAGGTATTTAGGCAGTTCGTTTTGCGAGGAGATGGAATAGAGGCCGGTACGTAGCTGACTAAAAGTGAGTTCTTGCATCAACAGTCGCGCAGCACTATTGGCATAAATTAATTGTTCCTCGAAGGGTGAAACGATCCAGACAGGACTGGTTAATAAGTCCAGGGTATTGAAGTTGTGCGTAGTCATTGAAATCCCGTTATTTTTATCAATCTTTTGTTGCTACCTGATCGCAAAAATGCCACGACAAATGATCAGATAATTCTGATAATGATAGACGCTATTTAACGCTTCACACGTTTTCGAATCAGGAAAAGTATTTTGCTTTCTGTATTTAATTTTGACAGGATTTTATTAATCATTTCAGGGTAATGGGGTGATGAGATTTTGCGTAACATGACCAGAAGACTAGACTACAAAATAATCCGTTGATGATGGGAGGCACTGTGGAAGTGATTAAGGGAGCGGACGTAAATGTCCCGGATGCAGTATTTGCCTGGATTCTGGATGGCAAAGGTGGCGTTAAACCGCTGGAAAATACAGATGAGATAGATGAAGCGCATCCTTGCTGGCTCCACCTCAATTATGTGCACCATGACAGCGCCCAGTGGCTGGCGACGACACCACTGCTGCCAAATAATGTGCGCGATGCGCTGGCGGGAGAAAGTACACGGCCCAGAGTCAGTCGTCTTGGCGAAGGGACGCTGATTACTTTGCGCTGCATTAATGGCAGTACTGATGAACGTCCCGACCAGCTGGTGGCCATGCGTGTTTATATGGACGGACGGTTAATTGTCTCGACCCGACAACGTAAAGTGTTGGCGTTGGATGATGTGGTTAGCGATCTGGAAGAGGGCACTGGTCCGACCGATTGCGGCGGCTGGTTGGTGGATGTGTGTGATGCGTTGACCGATCATTCCAGTGAGTTTATAGAACAACTGCACGATAAAATTATCGACCTGGAAGATAATCTACTCGATCAACAAATTCCTCCGCGCGGTTTCCTGGCGCTACTGCGTAAACAATTAATTGTTATGCGTCGCTATATGGCGCCGCAACGTGATGTTTATGCTCGTCTTGCCAGCGAGCGATTGCCGTGGATGAATGACGACCAACGCCGTCGAATGCAGGATATTGCCGACCGCCTCGGACGTGGTCTGGATGAGATTGACGCCTGTATTGCCCGAACTGGCGTGATGGCGGATGAAATCGCTCAGGTCATGCAGGAAAATTTAGCGCGTCGCACGTATACAATGTCCTTGATGGCAATGGTCTTTTTACCCAGTACGTTTTTAACGGGGTTATTTGGCGTCAACCTTGGTGGTATTCCTGGCGGGGGATGGCAATTCGGCTTTTCGCTTTTTTGTATTCTGTTAGTTGTTCTTATTGGTGGTGTTGCTTTATGGTTGCATCGTAGTAAATGGTTGTAACAAAAGAAAATTTGTCTACTTACTGTATACAAAAACGCCTTAAAGTTTGAGCGAAGTCAATAAACTCTCTACCCATTCAGGGCAATATCTTCCTCGCAGGTGAATGCAACGTCAAGCGATGGGCGTTGCGCTCCATATTGTCTTACTTCCTTTTTTGAATTACTGCATAGCACAATTGATTCGTACGACGCCGACTTAGATGAGTCGGCTTTTTTTTGCCTGTTATTTGTCAGCGTCTACCCTTTAAGAGTCTACCCAATGACCGGAGGGAAATATGACGACACTCATTTATTTGCAAATTCCTGTCCCTGAACCGATTCCTGGCGATCCTGTTCCAGTGCCTGATCCGATTCCTCGTCCGCAACCTATGCCCGACCCGCCGCCAGATGAAGAACCGATTAAATTGTCGCATCGTGAGCGTAGATCTGCGAGGATACGCGCCTGCTAATTTTGCGTCGATGACCACGAGAATAGATTGTGACCGCTTTTTCTACCCTGAACGTTTTGCCTCCCGCCCAGCTCACTAACCTTAATGAGTTGGGTTATTTAACCATGACGCCTGTACAGGCCGCCGCGCTTCCGGCGATCCTTGCCGGAAAAGACGTTCGCGTGCAGGCGAAAACCGGCAGCGGCAAAACGGCGGCATTTGGCCTCGGGTTGTTACAGCAAATTGATGCGTCGCTGTTTCAGACCCAGGCTTTGGTACTGTGTCCTACGCGTGAGCTGGCGGATCAGGTTGCCGGGGAATTGCGTCGGTTGGCGCGTTTTCTGCCAAATACCAAAATTTTGACCTTATGCGGTGGTCAACCGTTCGGTATGCAGCGTGATTCGCTGCAACATGCGCCGCATATTATCGTGGCAACGCCGGGTCGTTTGCTCGATCACCTGCAAAAAGGCACGGTATCGCTGGATGCGTTGAATACGCTGGTGATGGATGAAGCTGACCGCATGTTGGATATGGGATTTAGTGATGCCATTGATGATGTGATCCGTTTTGCTCCTGCTTCTCGTCAGACGCTTTTGTTTTCGGCGACCTGGCCAGACGCAATTGCTGCGATTAGCGGTCGTGTACAACGCGATCCTTTGGCGATTGAAATTGATTCGACAGATGCTTTACCGCCTATTGAACAACAATTTTATGAAACATCCAGCAAGGCTAAAATTCCGTTATTACAACGGTTATTAAGTTTGCATCAACCCTCGTCTTGTGTGGTGTTTTGTAATACTAAAAAAGATTGTCAGGCTGTGTGTGACGCGCTGAATGAAGTAGGGCAAAGTGCATTGTCGTTACATGGCGATCTGGAGCAACGTGACCGCGATCAGACCCTGGTACGTTTTGCTAACGGTAGCGCCCGCGTGCTGGTAGCGACCGATGTCGCAGCGCGCGGTCTGGATATCAAATCTCTTGAGCTGGTAGTGAACTTTGAACTGGCGTGGGATCCTGAAGTTCATGTACATCGCATCGGGCGTACAGCGCGTGCAGGAAATAGCGGACTGGCGATCAGTTTCTGTGCCCCGGAAGAAGCACAGCGCGCCAATATCATTTCTGACATGTTGCAGATAAAACTTAACTGGCAAACGCCGCCAGCCAGTAGTTCCATTGTGCCGCTGGAAGCAGAGATGGCGACGTTGTGCATTGATGGCGGGAAAAAAGCCAAAATGCGACCGGGCGATGTGTTAGGTGCGTTGACGGGCGATATCGGCCTTGATGGCGCAGATATTGGCAAAATTGCTGTGCATCCGGCGCATGTCTATGTCGCAGTGCGTCAGAGTGTCGCCCATAAGGCATGGAAGCAGTTACAGGGCGGGAAGGTTAAAGGGAAAACGTGCCGGGTGCGATTATTAAAATAACGAAATGTTGAATTGCCGGATGCGACGCTGGTTGCGTCTTATCCGGCCTATGCAAGAGTAGCCCGATAAGTTTGCGCATCGGGCGTTATCCTGGTTATTTCACTTCAACCACATTCAGCCGTAATTCATCCAGCTGATTCTCATCTTCTTCAGGCTGCCAGCCCGCAGGCTGTAGTGGGATCTCTTCGCGATCGAACGCCAGATCACCGCCGTTAACCACTTCGGAACCGTGGGTAATGCCTTTGAAATCGAAAAGACTGGTATCGCACAAATGAGACGGCACCACATTCTGCATCGCGCTGAACATCGTCTCAATTCGCCCCGGATAACGCTTATCCCAGTCACGCAGCATATCAGCAATCACCTGACGTTGCAGGTTAGGCTGTGAACCACACAGGTTGCACGGAATAATCGGGAATGCTTTCGCATCGGCAAAGCGTTGAATATCTTTTTCGCGGCAGTAGGCCAACGGGCGAATAACGATGTGCTTGCCATCATCGCTCATCAGCTTCGGCGGCATACCTTTCATCTTGCCGCCGTAGAACATATTCAGGAACAACGTTTGCAGGATATCGTCACGATGGTGACCCAGCGCGATCTTCGTCGCACCCAGTTCCGTTGCGGTGCGGTAAAGGATACCGCGACGCAGACGAGAGCACAGTGAGCAGGTGGTTTTGCCCTCAGGAATCTTCTCTTTCACGATACCGTAAGTGTTCTCTTCAACAATCTTGTACTCAACGCCCAGTTTTTCGAGATACTCCGGCAGCACATGTTCCGGGAAGCCAGGTTGTTTCTGGTCGAGGTTAACGGCAACCAGCGAAAAACTGATTGGCGCACTTTGCTGCAAATTACGCAGAATCTCCAGCATGGTATAGCTGTCTTTACCCCCGGAGAGGCAAACCATAATGCGATCGCCATCTTCAATCATATTGAAGTCAGCAATAGCTTCGCCTACGTTACGACGCAGACGTTTTTGCAATTTGTTCAGGTTGTATTGTTCTTTCTTTGTAATTTGTTGATTTTCTTTCATTATTTCAGTTCTCTGGTACTAAATGGGGCAAATTGGGGGCAAACTTTGCAACTACGATAACCGCGCATTCAACATGGCTACCTGTTCGTCGTTCATGTCATCAATCCACATACCGTAAATTTCATACACCATCTGCGCAGTTTCATGCCCCATCTGGCTGGCTATAAACGCCGGGTTCGCTCCTGCCGTCAACAGCCAGCAGGCAAAAGTATGCCGCGTATGGTACGGATTACGGCGGCGAATACCAGCACGTTTTACTGCTGCATTCCATCTCGCACCCAAACTGCTTACCGAGTAATAAGGTTTCTGTTTTCCGTTACACACTCTGGGCATGAAAACAAAATGCAGTTTTTGCTTTTCGGTTCTGCCGTACTCCCGATGATAAAAAGTGATTTCGCTTTTGCGATGATGCCCGGTCAGTTTGTATTGCTCCTTCAGTGCTTCAAGAGCAGGCTGCAGTAGTGTTACTGTCCGGATCCCGGCATTTGTTTTTGGGGGACCGAACATATCAAGTATCGTCAGGTTTCTTCTGACATTCACTATTCCCTTTTCGAGATCCACATCCTCCCACGCCAGAGCTGCCAGTTCCCCGTGACGAAGTCCTGAGTAAACGGCAAATTTCCACAAGTTCTGGCTCTGTCCTTTTTCACTTTCCATTAATGCATTGAATTCTGTTTTAGATAACGGATCAGGCTTTATTCTGTTTCGCTGTAATTTTTTTACTCCTTCAAATGGTTTGGTTGATATAAATCCCGACTGATACGCAAAACGCAACAGCGAACAGAGCAGGGCGATATAGTTATCAACTGTGCGCACGGTTCTTCCTTTTTTGTTGGATCTTGGATTATCCAGGTAAAGCGTTTCTCCATGCAGCAGTTCATTCCGGTAGTTTAAGATATCGCTATAACGAATATGTGATATCGGGGTACTTTCACAAATTATTATTCTGAGTGTTTTTAATTGTGATTTCGTTTTCTTCATTGTGTTTGTTGTTAACTCTGTCTCTTTAATTTTTGTCCAGATATCACAAAGTTCTCCGAACGTTTTTATGACTCTCGTTGTCACCATTTTTGCCCCAGTGCTGGACTGGGGAAAACGTCTTAAATACTCAAATTCACCGGAGTTTATTTCATGAACTATCAGCGATCTTAAATTTCCGGCCTTTTTAATATTACTATTTGTAATCTCCCAGCCTTTTAATGTTTCCCGACATCGTTTTCCTCGAAACATGAACCAGATGCGAATGTATCTACCTCTAATCTCGACACCTGTTGGTAATTTAGACATATCATGAGTCTTTGATAAACTGATTTATCTTTGGATAGTTGTACCAGATAATCCCTCGCTTACTGTCTGGCTTCCCTAAAGGAGATACTCGTTTGAAGTGGAAGCCTTCCACCCAACAGTTCTGGCGGTATGCTTCAATTTGTCTGGCCCCCAGACCAGTGCGAAGCATCAGGCCGTATTCAACCATCCACTCTTCATTAAAGATTACTTGTGCCATCGCATCACCTCTGGCAGGCGCCAATGTTAGACTGAAATTGACGCCCGATGTTGATTATTAATAATCAGCTATGAAGTTTTAATTTGAATACAATGCAATTCACGAGGACTGAAGTCTCTCGCAATTAAAATTTATCAGTTTTACTTTCTGCTCTCTGGAAACGGCTGCTTCTTTTTTACCTGAGAGCATTTTTTCGCATTCTGATTTCGTTAGTTTAGATTTTGAATATCTTGTCCAGTTAGTAGGAGTGCCACCTTCCTTTTCAATAGTGGCGGTAATTTTATACATGAACACCTCCATTATTATTTCCAGTGGTTCGTTTATTCCATCTTTCGAGTGCTTCTTTTTCACTTCCACCATAACCGGTTCGGGATTCGCATCCGTTACACTTCGCTCGGTAATATCCTGAAATGGCTTTCACCGTTACTGATGGACAACCACAAAATGGACATGGTTTAACATTGTCATATCTCATAATTTTTCTCATAAAAAATATTTCAAGTTGGCGGTGCATTACACCGCCAGACTGAATTATTCCTCTGAATTATCGATTACACTGTATTCCCCGGTTAATACAGAGGAATCTGCAGGATCGATTGTCAGTGGTTCCTTTTCATCCATTGATACTGCACGCTGGATCTCAATTGATACGGGCAGATATTTGAACAGGCGACGAATAGCTGTTTTCTTTGCCATTTCTTCCCAGTGAGTTACCCACGGCCCGTTATTACCAGCTTTACTCTGGCTGCGCACCAGCTCAATCTGTCTGCGCGTCATAACTTCAAACTGAGTACCTCCGTCTTTCAGTCTTGCGACAGCATAGACGTGGGTAACCGGGGCATCTTCGTTTTCTCCTGGGCGGTGTATTAACTTTTCATCAAGGCCAAATTCGAAATTAAATTCGTCACCTTCACGGACAACACGGGCTGACAGGCTGGCGATTTGACCTGAACGGCGAGCCAGATCAATCATGCCGCGATAGCCAATGATTAGCTGAACGTTTTTTTTACCGCTCTTTTCGTTTTTATTACCAAAAGGCAGTAAATATGCATGACCGAGGGCGCTACCTGGCTCAAGTCCGAGCTGTGAACACTGTACGATTGCACTGACAAAACTCATAGTGTCACAGTTTCCTAACGCCGGAACTTTACGAATTTCTGTGGTGGCGATACGGATCATACGTTCAGCCGTCATATGGCGTGGAAGAGCTGCTGCCAGTTGCTCTTTCATTGATGGCTGGTTAATAAAACTAATCACGTCGTTATTTTTAATTGCTGCTGGTGCACGGTTTCCCTGAGTTTTTTGCAGATCGGCTTTTGCGATAGGTGGTTGCTTAGTCATTTGCATATTCCTTAGCCCAGCGGGGCAGTGATAACGTCTTAATAGCTGGCCATTCATCGGTATTGAGGCAGTCAGCCAGGGTTCGCAGATTGCGGTGATATTCCAGCTGACCTGCCAGTTTTGCTTCTTCGCCCATCATGAAAATTTCAACCGGATAACGTCCGCATTCAATAGTTGTGCTGGCAACCAGAAAAACGAAAGTTGGCTGCACTCCAAACTGTGCTTCATAACCGTCACTGTAGAATGCATCCTGAACGTGATAGCGGTAGTCGTAATAAGCCGTTTTGAATCGTTGAATATCCGCCGTAGTTTTCACGTCCATGATCCAGTGAAATTCAGGGATAATTTTGTCCGGACGGCACCGACACAAAATTCCTGTTTCAGGATCTTCCCAGTAAATTGATGATTCAGCGTGTCCGGCGCTTTCAACAAGCCATTGCCCCAGCGGCAAAGCCATAACGCTTTGATACATGAGTTCAATTTTCCGGCCTTCTTCCGCAGTGATAACCGTTTTTCCTGTGTTTGCGCATTCCATCAGAAACGCTTTCTCCTCTTCTTTTCCGGCGTTTGTACGGCGGTTAAATTCAGGTGCTACGATAAAGCGGTTACTGAATTCTTCCGGTTCAAGTACCCGGCAGTGGAAAGCGGTTCCTAAATCGAGCGTTTTTGTCTTTGTGGTGTCCACGGGGGCATTTTTACGCCACAAATACAGTGCCGGAGTATCAGCAATGTCATCGAGCTGAGACTTACTGACACCGGGACCCGCGTGGTAATTCTCATTCGAAATTCCGTAATAAATACCTGGCTCTATGTCTTCTACGATTACGGGATCTGCGACTTCGCCAGTTTCATCACTGCAATCGCGATGCGGATCGCTGCCAGCATTCTCATTGTGCGGATGTTCAGCGCCTTCCATTTTCTCCGGATCATTTTCCTTAGCTTCAACCTGATTCTCTTCATCGAATGTTTCCTGGTATGTTGCGTCGCCCATCACCGCACCACAGTCAGGGCAGTTATCCCCGCCAGTCTGACCGCAGGCATTGCAGGCTATTTCCGGTTCCTGTTGCACTACTGGCTCAGGTTGTTTCATATCCGGGCTGATTTTTTCCGTTTCTGGCTGGTTCTGGTACACAGAATCGCGAGTCTGGATCCCCTTAACCCATTTCGGATCGTTCGGGTCGCTAATTCCGTCAACAAATTCACCACGTGATGCAGCAAGCAATTTATCGGCATCGACAGGATTTTTTGATGGAATGTTTTTCCGGGCTTCATGGAGTTCTGCCCGCAGTTCCTGATATTTCGCTTCAACAGAATTTACCTGTGACTGAGCATCCAGTGGCTGCGTGTCCTGATGATGTTCAGTTGCGTCCGGTTCCATTGTTTCAGCCTCTCCCTGTTCATCTGCCGTTGTTCCAGATGGTTGCGGTTTTTCTTCATCATCCTGTTTTCCTTCTTCTGTTACTCGCTGCGGCATCGGGGCCGAGGAGCGACCGCAGGCAATATCCACGATTTCCGGATCAGGGTTGGCATGATCAGTTTCAGTCAGTACTTTGTTCAGATATTCAGTGACGTGTGCGGGGATGACCTCGATCCCAATTGGTGCTTCTTTCACGGACGCAACCACGATGGCGCGGGAATAATCCAGCCCGCCAGGCATGGTGATGAATTTGTCGCGGAAAACAGAAAAGGGTGGTTTATTTTCAGCGATAATTTCCTCAATGCGTTTAGCGTGTGCCGGATGAAGGTTATAGATGTCCACGTCCATTGAACGGGCCAGTACGCCAGTGGCTACATCGCGCGCCAGTGACGTCAGATCGTGGACGAAACCTTCGCCGCGATCGGTGAGGTTCCCGCAGCCAGCATTAGCACCGGAAGCCGTGCGAGTGATGCGTGAAACACGATTCCCTTTTCGCCATTCTTTTGTCAGAAGACCGCGATCAATGTGTTCGGTATCCAGCCAGGCTGAAATGAAATTCTTAAATTCATAGGGCTGATGTTTTTTCGTGATAGAGAACACTGCCTTAATTGCATCAGTCAGGCGGAGCAGGGCGGCATTATCCAGAGTTGTCGGTTCTGCCATGCTGCGTATGGCCAACAGCAGATTCTGGACATAGCTGTTTTCCTGATCCATCTCAAGAGCAGTAATGTGTTTGCGTTGTTCACGGGTGGCATGATGCAGGTATTTTCGATCCCCGGCTGCATACGTAAAAATGTGCAGAAGACGCTGTGTGAACCGCAAAGTGGCTACAGAGACTTCGCAATCCTGGCAATCCTCGTGGGCGTCTGCCTGCGCGTTTTCTTCCTGGCCTCCCGTCGGTTCTTCGGTTTCCGGTGCATCCTCCTGATGGTGAACGTCGTCTGGCGCTGCTCCCGGTTTTAGTTCCCAGGTCATGGAGTCTTTGCTGAGTTGATAGCGTTCACTCCAGGTAAAATCGATCTCACCTTCAGGGGGAAGGTCATTAACGACAGGAAAATTTGTGGCAACAGCTTTAAAATAGTTGCTCAGTTTTTTACCTGACTTAACGATCAGGTAGTCCAGAGTGGCACAGGTTGATTCAAAATCGTCGCTTGCCCACAGGACGACGTCAGGTTCACCGGATGATTTTTTCGCTTTCCGTAAAAGGAAGAGTGGTTTTGTGCTCATTGTTTTTTAACCTCAACTCAGATTAAAATTACTGCGAGTGATGAATAAATGTCCCAGGTTCTTCACTCAGGCCTGCACGTTGTGCAGGCTTTCTTTTTTCAGATTTCACCTTTTAATTTCATTGCAATCAGAGTTGCCAGAAATCCGGCTTTTTTTTCTGCGGGCAGATTCTTTCCGATGTGAACCAGACTCATTTTTGTGACACCTTCATCAAGTGTTTTTACGTTGCCTGATGGGCCGTCAATATCAACCACAGTGAATGGGGTTTCTTTATTTTCTGTTTTAATGACGTAGCCAATACGCTTTCCTTCCAGATTAACCTCGTGAACAATGTCATCGGTAGTTACAACAGTGACTTCATAATTGGTAATCATTTTTTCTCCTTAATTAAGGTTGAGCGAATCCCTGCCATTGCTGGCATAAATTCAGTTTCGCATAGTCAGTTAATTAAAGTTCGTGTGCCATCTGGTCTTTTTCGGCACAATTTTCACTACAATATTTTTTCATTTCCGTCGTTGGGATAACTCCACGCATGAAATGAAGTGGTCTTTTAATGCTTTTGCTTTCTTCAATTCCTTTATTGCAAAGGTGGTAAGCACATTTTATTTTCTTAGTCATCACCATGACTCCGCCTTTACAGGTAAACCATCACGACCGAGGAAGACTTTAATCATGCAGTCAGAAATGCATGTTTTTGTAGTCAGGTTACGAATATAAAGTTTTCGCTTTTTAATATTGTTTGCCGAGGCGATATATGTCCGGCCTTCATGAAGAACATAATCACCAGGAGTCACACACTGACGTGGTATTTCATCAGTTCCGAAGTGATGTGCAATCATAATTATCTCCATTTTTACAAATGAACTTTGTTGATGCGGTGCCTGGTGCCTCCAGGTGACTGCAACCAGTTAACAATTACAGTCGGTTTTCCCACCCAAACCAATAAGGACTAACATGACTTTTAACTGTGCCGCGTGCGCTTAGCCGCATTCACCGCATCACAAAATTCACTTTAAAAAGGGCGGACATCAGTCGAACTTCAAGAAAAAACTGATGCCGCCAAGACTACACACAGCAGTGTTGTTATTCACAACCGGAGGCGCACTCCCACCATTTAAATTTAACAGACAAGACCGACTCTTTATGGATATCGGAAATGCGCCTTCGTGTTGTGCCCGGTTTTATTTCACCACCTCCGGGCTTTGGTGGTTTCTGCTATACCCCTACAGCGAGAATATTGAATTAATCCAAATAATGGATTAGCAAGTATTTCTGGCAAGCCAGCGACGTGCGCCTGTTTCTGTTTTAAATGTTTTGCTTTTGGTATAAGTCATGGCGGTGAACGTTCCATCCTGGTTGAGGAACACGCCGCACACCAGGGATTCGTTATTGCCGAGGTCGATTTTTTGCATTTTTCGCACCTCACATTTTGTTGTTGCGGATAGAGGCTTCTGCCTGCCAGAGATCCCAGTCGTTGCTGCGTAGAGCCTGTACAGCCTGGCTGTAAGTGATATCGCAACAATCCATCAAAAACTGAACTACTTCGTAATACACCATCTTATCTCTCCCCTTAACGCCGGGTGGCGGAACTAACTGCTGCACTGCAAAATTTGAATCCCGCCGTCATGTTCATACGCCTCGGGCTGGCTACTTAACCCCTGACCACTGCCTGGTAACTCGAAGTATTGCCCTGCGTTCTGTGGGGCGGGGGGGGGTTGGTAGGTATATAATGTACTTTGTGTTCATTGTTGTAAAGTACTTTAAGTACATTTTGTGTGTAAAAAAATGAGATGGGATAAAGTGAAGCACAAACCCGGAGGGAGACGCTACCGGATTTATGCTGGTTTAAGAGGCTTTTTGTTTTTTCTTTCGTGCTAACTCTTCGTAAATTGCATTGTACTTCTGTTTTTTCTCCTCAAGAGTTTTTAAAAGTTCATCTGTCTCACTGTCAGGGAGCTCGTCCAGAAGGTCAATGATGATTTTTTGTCTTGGATTTAACTCCTGATAGAAACGTACCTGTCCACTTTCTTCTGTATCCTCTCCCAAAAGATAGGTTGGTGTTGTTCCAATGAGTGTTGCTAATTCCCTTAATTTCTCTCGGCGAGGAATTGTTTCGCCATTAAACCATTTGCTAACCGCTTTTGGTGTTAATTTCATTCGACGGGCAATTTCTGCCTGCCTTCCATGTTGTTCATAACCAGCGTTTTCACAGGCTAGCGCAAGCCTACTGGCGAACTCTTTACGCGCTTTATCTTCATGAACCATAAGTTCAATGATATTCGCTCTTGAATGTACTGTCAGTTCTGTTATAGCATGTACTCAAAGTTCACATTGTGAGGGTGATATGAACCAGAAAACACTTGAAGATGTAATCAAAACTGTTCGCGTTTCTGTTGTGGCCGACGTTTGTGGTGTCAGCCAAAGAGCAATCTACAAATGGATGGATAACGGAAAACTGCCTCGCACAGAATATACCGGCGAAACAAATTACGCTGAAAAAATCGCTCATGCATCAAACGGATTATTTTCTGCCGATGCAATTTTAACTATTGGCAAAAATAAAACTACTACGAAAAAGCTGATGGGAGTTGATTCATGAAAATCAAGCATGAGCACATCGAATCAGTGTTGTTAGCCCTGGCAGCCGAAAAAGGGCAGGCATGGGTAGCCAATGCAATTACTGAAGAATATCTGCGCCAGGGGGACGGCGAATTGCCCCTGGTTCCAGGCAAGGACTGGAACAATCAGCAGAATATCTATCACCGTTGGTTGAAAGGTGAAACGAAAACGCAAAGAGAAAAAATTCAGAAGCTGATCCCAGCAATTCTGGCAATCCTTCCGCGCGAGCTGCGTCACCGACTCTGCATCTTCGATACCCTGGAACGCCGTGCATTACTGGCGGCGCAGGAAGCGTTAAGTACGGCAATTGATGCGCATGATGATGCAGTCCAAGCCGTTTACCGGAAAGCACATTTCAGCGGCGGCGGGTCTTCCGACGATTCTGTCATTGTTCATTAAGCAAAAGTTTCCATGCTGTTTGTGCTTATTCTAAGCAACCGGGCAGCATCATACGGGGCAATTATGGCCGCATTACCATACATGCAACTGTACATAGCTGATTACCTGGCTGACACCATGCATTTGTCAGCAGAGGAGCACGGTGCGTATTTGTTGCTGATGTTCAATTACTGGCAAACAGGAAAGCCAATACCCAAAAACAGGCTGGCAAAAATTGCCCGCCTGACTAACGAGCGATGGGCTGATGTTGAACCATCCTTGCGGGAGTTTTTTTGTGATAACGGCGAGGAATGGGTGCATCTTCGGATTGAGGAAGATCTGGCATCAGTCAGGGAAAAATTAACCAAAAAATCAGCCGCAGGAAAAGCATCGGTTCAGGCCAGAAGAAGCAGAAAGGAAGCAGATGTTCAAACAAAACAAGAGAGAAATTTAACAGGTGTTCAAACAGATGTTGAAGTGGTGTTTGAACACGATGTCAACACAAAGGCAACTAATAAAGATACAGATAAAGATCTAAAAACAGATCCCCCCCTAAATCCCCCCCGGGGGAATCGAGGTGTTAAAAAGTTTGACCCTCTGGATATTGCTTTGCCGAACTGGATTTCTGTCTCGCTTTGGCGTGAGTGGGTTGAATTTCGCCAGGCATTGCGTAAACCGATTCGAACGGAGCAGGGCGCTAACGGGGCGATACGGGAGCTGGAAAAATTCCGCCAGCAGGGTTTTTCACCTGAGCAGGTGATTCGACACAGCATCGCCAATGAATACCAGGGCTTGTTCGCGCCAAAAGGTGTTCGACCTGAGACGTTACTCCGACAGGTTAACACCGTCTCGTTACCGGATAGTGCGATCCCGCCAGGCTTCAGGGGGTAACTGACCATGAAAAATATTGCGGCAGGCGGCATTCTTGAACGTATCCGCAGACTGGCCCCGCCACATGTAACCGCCCCATTCAGGACGGTGGCTGAGTGGCGCGAGTGGCAACTTGCAGAAGGCCAGAAACGTTGTGAGGAGATCAACCGTCAGAATCGTCAGTTGCGGGTGGAAAAAATCCTGAATCGCTCCGGCATCCAGCCGTTGCACCGCAAATGCTCGTTTGCGAATTACCTGGTGCAGAACGACGGCCAGCGATACGCGTTGAGCCAGGCGAAATCTATCGCTGATGAACTGATGACCGGGTGTACAAATTTTGCGTTCAGCGGAAAACCTGGTACCGGAAAAAACCATCTGGCGGCGGCAATCGGGAATCGCCTGCTGAAAGATGGCCAGACAGTGATTGTGGTTACCGTGGCTGATGTCATGAGTGCTCTACACGCCAGCTATGACGACGGGAAATCAGGCGAAAAATTTTTGCGGGAACTGTGCGAAGTGGATCTGCTGGTTCTTGATGAAATTGGCATTCAGCGCGAGACGAAAAACGAGCAGGTGGTACTGCACCAGATTGTTGATCGCCGGACAGCGTCGATGCGCAGCGTGGGGATGCTGACAAACCTGAACTATGGGGCCATGAAAACATTGCTCGGCGAGCGGATTATGGATCGCATGACCATGAACGGCGGGCGATGGGTGAATTTTAACTGGGAGAGCTGGCGTCCGAATGTCGTCCAGCCAGGAATTGCGAAGTAATTTTTACCGGGAGAAAAATTTAATGGAGACTGTTTTTGACGCACTGAAAGCAATGGGGAAAGCTACGTCGGTAGAACTGGCTGCGCGACTTGATATCAGTCGTGAAGAAGTGCTGAACGAGCTGTGGGAACTGAAAAAGGCTGGCTTCGTTGATAAAAGCGTATACACCTGGCGCGTGGCTGATAACAACGTTCAGCAGGAACAGCCAGAGCAGGCAGAACTGCCGGAAGAAACCACCACGGCAACAGTCGCAAAAATTTCGGAGTGCGATTTAACTGCGACGATTGAACAACGTGGCCCACAAACGGCGGAAGAACTGGCTACGTTTTTCGGCATCACATCACGCAAAGTGGCTTCAACGCTGGCAATGGCAATCAGTAAAGGTCGTCTGATTCGCGTTAATCAGAACGGTAAATTTCGTTACTGCATGCCGGGCGATAATTTACCAGCAGAGCCGAAAGCTGCATCGGTAGCGGAAACTGATGGTAAAGCCTTTCCTCAGCCAGCCGGTGTTGCGTTACCAGTACTGGAAGCTGCAACACAGGAAGATATTAAAACAGAAACTGTGGCGGACATTGTGCAGTCGTTGCCATCGTTTACTGAAACGCAAGCGGATAACCTGATTTTACCATCGCTGCATATAGCAAATCGTGAACTGCGTCGGGCGAAAAGCCATGTCCAGAAGTGGGAGCGTGTCTGCGCCGCGCTGCGGGAGTTGAACAAGCACCGGGATATTGTTCGCCAGATTACTGATTCTTCCCGCTGTGTTGTATCGGAAAAGTGATTGCCGGAGGCGCTTATGGCAAAAGTATTTACACAAGAAGAGCGGGAAAAAATTAAGGGGCAGGTTGTTGAACTCGTGCGCCAGAATGGGCGCGAGACGTTACGACAACTTGAAGCTAAGACAGGTGCGACAAGATATTTAATGAGCGTTCTCGCCAGAGAGCTGGTTGCCAGTGGCGATGTATATAACTCCGGCTACGGGCTATTTCCCTCTGAACAGGCTCGTAAGGACTGGCAAAACGCCCGCAAAAAACTATCGAGGGCAAAGGTGAAGAAACCTGCTGTAGTTGATCCGGACCTTATCTGGTCATTACCAGACGGAGAAATACGCCGCTATGACAGGCGTCTGAATATAATCTGTCGCGAGTGCCGGAAGAGCGAAGTCATACAGCGTGTACTGGCGTTCTATCAGGGTAATTTTCAGGATGTGCTGTTGTGAGCCAAATTAACAATCAGGGAACTGCGTGAACTGAAAGAGAAATCATAATCCAAATCTGAATAATTAAATTTAGCACTGTAAATAAAATTTAATCCTTAACCGGAGGGGGGGGCTGCACCCTCAAAATATTAGGAGGCGGCCCGAAAGGGCGGTAATGAAAAATGACTGAATTAACCAAAAAGCAATTAATCGAAGAAGCTAAATTAAAAATAGCGATTGAGAAATGCCACCCCAATTCAGGGATGGCACGGGTAGAGGGCGAATTATTCAAAATTGCTCTGGCATCTCTGGAAGCAGAGCCAGTTGGTGATTTTTATGAATACAAACCGGATGACTGGTATCAGCGTTCGGCTGGAGATAAAGCGCCAAAATGGACGCCATCCTATGCCGTTTTTCCAGCGCCCGTAGTGCCGGAAGAAATGGATTTGCTTACATGCCATCTCGATGGTGTAACTGAAACATATGCTGAGGGATGGAACGCTTGCCGCGCTGCCCTGCTTCAGGGCAAAGGGGAGCCCGGGAAACAAGTTCGCGAATTGACAATGCTGGTTAAACAATTGGTTAGTCAACTGAAGAAAGCGAAACCGGCTGCAAATTGCCGGATAAAGTGATGGACTACCTGGAGCGAAGCGGACTTATAAGCGTGGAGGATGTTTTACGATGACCTGGTCTGAAGCATTCACAACGGTAGGAATTGCGATGGCGGTGGCGCTGGTGGTGTATTCGATTTGCCGCTGGGGTTGATAATACTAAATAACCAGCCCTTATGGGGCTGGCTAATCATTTAGAACTGTTCATTGCCATCGAGGTTAGGTAGCATAATTTTTTCAATCAAGGCGAGAGCCTTTTTGTCCCGGTCAGCGAAGTATTTCGGGGCATATTGCGGCAACCAAATATTGTTAAAATGTTCTTTGAAATCTGCTAAATATTCATTTGGGTACAGCCTTGCAGGGTATACGCGACCATCGGGATATTCATGGTCATAGGTAGGGAATGTTTTGGGTTCTATGTTTCTATTATCTCTTAACCATTGTGAAAATACTCTTCCTTGTGAAATGTCAGGAACCATTTTTTCTGGGAGTGTGTACCCTGCTTGTTCAAGAGGTGCAACCAAGTTGAATGTCAGTTCATTAAGAATAGAAAAGTGCGTGTGAGGAATTCTACTACGATTAACCATGTACCGTTTTAAATGTACAGGCATTTCTGCTGTAGTTCTTTCCCCTGACATCCATTCACGAACCCATCTTGAAACCTGGACTGCAAATTTGGGCGATAGCCACTGCGCTAGATTAATAGCGATGTCAGGATGCACCCATGTCCCTTGGTTTTCAGGTCTTCCACCTTTAAATGATTGAATTAACTCCGATATGGGAATTCCCATATCGCGTGATAATTCGTCAAAAAACTCTTGAGTAGTTTTGAGTCTAGTGTAATCAGAGAGCAGTTTGCCCGCAGTTCTACACATTGATGTGGCGTTTATGTAACCATCTTTGGCACGTAAATGTATTATTTCGCCGTCAATTTCACGAGAAATCAAAGATAATTGAAAGGATGTCATTGAAAATTCCTCAAGTTGGAGAGTTCTGGAACATTAAGGCGAGGTGGCAGTAATGCACCATCTGTAATCTTTTGATACTGACGTAATCGGGCCTGATGTGCAACGCCTTGCAAGTATGTAACTCATTGAAAACGATCATTTTTATCTATTGACATCAAATGGCAAACTGTCATTGTGCGGCTATGGCAAGTGGCAAATGCTTATAAATCATATGGATATAAATAGTACAGAAAGAGTTGTTTTCTCTAGGATATGAGTATACGCCCAATGCTGATTGGTTGAATTTTGTTCTTGTTTTAAAGGGTAAGAGTTTAAAGTGTTGGCAGTGATGTATTGGATAGTTAGAATTGCTGTGGGTGCTTGAGGCTATCTGCCTCGGGCATGAACACCAAAGGTAGATAGAGAAAAGCCCCAGTTAACATTACGCGTCCTGCAAGACGTTTAACATTAATCTGAGGCCATATCTATGCGACACATAGAGATTAGCCTCTTACGGACCGAAAGGTCAAGGAGAAGCAGGCTATGAAGCAGCAAAAGGCGATGTTAATCGCCCTGATCGTCATCTGTTTAACCGTCATAGTGACGGCACTGGTAACGAGGAAAGACCTCTGTGAGGTACGAATCCGAACCGGCCAGACGGAGGTCGCTGTCTTCACAGCTTACGAACCTGAGGAGTAAGAGACCTGGCGGGGGATAAATCCCTCGCCACCTCTGATGTGTCAGGCATCCTCAACGCACCCGCACTTAACCTGCTTTGGCGGGTATATTTTATCTGTGAATATTTTTATAAAAATAATGCCCACGCACAGCATAAAACAAAAAGTATTACAGATAAAAAAGGAACGTAATGTGCAGATTTGTTGTTTTCCATATTTACTCACCTTAATATGATTAATCCTGATAGGGTTGTTATTTCAGCGGTTTTCAAATGAGATATTATGGTGATCTGGCAGATTTGCATAACATTAAAATTTAATTTGTTTAACCGCTTTTAATAATAAGCGTTGTTTTTATCCCAGCAATCTGTTGTTTGGTTTTTATTCCATCAATGTGGGGGCTTTACACTGGAACCAGTTTATTTATACTTTATACGTCAGCCTGAACAACTGGCATCTGTTGCACTGCGCCATCGAGAGATTGAGAAATGGCGCATATACAACTGGTCAAACAAACCTCTTCTGGTTTACTTCTCCCGGCGACGCCGGAGAGTTGCGATTTTCTGCATCAAATCAAAATAGGTGAGTGGATACACGCAGACTTTAAGCGTGTGCGTAACTACGTATTCCACAAGCGTTTTTTCAAACTCCTGCAACTGGGATTCGATTACTGGACTCCGGTCGGTGGGGCGATCACGCCTCGCGAACGAGAACTGCTGTCTGGTTTCGTTGATTACCTGTGCGAATCAGTTGGTCGGGAACACACGCCAGCCCTGAGTGATGCCGCAGAGCAATATCTGAATACAGTTGCGACACGCAGAACCCGGGATACGGCATTGCTAAAGTCGTTTGAGGCTTTTCGCGAGTGGGTAACCATTCAGGCTGGATTTTACACCGAACATTTTTATCCGGACGGTAGCCATGGGCGTCGGGCGAAATCCATCGCTTTTGCGAATATGGACGAAACCGAGTTTCAGCAGGTTTATAAATCTGTTCTGAATGTGCTGTGGAACTGGATTCTGTTCCGTAAATTTTCCTCTCCGGAACAAGTCGAAAATGTGGCCGCGCAGCTGCTGGAGTTTGCGTAATGGTGGATTTACGTAAAGCGGCGCGGGGGCAGATGTGCACCGTCAGAATTCCTGGCTACTGCAATCACGATCCGGAAACGTCTGTGCTGGCGCATTACCGACTGGCGGGAACGTGCGGAACAGCGACAAAACCACACGATATGCAGGCGGCGATTGCCTGTAGCTCATGCCACGATCTAATCGACGGGCGGGTAAAAACCAGCGATTACACCAAAGAAGAATTACGCCTGATGCATGCAGAAGGTGTTTTTCGCACACAAGAAATCTGGAGAAAGGAGGGATATTTGTGATTTACCCAACGAATACAGGAAAAAGCGGAGAACACCTTCGTCTCGCAACGCTGGAAAGTGTCTGGATTCAGGGCAAACTGCGTATGTGGGGGCGCTGGTCGTATATTGGCGGTGGCAGGTCAGGAAATATGTTCAATCAGTTGTTGGCCTCTAAAAAGCTGACAAAAACGGCAATTAACGAGGCGCTCCGGAGGATGAAAAAAGCAGGTCTGAACAAGTCTGAACTTGAGGCTTTTTTGCGGGATATGATTAACGGTAAGCAAAAGAGCTGGCTGGCGCATTGTACTGATGCAGAGGCGTTATGTATTGATCGGGTCATAAGTGAGGTGCTGGCAGAGCATCCAGGATTGATTAGCGTCCTTCGGCAACGGTATGAGGGGCGGGGGATGACCAAACGCAAAATGGCTGAATTGCTAAATGATGCACACCCAGAGTGGTGTTTTAGCACATGCGAAAAGCGAATTGCTAATTGGTTGGCCGTTGCTGAGTATGCGCTATACATTCCCATGCGAGAATCACTCGCTCAAAAAACGGCTTGATTTTTTACGCGTAAACTGCTTCAATTTTGCTACGCTTCGCAAAGCTGTATCGCGAGGCGAATCAAGCGCAATTAAACTTTAATAAAACCCGCCATCAAGCGGGTTTTGTTGTTTTTGTGGTGTGATATAAGAAACGACATTTAATAATTGCGTTCAAAATAAATTTGTTTATATATTGTCGCGTATATTTTAAGTGAAGGTGAAATGTTCACATAAAATAAAAATACATAAATAAATTTACATAGCTTGACGCAAAGTGTTGTTGCGATTGGAATATTAAATCGTATCATCGAAAACGGTTCTGAGGGGGAACTCTTCTTTGCTCGGTGATATCGCTCCCCTGAAGAACCAATGCCGACTTAGTTCAGTAGGTAGAGCAACTGACTTGTAATCAGTAGGTCACCAGTTCGATTCCGGTAGTCGGCACCATATGCGGGTATCGTATAATGGCTATTACCTCAGCCTTCCAAGCTGATGATGCGGGTTCGATTCCCGCTACCCGCTCCAGCATTTAAAACAAGCCTTATTGTATTACGGCACTGGCGTATTTTTTTATTACGTGGGAGCAGGTTGTTTTGAAAAAGCATTCTGTTCTCTGGCTATGATTTGAGGCCGGGTGTAGCCTCAGTGTTAATTTTTTACGGCAGCAGAATGGTGCATTATCGGTGGAGATTTTGTATTTCCTGGCAGGGTCGGTGATGCATCATTTTGGTGTTATAAAAACACCACAGAGGCGCTCCTCAGTGCGAGGGTGGTTTAAAGAGTCGGTTTAGCGGGAAACCACAGTATCCATACAGCACGGAATACTTCGGGAGGCACCCGACGCCTCGGTTTAATAACAATTAAATAATTCATCCCTTGCATTGACCAACCGCCATATCTGGCGGCTTTTTTATTCCTTTCTCAGGACAAAAAAAGACACGAGCATACAGGAATACTCGTGGGACAACGTCCTTTAGATAGCAATTTGCGAGAGGGTGAAAAGTAGCGCGGTCGTCGGATTAAGACCGCGGGACAAAGTCCATGAAGAATAATAAGTATTGGCCCCTTCTGGGGACATGTTCATACTACTAAGCTTCAGAAGTGGTTTAAATCATCAAATTAACCTTAATTTTCGATAAGTCTTATTTCATTTCTTTGCGCCACATCTGGCGCGCATCAAATAACGCCACGCAAAGGGCATCTGCGGATGCCGGTGCTTTTGACGGGGTGTTTTTTACGGGCCGCTGGTGGCCATTTTTTGTTTCCATTACACAGCGCCCGCATCTGCGAGGTGGGGGTTATGAAATCCATGGATAAGTTAACAACAGGTGTCGCCTATGGCACCTCCGCAGGCAGTGCTGGCTACTGGTTTTTACAGTTGCTCGATAGAGTAACTCCGTCACAGTGGGCTGCAATCGGTGTGCTGGGTAGTCTGGTATTTGGCCTGCTGACGTACCTGACAAACCTTTATTTCAAGATTAAAGAAGATAAGCGCAAGGCTGCGAGAGGTGAATAATGCCTCCATCATTACGAAAAGTCGTTGCTGCTGCTATTGGTGGCGGAGCAATTGCTATAGCATCAGTGTTAATCACTGGCCCAAGTGGTAACGATGGTCTGGAAGGTGTCAGCTACATACCATACAAAGATATTGTTGGTGTATGGACTGTATGTCACGGGCATACAGGAAAAGACATCATGCTCGGTAAAACGTATACCAAAGCAGAATGCAAAGCACTCTTGAATAAAGACCTTGCCACTGTCGCCAGACAAATTAACCCGTACATCAAAGTCGATATACCGGAAACAACGCGCGGCGCTCTTTACTCATTCGTTTACAACGTGGGTGCTGGCAATTTCAGAACATCGACGCTTCTTCGCAAAATAAACCAGGGCGATATCAAAGGCGCATGTGATCAGCTACGTCGCTGGACATATGCTGGCGGTAAGCAATGGAAAGGTCTCATGACTCGTCGTGAGATTGAGCGTGAAATCTGTTTGTGGGGTCAGCAATGAACAGAGTAACCGCGATTATCTCCGCTCTGGTTATCTGCATCATCGTCTGCCTGTCATGGGCTGTTAATCATTACCGTGATAACGCCATTACCTACAAAGCCCAGCGCGACAAAAATGCCAGAGAACTGAAGCTGGCGAACGCGGCAATTACTGACATGCAGATGCGTCAGCGTGATGTTGCTGCGCTCGATGCAAAATACACGAAGGAGTTAGCTGATGCGAAAGCTGAAAATGATGCTCTGCGTGATGATGTTGCCGCTGGTCGTCGTCGGTTGCACATCAAAGCAGTCTGTCAGTCAGTGCGTGAAGCCACCACCGCCTCCGGCGTGGATAATGCAGCCTCCCCCCGACTGGCAGACACCGCTGAACGGGATTATTTCACCCTCCGGGAACGACTGGTAATGATGCAGGCCCAACTTGAAGGTGCTCAGCAATACATAACCGAACAGTGTTTAAAGTAAAATCTTAACTACAATATGATTCATTTTGATGATTGTTTCATAAGGAACAGTGAAGTAAGATCTAAGAGGGGTTAAATTTTATACAGTATAATCATAATATTGCAGCAAGGTGGTTATAATTGAAAGAATATTTAGATATGAATACATCTCATGTAAGAGTTGTTACTCATATGTGTGGGTTCCTGGTTTGGCTCTATAGTCTTTCAATGTTGCCACCAATGGTTGTAGCATTGTTTTATAAAGAAAAAAGCCTGTTCGTTTTCTTTATAACTTTCGTTATATTTTTTTGCATTGGTGGCGGAGCGTGGTATACAACTAAGAAATCTGGCATTCAATTACGTACCCGTGATGGGTTTATTATAATTGTAATGTTTTGGATTTTGTTTTCTGTTATTAGTGCATTCCCTTTATGGATTGACTCAGAACTTAATTTAACGTTCATTGATGCTCTGTTTGAAGGGGTTTCTGGAATAACAACAACAGGAGCAACTGTAATTGATGATGTTAGTTCATTACCTCGGGCATATTTGTACTATCGGTCACAGTTAAATTTTATAGGTGGTTTAGGAGTTATTGTTCTGGCGGTTGCTGTATTGCCATTATTGGGTATTGGTGGTGCAAAGCTTTATCAGTCAGAAATGCCGGGGCCATTTAAGGATGACAAACTCACTCCCCGCCTGGCCGATACGTCACGGACACTGTGGATAACTTATTCTTTATTAGGTATTGCTTGTATTGTCTGTTATAGACTTGCAGGAATGCCTTTGTTTGATGCTATTTGTCACGGGATTTCCACAGTTTCGCTTGGTGGTTTCTCAACTCATAGCGAGAGTATCGGATATTTTAATAACTATTTGGTTGAGCTGGTGGCTGGTTCTTTTTCCCTGCTATCGGCTTTCAACTTCACTCTTTGGTATATTGTTATTAGCAGGAAAACGATAAAACCTTTAATCAGAGATATTGAACTTCGTTTCTTTCTGTTAATAGCCTTAGGGGTGATCATTGTTACCTCTTTCCAGGTCTGGCATATAGGTATGTATGACTTGCATGGAAGTTTTATTCATTCGTTTTTTCTTGCCAGCTCCATGCTCACTGATAATGGTTTAGCTACGCAGGATTATGCAAACTGGCCCACGCACACGATAGTGTTTTTGCTGTTGTCAAGTTTCTTTGGGGGATGTATAGGTTCAACTTGTGGTGGAATTAAGTCACTTCGATTTCTTATACTTTTCAAACAAAGCAAACACGAGATAAATCAGCTTTCTCATCCCAGAGCGTTGTTGAGTGTAAATGTAGGAGGGAAGATAGTTACAGATCGTGTAATGAGGTCTGTATGGAGTTTCTTTTTTCTTTATACTCTCTTCACGGTGTTTTTTATACTGGTGTTAAATGGTATGGGATATGATTTTCTTACATCATTTGCAACAGTGGCTGCATGTATTAATAATATGGGATTAGGTTTTGGGGCTACTGCATCGTCATTCGGAGTGCTTAATGACATTGCAAAATATTTAATGTGCATAGCTATGATTCTTGGTCGCCTTGAAATTTATCCTGTTATTATATTGTTTTCAGGTTTTTTTTGGCGCTCCTAATATATGGCTGATTTATAATTGTGAGTTTAATATTATATTGACTCACTCATTGATCCAATACCTAACTTTACCAGCAACACCTCCGCCCCCAGTAGCACTGGCTGCTGGGGTGCGTTTTATTCATAAAGCAAGGCTGTATGAGCGAGAAATTAAAGATAGTCTATCGCCCATTACAAGAATTGTCACCGTATGCGCACAACGCCAGGACGCACAGTACTGAGCAGGTGGCACAACTGGTAGAAAGTATTAAGCAATTCGGCTGGACTAATCCGGTGCTGATTGACGAAAAGGGCGAAATTATTGCGGGTCACGGTCGTGTTATGGCGGCTGAAATGCTCAAAATGGATTCTGTTCCGGTCATTGTTCTGTCTGGCCTGACGGATGAGCAGAAAAAGGCGTACCGCCTGGCAGATAATCGCCTACCGATGAATGCTGGCTGGGATGAAGATCTATTGCGGATGGAGCTGTCGGACCTAATCAATGCTGATTTTGATGTCTCCCTGACAGGCTTCGGCCCGACAGAAATTGATGAACTGTTGACGGATGTTTTGCCCGGTACAGGAAATAAGGAGGAGCCGTATACGACGAAAATTGATACGCCTGTTTATGAGCCGTCGGGCGGTAAACCGGATATCAGTGAACTGTACGACGATACGAAAACTCAGGAGCTGATCAGCCGGATACGTTCGGCGTCCCTTGATCCTGATATTGAGAAATTCCTCCTGTGTGCGGCAGAACGTCACACGGTGTTTAATTTCAGCAGAATTGCGGACTATTACGCTCATGCCCCCGCTGAAATTCAGTGCCTTTTCGAGGAGTCGGCGCTGGTGATCATTGATTATCAGCAGGCTATTGAAAATGGATTTGTCCGAATGACGCAGCGCATGGTGGCGATCATGCATAGCGGGGAGGAGGAATATGCGTGATGATTTTTGCGCCTTTATTCTGACTCACGGGCGACCGGACAAAGTTCTGACTTACCGGACGTTGCGTCGTGCTGGCTATACCGGGAAAATTTTTATCGTTGTTGATGATGAAGATAAGACACGGCATCAGTACATGGCTGAATTTGGTGAACAGGTGCTGGTATTTTCCAAAGCCGATATTGCCAGTCGTTTTGACGAAGCCGATAATTTTGGTGACCGCCGCTCAATTTTTTACGCCCGTAATGCCTGTTTCGACCTGGCAAAACTGGTCGGGTGTAAATACTTCATTCAGTTCGATGATGATTATCACGAGTTCCAGTTTCGGGTGGATCGCAACTATGACCAGGCCTATTTCCCGATAAGGAAACTGGATGCGATCCTTTCTGAAATGCTGGCGTATTACGAATCAATACCCGCGCTTTCCATCGCTATGTCGCAGGGCGGGGATTTTCTTGGTGACAATGGCGGCCATGCTTCGTGGGTGAAACGCAAGGCAATGAACAGCTTTATCTGTTCGGTTGATCGACCGTTCTCATTCATGGGGCGCATTAACGAGGATGTGAATACGTACACGAATCTCGGTCGCTGTGGTGAATTGTTTATGACGATCGGTGCTGTCCAGTTAGGGCAGAAACAGACGCAGAAAAACAGCGGCGGAATGACCGAGCTGTATCTGGATTCCGGAACCTACGTTAAAAGTTTTTACTCCGTCATGTATGCGCCGTCGTGCGTAAAAATCTCACTGATGGGTGCCAGCCATAAACGCATTCACCATCAGGTCACCTGGAACAACGCTGCAGTAAAAATCCTTCACGAAAAATACAGGAAGAAGACACCCTGCATATCAATGGGGGTGACAAATGATTCCGTATTCGAAAGTCGAGTCTCTGGCAGCGTGCCGGATGACTGCACAACAAATCGCTGACGTTCTGGATGTTGATCTGAACCGACTGAAAGAAAATCGGGAAGCAATGACAGATTTTTATGCGGCCATCCGTAAGGGCAGAGCGAAAGGTGAAGCCGAGTTACGAGCGGCATTGTTTAAGCTTGCCAGAAAAGGGGATGCCTTTGCTCTGCGCGAACTACTCAGGGTGGATAAAAATCAGGACTAACTGATGAGCAGACCGGACTGGGGGGCGTTGCAGCAGGAGTATATTGCTGAATACACCCGCTCCGGTATATCTCCGGTGGCATGGTGTGAAGCAAGGGGACTGAACTACGCAACAGCCCGTCGTTACATCAAAAAAACTCCGAAAAATGCGCAGAAAGAAATGCGCAAAACTGCGCAAAAAAGTGCGCGAAAAAAAACTGCGCAGACTGCGCAAAGGCAGAACGGAAAATCTCAGAAAAAAAAGGCTGTATCCGATGCACTCCTGATTGAGGGGGACACGGAAGAAATTTCGTTCTGCCCCGATGAATTCGGTATTTCTGACCAGCAGGCAAAATTCGCCATGTTGGTTGCTCAGGGGAAAAAGCCGACAGAGGCATACCGACTGGCTGGTTATGAGGGGCAAGGTGCGACAGCTAACAGCAACGCCAGCCGTATGCTTAGAAATGCCAGGGTTTATCGTGCTATCAGCTACTTCCGCAATCAGTACCAGAAACGCTATACCGCAGACCTGGATTTACTGGTGAGCCAGTTGATGGCCATTGTCCAGGCCGACCCCAATCAGTTGGCACAATTTCGCCGTGTTAACTGCCGTTATTGCTGGGGCGAGAATCATCTCTACCAGTGGCGTGATATTGCAGAATTCGATAAGGCTGCGGCACAGGCCTCCAGAGATGGTAAACCCGAGCCGGAATATGGAGGCCTCGGCTTTGTTGATAACGCCATACCCAATCCGGATTGCCCGAAGTGCTGCGGTGAGGGAACGGGGCAGCTTTATATGGCTGATACCACTCTGCTTGATGGGGATGCGCGGCAATTATATGCAGGGGCAAAGCTCGGAAAATTCGGCGTTGAGATCCTGTTGGAGGATAAGGCTGCCGCCCGGCGTGAATTGTTGCGTTTGCTTTCTGCTGGCGGGGCTTTATGTGCAGATAAGCGGCTACAGGAACTGGAAATTGAACGGCGCAGAATGGAAAACCAGAAGCTGCGCAAAGAGATCGAAACGGTGGAAGATAATGAACATCCCCAACCTGTGGCGATCAATATAAATGTGGTTGATGCCAGAGTAAGGAGTGATGAAGATGATCTCTCCGACGCTTAATGTGCCTCAGGCGCGATTTCTTTCAATGCCCCACAAATTTAAAGCTTATGTCGCTGGTTTTGGCTCGGGTAAAACATGGATTGGGTGTGGTGGCATATGCAAGGGGATTTGGGAACATCCTGGTATAAATCAGGGATATTTTGCGCCAACGTATCCCCAAATTCGCGATATTTTTTACCCTACAGTGGAAGAAGTTGCTGCTGACTGGGGATTGAACGTAAAAATTAATGAGGGAAATAAAGAGGTTCATTTTTATTACGGACGTCAGTATCGGGGAACCACTATCTGCAGATCGATGGAGAAGCCGCAAACGATCGTCGGTTTCAAAATTGGTAATGCGCTGGTGGATGAACTGGACATTTTGCCGAAGGAAAAAGCCAGAACAGCGTGGCGCAAGATAATTGCGCGTATGCGTTATAAGGTTGATGGACTTCGCAACGGTATTGACGTTACAACCACGCCGGAAGGATTCAAATTTGTCTACGAGCAGTTTGTTAAAGCCGTGCGTGAAAAAACAGAGCTGGCCTCACTGTATGGTCTGGTGCAGGCATCTACTTTCGATAATGAAAAGAACCTACCAGCAGATTACATTCCTTCGCTTCTTGAGTCATACCCTCCAGAGCTGATTAAAGCCTATCTTCGAGGACAGTTTACTAACCTGACAAGTGGTACTGTTTACCATCAGTTTGACCGGAAACTGAATAATTGCGAAGAAGTGGAGCAGCCAGGGGAGCCGATTTATATTGGGATGGATTTTAACGTTGGAAAGATGGCGGGGATCGTCCATGTACTGCGTTTGGGGCTTCCATGTGCGGTAACTGAAATCATCAATGCCTACGATACGCCGGATATGATCCGCATCATTAAAGAACGCTTTTGGCTGTATGACGGGAATGATTACCGGAAAGTGAGGGAGATTTATATTTATCCAGATGCTTCCGGAGATTCCAGAAAATCAAGTAACGCAAGTACGACGGATATAGCCCAGCTTAAGCAGGCTGGTTTTAACGTTGTGGTGAACAGCTCGAACCCGCCAGTAAAAGATCGCGTTAACTCAATGAATGCAATGTTCTGCAATGCCAATGGCGAGCGTCGCTATAAAGTTAATGTGAAGCGTTGTCCGGTATATGCCGAATCTCTGGAGCAACAGGTCTGGGATGATAAGGGGGAGCCTGATAAAAAATCAGGCAACGATCACCCGAATGATGCCGGAGGTTATTTCATCGTTAAGCAATTCCCTATTGTCAAACCGACCGGAAGAGTCACATCACTTCGGATTTAATTATGGCTGATATATCAACACCCAACCTCGACTATAACGATATGCTGGAGGCGTGGGATATTAACGACGCATTGATGGGCGGTACGCTTGAAATGCGCAGGCAGGGGGAAAATTATCTCCCCAAATGGCCTAATGAAGATGAAGACGCTTATAAAAAACGCCTGTCTGTGGCTACGCTACTTCCTGTGTATGAAGAAAGCATCAAACAAAATATTGGGCGCATATTTGCAGAGCCGACAGTATTGAGTGAGGAAACGCCGGAAAAAATCAGGGAATATGCAGAAAATATCGACATGGAGGGGAGCCGACTGGATGTGTGGGCGCAGCAATTTTTCAGTCTCGCATTTCAGTATGGTGTGGCACATGCGCTGGTGGACTATCCACGAACGGATATGAACGAGATTCGGACAAAAGCCGATGAAAACGCGGCCGGTGGTCGCCCGTACGTTACGATGCTGAATCCACGCCAGGTTATTGGATGGAAATCGAAAGTTGAAAAAGGGAAAGTTGTTCTCACTGATTTGCGTATAAAAGAGGTCATCATTATTGATGGTGATGATTTCGGGCAGAAGAAGGTGGAGCAGATCCGCCATATTATGCCCCGTCGAGTAGAAATTTATCGACGCAGCGAAGGTACTAATGGCGAATCTGTCTGGATGCTTCATGAGTCATGGAATACCAGCCGTGATGATATTCCTCTGGTAACACTGTATACGAAGAAAACAGGGTTTATGCGTGGTACACCGCCATTGCTTAATCTTGGCTTGCTGAATATCAAGCACTGGCAAAGCCAGAGCGAGCAGGACAATATTCTTCATGTTGCCCGCGTTCCATTGCTGGTGGCCTACGGGCTGGACAGGAATGAAGAACTGACGGTTGGTGCATCCACCGCTACGATTTTTGAGGACAGAACAAAAAATGGCCTCGAATATGTTGAACATAGTGGCGCAGCGATAGAATCTGGCGAAACATCACTTGAGAAGCTGGAAAATCAGATGCGTCATGCCGGCGCTAAACTTCTGCGGGCTGAAAATACATCCACCAAATCTGTTGATCAGACTAATGAAGAGCGGATGCAGGAACACTCGCCGCTTTATACAATGGCGAACTCCCTCGAAGATGCCCTCGATAATATTCTCCAGATAATGGCGGAATGGAGCGGAGAGAGTTGCGGTGGCAATGTGGATGTGCGCACTGAACTGGATGTATCTGCCCAGGTGTTTGACTCATCCTCCGCGCTGGCTGTTCAGTCATTGCGTCAGGGCGGTGATATACGTCAGATTGATGCGGTTCGGGTTTTGCAGGCGTTGAAATTTATCGATCAGGATTCCCGTCCAGAGGATGTGATCGATGAATTAAAAAATCAGAGTGTAATGTTGATGGAAATCAATGATGCAAACCGTGAATGAACGGCTGCGTGATGAATCAATTGCTCATGCAGTCTGGATATCCCGCTATAGCACTGGTGTGGCTGCCAGAATGGTGAAAATACTGAATGACAGCGATGCGGAGCTTACAGCTCGCCTGCTGGTAGCACTGGACAGCCTCGATCCTGGTAGTTTTACCGTTACGCGCCTGGAGTCACTTCTGGCGAGTGTCAGAGAGGTTAACCGCGCTGCTATTAACAGCATGTTTACCAGTCTCTCCGGAGAGCTGAACGAGCTGGCAATTTATGAGGCTGGTTATCAGTTAAGTCTGTTTGATTCTCTGCTACCTGATTTTGTTGCTGATGTTCACCCTCTGGTTGGTATATCTTCTGATGCACTTTACGCCGCTGCAATGGCGCGACCATTCCAGGGACGACTGCTCAGTGAGTGGGCCTTGGATCTTGAGGCGGATCGGCTCAGACGCATAACAAATACGGTGCGTCAGGGTTTTTTGCTGGGGGATACCAATGAGCAGATCGCAAGAAAAATTCGGGGACATGTCAGCAAGGGATTTCAGGATGGTGCATTGCAGATGAGCCGGGCTAATGCGGCCAGCATTGCAAAAACAGCGGTTGGACATCTTGCTGCTACTGCCCGTGAGAGTTTTGCCAGCGCGAATAATGATTTGATTAAGGGTAAGCAATGGTTATCAACGCTTGATAATCGTACTACGCCACAATGTCGAATCAGGGATCGCCTCAAATATACGCTGGATAATAAACCTGTAGGTCACAGTGTGCCTTATTTGCATGGGCCGGGAAAAATTCATTTCTGCTGCCGCTCAACGGAAACGTTCATTCTGAAATCAGCGAAGGAACTGGGTATTGATGTTCGTGATATTTCCCCGGCTGAGCGGGCCAGCATGGATGGCGTGGTGGCCGGAGATACAACCTACAGGGAATGGTTTTTGCGTCAGCCTTACACCAGACAAAAACAGATTGTGGGGGAAACCCGGGCAAAGCTGATTCGGGATGGCGGTATGTCGCCAGATGAATTTTACACCGATAAAGGCGAATGGCTGACGCTGAAGCAACTCCGTGAGCGTGATGCACAGGTATTCAGAAAAGCAGGGATTTAAATAAATCATTTATTACAACAGGCTACCTTCGGGTGGCCTTTTTTATTGCTGCGATCCGGATGGTGAGCAGCGTAACTGTCGGAAGACTTAAACCAGGTACTAATATGAAACTGAAAACGGTCGAGATTAACGGAAAACAATACGCAGAAATTGATACTGCTGGCCTGCCAGTTTATGTGCACGACGATGGTAAAGAAATCGGCTTCGATGCACCGCTGGCGATAAAAAAAATTACAGAGCTTAATGGCGAGGCAAAAAATCATCGCCTGGCTAAAGAAGCTGCAGAGGAAAAACTGGCTAAGTTTGCCGCTTTCGAAGACCCGAAGAAGGCGATTGAGGCACTGGAAATGCTGTCAAAAATCGACCAGAAAAAGCTGATCGATGCGGGACAGGTTGACCAGGTTAAGGCAGAAATTACGAAAAATTTTCAGCAGCAATTAGATGAAGAAAAGCAACGCTCTCAGATGCTGGAGAAGCAGCTTTACGATTCTATGATTGGCGGTAGTTTTGCGGGTTCAAAATATATTGCCGATAAAATTGCGATCCCGGCAGATTTATTACAAGCCCGCTTCGGACAGGCATTCAAAGTGGAAGAAGGGAAGATCGTTGCTTATGACGCTTCCGGCAACAAAATTTATTCCCGCGCGAAGCCAGGAGAACTGGCGCAGTTTGATGAGGCGCTGGAGTTCCTCGTTGAAAATTACCCTCAGAAAGACTACATCCTGAAAGCCAGTGGCAACAATGGCGGCGGTTCCCGTCCAACACAGCATGATATTGGTCAGAAAACGATGAAACGCTCTGCTTTTGATGCACTGGATGTTGCAGGTAAGCAAAACGCACTGAAAGACGGTATCACAATCGTTGATTAATACATTTGCCAGCTTCCGGATGGGAGCTGGTGTCAGGGCTGGATAGCTCACTACTCAATCCATTCACAATTACGCAAATTTTTAAGGAATATTTAATTATGGCTGGAAATACCCTGACCGGGTTGATCCCGACTATTTACACCGCCCTGGATGTTGTATCCCGTGAGCAGGTGGGTTTTATCCCTGCGGTAGCAAAAAACGCAAAAGCTGACGCCGCAGCAAAAGATCAGACGGTAACCGCGCCAGTTGCGCCTGAGGCGAAAACCGAAGATATCGTACCGGGGCCGTCAGCTCCGAATACCGGTGATCAAAATATTGGCACTGTTGATGTAAAAATTACTAAATCCAAAATGGCGCCGGTTAAATGGAATGGTGAAGAACAACTGGCTCTTGGCCCTTCAGGGACTTACAACACCATTCTGGCTGATCAGTTCAAGCAGGCTTTTCGCGCCCTTGCAAACGAGGTTGAGGCTGATCTTGGTGCGTTGTATTTCGGTGCTTCCCGCGCCGTGGGAACCGCAGGGACAACGCCATTTGGTGTTAAAGATGATCTTTCTGATGCTGCTCTGGCTCGTCAGGTTCTGGAGGATAACGGCGCACCGACAACAGATCTGCAGATGGTGCTTGGTTCCGCTGCCATTGCTAATTTGCGCGGAAAACAGTCTGTATTGTTTAAAGTGAATGAATCCGGCACTGAACAGCTACTGCGTGAGGGCGTGTTGGGGCGTCTGGAGGGATTCAATATTCACAGTTCGGCAGGTGTAAAACGAGCGCCAAAGGTTGCTGCAACTGGTTATCTCGTGAATGGCGAGAAAAAAGAAGGCGATGTTCTTATTTCCATTGATACTGGTTCGGGGAGTATTTCTGCAGGTCAGATTGTTACGTTCGCTGGCGATCCGAATCAGTATGTTGTGGCAGCAGCTACCAGCAATCTGATTACTCTTGCAGCGCCGGGACTGCGTCAGGATCTGGCTGATGATACTGCAATCACAGTTGTTGGCTCCTTTACTGCAAATATGGCGTTTGATCGCAACGCGTTTCTGCTGGCATCCCGTACTCCGGCAATGCCGGAAGGTGGCGATAATGCTGATGATGTAATGAATGTTACGGACCCGATTTCAGGGATTACGTTCCAGATTGCACTGTATCGTCAGTATCGCCAGGTGCGCTATGAAGTTGGACTGGCATGGGGTGTTTCGTCAGTGAAACCGGCACATGGTTGTCTGATTCTTGGTTAAACATCCAAACGGGGCTTCGGCCCCATTTTTAATGGAGGGTATATGGCCGGATTAACTAAAGAGCAAAGAGCACAGCGTGAAGCCGCGCAAAAAAATGCAGTGGTGGAGCAGAATGTGGAGCAAATTCATGAGCCACAAAAAACGCAAATTGAGTTAGTGGTTATGGTGACCGATTATCAGATGTTTCCCGGCGCACCAACTATCGCTAATGTTCATCCTGATGAAGTTGACAACTGGAAGGCTCTGGGCTGGAAAACTCAGGAGTAACACATGATCACTTACGTGACCTGTGATGACGTTGATAATGCGTTTGGGAACGCCTGGACGAGTGAGAACGCTAAAAATAAAGCTGTTTTAATGGCTAATGCCTGGCTTAATGGCTTCAGCCTGAAAATAAACCCATCCCGTATTCCGGAAGAGGTAAAACTTGCGGGAGCATATGCAGCCAGAATTGCCTCTGTCGGTAAGTTGTTTCAGCAGAAAAATGATTCTGGCGTTGTTATCAGTAAAGCCGTGTCGGCTGACGGGGTCAGTGTATCGAAATCATTTGCTGAATTGCCAGCAAACAGCACTGCATTGCTTGAACCCGATTTACAGCTTGCGATAGCACTGCTGAAACCGTACGGACTTAGTCGCTCACAAGTCAGGGTTGTGAGGGGGGGATGATGGGGCTTCGTGAAGAGATTCAGTCAGAGGTTGCCGCTGCTTTTGATGAGGATTTAGCAGACGCCGTGAGTGATTTTTCTGGTTCTTACGTTACACACCGGAACTGGAATCCTGTGACTGAAACTGGCGGCGAATCCACAGCAACCTATACCGGGCGAGGCGTGTTGACGCGTTATAAGCTGGGCAGAATTGATGGGATTAATATTTTGCATGGTGACCTTAAATTAACTGCTCTGATATGCGAGGTTACGGATAAACCTGCTGTCGGCCATATTATTGAGATTTATGATTCTGTATCAAGGCAGTTGCAACGATACGAGGTAATTACAGCGAGTGTAGATCCTTCCGCATCAGTTTACTCAATCCAGTTAAGGAGATCGTAAATGGCAAAGGCATGGGATATCGAACCGTCAATATTTGCCGGGATGATTGAGGAAGATGTGGGGCTGAAAATTCGCTACATCGCTATTCAGATTCTTACTGCTATTGATATTGCTGCTCCGGTTGATACCGGGCGTTTCAGAAATAACAACATGGTGTCGTTACAGCATCCCGATTTTGGTATATCTGATAACGTGGATCCGAACGGTACGATTGCGGTTCAGCGTGGGATCGGGGTTATTTCGAAAGCTGCAAATTACGGAATTATTTATATCCAGAATAACCTTCCTTATGCAGAGGCTCTTGAAAACGGTCATTCACAACAAGCGCCAACTGGCGTGTATGCCAACGCTTTTAATGGTGTTTTACAGGCTTACAAATGACGTTTACTGAAATCAGAAATACGGTCATTTCCAGAATGACGGCACAGACGGTTATTGATGGAAAAGACGTATTGTATCCGAACGGGCCAACGTTCGATCCTTCCGGTAAGTTAATCTGGGCGCGTTTAAGTAATATTCCCGGGCAGGCTGGAGTTAATGAAATTGGCGCGGGGCCGGTTGTTTATCGCACGGGGATAATCATTATTCAGTTATTTGTCCCCGCAGGTTCTGGTTCAAAACTCATTACTGAGACAGCCGATAAATTGCGGGAACTGTTTGAGTTTCAGGATGACGATCGTCTCAGTTACCAGGCTGTTTCCTCAATAACCGTTGGCGAAAAGAATGGCTGGTTCCAGCTTAATCTTCAAATTCCATATCGCGCGCTCTAGCGCAATTAATGACATAGGAGGCTCCTGTGAGTTCAGGTGCAAAGGTTATCTCGGCATTTATCCGGGAGACAGTTGCAGGCACCACACCAGCAAGTGGTGACTGGAGTTTATTAAAACGCACAAGCTGGGGAGTAAAACCCACCCAGAATAAAGGCGAAAATAATGAGATTGGCGGCTCCCGGATGGCTCAGGGGGCGACGCCTGGCACTGTGGATGTTGGCGGTGATGTTGGTACCAAATTTCGCTGGGGTCAACATGATGATTTTCTTGCATCCTGTTTCGGCGCGGAATGGTCAGGTGATTCTCTGACAATGGGGAATGAGCGAATAACATTTTCTCTGGCGACCTATGCGTCCGATGTCGGAATTGCCTCTGTTGTCAGAGGAGCGCAGGTTGGCTCATGGAAAATGCAGATCCCTAACGACGGCGATATTACGGCGACCGTAACCTTTGCCGGACTGGACTGGGAATCAAAGGCCGATGATACGAATTTTATCAAAGGCGAACCTGTGGATAGTGCAGGAAAGCTACGTTATTCGTTTAAGGAGGTTTCAGCAGTAAGCCTGAATGGTGTTGCCGGAGGTAACGGTTTTTGTATCGACAGTTTTGATATTCAGTTCGATAACAAACTCCAGACACAGCGTTGTATCGGCACTGGCTCGCCTTATGCAGGAGCAAATATTCCGACTACTTTTACACCGTCCGGTACGGTGACGCTTTCATGGTCTAAAGCTGCGTGGGAAATCTGGAGTAAAACACTGACTGGAGAAACAGTTCCGTTCAGCTTCACGCTTTCGAATGGAGAGGGGGCATACACTTTCAGTTTCCCGAAGGTTCAGGTGTCAGGTGAATGGCCTGATGGGGGTAATACCGACATTATCCAGGTTCAATTGAGCATTACCGCAGCAGATGAAGCACCTACGATAATCAGAAAAAAAGCCTCCCCGGCTGCCGTGATCGCAAAAGCCAGTGCTGAGGCGATTAGTTGATTTTCCGTTATTCCCCCTGTGGTACTGCACTACAGGGGGGCGCATTGAATGAGGTTATGGATGTTTATTCTTAATCAGAAAATTATCATCGGTGGAGAACGCTGGTTTACCCCAATGAAGGACTTAAAACCTGTAGACGGGGTAAAACTGTTGGTGGCAAGCAGCGATAACGATCAGTATCGCTCCCGTAATGCATTAATCCGTCGCCACATTGAGAAAATGGATGCCAGCTTGCACGTCGGAACGAAGGAGTTTGATATTGCAAAGGTTTCCGAGGTGGATTCTGTTGATGATTTACTCATTGATAATGCTGCTCGTTATCTGCTGAAAGACTGGAAAGGGGTTGGTGAACTGGTTGATGGTGTTGAGGTTGCACTGGAATATACGCCAGAACGAGGGATCGCGCTGCTTAAGCAGAATCCAGAGTTGTACTGGCAGATCCTTGCAGAAGCAGCCAGCATCGCCCAGGCTAAAGAGCAGCAGAAGCAGGATACGATAAAAAAGCCATAGCCGCCCAGCGGTGGTTATCGGAGTTCGGGGGAGAAAAGGGTGAAAAGGCAAGATGGAAGCGAGAAAAACTCAGGTTGCCGCCGCTCCCGGAGCCAGAAATAGACCCCGTTGTCCGTGAGTTATTGTATGCGTATTCAGTAATGTCTCGTTCCAGGCGTTATGCAGGCATGTCCGGGGTTCCGCTGCCTTTGTCAATATCTGACATACACGACTATTTAAAAGCACACCCAATATTGATAGATAGTGATGAATTTGAAGCAGTGATCTTTGCACTGGATGACCAGTATGTTTCGTAATCCAAAACTTTTGATGGGATATTGGTTAATTAATTTTCTACTTTTTTAGAAATTATCTAAATTCCAATGTGTGTGTATATAGTTTGATGCGAAATTGATAGTTGACTCTCGAATATGTTGGGTATTTTAATGCTGCCGGCCAGATTAATTCTGGCTGTTATAACAATGATTTGTAAAATGAAGGTAATTTTATGAAAAAAGCAGTGTTGACTACCATTATCGCTTCAGCCTTGTTTGCAACTGGCATTGCAAATGCTGAATTGATGCAGAATACTATTTCTGCTGGTTATGCACAAAGTCATGTTAAAGCCGGTGGAGAAAGCCTTGATGAGAATCCAGCAGGGGTAAATATTAAGTATCGCTATGAGCTGGATGATAAATGGGGCATTGCATCTTCATTTACGTACACAAATCAAAAATACGATTATTATTTTGCAGGCTCTAAAATTGGAAATGGAGATCTGGATTACTATTCACTAGCTGCCGGTCCAGCCTATCGTTTCAATGATTACCTCAGTGCATATGGCTTAATAGGTTTAGCGCATGGACGTGCTGAAGCGACGATTCTGGGATACTCTGACTCTTCAAGCAAGACTTCGGTTGTATATGGTGCTGGTATTCAGTTTAATCCTGTACCCAATTGGGTAGTTGACGCATCCTATGAGTACACCAAATTGGGCGATGTGAAAGTTGGCACCTGGATGACAGGTATTGGTTATCGCTTCTGATAATTCCCTTCCCTCTGTTGTCTGGCCCCGCTTACCAAGCGGGGCTTTTTATTTGCCGGAGTAACTAAATGACAGAGCAAACTTCACGTCTCGCAATAATTATTGATAGCACTGGAGCGAAAAATAATGCTGACAATCTGACCTCCTCATTAGTCAAAATGACGCAGGCCGGGGAAACTGCTGCAAATAGCGCAGGGAAAGTGACTAAGGCAACAGAAGATGAGAAGAACGCGCTCGCAAAATTAAAAGCAGCTATTGATCCAGTTGGTGCCGCAATTGATACTGTCGGTCGACGCTATTCTGAATTAAAGAAATATTTCGATAAAGGACTTATTGATAAAGAAGAATATGAATTTCTTGCCCGTAAACTTAATGAAACCACAGAGGAATTGAGCGGGGTTGCGCAAGCGCAGAGAGAAGCCGAGAAGGCCGGAAAACTTGCTGCCGCCCAGCAGGAAGCGCAGGCCCAAGCCTTTCAAAGAATGCTGGACAAGATCGACCCTCTGGCAGCGGCGCTAAGAAATCTTGATCAACAGCAGGATGAACTTAATGCTGCACTTTCATCCGGGAAAATAAATGGCTCTCAGTTTGATAATTACAGTCGAAAAATACAGGAAACGCGGCGAGAGCTAACAGGAGAGGCTCAGGCAGAACGAGAAGCAGTAAAAGCGCATGATGAACAAGTTGCTGCTTTGCAACGTCTGATTGCTCAACTCGATCCTGTCGGAACAGCTTTTAACCGCCTGACAGAGCAGCAAAAGCAACTCAGCGAAGCAAAAGCCAAGGGGATGCTTTCTCCTGAAATGTATGAGGAGCTTTCAGGAAAACTTCGTGCTATGCGGAGTGAGCTTGAGGCTACTCAATCGCAACTAAGCAAAACCGGAATGTCGGCAAAACAAACGGCTTTTGCTATGCGCATGTTGCCTGCACAAATGACGGATATTGTTGTTGGGTTGTCCACTGGTCAGTCGCCATTTATGGTGTTAATGCAGCAGGGCGGCCAGCTAAAAGATATGTTCGGTGGGATTGGCCCGGCGATCAAAGGTGTTGGTTCTTATGTGCTGGGATTAATTAATCCTTTTACCCTGGCCGCAGCAGCCGTTGGCGTCCTGGGGCTGGCTTACTATAAAGGCTCTCAGGAGCAGGACGAATTTAATAAATCTCTTATTCTTACCGGAAATCAGTTGGGGACAACCAGCGGGCAATTGGCGGATATAGCTCAACGTGCCGGGGATGCGGCTGATTCGACAACTGGTGCTGCGGCGGCAGTATTAAACCAGCTTGTGCGTTCGGGAAAGGTAGCGAGCCGTTCGCTGGAGCAGGTGACGACAGCGATAGTAAAAACAAGCGAATTAACTGGAATATCGACCGATCAACTGGTTAATGATTTCAATGAAATTGCAAAGGATCCTGTCAGTGCCATATCAAAACTTAATGATCAGTACCATTTTCTGACACTGGCGACTTATAACCAGATTAAGGCGCTACAGGATGAAGGGAACCAGCAGGAGGCCGCCCGCATTGCGACAGAAGCATACTCATCCTCAATGATCCAGCGCACCAACCAGATTAAAGAAAATCTTGGTTATCTTGAGACTGCATGGAAAGCTGTCGCTGACTCCGCAAAATGGGCATGGGATTCCATGCTGGATATTGGTCGTGATGCCTCCCTTGATCAAAAAATCTCAGATGTTCTCCATCAAATTGATGAAATAGAAAAAAATACCCGACCCGGAGCTTTCGGGTTAGGTGGCATTGGGGATGGCGGCGCTCAAAATAAAAGGCTGGCACGATTAAAGCAGCAATTGGGCGTACTTCAAGCAGAAAAAATTGCTCAGGACGTACTAAATTCATCAATAACCGATTACAACAAGCGACAACAGGAAGGAATTGAACTCAGACAGAAAGCAGATGCCTTTTCAAAACAATATCAGACCCGGGAGCAGCAGAGAGCCAGTGAACTTGCAAAACTGGAAAAGCTAAAGAGTCAGTATTCAAAGGAAGAATATAATAATCTTGTCGCTCAAATAAATGAGCGTTATAAAGATCCAAAGCTACCAAAGGCGAAAGGTTATTCGGATGATGCTGCCCAACGAATGATTGATCATCTGAATCAACAGAATGCGCTACTAAGTTCACAAGCTGAATTGGCCGTTAAATTAAGTTCCTCTGAACAGGAACTGGTTAAGTGGCGTCAGCAGATTGCCGACCTGGAGTCACGACCGTCATCGAAATTAACCCAGGATCAGAAATCGCTTCTCTTACACCGGGAAGAAATAACCGCGTTGATGGAGAAAAATGTTGCGATTGAAAAAAATAACAGGCTAATCAAGGAATCAGCCGAAATAGCCGCATGGCGTGATTCATTGCAGGCTTCGATTGATAATCGTCAGCAGGGGTATGATATTCAGATTGCTGGTTATGGGCTTGGCGATAAAAATCAGCAACGTCAGCAGGAATTACTGCGGATTGAACGTGAATATAACAACCAGCGTCTGCAACTTGAACGTGACTATGCAGATAAATCCCGTGGAATGTCAGATCATGTTTTTCAGGAGAAAATGCAGGCTCTGAATGATGCTCTGGAACGAGAAAAAGAAATTGTCAGACAGAAAAACGAGCAGGTCGATATTCAGGCAGGAGACTGGGTTAGTGGTGCCTCCCAGGGATTCAATAACTGGCTGGATGACACTAAGGATATCAGTGAGCAGATAAAATCAACCACGACTCAAATGTTTGATGGGATGACCGATGCGCTGGGTGATTTTGTCACGACAGGCAAGGCAAATTTTCGTTCTTTCGCTACTTCCGTGATTTCGGATCTTAGTCGAATAGCATTAAAGGCTTCAATTACTGGGATTTTCGACAGCATTAGTAACAGTTCTTCTGGGGGGATTTTAGGAACTATCGGGAGTGCTATTAGTAAATTTATTCCGAATGCAAAGGGCGGTGTTTATGAGTCTCCGTCATTGAGCACGTATTCGAACGGTATTTATGATTCCCCGCAATTTTTTGCTTTTGCAAAAGGGGCGGGTGTTTTTGGTGAGGCTGGACCGGAAGCCATTATGCCATTAACACGAACTTCCGATGGTTCTCTTGGTGTCAGAGCTATTAATAGTAAAAGTGGTAATGGAGGCGGAGATATTACCTATGCCCCTGTATACCAAATCACTATTCAAAATGACGGCCAGAATGGAGAGATTGGCCCTCAGGCAATAAAAGCACTTATGGGGATGGTTGATCAGCGGGTGCAGGGCACTCTGTTAAATATGCGACGTGATGGGGGAATGTTAAGTGGCTAATACGGAAGAATTTCACTGGTTACCAGAGGATGGAATGAAAACAGAAAATAAACCATCGATAAAAACTGTAAGATTTGGCGATGGTTATGAGCAACGAAGCCCAAATGGACTTAATCATTCTCTGCGCGTTTTCACCTGTGATTTCAAAGTTGAGGCGAATGAACGTGATTCATTTGAAAAATTTTTAGCCCGGCATGAAGGCTATAAATCTTTTTTTTGGCGCCCGCCGGGTATTAACAGAAAAATCAGAGTGGTGTGTCGAACGTGGTCAGCGACAGAACATATCACCTATACCGATTTTTCGTGTCAGTTTGACGAAGTGGTGATCTGATGCAGGACATACAACAGGAAACACTGAATGAATGCATTCGGGCGGAGCAGTCGGCCAGCGTGGTGCTCTGGGAAATCGACCTGACAGAGGTAGGCGGGGATCGCTACTTTTTCTGCAATGAGCAGAATGAAAAAGGTGAGTCTGTCACCTGGCAGAGTCGGCAGTATCAGGCCTATCCCATTCAGGGGAGTGGATTTGAGATGAACGGCAAAGGTGCCAGTGCAAGGCCAACACTGAAAGTATCTAACCTGCACGGCATGGTCACCGGGATGGTGGAGGATTTACAGAGTCTGGTCGGCGGAACAGTGGTCCGGCGTAAGGTCTACGCCCGTTTTCTGGATGCGGTGAACTTCATCAACGGAAACAGCGAAGCCGATCCGGAGCAGGAGGTGATCAGCCGCTGGCGCATCGAGCAGTGCAGCGAACTGAACGCGGTTAGCGCGGCCTTTGTGCTGTCTACTCCGACTGAAACGGATGGTGCCGTTTTCCCGGGCCGCATCATGCTGGCCAACACCTGCACCTGGACTTATCGCGGTGATGAATGCGGTTATCACGGTCCGGCTGTCGCGGATGAATATGACCAGCCGACGTCCGATATCACGAAGGATAAATGCAGCAAATGCCTGAGTGGCTGTAAGTTTCGCAATAACGTCGGCAACTTTGGCGGCTTCCTTTCCATTAACAAACTTTCGCAGTAAATCCCATGACAGAGACTGAATCAGCGATTCTGGCGCACGCCCGGCGATGTGCGCCAGCGGAGTCGTGCGGCTTCGTGGTGAGAACGCCGGAGGGGGAAAGATATTTTCCCTGCGTGAATGTCTCCGGTGAGCCGGAGGATTATTTCCGGATGGCTCCGGAGGACTGGCTGCAGACAGAGATGCACGGTGAGATTGTGGCGCTGGTCCACAGCCACCCCGGTGGTCTGCCCTGGCTGAGTGAGGCCGACAGGCGGCTGCAGGTGCAGAGTGATTTGCCGTGGTGGCTGGTCTGCCGGGGGACGATTCATAAATTCCGCTGTGTGCCACATCTCACCGGGCGGCGCTTTGAGCACGGGGTGACGGACTGTTACACGCTGTTCCGGGATGCTTACCATCTGGCGGGGATTGAGATGCCGGATTTTCATCGTGAGGATGACTGGTGGCGTCACGGTCAGAATCTCTATCTGGATAATCTGGAGGCTACAGGACTGTATCAGGTGCCGTTGTCAGCGGCGCAGCCGGGCGATGTGCTGCTGTGCTGTTTTGGTTCATCGGTGCCGAATCATGCCGCCATTTACTGTGGTGACGGTGAACTGCTGCACCATATTCCTGAACAACTGAGCAAACGAGAGAGGTATACCGACAAATGGCAGCGACGCACACACTCCCTCTGGCGTCACCGGGCATGGCACGCATCTGCCTTTACGGGGATTTACAACGATTTGGCCGCCGCATCGACCTTCGTGTGAAAACGGGGGCTGAAGCCATCCGGGCGCTGGCTACACAGCTTCCGTCGTTTCGCCAGAAACTGAGTGACGGCTGGTATCAGGTACGCATTGCCGGGCGCGATGCAGGTGAAACGGAATTATCAGCCCGTCTTAATGAGCCGCTGGCAAATGGTGCCGTGATCCACATCGTACCGCGTCTGACCGGTGCCAAAAGTGGCGGCGTGTTTCAGGCGGTGCTGGGGGCTGCGCTGATTGCGGTGGCGTGGTGGAACCCCGCAGGTTGGCTGGGAGCGACAGCAATTACAGGAATGTATAGTGCGGGGGCCAGTATGATCCTTGGCGGTGTGGCCCAGATGCTGGCTCCTAAACCCAGAACTCCCCGCACACAGACGACGGATAACGGTAAGCAGAACACCTATTTCTCCTCTCTGGATAACATGGTTGCCCAGGGTAATGTTCTGCCCGTTCTGTACGGTGAAATGCGCGTGGGGTCACGTGTGGTATCTCAGGAGATCAGCACGGCAGATGAAGGGGATGGTGGTCAGGTTGTGGTGATTGGTCGCTGATGCAAAATGTTTTATGTGAAACCGCCTCCGGGCGGTTTTGTCGTTTATGGGGTCTGAGAAATGGGTAAAGGCAGCAGTAAGGGGCATACCCCGCGCGAAGCGAAGGATAATCTCAAATCAACGCAGTTGCTGAGTGTGATCGATGCCATCAGCGAAGGGCCGGTTGAAGGTCCGGTGGATGGATTAAAAAGCGTGCTGCTGAACAGCACGCCAGTGCTGGACAGTGAGGGAAATACCAATATCTCCGGTGTCACGGTGGTGTTCCGGGCAGGTGAGCAGGAACAGACACCGCCGGGGGGATTTGAATCATCAGGTTCCGAGACGGTACTGGGTACGGAAGTGAAATACGACACGCCGATCACCCGGACTATCACGTCTGCAAATATCGACCGTCTGCGCTTTACCTTCGGTGTGCAGGCACTGGTGGAAACCACTTCAAAGGGGGACCGGAATCCGTCGGAAGTCCGCCTGCTGGTTCAGATACAGCGTAACGGTGGCTGGGTGACGGAAAAAGACATCACCATTAAGGGCAAAACCACCTCGCAGTATCTGGCCTCGGTGGTGGTGGATAACCTGCCGCCGCGCCCGTTCAATATCCGGATGCGCAGGATGACGCCGGACAGCACCACAGACCAGCTGCAGAACAAAACGCTCTGGTCGTCATACACCGAAATCATCGATGTGAAACAGTGCTACCCGAACACGGCACTGGTCGGCGTGCAGGTGGATTCGGAGCAGTTCGGCAGCCAGCAGGTGAGCCGTAATTATCATCTTCGCGGGCGCATTCTGCAGGTGCCGTCGAACTATAACCCGCAGACGCGGCAATACAGCGGTATCTGGGACGGAACGTTTAAGCCAGCATACAGCGACAATATGGCCTGGTGTCTGTGGGATATGCTGACCCACCCGCGCTACGGCATGGGGAAACGTCTTGGTGCGGCGGATGTGGATAAATGGGCGTTGTATGTCATCGGCCAGTATTGCGATCAGTCAGTGCCGGATGGCTTTGGTGGCACGGAGCCGCGCATCACCTGTAACGCTTACCTGACCACACAGCGCAAGGCGTGGGATGTTCTCAGTGATTTCTGCTCGGCGATGCGCTGTATGCCGGTATGGAACGGGCAGACGCTGACGTTCGTGCAGGACCGACCGTCGGATAAGGTGTGGACCTATAACCGCAGTAATGTGGTGATGCCGGATGATGGCGCGCCGTTCCGCTACAGCTTCAGCGCCCTGAAGGACCGCCATAATGCCGTTGAGGTGAACTGGATTGACCCGGATAACGGCTGGGAGACGGCGACAGAGCTTGTGGAGGACTCGCAGGCCATTGCCCGTTACGGTCGTAACGTCACGAAGATGGATGCCTTTGGCTGTACCAGCCGGGGGCAGGCACACCGCGCCGGGCTGTGGCTGATTAAAACGGAACTGCTGGAAACGCAGACCGTGGACTTCAGCGTGGGTGCCGAAGGGCTTCGCCATGTACCGGGTGATGTCATTGAAATCTGTGATGATGACTATGCGGGGATCAGCATCGGCGGGCGCGTGCTGGCGGTGAACAGCCAGACGCGGACACTGACGCTCGACCGTGAAATCACGCTGCCATCCTCCGGCACCACGCTGATAAGCCTGGTTGACGGACAGGGGAATCCGGTCAGCGTGGAGGTCCAGTCCGTCACCGACGGCGTGAAGGTGAAAGTGAGCCGGGTTCCTGACGGCGTTGCCGAGTACAGCGTGTGGGGGCTGAAGCTGCCGACGCTGCGCCAGCGCCTGTTCCGCTGTGTGAGTATCCGTGAGAACGATGACGGTACGTATGCCATCACTGCCGTGCAGCATGTACCGGAGAAAGAAGCCATCGTGGATAACGGGGCGCACTTTGACGGCGACCAGAGCGGCACGGTGAATGGTGTCACGCCGCCAGCAGTGCAGCACCTGACCGCAGAAGTCACCGCAGACAGCGGGGAATACCAGGTGCTGGCGCGCTGGGACACGCCGAAGGTGGTGAAGGGGGTGAGCTTTATGCTTCGCCTGACCGTGGCAGCGGATGACGGCAGTGAGCGGCTGGTCAGCACGGCCCGGACGACGGAAACCACATACCGCTTCACGCAACTGGCGCTGGGGAACTACAGGCTGACAGTCCGGGCGGTAAATGCGTGGGGACAGCAGGGCGATCCGGCGTCGGTATCGTTCCGGATTGCCGCACCGGCAGCACCGTCGCGGATTGAGCTGACGCCGGGCTATTTTCAGATAACCGCCACGCCGCATCTTGCGGTTTATGATCCGACGGTACAGTTTGAGTTCTGGTTCTCGGAAAAGCGGATTACCGATATCAGGCAGGTTGAAACCACAGCCCGCTATCTTGGCACGGCGCTGTACTGGATAGCCGCCAGTATCAATATTAAGCCGGGCCATGATTATTATTTTTACGTTCGCAGTGTGAACACTGTTGGCAAATCGGCATTCGTGGAGGCTGTCGGTCGGGCGAGCGATGATGCGGAAGGTTACCTGGATTTTTTCAAAGGCCAGATAACCGAATCCCATCTCGGCAAGGAGCTGCTGGAAAAAGTCGAGCTGACGGAGGATAACGCCAGCAAACTGGAGGAGTTTTCGAAAGAGTGGAAGGACGCCAACGATAAATGGAATGCCATGTGGGGCGTCAAAATTGAGCAGACCGAAGACGGCAGGCATTATGTCGCGGGGCTTGGCCTCAGCATGGAGGATACGGAGGAAGGCAAACTGAGCCAGTTCCTGGTTGCCGCTAACCGTATCGCGTTTATTGACCCGGCAAACGGGAATGAAACGCCGATGTTTGTGGCGCAGGGCAACCAGATATTCATGAACGAAGTGTTCCTGAAGTATCTGACGGCGCCAACCATTACCAGCGGCGGCAATCCGCCGGTATTTTCCCTGACATCGGACGGGCGGTTGACGGCGAAAAATGCCGATATCAGCGGTAACGTGAATGCGAACTCCGGGACGCTCAACAACGTCACGGTAAATGAAAACTGTACGATTAAGGGCATGCTGGAGGCGAACCAGGTCAGAGGTGACTTCGTTAAAACTGTATCCAAATCATTTCCGAAAAAGGCTGGTACGTGGGGTAACACGGAAACACCAGGCGGGACGGTTACAGTCACCATTTACGATGATCATAACTTTGACCGCCAAATCATTATTCCGCCCATTATTTTTAACGGTATGGCGTATGACGATCCGGGGAGCGGTAATAACCCGGGAGGTACGCGATACACGGGTTATGGTTTTGAAGTTCGCAAAAACGGCGTATTAATCGCATCCAGAGAAACTAAAGGGGCCATTCCCGGTAGTTACAGTGCGGTTATTGATATGCCGAGTGGTGGTGGTAGCGTCACTCTGGAGTTTAAGATTTTCCAGAAAGGCAATCAGGGCGCAGGTAACATCACAGACTGTACGGTGATTGTGACCAAAAAAGCTGCTTCCGGTATCAGTATCCGTTGAAATATTTATAACCCCAATACGGGCGCCAGAAATGGCGCCTTTTTTATTTGTGGAGTGAGTATGGCAGTACAGATTTCAGGTGTGCTGAAAGATGGTGCGGGAAAACCAATACAGAACTGCACTATTCAACTGAAGGCAAAGCGTAACAGCACCACGGTACTGGTGAACACGGTGGCTTCTGAAAATCCGGATGAAGCCGGACGTTACAGCATGGATGTTGAGTATGGCCAGTACAGCGTCACCCTGCTGGTTGAAGGTTTTCCGCCTTCACATGCCGGGACCATTACCGTCTATGAAGGTTCCAGACCAGGTACGCTGAATGATTTTCTCGGTGCCATGACGGAAGATGATGTCATGCCGGAGGCACTGCGTCGTTTTGAGGAAATGGTGGAAGAAGCGGCACGCAACGCCGAAGCCGCCTCTCAGAGCGCAGCGGCGGCAAAGAAATCCGAAACTGCAGCGGCATCATCGAAGAACGCGGCGAAAACCTCAGAAACGAATGCAGCTAACAGCGCACAGGCGGCAGCGGCCTCACAGACTGCATCGGCAAACTCCGCGACAGCAGCCAAAAAATCAGAAACCAACGCGAAAAACAGCGAGACAGCCGCAAAGACGAGCGAAACCAACGCAAAGTCCAGCCAGACGGCAGCGAAAACCAGCGAAACGAATGCCAAAGCCAGTGAAACTGCGGCGAAAAACAGCCAGAACGCAGCAGCCGAAAGCGAGAGCGCGGCAGCCGGTTCTGCGACTTCAGCAGCTGGATCAGCAACTGCTGCGGCTAACAGCCAGAAAGCTGCGAAGACGAGCGAAACTAACGCAAAGTCCAGCCAGACGGCAGCAAAGACCAGCGAAACGAATGCCAAAGCCAGTGAAACTGCGGCGAAAAACAGCCTGAACGCAGCAGCCGAAAGCGAAAGTGCCGCAGCTGGTTCTGCAAGTGCGGCGGCTGCTTCTGCCACTGCATCTGCCAACAGTCAAAAAGCTGCAAAAACCAGTGAAACCAACGCAAAGGCAAGCGAAACAGCGGCTGCGAACTCAGCGAAAGCATCCGCTGCAAGCCAGACGGCTGCAAAAGCAAGTGAAGACGCAGCCAGAGAGTATGCAAGCCAGGCTGCGGAGCCGTATAAACAAGTATTGCAGCCGCTGCCTGATGTGTGGATACCGTTTAACGATTCGCTGGATATGATTACGGGCTTTTCGCCATCATATAAAAAGATTGTTATTGGTGATGATGAAATAACGATGCCTAGCGACAAGGTTGTTAAGTTTAAACGCGCATCAACTGCCACATATATCAATAAATCAGGCGTATTTAGTGTTGCTAAAATTGATGAGCCACGATTTGAAAAAGAAGGTTTATTGATTGAAGGACAGCGCACTAACTATTTTGTTAAATCCAATACTCCCGCTGAATGGACGAGTACCAGCAATATCGATAAAACTAATAATGGTGTTGATGAATTTGGTTTTTCATATGCCAAAATGCGAACAAAAGATAATATGACAGGACAATCATCTGCACTTAGTCTGCATACATGCAGTGCATCCCGGGGGATTGATGTTAGTGGCGATAATAAGTATTGCACTGTTTCATGCAGGGTTAAAGCTCCTGATGGTCTTCGTTGTCGTTTGCGTTTTGAAAAATACGATGGGTCGGTTTATACATTTTTAGGAGATGCTTATTTAACTTTCGGAACTCTGATAATAGAAAAAACTGGCGGAGCAGCCAATAGAATAGCAGCTACTGCAAGTAAAGATCCGGTTACAGGGTGGATTTTCTATGAGGCAACTATAGAAGCTGTTGAAGGTGAAACCTTAATTGGCGCAATGATTCAGTATGCGCCGAAAAAAGGTGGTGTAACTGAAGCGGGAGATTATATTTACCTCGCAACACCACAATTTGAAAACGGCGGATGTGCTTCATCTTTTATTATTACGACAACTGCACCCGCAACCCGCTCTAGTGATATGGTGACGATCCCAACTGAAAATAATATCTATAATAGACCGCTTACGTGTCTGGTCGAGGTTAATAGAAATTGGGGCGATATTCCTCCTAATGTAGCACCGCGTATTTTTGATTTTTCTGGTGTGCCACCTGTTGAGTCAATTACATACGCTTTTAACACAACTGAGAAATATTACGGTCAGCTTTATATGCAAACTTATAAAGCGTCGACAAGTACTTACGTTTCTAGTGTGTTTGCTGGTCGAACTGATGTTCGAAAATTTATTGGTGGTTTTAATATTTATTCTGATGGTACTAAACGAGTAGTTTCTAACGGTGAGGCTACTAAAACTATGAAAACGGAGTGGACGGGCGTAAAAACACGGACCTTTATTCGAATTGGAGGTCAAGCCACATCGGGAACTCGTCATCTATTCGGCCATTTGAGAAATCTTCGTCTCTGGCATAAAGAATTAACTGATGCGCAAATGGGGGAGAGTATTAAATGAAAGATTTAACACTCAAATTTGCAGACAGGGCCGACTTTTCGGCCTTTATGGAGAGCATTGGCTATTATGATGACGAGTCGATGCAGGATGATATTCTTATTGACGTGATAGGTAACGTGTACAAAGAAACCGGAGAACTGAATGAAGATGGCGAACCGGTATGTGTTAAGGAAGACGGATATTTTGTAAACGTGCGCATCATTAATGATTCGCAAATATCGTCATTATTCGATGAATACGCGGTTGCTGTTGAGCATCAACTTCGTGGCTGGATGTGAGGAAGAAAAATGGCTACATCGACAGTAATTCCTGATGATATCAAAACGCTAAAATCCGATGTTAGTAAACTAAAAACTGATCAAGGAAGCTATGCAACAAAATCATATGTAGACAATAAAACAACATGGAATAGTTATTGCAATGTAATCTATGATCAAAAGTCATTGCCGACAACTGGAACTATATTTAGCGGTAAGATGCACTTGTCAAATAAGACAGGAGAAACCGAAAACGCTTATAGTGAGATGTACACCAGAAAAAATATTGACGGCACTAAAGATACAATGACAAGGATTGTCACACACAACGGAACAAAAGGTATCTTCTGGGATTTTAGCGATCTTTACGGCGGAACATTAATTTTTCCAGGCAGTGATGGTTACCTTAAGATGGGGAACTGTCTCATGTCGTATGGTGTGCGGGGAAGTAATGCTCTTATTAAATTTGATTACACCGACTCCTTACAGATAAAATATGCTAATCATGGGTCGACCATGACATTAAACACACAGGGAACCGCTCACGCTGGCGTAACAACGCGACTATGGGGCAACTCTGGCCGTCCGGTTGTTTATGAAGTTGGTGTAGATGGTGCTCTGTATATGTTTTATGCACAGAAAACTACCAGCAATACCTACGAATTGACGGTTAACGGTGCGTGCAATGCAAGTGCATTTAATCAAGGCTCAGACCGGGATCTGAAAGACAACATTCAGGTGATCGATAATGCAATCGACCGCATCCGTAAAATGAACGGCTATACATACACGCTTAAAGAAAACGGTATGCCTTATGCTGGTGTTATTGCACAAGAAGCCCTGGAAGCCATCCCCGAAGCCGTAGGAACTATGATGAAGTATCAGGACGGTGGTAGCGGATCTGAAGGCGAAGAAGGTGAACGGTATTACACAGTAGATTATTCTGGTGTCACTGGTTTGCTTGTTCAGGTAGCCAGAGAGTCAGATGACAGAATAACAGCACTGGAAGAAGAAAATGCAGAATTAAAACAAAGATTATCTGCAATTGAGGCGGCGCTTGCGTCTAAATAGTATTAAGGGGCCGGGTGTCCCGCTATAGTATTCTGGAGTATAAAGTGTCAGTTTTAATATCTGGTGAATTATTGGATGGTTCTGGGCGCCCGATGCCTCATTGTCATATAATAATAAAATCGAAAATAAACACGCATTCCGTATTACAGAAAACATCGTTTGATATACTAACTAATGAAGCTGGTGAGTATTCGTTTAATATTGAAACCGGAAAGTACAGTGTTTATTTAAAACAGGACTGGTGCGATGTGCGTGAATATGGTGTCGGTGACATTGCTGTATATGACGACTCATGCCCCGGTACGCTGAACGACTTTCTGACCGCTCTCGATGAAGGCGAACTGAAGCCGGATGTGGTGAAACGCTTTGAGGAAATGGTGGCACAGGCGCAGCAGAGCGCCGAGGCTGCAGCGGAAAGCGAGCAGCAGGTGGGGCAACATGCTGAAGCAGCATCCCTGATAAAAGAGCAGGTTGAAACGCTGGCAGATAATGTTCAGCAGAATGCAGAAACTGTAGCAGCCAGCAAACAGCGCGTTGAACAGCTGGCCTCGCAGGTTGAGGGTACTGCCGAAGAAGTCAGGCAGGATGCCGAAGCGGCAAAAAAGGCCGCATCCGATGCAGAGCAGGCCAGAGATGATATTGATGTTGCGTTGTCTGCAACGCTGAAAACGGCGAATCACCTGTCAGAAATTGCAGCAGAAGGGGGATATGCTCAGCAGGAATCCCGAAACAATCTGGGGCTGAAAAGCGCAGCCGTGAGGGATGCACAGGCGGAAATTTACGACCGTACCAAAGACCGTCTGGCGATACCCGGTGCATTCGGATACGGGCATTTATTCTCTTCGTCGGAAGTTGTGTATTTCAGCGCGCAAAATGGCCCCGCCGAATTTCTTAAATGGGTATTTGAGGTCACACCAGGGCGTTATGCGGTAACGCAGTACGGTGGGTCTGGTAGTTCGTATAAGCCCATCATTGCGTATGACGGGGGGCAACCCTATTTCAGGGGGCTTGTAGATATAGAAATACGAAGTGGAATGCACACTAACAGCACCGAAAGCGATGGTCGGTGTATAACCTTTCATGGCGATGCCGAATACACTGGCCAGGCTGGTGAGGGCCCGGCTAAATATCAGGTGCTGGTTTCAAAATCAATGTCTCCGGCGAGACTTCCAGAAGCATGGTCGCGGTTATTCTGGTCACGCGACAGACTGAGACAACTGTTATGTGCAGGAGACACCACATCACAGCGTGCTCCGCAACCGGGTAGCCTGGTTCTTGCTGCGTACCTTCCTGATAGCGGTAGCAGTGATGTTACATTACTTCGTACACAAGTTGTGCAGGGTTCAAGACTTCGGCAGGTGGTCTTCGAAGCTGAGTATCGCACGACAGGATTTAGTGCCGCTGCCAGGTCGTTTGTCTATGGGAATACCCTGCCTGGCACATACTTCGCTTTATCAGGAGGCCCGGATGTCACGTTTTATGATCGGGGGCTGGTTTCTTTGTTTGTGAGGGCTACATGATGCAGATTAAAGAGATTAAAAACCCTCGTTACCTGGAATCCGGCGCAATTGACTGCGATGTTCTGTTTGAAGGGATGGAAGAAGCCATTCCGTACACGGCGACCGCAGAAGACACAGCCGAAACAGGCCAGCGAGTCTGGCAGGAGCTGCAGAGTGGCAAATGGGGCGAAATCGCCCCGTTCACTGTCACGCCAGAACTTATCGCTGCGGCAAAGGACGCAAAAAAACGGGAAATCGAAGCCTGGCGAACAGAACAGGAAGCGCAGCCGTTCACATTCGAATGGAACGGTCGTACCTGGAATGGTGGTGCAGACTCAATAAGTCGTATTGCGCCTGTGGCAATGGCGGCAAAGGTTGCAGGTACGCGGTCAACGCTGGGATGGGGGGATGCAGCAAATAACCTTGTCACACTGACAATGGTACAGCTTCAGGAGCTGGCAGCTGCGATGGCCCGGGCGCAGGTCGATCGCAACGACGAGATTTACCGCCGTCAGCGTGAGATGAAGGAAGAGCTGAATGACCTGGATGATTTACGTTCAATAAGAGAGATGACGATTAGCAGCCAATAAACAAAGGGAAAATAACGAGATTACTTTTAATAAAAAAGAATAGCTGGGGCGGCATCTGCCGCCCCAGCTAAAATCAAGATGTTATTAGTGATGCCAGTTTGTTAACCAGACTGGTATATTCTTCCGGTTGTTCATTGAACAATTTTGCATATTTTGCAATTCTTGCAGTATCCACAAATAAAAAGGTATTTGCTTCTTGCACTTGCTCAAATGATGATATGGCTGATTTGTGACATGGAGAAGAAGTAATGTTCTTATGTGTATCTTTACTGGCAAAAAACAAACGAACTGTTACATTTGGCGCACCAAAAATTTCCTCGCAATAAAATAAAACATGCCCAATTTTATCAGTCTCTTTTCTGTCTTCTGCACTAAACGTACCATTTATGGAAGCAAGCACACCCTTGGCTATTTCCAGCGAGTTTCCTGTTGTGATGCCAGGTATTAGTTGTTGAATGACTTGCGTGTCAATACTCAAAGAACCACTTTTAATTTCCAGGGTCTTTGTGAACTTCTGTATTTCTGCAAAAAAGCCAGAGCCACGTATTATTTGTGTCCAGCTATCGTAATCGAATAAATCTTTCCCTTTTTGTCCCATTGCAGTTGTCATTGCAGAAAAAAGCACGGTTACACTATCAAACAAATCTCTTGCATCATTGCTTAAATTTGTTTCTGTAGATGAATAAAATATATTACCTGTTTCATTGAGTCTGTAACTTACAGAAGCTTCAGAATCGCGTAGCGCGCTCATGTCTGGTGCATAAGGAGTTACCGGTACATATTCAGATAGCAGGCATTTTTCATTAAGGGTGAGCGTGTTCATAATGAGTTCCTTATTACTTGCTAACTATTGCAGATGACTTATTCAGTCAATATAAAAATACACAAAGCAAAACATTAAAATGTGAACGATTTCAAAAAATACGAATGCCATTATTACTTTTGTCTATAGTGCAAATAAGAAAAAAAGATGGAACTTTTACAATTGTATGTGTTCAGCAGGCTACACATATGCATGAACTTAAGTGAATGCTTAATGATTGATTGGCACATCGAATGGTTGTTGTCAGTAGCTTACAAACGATGAACTGAGAAAATTGATCATCCATTCAACCGGATGTATTAACAAATAATCAGGACTTGCTCTTAGTGGGGGGGGGATGTGGTTAATTGTGAGTTGCTGTTACCAGCCCCAACTAATCTTATGAAAAATGAAAAAATCATTTCCTCTATAGATTTGGCTCTGTACTGATCAGATTAAGCAAAAAAAGCCCCGTCTTCAGCAAGTGATAACGAGGCCTCAAGCATGGTTAACAGGTCGCTACACAAGACGGGGTAACATAATAATTCCGAACAAACATACTGACAAACGGGATATTTCAGCTAAAGGCGCAATAAAAACCGGGCGTTGGGTTGATGCTGCGTCTGACAGGTGAATTTACCGATAGCGCGATAAAATAAATCCCCTGTCACCATTTATTGTAGAAATGTTTATCAGTCATGCTTATGAGATAAATACACAAAACGGTGTGAAAATTTGACCTAAAACAAGGTCGGGCTGAAAAGAGCTTTATGTAGGTTTGCAGATACAGAATCCGTATTCACGTTGGATACATGAATCAGGAACGTGCCACAGTTGGCTATTGTCCAGTTTTGTTGCAATGTTAAATTTTATCAGCGCCAGAGTGAAATGAACGAAAAACAGAATAGCCTGTATGATTTAAGAACAGTTATAGAGATGACGATTAGCGGCCATTAGCCCTAAAAATCGAGAAGTAACGCTTTCGGAAGGGATTCGGCATGATGGATTTCGTTTACTGACTGGAAAATGATACATTTTTTATCTATAGAGAATATTGCTTCAAAGGCTAATCAAAATGACGTTTCCACGCAATGCTTTGCTTTACTGTGTTCGCCGTGATGAGTTGAAAGAGATTCTAAATCACTCAGAGTTTCCAGTTGAGTTCAAACAGACCTATTTGCATCAACGAGGTTCAGAGCACACACTTCCGCTAAATTTTGATATAGACGAATTACACGTAACGATCACCCCATTGATTTCAGGGAAATATGGTTGGGACATTAGCCCAACAGATTCGCTCATGATTGAGCTTTATTTTGAGCCGGAATGTGCTTTTTTGTCGGAAGACTCACTGCCTTATAAGGGTGGGGTTGGATATATCAAATTTAAGCCAACGAGAACAGTGATACAAAGAACCGTAGCATTTACTGGCGGGATCACGGTTGATAACTTCCTGTATCAACTTCGAATGGTTGCTGTTTGTGCATTACACCTGAAGGGAGAGAGTGTTTCAGAGTGATTATAATGGTGGCAAAAATGGGGCAAAAAGTCGCAAAAGGGGCAAAAATGGGGCAAAAAAAGAGTGGGTTATCGTAGGTTATTGTAGTCGCTGATATTGTTTAACTTTTTGAAAAATAAATAAAATATTTATGTGTCAGATAGTTGTGATTTTTGCCCTTACTTGTTCAGGTTGTATTGTTCTTTCTTACTAATTTCTTGATTTTGCGACATTTAAAAGCGACTCAATTCGTTATATGGCATCAGAAGAGTATGCGTCATGCCGGAATGTCCAGCATAAGAAATCTGATATAAAAACTGTGGCGTGTATGGTACGGATTAGAGGGGAAAATGTCAGCACATTTGCGAAATGAATCAAAAAGCCCGCAGCGACGTGCGGGCGTTAGTTTTTAGCGCACGACCAGCACGGAGCACTCTGCATGACGCACGACGGCGGCGGCGTTAGAGCCGAGCAGGTAGGTGGTGATATCCGGTCGATGGGAGGCAATGATGATCATATGAGCAGGGATCTTTTTCGCCATTTCCAGAATGCGGTCTTTTGGCGAACCTTCTTCAACATGAACATGCACTCTGTCAGTCGGCAGCTTGAATTTTTTAATTATCTCTTCCAGTTGCGATTTAGCTTCCGCTTTCAGGTCATCCATTGCCGGTAATTCTGCGGAATACGCTAAACCCAGAGAGGCATAGTAGGGCAGCGAAGGTATTACCGTCAGGAAATGAACCTCTGCATCATCAATCTTTGCCTCGGCCTCAACATGGCTAATCACGCGTTGAGTTAATTCTGAATCGGAAATATCGATAGGGACAAGAATCGTTCTGTTCATAAAACCTCCTGTTTTAGTATCCGCATAAAGTGTAACGCCAGATGAGGTCTTTTGTATAATGACGGAGTTCACATTTTTAATTTAGATTAAGCAGGATTTAATAAGTAGAAAAAGCCCGCCAGAGAGGCGGGCAGGCAGGATTAGAACTGATAAACCAGACCTAAAGCGACAATATCATCGGTAGAGATACCGTTGGCGGCGTAGAAGCTGTCATCTTCATCCAACAAGTTAATTTTATAGTCAACATAGGTAGACATATTTTTGTTGAAATAATATGTTGCGCCAACATCGGCGTATTTGACCAGATTTTTATCGTCAACACCGGCCGGGTTATCAGCACCACCAGCAGCGTTCAGGTCACGCCCTTTAGACATCAGGAAAGACACTGCCGGACGCAGACCAAAGTCAAACTGATATTGGGCAGTGACTTCAAAGTTCTGGGTCTTGTTCGCAACGGCGTAATCGCTGTTGCCAAATGGTGTCATATTACGCGTTTCGGAATACATGGTTGCCAGATAAATGTTGTTAGCATCATATTTAATCCCGGCAGTCCAGGCATCGGCTTTATCGCCACCCGCCGCAGTATGGTTAACCTGGTCATTGGTGCGGTCTGAGGAGGTGTATGCCGCGCCCGCGCTAAAGCCCATACCTAAATCGTAGGTTGTGGAAAGCCCCCAGCCGTCGCCGTTTTCATGACGAACATCACGTCCGTTGTTGGTGCCTTCCTGACCGTTGTTTGCACCTTCGTTATTACCCTGATACTGCACTGCGAAGTTCAGACCATTAACCAGGTCGAAGAAATCAGTATTACGATATGTCGCTACGCCATTAGCACGACCGGTCATAAAGTTGTCTGCATTGGTGTAGGAGTCACCGCCAAATTCTGGCAGCATATCGGTCCAGCCCTCTACGTCGTACATTACACCGTAATTACGTCCGTAATCGAAAGAACCGTAATTTGCAAATTTCAATCCGGCGAATGCCAGACGAGTCCAGGATTGGTTTTCTGAGGATTCAGTATTGTTTGCCTGAATATTATATTCCCACTGACCATAGCCAGTGAGTTGATCGTTAATTTGTGTTTCGCCTTTAAATCCAAGACGTGCATAGCTCTGATCGCCATCTTTTGCAGAACTATCAGAAAAATAGTGCAGGCCATCAACTTTGCCATAAAGATCTAAGGAAGGTGCGAATAAGCAGGTCATTTCTTCCCAAGTTGACTCGCTGATTAAAATTTCGCGGATCTGGGCCGATTTTTTTCCCGCAAACACATCGAATCAGCCTATTTAGGCTATTTTTTCCACCATTTCTGGCGTTATTTCCGGTTTTTACTGAGATCTCTCCCACTGACGTATCATTTGGTCCACCCGAAACAGGTTGGCCAGGGTGAATAACATCGCCAGTTGGTTATCGTTTTTCAGCAGCCCCTTGTATCTGGCTTTCACGAAGCCGAACTGCCGCTTGATGATGCGAAACGGGTGCTCCACCCTGGCACGGATGCTGGCTTTCATGTATTCGATGTTGATGGCCGTTTTGTTCTTGCGCGGATTCTGCTTCAAGGTTTTTACCTTGCCGGGACGCTCGGCGATCAGCCAGTCCACATCCACCTCGGCCAGCTCCTCGCGCTGTGGCGCTCCTTGGTAGCCGGCATCGGCTGAGACAAATTGCTCCTCTCCATGAAGCAGATTACCCAGCTGATTGAGGTCATGCTCGTTGGCCGCGGTGGTGACCAGGCTGTGGGTCAGGCCACTCTTGGCATCGACACCAATGTGGGCCTTCATGCCAAAGTGCCACTGATTGCCTTTCTTGGTCTGATGCATCTCCGGATCGCGTTGCTGCTCTTTGTTCTTGGTAGAGCTGGGTGCCTCAATGATGGTGGCATCCACCAAAGTGCCTTGGGTCATCATGACGCCTGCTTCGGCCAGCCAGCGATTGATGGTCTTGAACAATTGACGGGCCAGTTGATGCTGCTCGAGCAGGTGGCGGAAATTCATGATGGTGGTGCGATCCGGCAGGGCGCTATCCAGGGATAATCGGGCAAACAGGCGCATGGAGGCGATTTCGTACAGGGCATCTTCCATGGCACCGTCGCTCAGGTTGTACCAATGCTGCATGCAGTGAATACGCAGCATGGTCTCCAGCGGATAGGGCCGTCGGCCATTGCCCGCCTTGGGATAAAACGGCTCGATGACAGCGGTCATATTCTGCCATGGCAGAATCTGCTCCATGCGGGAGAGGAAAATCTCTTTTCGGGTCTGACGGCGCTTAGTGCTGAATTCACTATCGGCGAAGGTGAGTTGATGGCTCATGATGTCCCTCTGGGATGCGCTCCGGATGAATATGATGATCTCATATCAGGAACTTGTTCGCACCTTCCCTAATTTATTGCCGTCTTTATTATAAATTTCTGCTGCATGTACAGCACCTGCGGCGAGCAGGGCAGGGATTAAGAGTGCCAGTATTTTGCTTTTCATTGAAAAAATCCTTTAGTTATTTTATTTGCCTTTCTCTCCCCGTTTGGGAAGTGAAAACATCCTAAAGGAAAAGTTCCATTAGCCGATAAGTGTCATTTGTTACGCCTTAAGTAAAACCTTAATCAAATAATTCCTGGGAAATGATGATTAGTTTGGTGAATGATTTGATGGTTATACATACAAAATAAAAATTATACTTTTAAAAAATGATGCGTTATTCTGCGTGGGTTATATGCCTTTATTGTCACAGATATTATTTATCGTTGGGTCATTGCTATAGTTATTTCTTTCCCAACAAATAAAAAGACAAGCCCGAACTTTCATTCGGGCTTTTTTTCGTTCCGGATAATCCTTATCCGACGACGCTACTCGGTGCCACTTTTATCCGTTTTTCCTGCCATTTGCGCGAGGAAGTCATAGCGTTTTTGCAGATCGGCTGCGGCATCTTTCCATAACTGTTCCGCCACTTCTGGCTGTTGCGAATTCAGACGGCGGAAACGTTGCTCATGGAGCAATGTCTCTTCCAGAGCCTCTGATGGCGGACGAGAATCCAGCGCCAGTGGCAGTTTGCCTTCATCGGCACGACGTGGATCAAAGCGATACAGCGGCCAGAAGCCGGTTGCGGTGAGTTGGCGCATCTGGTCGTGGCTCAATGCCAGGTCATAACCGTGCTCTTCACACGGGCTGTAAGCAATGATCAGCGACGGCCCCGGATAGGCTTCCGCTTCCTGAATCGCTTTTACCGTCTGGTTCAACTGCGCGCCGAGAGAAATCTGCGCCACATAAACATGACCGTACATCATCATACTGACGCCGAGATCTTTACGCGCTTTGCGTTTGCCGTGTTCACCAAACTTAGTCACCGCGCCAAGCGGCGTTGCTTTAGACGCCTGACCGCCGGTATTGGAGTAGCATTGCGTATCCAGTACCAGAATGTTGACGTTTTCCGTCAGGCTCAATACATGATCCAGACCACCGAAGCCGATATCGTAAGCCCAGCCGTCGCCACCAATCAGCCAGATTGATTTTTCCACCAACGCATCAGCGTCGCGTAGCAGTTCATGAGCTTCACTCACATCTTTGAGATGCTGGCGCAGCGTGGCAACCTGTTCGCGACGAACTTCTGGCGTGGCGTCTGATTTCAACGCTGCCAGTAACTCCGCCGGGATTTTATCGGCAAACTGATCCAGCAGACGCAGCACGCGGACACGATGCTGATCGACCGTCAGGCGGAAGCCCAGGCCAAATTCGGCGTTATCTTCAAACAGTGAATTCGCCCAGGCAGGACCTCGACCATTGGCATCAGTGGTATACGGTGTGGATGGCAGGTTACCGCCGTAAATTGACGAACAGCCAGTAGCGTTAGCGATTAACATCCGGTCGCCATAGAGCTGAGTAAGCAATTTGATATATGGCGTTTCGCCACAACCGGAACAAGCACCAGAATATTCAAACAGCGGTGTGATTAACTGCGAAGTCCGAATATCAATACGTTCCAGTTTGCTGCGGTCGATTTCTGGTAAGTTCAGGAAGAAATCGTAATTGATTTTCTCTTCTTCCACATGTTCCAGACGCGACATCATATTGATGGCTTTGACCTCTGGATTCTGTCGGTCTTTCGCCGGGCAGACTTCAACGCACAGATTACAGCCGGTGCAATCTTCCGGTGCGACCTGCAACACATATTTCTGCCCGCGCATATCGCGCGATTTGACATCCAGCGAATGCAGGCTGGCAGGGGCGTTTTCCATTGCTTCGGGTGGCACCACTTTTGCGCGAATAGCGGAGTGTGGGCAAGCAGCGACGCAGTGGTTACATTGGGTACAGAGTTCCTCTTTCCAGATGGGGATCTCTTCGGCGATATTGCGTTTTTCCCAGCGAGTGGTTCCCATTGGCCATGTGCCGTCTGGCGGTAGCGCCGAAACGGGGAGGGCATCGCCAAGTCCGGCGAGCATCGCAGCGGTAACGGTTTTAACGAAATCAGGTGCAGCATCGGAAACCACCGGCGGACGATTTGCACTATGTGGATTGACCGGCTGTAACGGGACTTCTTCCACGGATTCTCGCGCCAGCGCCAGTGCCTGCCAGTTGCGCTCCACCAGATCCTGGCCTTTGCTGCTGTAGCTTTTGGCAATCGCGCCCTGCAATTCAGCCAGGGCGCTGTCGCCAGGCAGAATTTGTGTCAGGTGGAAAAACGCCATCTGCATTACGGTATTAATACGAGCCGCCAGTCCACATTCACGCGCGATTTTCGCTGCGTTAATGACATAAAAGCGTGCTTTTTTCTGATTCAGCACCGCCTGCACTTCTTGCGGCAACCGCGACCAGACTTCATCGGCACTGTACGGCGTGTTAAGCAGGAAAATACCGCCGGGTTTCAGACGTTCTGCCATCTGATATTTGTCGATAAACTGCAACTGGTGGCAACCAACAAAATCAGCCTGGGGAATCAGATATGCAGAACGAATGGGATGTTCGCTTACGCGCAGGTGAGAAACTGTCAGACCACCGGCTTTTTTGGAGTCGTAAACAAAATAACCCTGTGCATACCACGGCGTGGAGTTACCGATAATCTTGATATTGTTTTTAGTCGCGGAAACGCTGCCATCACTGCCCAGACCATAAAACAGGGCTTCCAGCTTCGCGGAGTTTGGCAGGGTATTTTCTGGCAATGGTAGCGACAGATTGGTTACATCATCGTAAATACCGACGGTAAAACGGGGTTTGGGTTTGGCTGCGTTAAGTTCGGCAAATACTGCCAGCACACAATCCGGGCCAAACTCTTTGGATGATAAGCCATAGCGCCCGCCAATGACGCGTGGCAGTGTTTCACGCTCGCCATTATTAAAGGCTTCCGCCAGCGCGGTCATTACGTCCAGATACAGTGGCTCTGCCTGGGCGCCCGGCTCTTTGGTACGATCCAGCACCGCGACAGTTCGCACGGAGTCTGGCAATGCTTGCAGTAAGTGTTTGGCGGAGAACGGGCGGTATAGTCGAACTTTCAGCACCCCGACTTTTTCGCCACGGGTAAGTAACTCATCAACCACTTCTTCACAAGTACCGATGGCAGATCCCATCAGGATAATCACCCGTTCTGCTTGTGGATGCCCGTAGTATTCAAAAGGCTGATACTGACGACCCGTAGCGGCGGCGAAATCATTCATCGCCTGTTCAACATGGTCGTAAACTGCGTTGTACCACGGGTTGGTGGCTTCACGTGACTGGAAGTAGGTGTCCGGGTTAGCCGAGGTGCCGCGAATTACCGGATGTTCCGGGTTCAGCGCGCGGGCGCGGTGGGCATCAATTTCTGCCTGCGGCATCAGTTCAAGAATCGTGTCGTCAGCCAGTGGAACGATTTTGTTGATCTCGTGGGACGTGCGGAAACCATCAAAAAAATGAATAAACGGCACACGGCTTTTTAGTGTTGCGATATGTGAAATGAGAGCGAAGTCCTGCGCTTCCTGAACGTTTGCTGCACACAACATGGCGCAACCGGTTTGGCGCACGGCCATCACGTCTGAATGATCGCCAAAAATAGAGAGCGCATGAGTAGCGACGGTACGCGCTGCTACATGCAGTACAAACGGCGTCAGTTCGCCCGCCAGTTTGTACAACGTCGGAATCATCAGCAGTAAACCCTGCGATGATGTAAATGATGTCGAGAGAGCACCCGTTTGCAAAGCGCCGTGCACAGTCGCGATAGCACCAGCTTCTGACTGCATTTCAACCACGCGGGGCGTATCTCCCCACACGTTTTTCAAGCCGTTTCCGGCCCATGCATCGGCCTGTTCCGCCATCGTGGAACTTGGGGTAATAGGGTAGATGGCGATAACTTCACTGGTGCGAAATGCCACCGAAGCTACCGCGCCATTACCATCAATTGTGATCATACGACACCCTTACATTGCGCAAATGAGGGGCACACGAAAAAGCTGCGCGCCCAGTAGTTATCTCTCAATTTTAGCAAATGGCTTTCTGTTGCATTTTCGCTTTTGTGTCCCCCATATCAGCGTAATGAATGTTTTGATCAAACAGTGGACAAAAAAATAGCCATAAAAAAGTAACAATGCGTTGCAACACACATAGTTGTTCTCGACGTCGTCGTCTGTGCTGCCTATTATTTACGGCGGTGTCGTTTGGTTTAAAGATTAGAGGAAGTAAAGATGCGAGCAGTGTTGTGGGTCGGGTGTGCCGCTTTATTGTTATCGGCGTGTAGTAGTGAACCAGTTCAGCAGGCAACTGCGGCGCATGTGGCGCCAGGTTTAAAAGCGTCCATGTCCAGTAGCGGTGAAGCAAATTGCGCGATGATTGGTGGTTCGCTATCCGTTGCCCGTCAACTTGACGGAACGGCTATTGGAATGTGTGCATTACCCAACGGCAAACGCTGTAGCGAACAGTCACTTGCCGCCGGAAGCTGTGGCAGCTATTAATTCATTAAATCTGCCAGTTTATAAGTTAATGTCTGTTTCGCGGTTGCCAGCGTCAACTGGTTGGCGGTCAGATCTACCTGCGCACCTTCTTTCAGCATTTCGCTGATGGTGTGATCGAGTTCGTTAAGCTGTGGGTTGGCACACATCATGCGGGTCATTGCCAGTCCTTTAACTTTCAGTTCACCGCCAGAAAGTTTACCCTCGCCGCTAAAGCGGTTGCACATGTTGCCAGAAATCATCATCTTTTCACCAAAGCTGATTTCTGGCGGGTTTTTATCGCTGGTAACAGGTTGACCGTTGACACTTTCCAGCACAAAGCGGTGATGCTGTAATTGTTCTGGCGTCACAGCAATTTTGTCATTACTTACACATCCCGCCATCAGCAGGCTTAACGCAACAAGCGTGGCTACTTTCTTCATTTTGGTTCTCAACTTAAGGTATAAATCAGGTGCTGACTGCCGAATGCAACGCGACGCGCCTTACCCGTCCTACAAAATATATTTTAAGAATAGTGGATGAAAGATCTTTGGGGATTATCTGAATAAGCTCCCCTGGTTTGCAGGGGAGCAGCAGGATTAAACCAGTTCGTTCGGGCAGGATTCGCCTTTTTCCAGATTACTTAAGTTTTGCAGCGTGGTCTGGGAAATACTGGTCAGAGCTTCTGCCGTCAGGAATGCCTGGTGTCCGGTAAACAGCACGTTATGGCAGGCAGACAGACGACGGAACACGTCATCCTGGATCACGTCGTTGGATTTATCTTCAAAGAACAGATCGCGTTCGTTTTCATACACGTCCATCCCCAGCGAGCCAATTTTCTGGTTTTTCAGAGCTTCAATTGCCGCCTGGGAATCAATCAATGCGCCACGACTGGTGTTGACGATCATTACGCCGTTTTTCATCTGATCAAACGCCGCCTCATTCAGCAGGTGGTAGTTCTCCGGCGTTAGTGGGCAGTGCAGGGAGATAACGTCTGATTCAGAGAACAGGGTCGGCAGATCGACATACTCCACACCGAGCTCCAGCGCCGCCGCACTTGGGTACGGATCGAACGCAAGCAGACGCATACCAAAACCTTTCAGAATGCGCAGCATCGCCACACCGATCTTACCGGTGCCGATAACGCCCGCTGTTTTGCCATACATAGTAAAGCCGGTCAGACCTTCCAGAGAGAAGTTAGCGTCACGGGTACGCTGATACGCGCGGTGAATACGGCGGTTCAGCGTCATCATCATACCGATGGCGTGTTCAGCAACGGCCTCTGGATCATAGGCTGGAACACGGACTACTTTCAGCCCCAGTTCTTTTGCCGCGTCAAGGTCGACGTTGTTGAAACCGGCACAGCGCAGGGCGATATATTTAACGCCGTGCTTTTTCAGCTCTTCCAGCACCGGGCGGCTGCCGTCATCGTTTACGAAAATACATACCGCTTCGCAGCCATTGGCAGTTTTAGCGGTTTTTTCCGTCAGCAGAAAGTCAAAAAATTCCAGCTCAAAGCCAAAGGACTCGTTCACCTGTTGCAGGTACTTCTTGTCGTACTGTTTTGTGCTATAAACGGCGAGTTTCATAAGACTTTCTCCAGTGATGTTGAATCACATTTAAGCTACTAAAAATATTTTACAAAATTTCAAATATAATTGAAAGCTATGGCGATATTGAAAAATTCATCAACAACTATGCTTAGTGTAGGCGCAACCTTCAACTGAACGGTTAAACATGCCACAATACCCGTATTGAATGCTTAATTTTTCGCTAAATCAGGATATTAACTACCCATGTTGGGTAAATATAAAGCTGTTCTCGCGCTGCTATTACTGATTATTCTTGTGCCGTTGACGTTGCTGATGACGCTCGGATTGTGGGTGCCCACGCTGGCGGGCATCTGGCTACCGCTCGGTACACGTATTGCATTAGATGAAAGTCCACGCATTACGCGTAAAGGTTTAATCATTCCCGATCTCCGTTATCTGGTGGGAGATTGTCAGCTTGCACATATCACCAACGCCAGTCTTTCACATCCCAGCCGCTGGTTATTGAATGTCGGTACCGTAGAACTTGACTCTAATTGCCTGGCGAAATTGCCACAGGAAGAACCCTCTCCAGCCGCGCCGAAGACCCTCGCGCAGTGGCAAGCCATGTTGCCTAACACCAGGATCAATATTGATAAACTGATCTTTTCTCCCTGGCAGGAATGGCAGGGAAAACTCTCTCTCGCGTTAACCTCTGATATCCAGCAACTGCGTTATCAGGGCGAAAAAGTTAAATTTCAAGGCCAGCTTAAAGGGCAACAACTTACAGTCAGCGAGCTGGATGTCGCCGCGTTCGAAAATCAGCCGCCGGTAAAACTGGTGGGAGAATTTACCCTGCCGCTAGTGCCGGATGGGCTTCCTGTAAGTGGCCATGCTACTGCGACGTTGAATTTGCCGCAGGAACCGTCGCTGGTGGATGCTGAACTTGAGTGGCAGGAAAATAGCGGGCAATTGATTGTGATGGCACGAGATAACGGCGATCCATTGCTCGATTTACCATGGGAAATTACACGTCAGCAATTGACGGTAAGTGATGGTCGCTGGAGCTGGCCGTATGCAGGTTTTCCCCTTAGTGGACGGTTGGGTGTCAAAGTCGATAACTGGCAGGCCGGGCTTGAGAACGCATTAGTCAGTGGTCGGCTGAGTGTGCTGACCCAGGGAAAAGCGGGTAAGGGCAATGCGGTGCTTAATTTTGGCCCAGGAAAATTAAGCATGGATAACAGTCAGATGCCACTGCAGCTGACCGGTGAAGCGAAACAGGCGGATCTTATTTTATATGCTCGCTTACCGGCGCAGCTAAGCGGAAGTCTGACTGACCCAACGCTGGCCTTTGAGCCTGGCGCGTTATTACGTTCAAAGGGGAGAGTCATCGATTCACTGGACATCGATGAAATCCGCTGGCCTTTAGCGGGGGTAAAAGTCACTCAACGTGGTGTTGACGGGCGCTTGCAGGCTATTTTGCAGGCACATGAAAATGAACTGGGCGACTTTGTGCTGCATATGGATGGTCAGGCGAACGATTTTCTCCCTGATGCAGGACGCTGGCAGTGGCGTTACTGGGGAAAAGGCAGTTTTACCCCGATGAATGCCAACTGGGATGTCGCAGGAAAAGGTGAGTGGCATGACAGCACGATTACGCTTACCGATCTTTCGACCGGTTTCGACCAGTTGCAATATGGCACAATGACGGTGGAAACGCCGCGCTTAATTCTTGATAAACCCGTTGTCTGGGTACGCGACGCTCAGAATCCGTCTTTTAGTGGTGCGCTTTCGCTGGATGCAGGGCAAACGCTTTTCACGGGGGGCAGCGTGTTACCGCCATCAACCTTAAAATTTAGTGTTGAAGGGCGCGAACCAACTTATTTCCTCTTCAAAGGCGATTTACATGCTGGCGAGATTGGTCCGGTACGGGTAAATGGTCGCTGGGACGGTATTCGTCTGCGCGGTAACGCCTGGTGGCCTAAACAATCACTCACTGTATTTCAGCCGCTGGTGCCACCTGACTGGAAGATGAACCTACGCGATGGCGAGCTGTATGCTCAGGTGGCCTTTTCCGCTGCGCCTGATCAAGGCTTCCGTGCGGGGGGGCATGGCGTATTAAAAGGTGGCCGCGCCTGGATGCCTGATAACCAGGTCAACGGCGTCGACTTTGTACTACCGTTCCGTTTTGGCGACGGTGCGTGGCACCTGGGGACGCGACGACCTGTATCATTACGTATTGCTGAAGTGGTTAACCTTGTGACGGCAAAAAATATCACTGCCGATCTTCAGGGGCGTTATCCGTGGACCGAAGATGAACCCTTGCTACTGACCAATGTGAGTGTTGATGTTTTAGGCGGTAACGTGCTGATGAAACAATTACGTATGCCGCAGCACGATCCGGCGCTATTGCGCCTGAATAATCTCTCATCCAGTGAACTGATTAGCGCCGTCAACCCGAAACAATTCGCTATGTCAGGGGCATTTAGTGGTGCCTTGCCATTATGGCTGAATAATGAAAAATGGATTGTAAAAGATGGTTGGCTGGCAAACTCAGGCCCCATGACTTTACGTCTGGATAAAGACACGGCGGATGCAGTAGCAAAAGACAATATGACCGCCGGAACTGCTATCAACTGGTTGCGCTATATGGAAATTAGCCGTTCATCGACAAAAATTAATTTAGATAATCTCGGTGTATTAACCATGCAGGCAACGATCAGCGGTAATAGTCGGGTTGATGGCAAAACAGGCACTGTGAATCTTAATTACAGTCACGAAGAGAATATTTTTACGTTATGGCGCAGTTTACGCTTTGGCGATAATCTCCAGGCGTGGCTGGAACAGAATGCCCGTATCCCGGAAAATGGCTGCCCGTCAGGAAAAGAATGTGAGGAAAAACAATGAAAATAGTGATAGCCGCGCTCGCGTCTTCTTTTATGTTGGTTGGTTGCACTCCGCGCATAGAGGTGGCTGCGCCGAAGGAGCCAATCACCATTAATATGAACGTTAAAATTGAGCATGAGATCATCATCAAAGCGGACAAAGATGTTGAAGACCTGCTTAAAACCCGTAGCGATCTTTTTTGAGGTAATGATGAAAAGAACATTACTCATAATGGTGTGGATTATTGGCCTGATGAGCAGCAGTGCGATGGCATTGACCCTGAATGAAGCCAGAAGTCAGGGGCGGGTCGGTGAAACGCTTAACGGTTACCTGGTGGCGCTGGAAACGGATGCCGAAACACAGGCATTGGTAAGAGATATTAATGAAGCTCGTAATCGTAGTTACCAGCAACTGGCAAAGCAGAATAATGTATCCACAGATGAGATAGCGAAACTGGCAGGGCAAAAACTTGTCGCTCGCGCGAAGCCGGGTGAATATGTGCAGGGGATTAATGGTAAATGGTTGCGAAAATAAATTACTATTAGAAACAAAATATCTATATTGGCATTATTTTATAATGCTGAGCATTATTAGAGTGTAAGTCATTGTTATCAACATTTCTTATATATCCTCTTGTTATAGCGGTAAATAATTTCAACTCATCATCAAAATAGATGAAATTTAATGTTTTATTTTCTGTGTGAATGAATTATTAATGTCTTTTTCTCTCCGGTTTTTAATTATTTGTTTAAAATGTTTTTCTCGCAGAATATAATTTAATAATTGTTTTATTGTTATTTCTGAACTGTTCTATCTTAGTTTTTGCTGCATGAATAAAATAAATTTTGTTTATTAAATGCTTCGTTGCAAGCATTTAGTGCTTTCTGTCTTTAAGTCTTGTGTAGTTTGTTATGCAAGAACTATTTTTAAGGAGTTATATATGCAAAGGAAAAAATTGTTGTCTGTCTGTGTTGCGATGGCGTTAAGTAGCCAGACATGGGCTGCGGATACCACTACAACCGAGTCAGCCGACGAAACACGGAAATCCAGCAAAATATCCTGTCCGGCAAATATTCACATATTAAATAAAGAACAGCTTGAGAATTTACCGGCAGAATGTAGAGATCTTAAAGACAGTGCCGTTTTACCCTGGGCTGCCGCTGGTCTGGCGGCGGTAGTAACAGGTGTCGCGGTCTATGCCCTACACGATGATAATAATCACCATCACGACGATCGGTCTCCGGTGCCGGATGATGGCGGTAATACACCAGTACCGCCGGATGATGGCGGTAATACTCCAGTACCGCCGGACGATGGCGGTGATACACCAGTACCGCCGGATGATGGCGGTGATACACCAGTACCGCCGGACGATGGCGGTGATACGCCAGTACCGCCGGATGATGGCGGTGATACGCCAGTACCGCCGGACGATGGCGATGATACGCCAGTACCGCCGGACGATGGCGGTAATACGCCAGTACCGCCGGACGATGGCGGAGACACGCCAGTACCACCGGATGATAAACCGGATCCGATCAAATACAACAACAACGTGACCTGGGATCAAGCTGAAAAAACGCTGCAAATCCGTAACGCAACGTTTACCTACACCGAGAATGCGGATGGCAGCTATACCCTGACGGCAAAAGACGGTCGCCAGACAATTGTCAAACAGTGGAAGGTAAATGAAGACAGCAACACGGCAGTCTTCGAAGGTGTTAACAAAGCGGGTGGAATCACCTGGAGCTACGACGACGAGGGCAAAATCCACATCACCAAAGAAGCTGGTGTGGTAGTTGATGGAACCACGGGCAACGATATCAAAGTCAGTGACGCCATTATTACCGACCAGGGCGGCAACACCGCGCTGAATGGCGGTACGGTAATGACCGTGGAAGGCGATAATATTGTTCTGAACAATGACGGTAAAACCACTGCGATTGGCGAAGGTTCCATTGTCGGTATCCTGACGGGCGATAACATCACCATCAATAACAATGGTGAAACCGAAGTGGATGGCGGTACGGCCGTTATTGTCAACGGTGACAACGCGACGATTAATACTCAGGGTGACGCCACATTTACTAACGGCGGTACAGGTAGCCTGATTAACGGTGACGATGCTGTTATTGATAATAAAGGGAATATGACCGTCGATGGTGAAAACTCGGCGGCGACCAAAATTATCGGTGATGACGCGCTTATTAAGCAGGAAGGCGATCTTTACGTCAGCGGCGCTGCACACGGTATTGACGTCGAGGGTAACGGCACCATTGTCAGTAACAAAGGCAATATTACCGTAGTGGATGATAAATCCATTGGCGTATTGCTGGATGGCAGTGATGTCACGTTTATGAATATCGGTGATATTACGGTTGGCGAGACGGGGCACGATGGCAATCCATTCGGTGTGCTGATCGACGGCGACAACGCCACCTTCGTCAACGTGGGGGATATCACCACCAAAAATAGTGGTACGGGCGTTAACGTTGCCGGTGATGAGGGCAGTATTTCACTTTCAGGCAAGATGTCCGTCAACGACGCCACGACCGGGCTGGAGGTAAGCGGCAGCGGCAACAGCATCACGCTGACAACTTATGAGCTGAGTATTGAAGGTGAAAATGCAACGGGCGTAAGTTTATCTGGCAACGGAAACAACCTCGAAATTTCAGGGGATATGACCGTTGATGGGGTGAACGCGGTGGGTACACGGTTAACTGGTGATGATACCCGTGTCCTCCAGAATGGCGACCTGTTTGTTAGCGGTGCAGCGCACGGCATTGATGTCAGTGGCGATCGCGCGACCATCGGCAACACGGGCAAAATTACCGTTGTGAATAAGAATTCGAACGGCGTCATGATCGACGGCGATGACGTACAGTTTACCAATGTTGGCGAAATCGACATCTCAAAAAATGGTACGGGTGTCACTATTACGGGCGATCGCGAGCAGGTCGAGTTGCGGGGAGATATCAACGTTATCCAGGAAAAAGACGATAGCGGATTGTTCCAGGGTGCAACGGGCATCAATATGACGGGTAATGGTAGCGATATCACCCTGGACGGAAATATCAACCTGATATCGAGTATGGGGACCGAAAGTACCCGCGTACCGTCACCGCTGGATGGGATAAATATTAGCGGTGATAATAACACCATTGATTTAAACGGCAGCATAAACTTCTCATTCAATGAGGGGATGGCTACGGTGGAAGCCAATATGCGGGGGCTCAACGTTACCGGCAAAGGTAATACCGTTAATCTGCAGGGCGGTATTAACGTTTCAGGAACAGGCGCTGAGGAGGTTGTAACCGGTGTAAACGTTTCTGGCATGAATACGGTTAACGTCAGTGGTCACTCCAGCGTGGATGCCAGCACGCTGCGGGGTCAGGTTACGCTTGTTGCAGCTTCGGATGGTGCAACGGTCACTCTCAACAGAGACTCCGTTATTGACGTTACCGGCAATCTAATCAATACCCAATATATTTATCCTTACGCCGTTCTTATGGCAAATGACTCCGGAACGCATATTGATAACTACGGAACCATTAATGCGGCTACCTCACAGGAGTTGATGGTGGCTCGTGCAGGCGGAACCGTCACTAATTTCGGCACCATAACGGCGTTGCCGGGAGAAAATCAGGCCAGTGACTCAAAGGTTGCGATGGTTCACGCCAGCGGAGAGGGATCAAATGCGATAAATGCGACTGGCGGTACAATTAACGTAGTTTCCGCCACCACGCCACAAGGAGGTGATGGCGAAGCGGCTTACCCCCTTCCCTGGTATAACAGAGTGTTCTTCGCCTTAATGGCGGATAATTATGGGCAGGCCACTAACGAAGCTAATGCGCTGATTAATCTGCATGGCGCAGGAACCTATGGCGTTTCTTCAGCAAAAGGTACTGCCATTAATGCCGGAGAAATTAACGTCGATAGTTTTATCCCGACTCTGGATGATAATGGCAATATCACCAGCGAAGCCTATTGGCAGACGAATACTCCGTATCTAATGGGCGGTGGTATGTTGGTGGGATCGACCGAGACTGGCTGGGCAGATGCCACCGGGTTGAATACAGGCACAATCAACGTCAACAATGAAGGTTTTGGTATGCTGGCGCTGAACGGCGGTACAGCGGTAAACCAGGGCACTATCAATCTGACGACGGATGAAAACGTCACGAAGCAACAGAATAACCAACTGTTCGCAATGGGCGCTGTTGGCACCGGCGTGGCGATTAATGACAAAACCGGTGTGATCAATATTGATACCGATGTCGGCCAGGCTTTTTATACTGACGGTTTGGGCACCATTATCAATTACGGCACTATCTGTACGTTTGGCAATTGCCAAACCGCCGGTGTGTATAACCCGACCGATCCGGCAGTTAGCCTTGTCTACACCGGGGGAGATACGATCACCGCCGAAGGGCAGTCAACCAACTTTACTCAATCCGTTGTAATAACCAATACCACGCCGGGTAGCGTTACCAACGCAGGAACTGTTACCAGCCAGATGCTGACGGTTCTGAGCGGTGAACTGGATAATACCGCAACCGGAAATATCAGTAACATGATTAAACTGAATGACGGCGGCGTAGTTGATAACGCAGGTACAATTAACAACATTGATGTTAACGGCGGCACGCTGAATAACGACGGTACGGTGTCAGGCCAGGTAACGATATATGCTGGCGCCAGTAATGCACTGGTGAGCAATACAGGGACCATCAATAAACTGGTACAGAAAGACGGTACTGTTAATAACAGCGGTATAATTACTGGTCGCATCACTCAACAAAACGGCACCTTCAACAACCAGCAGGGCGGCACGGTTAAAAACGGTGCTATGTTAACCAATAAAGCCGTGGTGAATAACGAAGGTGAATGGATTCTTGGCGAGAGCAGTGGTGGCACCAATGCCGGCATGTTAGAAATCAACAATAACGCCGTATTCAATAATAACGGCGAGTTTGTTCTCAATAATGCCAAAAATGCTATCCACCTGAATCAGTCTGGTACGCTGTACAACACCGGGCATATGTTGTTGAGCGATTCTTCAAATAATGGAGCCGTGAATATTTGGGGGAATAACGGGCGCTTTATCAACAACGGTAAAGTGGATTCAACCGCTAAATCTGTCGTTGCCAGCGCCAGTAACGCAGCAGCGACCGACGCGTTCTTCTGGAACATGGGCGAAGGCGAGATTAATTTCGACCGCGATAATGCCAGCGCGGTGAAGTTCACCCATAACAACTATGTCGCGCAGAATGACGGCACCATGAACATCAGCGGCAACAATGCTGTGGCGATGGAAGGGAATAATAATGCGCAACTGGTCAATAACGGCATCATTAACCTGGGTACGGAAGGCACGACCGATACTGGCCTGATTGCAATGCAACTGGATGCCAATGCAACGGCAGACGCAGTCATTGAGAACAACGGCACCATTAATATTTATGCCAATGATTCTTTTGCTTTCAGTGTGCTGGGGACGAATGGCCACGTCGTCAACAACGGTTCGGTGGTGATCGCTGATGGTGTGACCGGGTCTGGCCTGATCAAACAGGGCGACAGCGTGAATGTGGAAGGGAAGAACGGCAACAACGATAACACCACCGAAGTTCATTACGGCGATTACACATTACCGGATGTACCAAATACTACAGTGACATCGTTTGCTGATAACTCAAGTGGCGACGCTGGCGCTACCAACAACCTCAACGGCTATGTTGTGGGCACTAACGCCGACGGCAGCGCGGGTCGATTGATGGTCAATAACGCCAGCATGAACGGCGTGGAGATCAACACTGGCTTCGCTGCGGGTACAGCAGAGACCACCGTTAACTTTGATAACGTAGTACAGGGCAGCAACCTCACTGACGCGAACGCCATCACGTCCACTACTGTGATGTGGAATGCGCAAGGAAGTACGGATGCGAGCGGTAACGTAGACGTGACAATGACCAAAAACACCTACACCGATGTCGCGACAGATGGCAGTGTGAATGATGTGGCGAAGGCGCTGGACGCGGGCTACACCAACAACGAGCTGTACACCAGCCTGAACGTGGGCACCACGGCGGAACTGAACAGCGCACTGAAACAAATCAGCGGCAGCCAGGCAACCACCGTGTTCCGCGAAGCGCGCGTGTTAAGCAACCGCTTCAGTATGCTGGCGGATGCCGCGCCGAAGGTGGGCAATGGTCTTGCGTTCAACGTGGTGGCAAAAGGCGATCCGCGCGCGGAACTGGGCAACGACACGCAATACGACATGCTGGCGCTGCGCAAGTCGCTGGCGCTGACCGACAGCCAGAACCTGAGCCTGGAATACGGCATCGCCCGTCTTGACGGCGACGGTTCAGATAAGGCCGGGGACAACGGCGTGACCGGTGGTTACAGCCAGTTCTTTGGCCTGCAATATCAGATGTCCTTTGAGAATGGCGTGAACTGGAATAACGCCCTGCGTTATGACGTTCATAACCTCGACAGCAGCCGTGCCGTAGCCTACGGCGACGTAAGTAAAACCGCCGATACCGACGTGAAGCAGCAGTACCTGGAATTCCGCAGCGAAGGGGCGAAAACCTTTGAACCGCACGAAGGGCTGAAAATCACGCCGTATGCCGGAGTGAAACTGCGCCACACGCTGGAAGGCGGTTATCAGGAACGTAATGCCGGTGACTTTAACCTGAATATGAACAGTGGCAGCGAAACGGCGGTGGACAGCATCGTCGGGCTGAAACTTAACTACGCAGGGAAAGACGGCTGGAGCGCGAACGCCACGCTGGAGGGCGGGCCGAACCTGAGTTATGCGAAGAGCCAGCGCACGGCGAGCCTTGCCGGGACAGGTGGTCAGCAGTTTAACGTTGACGACGGGCAGAAGGGCGGCGGTATCAACAGCCTGGCAAGCGTCGGCGTGAAGTACAGTAGCAAAGAAAGTTCGCTGCATCTGGATGCTTACCACTGGAAAGAGGACGGCATCAGCGACAAAGGCGTGATGCTGAACTTTAAGAAAACGTTCTAATTTTTCGCATGTGACACAAAAACCGCAACGCTGATACTGGTTGCGGTTTTTTATTGCCGAATACGATCTTATACAGCCTAAGTTTTGGCAGTCTTTCAGGTCAAATAAGTGCTACGCATCCAGTAATCTTATTTATGCCTTCACATCATTTATCTCTTTTCATTTCTATACTGATTTTTCTTTATCCGTTTTATTAAAGGGCAGGATGTTATGAGCAGCAACACATTTACTCTTGGGACAAAAAACGTTAACCGTCTTGGTTATGGCGCGATGCAGCTGGCAGGGCCTGGTGTTTTCGGTCCGCCGAAAGATCGCCATGTTGCTATTACCGTGCTGCGTGAGGCACTTGCTTTGGGCGTTAATCACATTGATACCAGCGACTTTTATGGCCCGCACATCACCAACCAGATCATCCGTGAAGCACTGCATCCCTATTCTGACGACCTGACGATTGTCACCAAAATTGGCGCTCGCCGTGGTGAGGATGCCTCCTGGCTGCCCGCATTCTCTCCCGCTGAACTGAAAAAGGCGGTGCATGACAACCTGCGAAATCTGGGGCTTGATGTGCTGGATGTGGTTAACCTGCGCGTAATGCTGGGGGATGGTCACGGTCCGACGGAAGGATCGATTGAAGCCAGCCTGACCGTGCTGGCAGAGATGCAGCAGCAGGGACTGGTAAAACATATCGGTTTGAGCAATGTCACGCCGACACAAGTCGCTGAAGCGTGCAAAATCGCTGAAATCGTTTGTGTGCAAAACGAATACAACATTGCACACCGTGCCGATGACGCATTAATTGATACTTTGGCTCGCGATGGTATTGCGTACGTGCCGTTCTTCCCGCTCGGCGGTTTTACGCCGCTGCAATCCTCCACACTTTCGGATGTTGCTGCAAGCCTGGGCGTGACACCAATGCAGGTGGCGCTGGCGTGGCTGTTGCAACGTTCAGCGAATATTTTGCTGATCCCCGGGACATCTTCCATTGCGCACTTGCGGGAGAATATGGCTGCTGGGAAATTAGTGTTATCTGATGATGTGTTGGCAACACTGGACAGCATTGCGAAAAAGGCGGGTTAAGTAAAAAGCCTCCCGCACTTGCAGGAGGCCTCTTAAAACTTATGCTGCAACAACTGCGTCAATTGCTGCTTTGGCGTCTGCCTGCGCTTTCGCCGCCATTTCCGGACCGTAGGCAATACCTTCCGCAAAGACGAATTTCACATCGGTAATGCCAATAAAGCCCAGGAACGTGGACAGATACGGCGTCACCAGATCCGTCGGCCCATCTTTATGGATACCGCCACGGCTGGTAATCACGATGGCTTTTTTACCTGTTACCAGACCTTCCGGACCGTTTTCGGTGTAGCGGAAAGTAACGCCTGCACGCGCAACCAGGTCAAAATAGTTTTTCAGCTGAGTCGAGATGTTAAAGTTATACATTGGTGCCGCAATTACGATAACGTCATGGGCTTTCAGCTCGGCAATCAGCTCATCGGAAAGCGCCAGAGCTTCCTGTTGACGTGGGGTCAGCGGCGCATCGCTCGGACGCAGAGCGCCAACCAGTTCGCCATCCAGCACCGGAATCGGATTTGCTGCCAGGTCACGAACGGTGATTTCATCAGCAGTGTGCTTTTCGCGCCATTGTTCAACAAAATAATCGGACAACAAATTAGACTGAGAGTACCCTGCCAGGATGCTGGATTTAAGAACTAATACCTTGCTCATGGTGTTTCCTTATAGATGTTTGAATGGGCGATGCCCCGTTGCTTGTTGACACTTTATTCACAATCCTGCCACAGAGATAGCGCAATAAATCGAAGCCTATGTTCGAATTTATTGAACAACGCATAGAAAGCCGCGATGTGGTACTCTATATCTATCATTTAAAAGAAAATTAATCAGGCAGACTACTGCCCTCTAACGTTATGACAGAACAACAAAAATTGACCTTTAATGTCTTGCAACAGCGGCTGGATTCGCTAATGCTGCGTGACAGGCTGCGCTTTTCCCGCCGTCTGCATGGTGTGAAAAAGGTTAAAAATCCTGATGCACAACAGGCCATTTTCCAGGAAATGGCAAAAGAGATTGACCAGGCGGCAGGGAAAGTCCTGCTGCGTGAAGCGGCGCGTCCGGAGATTACTTATCCGAACAATTTGCCGGTTAGTCAGAAAAAACAGGACATTCTCGAAGCGATTCGTGACCACCAGGTCGTCATCGTTGCCGGGGAAACGGGGTCAGGTAAAACCACTCAGTTACCGAAAATCTGTATGGAACTGGGGCGCGGAATTAAAGGGCTGATCGGTCATACCCAACCGCGCCGTCTGGCAGCAAGAACCGTCGCGAATCGTATTGCCGAAGAGTTGCAGACCGAGCCGGGTGGTTGCATCGGTTACAAAGTGCGTTTCAGCGATCACGTAAGTGATAACACGATGGTCAAGCTGATGACTGACGGTATCTTGCTGGCGGAGATCCAGCAAGACCGCCTGCTGATGCAGTACGACACCATCATCATCGATGAAGCGCACGAGCGTAGCCTGAACATTGATTTTCTGCTCGGTTATCTGAAAGAGTTGCTGCCGCGTCGTCCAGATCTGAAAGTGATCATCACCTCGGCGACCATCGATCCTGAACGTTTCTCACGTCACTTTAATAATGCGCCGATTATCGAAGTCTCTGGTCGCACTTATCCGGTGGAAGTGCGCTATCGCCCGATTGTTGAAGAAGCGGATGACACCGAACGCGACCAGTTGCAGGCCATTTTCGATGCCGTAGAAGAGCTAAGCCAGGAAACTCCTGGTGATATCCTGATCTTTATGAGCGGCGAGCGGGAAATTCGTGATACCGCCGATGCGCTGAACAAGCTGAATCTGCGTCATACCGAAATCTTGCCGCTTTACGCACGACTGTCGAACAGCGAACAGAATAGGGTGTTCCAGTCGCACAGCGGACGGCGCATTGTGCTGGCGACCAACGTCGCAGAAACTTCGCTGACCGTACCGGGTATTAAATACGTTATCGACCCCGGTACGGCGCGTATCAGCCGCTACAGCTATCGCACTAAAGTACAGCGTTTGCCGATTGAGCCGATTTCGCAGGCTTCTGCTAATCAGCGTAAAGGCCGCTGTGGTCGTGTGTCAGAAGGGATCTGTATTCGTCTCTATTCCGAAGACGATTTCCTCTCGCGCCCGGAGTTTACCGACCCGGAGATTCTGCGTACCAACCTGGCCTCGGTTATTTTGCAGATGACTGCGCTGGGGCTGGGCGATATTGCCGCGTTCCCGTTTGTCGAAGCGCCGGATAAACGCAATATCCAGGATGGCGTGCGTCTGCTCGAAGAGCTGGGCGCGATCACCACTGATGAACAGGCCAGCGCCTATAAACTGACGCCGCTCGGTCGCCAACTCTCGCAACTGCCTGTCGATCCTCGTCTGGCGCGAATGGTGCTGGAAGCGCAAAAACATGGCTGCGTGCGTGAAGCGATGATTATCACTTCCGCGCTCTCCATTCAGGATCCGCGTGAGCGTCCAATGGACAAACAGCAGGCATCGGACGAGAAACATCGTCGTTTCCACGATAAAGAGTCTGACTTCCTGGCATTTGTTAATCTGTGGAATTATCTCGGCGAACAGCAAAAGGCGCTCTCCTCGAATGCCTTCCGTCGCCTGTGCCGCACCGATTACCTCAACTATCTGCGCGTGCGCGAATGGCAGGACATCTACACCCAGTTGCGCCAGGTAGTGAAAGAACTCGGCATTCCGGTGAACAGCGAACCGGCGGAGTATCGCGAAATTCACATCGCCTTACTGACCGGTTTGCTTTCGCATATCGGCATGAAAGATGCCGATAAACAGGAATATACCGGCGCACGTAACGCGCGTTTTTCCATCTTCCCCGGTTCTGGTTTATTCAAAAAGCCACCGAAATGGGTAATGGTGGCGGAACTGGTAGAAACCAGCCGCCTGTGGGGGCGTATTGCTGCGCGCATCGATCCGGAATGGGTTGAACCCGTTGCTCAGCATTTGATTAAACGCACCTACAGCGAACCGCACTGGGAACGGGCGCAGGGCGCGGTGATGGCAACGGAAAAAGTCACTGTGTATGGATTGCCGATTGTTGCCGCGCGCAAGGTCAACTACAGCCAGATTGATCCGGCGTTATGTCGTGAACTCTTTATTCGCCACGCGCTGGTGGAAGGTGACTGGCAGACGCGCCACGCATTCTTTCGCGAGAATCTGAAACTGCGGGCGGAAGTGGAAGAGCTGGAACACAAATCACGTCGCCGCGATATTCTGGTGGATGACGAAACGCTGTTTGAGTTTTACGACCAGCGCATCAGTCACGATGTCATCTCCTCGCGCCACTTCGACAGCTGGTGGAAAAAGGTCAGCCGCGAAACGCCTGATTTGCTCAACTTTGAAAAGAGCATGTTGATCAAAGAAGGTGCGGAAAAAATCAGCAAGCTGGATTACCCGAACTTCTGGCATCAGGGCAATCTCAAGCTGCGTTTGAGTTATCAGTTTGAGCCGGGGGCAGATGCTGACGGTGTGACTGTGCATATCCCGCTGCCGTTACTTAACCAGGTTGAGGAGAGTGGGTTTGAGTGGCAGATCCCCGGTCTGCGCCGCGAACTGGTGATTGCTCTGATTAAATCGTTGCCGAAACCGGTACGGCGTAATTTTGTACCCGCGCCAAACTACGCCGAAGCGTTCTTAGGCCGCGTCACGCCACTGGAGCTGCCGTTGCTCGACAGCCTTGAGCGCGAGCTGCGGCGGATGACCGGCGTTACCGTTGACCGCGAGGACTGGCACTGGGATCAGGTGCCCGATCACCTGAAAATCACCTTCCGCGTGGTGGATGACAAAAACAAGAAGCTAAAAGAAGGGCGCTCATTACAAGATTTGAAAGACGCGCTGAAAGGCAAAGTGCAGGAAACGCTGTCTGCAGTGGCGGATGACGGTATTGAGCAGAGCGGCTTACATATCTGGAGTTTTGGTCAACTGCCGGAAAGCTATGAACAGAAACGTGGCAACTACAAAGTGAAAGCGTGGCCGGCGCTGGTGGATGAACGCGACAGCGTAGCGATCAAACTGTTTGATAATCCGCTGGAACAAAAGCAAGCGATGTGGAACGGTCTTCGCCGTTTGCTGCTGCTGAATATTCCATCGCCGATCAAGTACTTGCATGAAAAGTTACCAAACAAAGCCAAGTTAGGGCTGTACTTTAACCCGTATGGCAAAGTACTGGAGCTGATCGACGACTGTATCTCCTGCGGTGTGGATAAATTGATCGATGCCAACGGTGGCCCTGTCTGGACGGAAGAAGGCTTTGCTGCGCTGCATGAAAAAGTGCGCGCCGAACTGAACGACACGGTGGTGGATATTGCGAAGCAGGTCGAGCAAATCCTCACAGCGGTGTTCAATATCAATAAACGCCTGAAAGGGCGCGTTGATATGACGATGGCGCTGGGACTTTCAGATATCAAAGCGCAGATGGGCGGGCTGGTATATCGCGGTTTTGTCACCGGTAACGGCTTCAAACGTCTGGGTGATACGCTGCGTTATTTGCAGGCGATTGAAAAACGCCTGGAGAAACTGGCGGTTGATCCACACCGCGACCGCGCCCAGATGCTGAAAGTCGAAAACGTCCAGCAGGCGTGGCAGCAGTGGATCAACAAATTGCCGCCAGCACGTCGTGAAGATGAAGACGTAAAAGAGATTCGCTGGATGATTGAAGAGCTGCGCGTCAGTTACTTCGCCCAACAACTCGGTACGCCGTATCCGATTTCAGATAAGCGTATTCTGCAAGCGATGGAGCAAATTAGCGGATAACGCTGCTATTTGCCTGATAAATCTAAAACCCGGTAAGCATATGCTGCCGGGTTTTTTATTAAATCTGAAAACGGTAAGGGCAAAAGTTCAGGGATTCAGGAGAAATACAATTCTCTGCTGCAAGATGAATAATGTTTATCTACAGCTTTTCTGTAAAACATATGCCAGGTTTGCGGAGAGGCGATTAACGAAATACGACCTCCTCCTTTCAGAGTGCTCCGCTTCTCATTATTATCTCACGCAGTATTCTTAAGGGAATGAGAAGGAGGAACCATGAATATTACCCCGTTTCCGACGCTTTCGGCGGCAACCATCAATGCCATAAACGTTATCGGTCGATGGCTGGCGCAGGATGATTTCTCCGGTGCTGCACCATATCAGGCTGATTGCGTGATCCTTGCAGGTAATGCGGTTATCCCTACGATCGACGCCGCTTGCAAGATTGCCCGAGATCAGCAAATTCCGTTACTGATTAGCGGTGGTATCGGTCACTCGACAACATTTTTATACAGTGCCATCGCCCAGCATCCGCATTACAACACCATTCGCACAACAGGCAGGTCAGAAGCTACCATCCTCGCAGATATTGCCAATCAGTTCTGGCATATTCCACATGAAAAAATCTTGATTGAAGACCAGTCAACAAATTGCGGAGAAAATGCCCGCTTCAGTATCGCGTTACTGAATCAGGCCAAAGAACGGGTTCACACGGTTATCGTTGTGCAGGACCCCACCATGCAGCGGCGCACGATGGCGACGTTCCGCCGTATGACCGGGGACAACCCCGATGCACCACGCTGGTTAAGTTATCCGGGATTTGTACCACAATTAGTGAATAACACAGACAGTGTCGCATTTGCTAATTCACTGGAAGGATTATGGTCAATTGAGCGTTATTTATCGCTTCTTACTGGCGAGCTACCTCGTTTGCGTGATGATAGCGATGGCTATGGGCCACGCGGGCGCGATTTTATCGTTCATGTTGACTTTCCCGCTGAAGTCACCCAGGCCTGGCAGACGCTGAAACACGACGCTGTGCTTATTGAAGCGATGGAAAGTCGTTCACTACGTTAAAAATTGCCCGTTTGTGAAATACCGTTGGCAAACGGGCATGAGTCTTTACTTTTACTTCTGCCTTTTATTCCTTTCACATTTGTTTTTATGAAGCCCTTCACAGAATCGTCTTTCCACGATGCCGTCATCTACGATGATTGATGTTTACACAGGAACAGACTTTTTTGACAGGGACGAGTCGCGTTTGCTTACTGGCGAGCTTTCCCTGTTAGCTGGAATGACCAATACAGGGCCATTATCCTGAATACACCTTCAGTTGTTGTGAATGCTATTGCTCAGCAGAGCGGATGCACTCCAGTATCTCTTGAAAACAACCCGCTTCAGGGACGGTAGGCTCCGCACCTTGTATCCTCCCGTTAAATCCGGGCGACAGAGCATTTCAGTGGCTCCGTTGCTGTCAGTGAACACCAGGAATCCATACATTTGAATATGGCAACTGCATCTTGTGCAGAATATAGACCGTTGATTTTATTTAAAAACTGAAGGGGGGAGTATGATGTGCCTGATTTAACCTTTCAGACTAAAGGGATTTTTTATGGCAGCAGGCGAGAATACTGAGCCGGGTAATGCCGGCTATCACCGGTATGAAACTACCGGGGAGAACACGCACTACACCGATGTTTTATGCAGTGGAAAAGTCATCCGGTGCCGGCGGGTGCCGGTCAGAGGGATCACGCTGACGGTGGGGGTGTTCTTTGATGGTACCGGGAATAACCGGGCAAACGCAGACGATCTGCGGCTGGCGTATGCCCACTGCGCCGGTTTGGTCGGTGAGGAACGAGCCAGGGCGTGCGCGAAGTATGAAGAACACGCCAGAGAGGGGGCAGGCAATGCCAGCTGGCAGGGCGGCATCACCAATATTTCCCGGCTCAATGACCTTTACAGATCTGATACTGCCCTTGGTGAAGATGAGATGGAGGCACAGGTGAAAGCCTACGTCAGTGGCATCGGGACGGCAGATGGGAAAAGCGACTCGTTGCTGGGGATGGGGCTGGGCAGCAGCCTTATCAGGCGGTTTGAGGGAGTGGTAACTAAGACCGATGAAGCTCTTGAGGAAATAGCTTCTGCACTGAATGTATTTAGCAGTCGTAACCGCGATAAAGTGGCGATCGCGAAGGTGCAGTTTGATGTGTTCGGGTTCAGTCGCGGCGCGGCAGCGGCACGGCACTTTGCCAACCGGGTGATGAACCAGGATACGGCGATAGTGGCTGCGATAGATAACGGGCTGGATATGTCCGGACACCATGGAAAATCTGCGGGAGAGGTGCGCTTTCTGGGGCTTTTTGACACAGTGGCAGCCATCGGGAGCCTGCTGAATTTCTACGATATTAACGGACGCAGTAATCCTGGTGTCAACCTTGAGCTGCGTCCTTCTGTGGCGCAGAAGGTGTTTCAGATAAGCGCAATGCACGAGTGCCGTTATAACTTCAGTCTGAACAGCATCGCGGGGATGTGGCCGGAGCTGGCACTGCCGGGGGCGCATTCGGACATTGGCGGGGGCTACAACGCGGGCGAGGATGAGATTTCCCTGCTGACGATGCCGGACTTTGACGTGATACCGGAGAGCGCGGACGAGACGCAGACTGCGGTGTACCGTCAGGCGGAAAAGATGCGTCAGGCGCTGTTTTCACTGCCGGCGCTGAAGTACCTGATGCCGCACGGTAAGGTGGAGACAAAAATGATTTCGTGGCCGCTGGTTAACCTTGACAAGGCTCGGGCGTTTATTTTTGAGAAGAAAGCCGGCGCGGCGGTGTTTATGACGCGCAGGGCCGTGCCGAACGACTGGGAAAAGGTGTGTATGCGGGTGATGCTCGATGCGGCACAGGACGCCGGGGTTATGTTTGGAGATATTGACCCGCAAAACCCTGACACAGCTCTTCCTGCTGAGCTGGTTCCCCTGTGTGACAAAGCGACAGCCCAGGGGCGTGCGATCCGGCGCGGCGCAGAGCCGGAGGGCTTCACGGCGGAGGAGATGCGAACCATCGGGCGTTATCTGCACTGTTCGGCGAACTGGAACATCGACTCGGACCTGAGCCTGTGGGTGAGTCCGTCCTCGGG
>NZ_KE136723.1:683937-684561 GCF_000407925.1 Escherichia sp. KTE31 | reverse complement strand
TTCAGCCGGGAGACGTGGCAGCAGATGGCTACGGCATATCCTGATCCGTATCATCCAGGTAAACCTTACTACCGGAAGCGAATGGCTGTTGGTCTTGCTCCAGGCGGTACTGTACGGATCTGGCTTGAGGATAACGGGAACCCATCCGTACTCCAGCAACCAGCACGACAGCTTACCCTGACAGGGGATGATATGCTGATATGCAAAGGGGTAACGAAACATCCTAACGGGTATGTTTATTACGGAAAGACACCAGATTTCATCAAAGGGAAAACCTATCCGTATGGTAACTGGTAGGGCATAACGATTAGAAAACTCAAAAGGATCTTCTTGAGATCCTTTTGAGCATCAATCTGATTGTTTTGACGGGTTAAACTTCAATACTGCGAACGCGCCAGTGAAATCAGTGCGCTGATTGTCGAGTAAGGGGCAAAATCCAGCAATTGGCTGAAATCGAAGTGGGCGTGGCGTTATGAGGGAAAAATTATTCAAAGCGATCATATTATTCTGTTTAAACGTGCGCTTCACTGCGGAGGAGATGCGAACCATCGGGCGTTATCTGCACTGTTCGGCGAACTGGAACATCGACTCGGACCTGAGCCTGTGGGTGAGTCCGTCCTCGGG